>CBDCLY010000010.1:0-12249 GCA_965218715.1 Vicingaceae bacterium
TAAGGCTACAAATGAGCTTTACGCTAAAGTTTCTCATTTAAATTATGGTCAAAAAATTATTGGTCTTAGATACTTCAACATATTTGGACCCAATCAAAGCCCAAAAGGAGCTTACGCAGCTGTAATTCCATTGTTTATCCAATCCTTGTCGAACGAAAAGTCACCATTTATTAATGGAGATGGGAAACAAACAAGAGATTTTACTTTTGTAGAAAATGCTGTCCAGGCAAACATCCGTGCTTTGTTTACTCCTCATGAAAAGGCATTTGGAGAAATATTTAATGTGGCAGTTGGAGAACAGTATTCACTATTAAATCTTTTTGATCTTATCAAAAAATTTACTGGTTCCTCGGTGAAGCCTTTTCATCGCGAATCAAGGGCAGGAGATATTCAAGACTCTTTAGCCAATATTGATAAAAGTCGAGAATTACTAGGTTATCAACCAATGGTTAAATTTGAAGATGGATTAGAAAGAACAGTAGAGTGGTTTTTATCTGATCAGAACAAATTTAAAGACTGGTAAGATGTCATGGTTATCCAATTTATTTAGCAGAAATAGAAATTTAGAACCAATTGATTTATCTCAAATTGGCCTAGATCTTCACTCTCACCTTATTCCTGGAATTGACGACGGTGCAAAAACTATGGAAGATAGTATTGCTATGATTCGGAAATTCAAAGAATTAGGATTTGATAGGATTACCACTACACCTCATGTAATGAGTGATTTTTACAAAAACACTCCTGAAATAATTCTAGGAGGGTTGAAAGCAGTTAGGGAAGAACTTGAAAAGCAAAAAATTAATGTTGAAATAAATGCTGCCGCTGAGTATTATTTAGATGAAACGCTTGAAGATTTAATTAAAGAAAACAAGGTATTAACCATCGGCGAAAACCATGTCTTGTTTGAATTGCCTTTTATGGCAGAACCGCCCAATTTAGACAGCATAATTTTTGAGTTGCAAACCAATTCATACGTCCCCATATTGGCCCATCCAGAGCGGTATAGCTACTGGTACAGCAATTTCGAGAAATATCAAGAATTGCACGACAAAGGCGTGAAGCTGCAATTGAACATGCTTTCTTTAATTGGCCATTATTCTCCCCAAACTCAAAAAATTGCAGAGCGCATGATTGATGCTGATATTGTTTCTTTTATAGGATCAGACTGTCACCATATGCATCACTTAGAATTGCTAGACTTGGTTAGACGTAAAAAGCATTTCCACCAATTGTTAAATAGTGGCTCTTTATTGAATGCTACCATTTAAGAGATTAGATTAACCTCTCTTTCTAAGCTAATTCCAAATTTTTCTTGAACATCTAGGATTATTTTATCCGATAGATCACTAATTTCTTTTCCACTGGCAGATCCATAATTGACCAAAACCAATGCCTGGTTTCTTATGCACACCAGCATCGCCCCTTTCGAAAAACCTTTCCATCCTGCTTTTTCAATCAGCCAACCAGCAGCAAGTTTAACTGAACCATCCGGTAAAGCGTAAGCTGGAATTTCCTGGTGTAATTTTCTTAAATCGTCGACCACGCTTTTGCCAACGATTGGGTTCTTAAAGAATGAACCAGCATTTCCAATCTCTTTCGGATTCGGCAATTTCCTTTGTCGAATATTGATCACTGCTTGAGAAACTGCTTTTAATGAAAGTTCAGGATCAGAGTTGTTCTTAAGTTCCTCCTTAATTGCACCGTAGTCTAGCTTAAAGTTTGGACTAAGCTTTAACCTGAAATCAACATGATGAATGAGGTACTTGTTTTTATGAGAAGTTTTAAAAATACTAGTTCGGTAGTCAAATTTGCAATCAGCGTTGGCGAAGACCTCACTTTTACCAGAAGATAAATTAGAGGCATGAACATTTTCAATTACATCTTTCACTTCAACACCGTATGCGCCAATATTTTGCATCGGACTGGCACCAACACAACCAGGAATCAAGGATAGGTTTTCTATGCCGGAAAAATTGTTCTCAATACACCAGAGAACAAATTCATGCCAATTTTCTCCAGCACCAACCCGAATTAAAACAGAATTCTCACTCTTTTCAAGTATCGTTTTCCCTAAAATTCGATTTTGAATAATTAAACCGTTAAAGTCATTTTGAAACAATACATTGCTTCCCCCGCCAATAATCATGCTTGCTTCCTTTTGATAAACCTCTTCAGAAATCAGTTTTTTTATTTGGTCCACCGTTTCTAGTTTAGTAAAATATTTTGCCTTCACACTAAGGCCAAAAGAATTCAGTTCTTTTAAAGGGAAATTTGCTTGTATCTTCATCATCTAGTTGGTCACAAAGATAGATTTCTATTGTGAAAATAAATGCTAAATTTCGCTTCAGTGAGCACAAGAAAACGAATTATTGTTTCTGTAAGTAATGACCTAAGCACTGACCAAAGGGTTCAGAAGATTTGTGCTTCACTTTCTAATCAAGGATACAATGTTTTATTGCTAGGAAGATGGAGAAAAGATAGTCAAGACTTTAGTCCAGAGCACTACCAAGGAAAAAGGTTTAGCTTATGGTTCAATAAAGGACCATTGTTTTACATCAACTTAAACATTCGTCTATTTGTGCATCTACTCTTCTCAAAGTCAAACCTTCTTCTGGCAAATGATTTAGATGTGTTAGCGGCTAATTATTTAGCTTCAAAACTTAAATCTCTTCCTTTGGTTTATGATAGTCATGAATACTTTACCGAGGTTCCAGAATTGGTTCATCGACCTAGAGTAAAATCGATTTGGGAATTTATCGAGAAGAGAATCTTGCCAAAATTAAAACATTCTTATACGGTGAGTCCTGGAATTGCCGATGCCTATTATGAGAAGTATGGTTTAAAAATGGATCTAATTTTTAATTTTCCGAGAAAAATTGATGTCCCAGAAAACTTAAATAAAGACAGAAACACTGTTATTTACCAAGGTGCATTAAATGTTGGGAGAGGTCTAGAAGAGTTGATTGCCGCATTTCAGCACCTCCCTAATAAAAAGCTTTTGATTGCAGGTGCAGGCGACATTGAAAACGACCTAAAAAAGCAGGTAAAAGAATTAGGGTTGGAAAAAACGATTATCTTTTTAGGCAGGTTGAGTCCAAATGAATTAAGACCATATACTTTAGGGGCTGGACTCGGCATTTCAATTGAAAAAGATATAGGATTGAATTATCGATTTGCAGTGCCCAATAAAGTGTTTGATTGCATCCAATGCTTAACGCCAATCTTGTATTCAGATCTTATAGAAGTAAAAAAAATAATTGGAGCCTTTGACTTAGGAGAAGAGTTAAGGTCCTATGATGCGAAAGAAATGGCTGAGCAGATAAAATCTATGCTTGAAAGTAATCAATATGAGCATTGGCAACAAGATGCAAGAAAGGCTAGGGAAGTGCTAAATTGGGAGCATGAAGAAAAAAAGTTAAAGGAAATATTCAATAACATTTGATTTGAAAAAAGTTGATATTCATGTAATCGCATTTGATGTTCCATCGCCCCCGAACTATGGAGGAATAATAGATGTTTATTACAGGCTCAAAGCATTTCATATGCATGGGATTAAAGTGGCATTACATTGTTTTGATTATCAACAAAAAGAGTTTGGGAGCTTGAATGAATTGGTTGAGGAATTAAATTGCTACCCTAGGCAAATGAGTTTGCTTAAACATTTTTCTAAAATTCCATTCATAGTTAAATCAAGGCAAAGTAGAAAACTAGTATATCGATTAAAAATGGATAATTCTCCCATTTGGTTGGAAGGTTTACATTCAACCTATCTACTTTTTAATGGACAACTATCAGATCGATTAATTTATGTTAGAACGCACAATGTAGAGCATGATTATTATTCTTCTCTTTCTAAGGTAGAAGGAAATCCTTTTCGTCGTTTTTATTATTGGGCAGAGGCAATCAAACTAAAACATTTTGAAGCTGTATTGGCAAAAGCGAATGCCATCTTCGCTTTGTCATTATCAGATCTAAGTCATTTTAAAAAATTAAATCAGAATACACATTATCTACCCATATTTATTGAAGATGAGATAAATGAGCAGCTTGAATTCGAGTTAAAGCAACAAGCCATTTATCATGGAAACCTTGAGGTGATGGAAAATGAAAATGCAGTAAAGTTTTTAATGCAGGTGCTTGAAAATTCAAAAGAAACGCTGATTGTAGCTGGCAGAAATCCTAGAAAAAGTCTAAAAAGAAGGATTGCCTTAAATAGCAATGTTCATTTGGTAGAAAATCCGAGCGATGAAGAATTATTAAGACTTATTGCAGAATCAAAAGTGGCCTGCTTACCAACTTTTCAAAAAACAGGAATAAAAATCAAGTTGGTAAAATCACTGATTTTAGGGAACCAAATCCTCGCCAATAATGAAATGGTATTTGGTACAGATTTAATGGAACATTGCAACATTGCAAATGATCTAAATGAATGGAGTACTGAGTTGTCTAGATTACTCGAAGAGGAAATCGATCATGAAGAACTGAAAAAGCGAAGAAATATAGTTGCAGAAAAGTTTAATAATCACAGCAACATTAAGAAGCTGTTGGAATTGTTGGCTTTGGCTCGCTAATCTTTCCATTTTCAAATTGCAAAATTCTTCCTGGAAACTTTCTAATCAATTCATAATCATGTGTTGCAATTAAAACTGCCTTATCATTTTGGCTAATGGATACCAATAGTTTCATGATTTCAATTGAGGTTTCAGGATCTAAGTTTCCTGTAGGCTCATCTGCTAAAATTACCTCTGGATCGTTTAATAAAGCTCTTGCTATGGCAACCCGTTGTTGCTCTCCTCCAGATAATTCATGAGGCATTTTAAACCCTTTAGTACCAATGCCTACTTTTTCTAATACCGTTTGAATTCCTTCAATAATTTCTTTTTTGCCCTTCCAGCCTGTAGCTTTCATTACAAACTTCAGATTGTTTTGAACGGTTCGATCTGATAACAATTGAAAGTCTTGAAATACGATGCCAATCTTCCTTCTGAGGTAGGGAATCTTTTTTCGTTTAATACTTTGAAGATCATGTCCGGCAACCCTTGCTTCTCCCTCTTGTAATTTTAGTTCTCCATACAGGGTTTTTAGAAAGCTACTTTTTCCGCTACCATTTTTTCCTACCAAATAAACAATTTCTCCTTTTTCAATTCTTAATCCAAGGTTAGAAAGCACCAAATGTTTCTTTTGAAAAACATTTACACTATTCAATTCTATTATTGCTGTTCCTGGCATGACTGTAATTTTTTCAAATATAAGCAGCTATTCTTGCTATTTCAAAGGTGAATAAATTGATTGGTGAGCATAAATAGTATAAGCAATACTATCAACAAAAATGCGTTGAAAACTTCACTCTTTATTAGTTTAGTCCGCAACACATAAGGCTAACTTTAAATTTTTAGATTACAATTTAATTTTCATTTCAGCTTAATGTTCAAAAGCCTTAGAATCTCCTTATTCGTTCTGATAGTATTTAGTGGCAGTCTATTGTATGGACAGTTGAGCATGGTTCAAAAAGGTGGTGATTTAGAATTTAGAGACGGGATAGAGCTTTTTCAAAAGGAAAAATTTGTCCTTGCGCAAAGAACCTTTAACCAAGTTTTAAAAAGCGATTTAGGCTCCCAATCAGAAATTCGAATTGACGCTGAATACTATTATGCTCTTTGTGCCATTGAATTATTTCATAGCAATGCTGATGCTTTGCTTAGAAGGTTCATTGAAAATCACCCAGAAAGTGCACATCAGGTAGAAGCAAGATTTAATCTGGCGAAATTTCAATTCAGAAAGAAGCGGTATGAGGATGTGTTAAACATTTTGAGTCAAGTGGATCAATTAGACTTGAGCCATGAGGAGCAAGCAGAATTTAATTTTAAGGCAGGTTATAGCCATTTCCAATTGGATGAATTTAAGGAAGCAGCCCAATATTTTTATGAAATTAAGGATACCGACAATCCATATGTTTCTGCAGCAAGGTACTATTATGCTCACATTGCCTATCAGGATAAAAAGTACGTAACAGCGGCTACGAATTTTCGAAAAATATCTAAGGACAAGCAGTTTGGACCCTTGGTGCCCTATTACTTAAGTCAAGTTTATTATTTACAAAAGAAGTACGACACCCTATTGGCCTATGCCCCTGCAGTATTGGATTCTGCTCCTCCTAAAAGAGAGGAAGAAATAAGGAAGATGATTGGAGTTGCATATTATGAAACAGAACGATACAAGGAGGCCATTCCATATTTAGAGAAGTACTTGACTAAAAAGACTGGTGTAAAGGAGGATTATTATCAATTGGGTTACGCGCATTACAAAGTTGGACAATACGATTTGGCCAAGAAGAACTTGGAATTGTCAATTGGCGAAAATGATACCTTGGCTCAGAATGCATACTATTACATTGGTGAGTCCAATATTAGATTGGGTTCTAAACGACAAGCAAAAGAAGCATTTAGAAGTGCCTATAGAGAAGGCCCAGATGAAGAGATAAAAGAGGATGCCTTGTTCAATTATGCTATGACGGCCTATGAATTGTCATTTCATCCTTACGATGACGCCATCCTAGCATTTGAGGAATACATCAATTCTTATCCCAATTCAAGTAAGCTAGCCAATGCCTATGAATACCTTGTAGGGGTTTATTATACAACAAAAAATTACAAAGAAGCATTGGCTTCTATCGATCGCATAAAGGATCAAAACATCAGATTATTAGAGGCCAAGCAAAGAATCGCCTATTATCGAGGAATAGAATTGTTTAGAGAGAATAAATACCGTGAGGCCATAGATCTTTTTACCATTTCACGTTCAAATAATTACAATCAGAAATTGTTTGCAATGGCTCAGTTCTGGAAAGCTGAAGCCTTTTATTCATTGAAAGATTACGACAATGCGAATGATTCATATTCAACGTTTCTTTCTAGTCCAGGTTCATTGTCATTGCCAGAATATACTAAAGGGTTTTACGGTTTGGCCTATACCAATTATGAAAGCCAAAAGTACAAGAGTGCCATCTTTTGGTTTAGAGAATATTTAGACAATTCCGTTCCTGAGCATGTTGGGCTAATTAATGATGCCTATTTAAGAATTGGAGATAGCTATTTCATTCAAAAGGATTATTCTAACGCTATAAAATATTACGACCAAGCTATTAAATTAAATGTGAATCAACAGGATTATGCCAGCCTTCAAAGTGCCATTTCAAGCGGTGTTTTAGGCAATTATAAAAATAAAGCTGAGCGCTTAAAAACCTTGATTCAAGATTATCCAAAATCTGTTCATCATGATGATGCCTTATTCGAATTAGGGAAAACCTATTTAATATTAAATCGTGAACAGGATGCAATGGCTTTTTACCAGCAACTGATCAATGATTACCCCTCGAGTAATTATTTGGCTGAAGCTTACTTAAAAGTAGGTTTGATTCACTTTAACTTGAAACAGGATGATGCTGCAATGGCATCATTCGATAAGGTCATTAAAGATTTCCCATCTACAGGGTCAGCAAAAGAAGCATTAGAAAAGGTAAGAAAAGTGTTCATTGAAAAGGCAGATGCCGAAGGGTTCGAAGCTTATATCAATGGTGTGCCTTTCGCTAACATCAGCAAGGCAAAACTAGATTCTACATCCTATGTGATAGCGGAAAACAATTACCTTGGAGGAAATTGTGAAAAGGCCACAAGAGATTTCACCAACTATTTGAAAAGATACCCAGAAGGGATTTTTAGTTTAAACGCTCATTTCTATCGAGCAGAATGCGAAGCAAAAGCAAATTTTGACCAAGAAGCAATTTTAGATTACAATGAAGTCTTAAGTAGAAGTCCAAATAAATTTTTAGAGAAGTCACTGCTACAATTGGCTAAGTTGCATCTAGAGATGGATCAGTTAAAAGAGGCTGGAGAGTATTTCGAACAATTAAAAAGCACTGCCGAACGTCAGCAAAATAGAGAGTTTGCAATAAACAGTTTAATGGAAATAAGATTTAGGCAAGGCAAGTTACGATCAAGCTGGGGAAATGGCAAAATTGGTTTTAGCAAATCAAACTAATGATTCTCGAATCCAAGAGAAAGCAAGATTAATTATTGGGAAAGGTGCGTATGAAACTGAAGATTATGAATCAGCGATTGTTCAATTTGATTCCATAAGAAATAGCAATAATGAAGTAGGGGCCGAAGCAAAATACTTATTGGCAAGAATTTACTATTTGCAAGGTCTATATAAAGAAAGCGACACCATAATTTACACTTTAGTAGACCAAGTGCCATCTTCTCCTTATTGGATCGCCAAAGGATTTATTCTCTTGGCAGATAATTTCATTTCTAAGGGAGACTATTACAATGCAAGAATTACTTTCCAAAGCGTAATTGATAATGCAGAAAATAAGGAATTGGTTGATATAGCAAGCGAGAAACTAAGCATTTTAAGACAGGCTGAAGAATTGGATAAAAACAATGAAGCGGCTCCGATAGAAATTTTCCTTGACGAAGAAAATGTATCCAATAAATCCATTTTTGATATTGAGGAATAGGATGATGAAGAAAGTAATGGAAAATAGTTTTAAGTTGATAATAATCTGCCTCTTGGCGCATACTGGTTCAATACTGAATGCTCAAGAGTCTTTGCCTTCCGATACCTTTAAAATAATAAAGGCCTATCAACCCATCCTAAAAGATGCCAACAAGAAAAGCTTTGAACCTCAAATAGATGATAAGCCAGTTAAGTTAAAAACTGAATTGGATTATTCATTTCATTAAAAAACAAGTCCCAGTTAGTTTTTTCAGTAGAATCCATAAGCCCAGCAAAAATTAAGGGTGAACCATTGGTTAAATTGTATAATGCTTATGCAAAAATAGGGGTAGGTAACGCAGTTATACCTTTTGCAGAGTTGGGCTACTCTAGTTTAAGGTCAAAAAAATATTCCATAGGAACTCATATTAATTATCGGAGATTAAATGAGTTAAATAAAATAAAAGATAGCGATTGGAGTGAGTTGGGTGTTTCTCTATTTGGACAACGATTTTGGAAAAAACATACCCTATCAGCAGGGATGGGTTTTGAGAAAGAGGATTATAACTATTATGGGTTTCACCAAACCTACCCAAAAGACTTTTTCATTAATCCACCTGATTTGGCGCAGAGCCTTAATCGTTTCGACGTAGATGTTAAATTGCTAAGTACTAAAAAGGACTCGTTCAACTTAAGGTATCAAGGAGAATTAGATTACAAGTTAACACAAGCGAAAGAAGACTTGCAAGAGCATTATGTTACTGCTAATGTTCAATTGAGTCAGTTCGTAGGAGCAGAACTTTATAAGGTTGATGTAATTGCTGACATCAATGATCACCCTGTAAATACGAGTAGCATCTTGGGCTTAAAACCAAGCATCAGCACTCTGGGCGAAAACTTTAAAATATTGGCTGGCTTAGGGGCATATCTTAATGCTGGGAGTGATAATGATTTTCACTTTTATCCTTTGGCCGAGCTTAAATACAATGCATTGGAAGATGTATTAGTGCCATATGCAGGTTTGTCTGGAGGGATTCAACGAAATAATTTTAGGGCATTTAGCAATGTAAATCTATTTGTAAGAGAAGGAATCCCATTGATTAACACCAATCAAAAGTATGAGGTATATGGAGGAATTAGAGGAACTTTAAGCCAAAGCTCATCTTTTAACTTAAGTGCTACACACCAAAATCTAGAAAATGCATATTTCTTTGTTAAGAGTTATCCCATTTCTGGATTTACCGATTATCAGTTTAGTGTAGTCTATGATGATTTGAAAGAATTAAAACTCCAAGCAGAATACGCCTATCGTTCAGATGAGAAACTAAAAGTGTTTTTAAAAGCTCAATATTTTAATTATTCTACCAAAAACGAAACGGAAGCATGGCATCGGCCAGAGCTTATTGTTAATCTAAATGGGATTTATAGCCTTCGTCAAAAATTAAATGTGAGTTTAGATCTATTCTTTTGGGGAGAGCAATCGGCTAGATCATTTGAGCAAGATCCTAATGCACTGCCAGGAATCAATATGGAGAAGGTAGAAAAACTAGATGCATTTGTTGATGCCAACCTTGGTTTCGAGTATAGGTACACCAAGAAATTAGCTGCATTTATTCGATTCAATAACATTGCTGGAGTGTCATATAAAAAGTACCAAGATTATCCTACACAAGGCTTTAATGTTCTTGGTGGCTTCAGCTATTCTTTTTAGGTAAAAATCCCAAGCATTTTGTTAATTAATTGTTGATAAACATCCTTTATTTAAAGGCATTTCAGCAAGTTCCCCTATGGGGTTTCATTATCTTTGTTTAAACCTAGAAATTAACCTCAAATTATGAGCGAGAAGGCCAAAGAAAATACAGATAAGAAAGATTATTCAGCATCAAATATACAGGTGCTTGAAGGCTTAGAAGCAGTACGAAAAAGACCGGCGATGTACATCGGTGATGTTGGCGTTAGAGGCCTGCACCATTTAGTGTATGAAGTAGTAGATAACTCAATCGATGAGGCTCTTGCTGGGCATTGCGATAAGATTGAAGTAAGCATTAACGAAGACAACAGCATTACCGTCAAGGATAATGGACGTGGTATTCCTGTCGACATGCACGAAAAAGAAGGTCGTTCTGCTTTAGAAGTTGTTATGACTGTGCTCCACGCAGGTGGTAAATTTGATAAGGATACTTACAAAGTTTCTGGTGGTTTGCACGGTGTTGGTGTAAGTTGTGTAAATGCACTTATCAGAGCATATTAAAAGCAGACTGTATATAGAAACGGTAAAGTATACGAGCAAGAGTATGAACAGAGGTAAGGCCTCAAGTTTCCGGTTAAGGAAGATTGGGACAACCGATATTAAGAGGAACTACATTGTAACCTTTAAGCCTGATTCCACCATCTTTTACACAAGTCTTAGAATACAGTTACGATACATTAGCAAACCGTCTAAGCGCGAATTGGCATACCTTAAACAAAGGAATAACACCTCTCATTTGGTAGATCTAGACGTGCATAAAAAGGAAGATGGCGAACCACATTGAGGGTGAAACATTCCATTCAGAAGAAGGATTAAAAGAATTTATCAAGCTACCTTAGATGGAAATCAAGAGAAGGCCATTAATGAAAGATGTGATTTACTTTTGAAGGTGAAAAAAATGGAGTGCCTGTTGAGGTAGCCATGGTTTACAATACATCTTATGCAGAGAACATTTACACTCTTATGTAAATAATATTAACACGCATGAAGGCGGTACTCACCTTATCAGGATTTCCGAAGAGGATTAACTAGCATACCCTTAAAGAAATATGCAGATGAATCAGGAATGCTATGCCAAATTAAAGTTTGAAATTAGCAGGAGATGATTTTCGCGAAGGATTAACAGCAATTATTTCTGTAAAGGTTCAAGAGCCTCAGTTTGAGGGGCAAACAAAAACTAAAGCTTAGGAAATAGAGGAGGTCTATTGCCTGCAGTTGACTCAGGCGGTATGGGGAAATGTTGTCTGATTACCTTAGAAGAACATCCTAGATGATGCTAAAACATTATCGTTCAGAAAGTAATGATTAGCAGCACAAGCAAGACACGCAGCACAGAAAGGCTCGTGAAATGGTGCAGCGTAAGATCATGTAATGAGTATTGGCTCTGGTTTGCCAGGTAAATTAGCTGATTGTTCAGAAAAAGATGCATCCTTATGCGAAATATACTTAGTTGAGGGAGACTCGGCAGGTGGAACAGCAAAACAAGGTAGAGATAGAAAGTTTCAGGCAATTATGCCACTTCGAGGTAAAGATATTAAACGTGGAAAAAGCAATGCACCACAAAATATTTGAAAATGAAGAAATTAAAAATATTTATACAGCCTTAGGTGTTAAAGCTTGGAACTGAAGATGATTCAAAAGCTTTAGATGTTTCTAAATTAAGATACCATAAAGTAATCATTATGTGTGATGCCGATGTTGATGGTAGCCACATAGAAACATTGATTTTAACCTTTTTCTTCAGACACATGAAAGAATTGGTTGAAGGTGGAAACATCTATATAGCAACGCCACCACTTTATCTTGTTAAAAAAGGGAATCAATCTAAATATTGTTGGAACGACGATGAGCGAGATGAGGCAGTAAATGCAATGAAGGGAAGTGGAAAGGAGACCAGTGTTGGAATTCAGCGATATAAAGGCCTTGGGGAAATGAATGCAGAGCAATTGTGGACCACCACCATGGATCCTTCAGTAAGAACACTTCGTCAGGTTACCATA
>CBDCLY010000011.1:0-67825 GCA_965218715.1 Vicingaceae bacterium
CAGGAGATTTTCTTGCCAATAGTTTAGAACGATTTGGTTTTGAAGTGACCAATCAAGAAGCGCAGCTCACCGCATACAATGGAGAATCAATTGCCATGCGCAACATCATTGGTGCTTTTAAAACCCATAAGAAAAATAGAATTCTTCTTTTTGCACATTGGGATACTCGACCTTTTGCAGACCAAGACATTACAGATAGAAATAAAGCAATTGATGGCGCAAACGATGGCGGAAGCGGTGTTGGTGTTTTGCTGGAAGTAGCTCGGCAAATACAAATTCAAGATCCAGAAATTGGAGTCGACATTATCTTTTTTGATGCTGAAGATTATGGTCAGCCATCAGATGACCCTAGGCCGAGAAAACCCGGAACTTGGTGTCTTGGCAGTCAGTATTGGGCTAACAATCCTCATGTTCCCGGTTACACAGCAAGATTTGGAATCTTGTTGGATATGGTGGGAGCTAGCAATGCTTTCTTTACCAAAGAAGGAATCTCTCGTTATTACGCAGCCAATGTGGTAGAAAAAGTTTGGGCTAAAGCAAGATTGTTGGGCCATGGTAAACATTTCGTTTGGCAAGAAACCAATCACGTTTCTGAAGATGATCACCTATATGTGAACAAGATTTTGGACATTCCTTCCATCGATATTATCCAATTTGATCCAAGCACACAGGCCTTTGCTCCACATTGGCACACCCACGCAGACAATATGGACATCATCGATAAATCCACTTTGCAAGCTGTTGGTGAGACAGTTTTAGCCGTGGTGATTGCAGAATGCAATTAAGTCGATTTTTTTCATTTCATTTCTCGGGCTTTTTAACTAAATTGAAGGCCCTTTTAGCCCTTCTTAAATATGTCGAAAACAGAAAAAACTTTATGGCTTCTTGATGCCTACGCTTTAATTTATAGAGCCTACTTTGCTTTTAGCCAAAATCAAATGATCAACTCTAAAGGCTTAAATACCTCTGCGATATATGGTTTTACCAGTACCCTTTTTGAAGTAATAACAGCTCATCAGCCTAGTCATATTGCGGTCGTTTTTGATACCAAAGCACCCACAGAACGGCACATAGAATATCCAGAATACAAAGCCAATCGTGAGGCCATGCCTGATGACATTAAATTGGCCATTCCATACATTAAAAAGATCATTGAAGGTTTTAACATTCCCATCCTTTTTGCCGATGGTTATGAGGCAGATGATGTAATTGGTACCTTAGCCAAAAAGGCAGAGAAAGAAGGCTTCACCACATTTATGATGACGCCCGATAAAGACTTTGGCCAGCTTGTGACTGAGAATATTTTCATGTACAAACCTGCTAGAAGTGGCAACAAACCAGAGGTTTGGGGAATACCAGAGATCTGTGAAAAGTTTGAGATTGAAGATCCCCTTCAAGTAATTGATTATTTAGGAATGCGTGGTGATGCTGTGGATAATATTCCTGGAATACCAGGAGTTGGAGACAAAACAGCTAAGAAATTTTTAAAAGAATATGGAAGCATAGAGAAACTTTTGGAAAACACAGCCGACTTAAAAGGAAAATTGAAAGAGAAGGTTGAAAACAATAAAGAGCAAGCCTTATTATCAAAAAAATTGGCCACCATCATCATTGATGCTCCAATTGAATTTGACCCAAAAGATTTACATCGAGACCCTATGAATAAGGAAGCTTTGAAGGCGGTCTTTGCTGATGTGGAGTTTAGAACATTGAGCAAGAGAATTTTAGGTGAAGAAGCAGTAATTGCAGACCCCAATGGCGGACAAATGGATTTGTTTCAAGGTGGTAGTCAGGCTGACAATGAGCTTGAAGAAGTTTTGCCAAAAGCGGCTTTAAAAACCATAGAAAACGTAAAGCACAATTACATCCTTGTAGATACTCAGGATAAAGAGCAAGAACTTTTAAACAATCTCAGTACCGCTTCTTCCTATTGTTTTGACACGGAAACAACCGGATTGGACCCATTGACAGCAGAATTGGTTGGAATTGCTTTTTCAAGTAAAAAAGGAGAGGCTTATTATTTGCCTTGCCCTAGCAACAAAAAAGAATGTCAGGCATTGCTCTCTAAATTCGAATCCATCTTTAACGATGAGAAGAAAGAAGTAATAGCACAAAATTTAAAGTATGATTTTGCCATTTTACAATCTTATGGAATTCGTATTAAAGGAAAATTTTTCGACACCATGATTGCCCATTACTTGCTAGAGCCAGATCAAAAGCACAACATGGATGTTTTAGCTGAGACCTATTTAGGCTATCAGCCGGTGTCCATAGAAACCCTTATCGGGAAAAAGGGGAAAAATCAATTGAACATGCGCGATTTAAAACCCGAAGAGGTGGTTGAATACGCAGGTGAAGATGCAGATATCACTTTTCAATTGAAAAAAGTGTTGGCCATGGATTTAAAATCAAATGGTTTAATGGACTTATTTGAAGAAATTGAAATGCCCTTGATTCCAGTTTTGGCTGACATGGAGCGCGAAGGAATAAATCTAGATACAGATGCTTTAGGAAAATTTTCTGTGCAGTTGGGTTCAGACATTGAAGTCTTGGGAAAAGACATCATCAAATTAGCCGGAACAGAGTTTAACATTGATTCCCCAAAACAATTGGGCGACATTTTGTTCAATATTCTTAAGATTGATGAAAAGGCAAAAAAAACCAAAACGGGACAATTTTCTACTTCCGAGGACACCTTAAGCAAAATAGCAGACAAGCATGAGATAGTGCCCAAAGTTTTGGAGTACAGAACTCTGAAGAAGTTGAAGTCAACTTATGTAGATAGTTTGCCCAACCTTATTCTTCCTTCAACCGGAAGAATTCACACCAATTATATGCAGGCGGTTGCAGCTACAGGAAGGCTAAGTTCTAACAATCCCAACCTTCAAAACATTCCAATCAGGACTGAAAAAGGAAGAGAAATAAGAAAATCTTTCATCCCAAAAGATGATAACTTCGAATTATTAGCGGCAGATTATTCACAAATTGAACTTAGAATTATTGCCGCCTTAAGTGATGATCAGGGAATGATTGAAGCTTTTAATAATGGCGACGATATTCATGCAGCAACAGCAGCAAAAGTATTTGAAGTTCCCATTAAAGACGTAGATAGAGACATGCGAAGCAAAGCCAAGATGGTCAATTTTGGAATCATCTATGGAATTTCTGCTTTTGGACTGGCTCAACGCCTTGGCATTAAAAGGGGAGAATCAAAAGAAATAATTGATAACTATTTTGATAAATATCCTGGTATAAAAAATTACATGGACAACAGTGTTGCTTCTGCAAAGGAAAAGGGTTATGTAAGCACCATTAAGAATAGAAAAAGAATATTGAAGGACATTAATTCTAAGAATGCAATTGTTAGAGGCTTTGCAGAACGAAATGCCATCAATGCTCCTATTCAAGGCTCTGCTGCAGATATTATTAAGATCGCAATGATCAATATTCATGAAGTGATGCAAAAGGAAAACTACAAAAGCAAAATGCTTTTGCAAGTGCATGATGAATTGGTTTTTGATGCCCACAAGGAAGAATTGAATTCACTGATGAAAATGGTTAAAGAGAAAATGGAGCAAGCAGTGAAACTTAAGGTTCCTTTAACCGTAGAAATGCAACATGCTTCTAATTGGCTAGAAGCACATTAATACCTAATTTTGCCAAATGACTATGAAGATGAGATTTGGATTCGCAGTTTCTATTGTTTTGCTAAGCATTTTTGCTTGTCAGGAAGGAAATAAAGAAACAGAAGCAGTTGAGATTATTGAAGAAGACACTACAAATCTTGTAGATGAGGGTCTGCAGGAAAAAACAAGCAGGATAAAAAATATCTTTTATTCTTTGCCATCTCCCTTAGAATTGACCATGCTTTTCAAAAATGAAGGTGTTGAATATCACAAGGACAAATTGCATGAAGTATCCAAGCAAGAAGAATACGTGACTACCATTAAAAAGGCTTTAAACTTAGGCGTTTATGGAGCTGATTTAAGTTATGCCGGCTTGTTCGGTCAAAGAGATGATGCTATTCGTTACTTCTCGGCGTCTCAATCTTTGGCAGCTGATTTAGGCATTTCCCAAACTTTTCAGCAAGCATACATTTCGAGATTAGAATCAAACGCAAACAATAGGGATACGCTTTTGCAAGTAATAAGCGATTTTTTCTTGGAAAATGATGCCTATTTGAAGGAATACAATCAGCAAAACATTTCTACATATGTGCTTTTGGGAGGTTGGATAGAAGGCCTTTATTTAGGAACCCATATGCTTAGCAAGGAAACCAATTCTGAAGGAATTCGGGAAATCATCATTGGCCAAAAAAGCTCTTTAAGTGATTTAAATGCACTTATCGATGAAGCTGTAAATAGTCATGAATTAACTAAGCTATTGAACAATCTCGATTTGTTGAGACAACACTACGGTGAAATCGTTCAAAGGAAGAATGATGAAATGAACGATGTTAATAGCGAAGAAGAGGGATTGGTTTTAGCCAATGATCAAGAAATAAGCGTAATGCAAGACAGCACTTTCAATAAGATAAAAGTATTGGTCACCGACATTAGAAGTTCCATCATACGATGAGACAAAAATCAAGCATATTACTGGGCTCATTATTCCTCTTAAGCACTGGTGTATTTGCACAATGCAAAGGATTTACAAAGCGTCAATGTCTTCCTGCTCTATCTCCTTACATCAGTAATGGTCAAATGAATGCCGCGCACCTAGTTCCTGGTGAAAATGCAGAAGTTCAATTGAATTTTAATAAAGGTCTATCTTATCGCCTAATGGTTTGTGCAGATCCATATTTAGAGGGGACAAGTTTTGAATTATTAGATGATAATGAGACGTATTTGAAGGACACCCTAGATCAAGCTTATGCAACTGCAGATTTTAAAGTAAAGCAAACAGGGCCCATGAAATTAAGCATCAAGGTACCTGAAAAAGAAAACACAACCGGAATCGTTAGAAACGGTTGTGTTACAATTTTAATCGGCTTTAAAGAGTAAGGCTTATTTAATTACAAGCTTTCTACTTAAGATTTCTCCGTCTAATTCCAGTCTCACGATATACACTCCACTTGCCAATTCATCTCCATTTAATTTGAATTGATAAGGGCCAGCACTTAAAGAGCCTTGGTAAATCGCTGGGTATGTTTTCCCAATCACATCTTGCACAAACAATTTAGCAGAGTTAATATTTTGTTTGATGTTAAAATCTAAATTAACCCATCCATTAGATGGATTTGGATAAATGACAAAATCACTTTCTTCAACAACCTGATCTTCTATGCCTACCAATTGTCCGTTGATTTTGAATTCATCAATGAAAACATTGTTTCCATTTCCATTTTCCAGCTCTAACATGAATTTCACATTGTCAGCCGTTTTTATGGAACTAGGAATGAATTGAGCAGGTATGGAGACTGTTCTCCAATGAGCCGTTTGAGTAGGAATAAAATTATTTGTGTTGGTGCTGTTATCATACGCATAAAAGGTTGGCAGCATGTTAATGATATTTACCCAGGATGCGCCACAATCAGTTGATGCAAACAACTTAATCTCATCATTACTGCCGCTATTTTTTCTTTTGTAGGCCACTTTCATCGAAATGGAAGGGTTCAACACATCAGACATTTTAATGCTTGGAGAAATCGCTTGATCAACCTCGCCTCTTGCAGCGCAATTTAAATTATTGATCCAAAGGCTACTTGAACCAGCTGAACCAGCAAAACTTGCTCGATCCCAATTACTAATTGTTGAAGAAGAACGATCAATCAAAACCCAATCGGAAGAAAATCCACTTGCGCTCTCAAAAGACTCAACATAATTAAATCCAGAATAAGTTGCAGCATTTGAAGAAACATGAACATAATTGCTCAATACAATGCTGTCAGAACCAGCAGAATTGGCCACTCTTAGTACAACATTATAATTCCCCGGGTTATTATAGGTAATGGTTGGTGTAGAAGAATTTGAACTTGATGGAGTTCCGCCAGGAAAAGACCATGAATAGCTAGTTAAAGGTCCACCATAACTGCTCTGATTGAATGTTGTAGAACCACCAGCGCAAAGAAATTTATCGAAGTCCCAAGTTTCTGCAATTGGCACACAAACACCAGGCGTGTGACCAGCATTTGTTCCTGTTGAAATTAAGTTTGAAGCGCTTGAGGTTTGAATAAGTTTCTGGTAAGAAGTTAATGCTGAATGAACACGAGTCTTCTGTCCCTCTGTGAACATTCCCAAACAATTTAAGCCATATCCCATGTAATTTTCCAATTGATCTGGAACATTTGAGTTGTATGGATTTGAATTACTAGAACCTCCATTACCACTTGCATCATTTGTACAGGTATTTAAAGAGGGACTGCAAGAATTGTTGTTATCGTCAAATTGAGGAGGTGTATCACAAACAAAGTCGCCCGTTGCCTGACAAAAACTACCACAGCCTCCTTGAAAGGTGTGCAATAATTCTAAACAATGCCCAATTTCATGAGTAACAGTTCTTCCGTCATTTCCTTGCGCAGCTTCAATGCTACCCCATTCATCAGCTCTTACCACCAATCCGTAAGTATTAGAGGCGCCTGCATTTGGAGATGGAAATTGAGCAAAACCAAGTATTGTCCCAGAGCCTAAACCACTTGGGTTAATGGAATTTACTATCCAAACATTTAAATAACTAAATGGATCCCATCCGATTAAGGCTTTTGGTTCGTTTCTTCTATTTTTTGAGTAATAATGACTTTGGCGAGTAATTCCCTCTGTACAATTTCCAAGAGGGTCTTTAGTTGCTAATTTAAACTCAATGTCCATGTTAGAGATATGCGGTTTAAACACACTTCGCACAGATACAGTATCGCCATTCAATTTATTAAAGTCTGTATTGATTATGCTTAATCCATTTTCAATTTGTGCTTTTGAAATGTTTCCGGCACCATTGTAATGAACAACATGGACTACAACTGGAAGAGTATAAGCCGACGCTGCTTTATTGCCTTGAAGCTTTGAAACGTATTTATTGAAATCTTGCAATTGTTGCAAGTAAGCTTCTTTGGCTTCTGGATTCTCTTGATGAAACTCTTCCATGTTTGACATGGTTGCACACCATTTTTCCTGTGCCATACTAGTTAAAGCACCTAAAATAATAAACGAGCTTAAAATGATCTTTTTCATATTTCTTTTCTTAAAATTCTCTCAAGGAAACTACAGTTTTCCCTTGCTCAAACAAGCATTTAAAATTACGTAATATTTTACTCGAAGTTTCTGATGGAGCTTGAAGCTCTCCATTATTCTTAAACTTCGTAAACTGGTCGACATTCGAAAACTGGTCTTTTTTCGTGGATCGAATTTTAGATTGCATTTCTGTATCAACTATTCCTGGAGCCAAAGCAATGAGTTTTATGTTTTCAATTCCTTCCAAATTCAATTCTTCAGCTACTGTTTCACTCATGCGATTTAGTGCCGCTTTAGAACTATTGTATATGCTCCAACCATCTAAAGTGCCATTTGCCGCTCCAGAGCTAATGTTTATTATATAGACTGGAATACCACTGCCTTTGGTTGCATGAATAATTGCATTGCAAATTATTGCTGGTGCTATGGTGTTTAAAACATATGCCTTTTGAATTGAATTGGCACTCATTTCTCCTAAATGACAAATTTCACCAAGTGTTCCAGCATTATTAATTACAAGCAGTTCAGTGCAATTATCCACATTAAATTCTAGGGCTTTAAGTTGTTCTATAGTGCTCAAATCAATGCAATGATGATCATAATTCTCATCAACAATGGAGTTTGTTCTACTGTAACCCTCAACTCTATACCCAGCAATTAAACAATCCAATGCCAGGGCTTTTCCCAAACCTTGGCTTGCACCTGTAATTATTGCCTTCTTCATGTTTCTTAAATTGTGTTTAAAGCTTGGTTTAAATCTTTCTGTAAATCAATCACATCTTCAACACCCACACTTAGGCGAATCAAAGAGTCCAAGATTCCTGATTTCAATCGATCTTCTTTTGGAATCGACCAATGAGTCATGCTGGCTGGGTGACAACATAAAGACTCAACACCGCCTAAAGATTCTGCCAATGTAAAAATCTCAAAACTAGACATCACCTTGAAAGCCTCCTCTTTATTGTCTCCTTTTATCGTAAATGAAATCATTCCACCAAAATCTTTCATTTGCCGTTTTGCAACCTCATGATTTTTATGGTCTTCAAAACCAGGCCAATATACTTGATCAACTTTTGGGTGTTCTCTTAGAAAATGAGCCAAAACTTTTCCATTTTCGCAATGCCTTTGCATTCTCAGGTGTAGCGTTTTTTATTCCACGAAGCACCAAAAAACTATCTTGTGGCCCAGCAACTGCTCCGCTACTGTTTTGAATATGATATAATGCATTTGCGATTTCTTTGTCTTTGCAAATTAGGCCTCCCATCAATACATCTGAATGGCCTCCCATGTATTTTGTTAATGAATGCATCACAATGTCGGCACCCAAATCTATTGGATTTTGCAAATAAGGAGTAGCGAAGGTATTGTCAACCACTAAAGTCAAATCATTAGCCTTGCAAATCTCAGAAACTGCTGCAATGTCAATAATGTTAATCATTGGGTTAGTTGGCGTTTCTACCCAAATCATTTTCGTTGCTGGGCCAATTGAATCTTCAATCTCTGATACATCATGCATAGAAACGAAACGAAATTTGATATTGAACTTTTCATAGACTTCGGTAAATAACCGGTAAGATCCTCCATATAAATCATTGGTAGAGATTACTTCGTCTCCTGCCTTAAGGGTCTTTAGCACGGCATCAATTGCAGCCAATCCACTGCCAAAACATAAGCCATATTCTCCATTTTCTAATGCAGCAATATTATCCTCCAATGCTTTTCTAGTAGGGTTGCTTGTTCTAGAATATTGAAATCCTTTATGTACACCAGGTGAAGTTTGCTTGTAGGTGCTTGTTTGATAGATTGGGTCATCACTGCACCTGTGCTTTGGTCCGCACTTAACCCAGCATGGATTACTTTAGTTGCAAACTTTAGGTCTTTTTTAGCCATCTTTTTCGAAAATAAGTGTTATCAAAAATAATTAAAGCAATCCGCTATTTAGACCAAGCATCAATGGGTTTTCCTGATCCAACGTGGAAGAATAATTGCCCCAATAAAGAGATAAGGATAATAGCTAATCAACCTCCACAGCAAGGCCAAAGCTGCTGCCAAGCCTAATGGGATAAAGTCCTTTAAGAAGCCTGAAAATGCGAGTTCTGCCACTCCTGTTCCTCCAGGTGTTGGACTAATTAACATGATTACCCACATGACCAATTGCCTTGCATAAATAAGAAAATGATTATCCACACCAACAAAGGCAAGGATGATAAAATTGACGACCCAGAATCTAGCTGTCCAGGAAAAGAAAGTGGCAAAAAAGGCTTTGAACCAAAACCGTTTAGGTTTTCCCTTTAACTCTTTGGAAGTAACAATAATATCATCTCCTGTTGAGGCAGCATCTTTTCTCCATTTTCTTAAAACAGGCAAGCGGAAAACTTGCAGCAGGATCCACTTGAATCCTCTTGGACGAAAAAAGATTGCATAAGAGATAATGGAAGTTAAAAAAACGATGAATAAGTAACCAAAAATGAACAAGCCTTGAGTACCCAATACGATCCCAAATATTTCCTTTTCCAAATGAACTGGAAATAGATCCTGAAATCCTACCATTAAAATGACACAAGGAACCATGATGATGTAAAACAATTCATCCAACATGGCCGTTACCATAACCACAGCAGTACTTCTTCCAATTCCTACTCCTTCCTTATTTAGCAAGTAAATTGCTACCCCTGAGCCACCAACTACAGAGGGAGTAATTGCTGAAGCAAACTCCCAAAGCATAATGGTATCGAAGCTATTCTTCCATGATAGTTCATAATCTGTTAATACTCGAATGCGAAACATATAGGCCAAGTCTCGAATGGCCATCATCACAATGGCTACGAATATCCAAAAGCTAGAATACCAAGTCCATTCAATCGACTTAAAATTTTCTGAATCAAAATTTCTAAACATCAAATAAGTAGCTACCGCTAATCCAATGAGTATGGTTAACCAAATTCTTCGTTTAGAAAATAATTTTAATGCCTTTGCTTCTTCTGCCATAGAAATGTTGACGCCTTAAGTATACCTTTGCCTCAAATTTTGAGCATGAGAAAGGTATTTTATTTATCGACTTGTACCACCTGTAAAAAAGATCATTAAAGATAACGGGCTAGACAAGGGCTTTGAACTGCAAGATATAAAAACCTCAAGCAATTACTTTGGAAGATTTGGCCAAAATGAAAGCTAAATCTGGAAATTTTGAATCTCTATTTAGCAGGCGAGCAAGAAAATACCAAAGCATGGGCTTGGCTGATCAAAAATTAAGCGAAGAAGACATTAAAGGATTGCTATTGAGCGATTATACCTTTCTAAAACGACCAGTAGTCCTTTTTGACGAACTCATTTTTATTGGTAATTCAAAGGCAAACATAGCTGAACTAAACAAAGCCATAAATGAGCAATAAGTTAGGCCATTACTTGGCTCATGCTTCCATTCTTGGAGCCAACATCATTTATGGGGTAAACTATACTGTGGCCAAGGAATTGATGCCAGAATTCATTCAACCTTTTGCTTTTATTTTTTGCAGAGTGTTAGGCGCCTTGAGTCTATTTTGGCTTTTTGGATTGGGAATGAAAAAAGAGAAAATAGCCCGAAAGGATTTGTTGGCCTTATTCATTTGCGGAGTGTTTGGGGTAGCAGGAAATCAATTGATGTTTTTTTACGGCTTAAACCTTACCAGCCCAATTAATGCGGCAATCATTATGACCTGCAACCCTATTCTTGTATTGGTGATGTCTGCTCTACTAATTGGGGAACGAATCACGAAATTGAAAGTGATGGGTATTATTGTCGGCTTACTAGGAGCGGTAGGCTTAATTTTGAGCAAAGCAGACTTGTCAATTTCCAGTAACAATTTAAAAGGCGACTTGTTTATTTTCCTTAACGCTTTTTCTTATGCCATCTACCTAGTTAGGGTAAAACCATTGATGAAAAAATACAGTCCTTACACCGTTATTAAGTGGGTGTTTTTGTTTGGATTTCTTTTGGTCATTCCCTTTGGATTTGGAGAATTTACAAGAACAGATTGGACCGCCTTTAAAGAAAGTACTTGGATGGCCTTTGCCTTTGTAATTGTGGCCACCACCTTTTTTGCCTACCTCTTTAACATCTTTGGATTGTCAAAATTGAATCCAAGTACAGTGAGCACCTATATATACTCACAACCTTTAATTGCTAGCATAGTGGCTTTGTTGATGCAAAAAGATAGCTTGGACGAAAGCAAGATTATAGCCGCCATTTGTATCTTCCTTGGAGTGTATTTAGTAAGTAAAAGGCCTAAAAATGAGGTAAAGCCAATGGGTTTGGATAATTTTGATTCGAATTAAAATAAGAAGATGTTACATTCAATGACTGGCTTTGGCCAAGCCGAAGGAATTATCCAAAATAGAAAGCTTAGCCTTCAAATAAAAACACTAAACAGCAAACAAACTGATATCCATGTCAGAATTCCTGGTGCTTTTAAAAGCCTTGAAATGGACATGAGAAAATTGTTAGCAAGTGAACTTGGTAGAGGAAAAATGGAGTTGAATATTCAATTGGAAAGCATGGGCGGTCAAAAAGAAATTGAGGTCGACGAAACCCAAATCATTTCCTATTTTGAGAACATCAACTCCGTTTCCACAAAGTTAGGGCTTGCACCATTAAATAACCTTGAAATGGTTAGCAGGCTTCCAGAGGTGATCAAACAGAAAGAGTTTTTGTTAGCATCTGATGATGCCCAAGAAGTGATGACTTTATTAAAAACAGCCATCAAAAACACTTTAGCCTTCAGAGCGGCTGAGGGAGAAAGCCTTCAGATTGATTTACTCAGTCATGTAACTGCGATTGAATCGCTTTTAGAAGAGTCTTTGGTATATGAAAATGAACGAATCGAGCAAGTAAAAAAGAGAATGCAGCAGCATTTGGCAGATTCTTTAAATGAAGTAGAAATCAATAGAGATCGATTTGAACAAGAGTTGGTGTATTACATTGAGAAATTTGATATCTCTGAGGAAAAAGTGCGACTAAAATCCCATTGTGATTACTTTAAAACTAGTGTTGAAGGTAAATCTGGACAAGGAAAGAAACTAGGCTTTATTGGACAAGAGATGGGAAGAGAAATTAATACTCTTGGCTCTAAAGCAAATCATGCTGCTATGCAAAAAAAGGTAGTAGAGATGAAAGATGAATTGGAAAAAATTAAAGAACAGGTATTAAACGTGCTCTAATGGGAAAATGCATTATTTTTTCTGCTCCCTCTGGTGCTGGCAAAACAACTATTGTTCAGCACTTACTTCAAAAAGAATTGAATCTGTCTTTTTCAATTTCTGCATGCACAAGGGCAAAAAGAGGAAAAGAAATTGATGGCAAAGATTATTACTTTCTTAGCCAGGAAGAGTTTGATAAAAAGAAAGAAAAAGGCGAATTCATTGAATGGGAAGAAGTTTATCCAGAACATTCTTATGGCACTCTGAAAAGTGAGATCAATCGTATTTGGGACAAGAATGAGCATGTTATTTTTGATGTAGATGTTGTAGGCGGTCTTCAACTAAAATCTTATTTCGGAGAAAAAGCACTATCGGTTTTTGTGATGCCTCCCTCATTAGCGTCATTAGAAACTAGACTTCGTGGAAGGAAAACTGAAACCGATGAAAAAATAAAATATCGACTTGCAAAAGCAGAAGAAGAGATGGCTACTGCTTCACAATTTGATTTTATACTTTTGAATGATGATCTTGAGATTGCTTGTGAGAAAGCCCATTCCACCATTAAACATTTTCTTAAGGCATGAAAATAGGACTCTTTTTTGGCACCTATAATCCGGTTCATGTTGGCCACATGGTGATTGCCAATTACATGGTAGAATTTACCGATCTGGATCAAGTTTGGATGGTAGTTACCCCACAAAATCCTTTCAAGCAAAAGGACAGCATGTTAAAAGATTATGATCGATTGCATTTGGTTAGGCTTGCCATTGATGATGACCCAAGAATACAGGTATCTGATATAGAATTTTCCTTATCGCAACCTAATTACACCAGCACAACACTGGCCTTTTTAAAAGAAAAATTTCCCAAGAATGATTTTGCGCTCATAATGGGTGCAGATAATCTAAATCATTTTCACAAATGGAAAAACCATCAATCAATTATTGATGAGCATGAACTGTATGTGTACCCAAGAATGGAATCAAATGAAGGTGGCGAGTTAAGGCATCATTATAAGGTAAACTATGTAGAAGCTCCAGTAATGAAAATTAGCTCATCATTTATTCGTAAAGCAATTGCAGAAGGCAAGAAAGTGACTCACTATATGCCTAAAGCTGTTGCCAGTTATGTGGATGAAATGAATTTTTTTAAAGCTTAGCTTGGTTTAAGCCATTACCTTATTAAGTACAGATTGTAAGATTGCAAGACCATCTGTATTCCCTAAAGTATCATCAGCCGCTCTTTCAGGATGTGGCATCATTCCAAATACATTCCCTTGCTTATTGCAGACACCAGCAATGTTATTCAAAGATCCATTTGGATTTGATTCAGGGCTTAAATTTCCATTTTCATCACAATAGCGATAAATCACTTGTTGATTGTCTTCGATTTCTTTGAGCAAATCTTCAGGTGCAAAAAACCTTCCTTCTGCATGCGCAATTGGAATCTTTAAAACAGCACTAGGGTCAACATTTTGATTGATAATAGAGTTTTGGTTAGCAGCCTTCAAGAATACATTTTTACAAGTGAATTTTTGATGATTGTTATGCAACAAAGTCCCTGGTAATAAATTTGACTCACATAAAATCTGAAATCCATTGCAAATTCCCATGACATAGCCGCCGTTTTCTGCATGCTTCACCACAGCTTTCATGATGGGGGAATAATTGGCAATTGCGCCAGACCTAAGATAATCACCATATGAAAAACCTCCTGGCAATACAATGAAGTCAGCTCCTTGCAAATCATGGTCTTTGTGCCATAAATTAACCACTTCGCAGTCCATTATTTCTGAAAGTACATAGATCATGTCTTGATCGCAATTGGATCCAGGGAATGTGATTACACCAAACTTCATAGTCAAATATTAAGTTTCAAAATTACAGTTTTAAGCGCAAAATTTAATGCTCAATTCGCATTATCCTAAATTTATCCAGGATAAATAAATCAAATGAAGGATGATTAATGATTCTGCCAACCATGGGCGTTTCATCTTTTCCAACAGGGGTGTTAATAGGAATATTAATGCAAGCATTAGTCCACCAAAATAGCTCGGCTCTTGAAAGCAAACAACAGAGATTAAGGAAATGATTAATACGCCAAGAACAAGAACCAATTGGTTCCTTAAATGAACCACCAAAGAAGAGCGAATCATGAAAAACCCAACCGCTGCAAATAATCCATAAAGCAATAAGATCAAATCCGAACTCATTGGCAAACCAAAGGAAAACTCTAAACTGGTTTGAGAAATTAAGTCCTTAGAAAATGGGATCCCTTTCAACAAGAAAAGCGATGAAAAGTAATACAAACCTGGCAGCAAACTTCCTATTCCTAAGATTAAGTAATCTCTCAACTGGAAGGGTCTCAATATCGCTAATGCGAAATAGACGGTTAGCAAGTAAGCCAAAGAAGGTAGGTAAAAAAGACTGGCTATTCCCATAAGAATCCCTTGCCCAAATAGGTTCAATCGAATGCTACTTTGTTTCTGAATTTTAAAAAACAAAATGAACAAAAGACTCAATAAGCTTAAGAATAGAAGAAAAGAAGTATTTAAAAGCACTTGTGGGGCAAGAGAAACAAAAACCGCCATGTAAACTAAACTAAAGACAAAGTTGCCTTTTATCAATTTCAAGCGCTTGGCCAATTGTTGGCACAAATAGAAATTAAATCCAAGCACAATTGTATTCACTATTACTTCAATTAAGGGATGTAAATCATCGAATACACTTGTATAAGATGAGTTATCGTTTGACAAAAACTGCCATACCGCAATCAGAATCGCAATGCTTGATGACAGTCCAAGGAATATTGTACCGATAAAAGAAGATTGAAGTGCTTTCACAAAATTTATTAATCCTAGAACGAAGTTAATTCATTCACTCATTTTATTTAATACCTTTGGGGTACAAATTTGAACACTATGACTTGGAATGATTTTGTTTACGGATTAGGTGATTTATTAGAGGCTTCTTTTGCTGTATTACCTGCTTTAGGAAACCTACCTAATATTTTATTCTCTTTGGTAATCTTTGGAGGCTTGGTTTATTGGATCCTTGAATTGAATAAATACAGAGCTCAAGCCAAACAAACTGGAGGAGTTGAGTAATTAACTCAAATCCTTTCCAATGTCTTTTCTATAATATTTTCCTTCAAACTGAATTTGATTGGCCATTCTAAATGAATGATTCAACGCATCTTGCATGTTTTCGCTCATCGAACTAAGCGCAAGCACTCGGCCTCCATTTGTAAGAACGGTATTGTTTTCCAGCTTGGTACCAGCATGGAATATCATGGTGTCTTTTGAGTTTTCAAGGCCTGTGATTTCAAATCCCTTTTGATAAGTTTCAGGATAACCTCCTGAAACTAACATTACTGTAACTGCATATTGATCGCTTAATTTCAGGTCCTGACTTTTTAAGTCCCCTTTTCCGCATGCAATTAAATGTTCTCCAAAGTCAGATTTAATTCTTGGCATCACTACCTCTGTTTCCGGATCACCCATTCTAACATTGTATTCAATTACAAAGGGTTCATTATTTACAATCATTAGGCCTATGAAAACAAAACCTTTATAATCGAATTTTTCTTCTTGCAAGCCTTTCACGGTTGGTAAAACAACACGTTCTTCTATCTTCTTTGCTAAATGCTTGTCCATAAATGGAACCGGGGAAACTGCTCCCATTCCACCAGTATTAAGGCCGGTGTCTCCTTCTCCAATTCTTTTGTAATCTTTAGCCTCTGGAAGAATTAAATAATCATTGCCGTCTGTTAATACAAAAACAGACATTTCGATTCCATCCAAAAACTCCTCAATGACTACCTTTTCGCTTGCCTTTCCAAATTTTTGGTCTTGCAACATGTTTCGGAGCTCTTTTTTTGCCTCTTCTAAATCTTCAAGAATTAAAACTCCCTTTCCTGCAGCCAATCCGTCTGCTTTTAAAACATAAGGAGGCTTTAAAGTGTTCAAAAATTGCAATCCATCATCCAAATTTTCTTTGGTGAAACTTGCATATTGGGCAGTAGGAACCTTATACTTTTGCATAAATGCTTTTGCATAATCTTTACTTCCCTCCAACTGTGCACCAGCCTGATCAGGCCCAATAATTAATAAATTAGAAAAGTCTTTGTCGGCTTTCAAGTTATTTACTAGACCATCAACCAAGGGGGCTTCTGGGCCAACCACTAATAGACCAATCTCATGCTCATTTATCAGGCGCTTAACAGCTTCAAGATCGGAAACATTAACACTAAGGTTATGCCCAATTGTTGAAGTGCCAGCATTCCCAGGCGCTATATAGATTTTATCAATTTTAGTGCTTTCTTGAATTTTCCATGCTAAAGCATGTTCACGTCCTCCAGAACCTAGAATTAGGCAATTCATATGTGCTATTTATTTGTATTCTTCGTACTCACCTGTCATTGTTTTCAGGTAAGATTTATCGTAAACGAAACCAGAGCTGGCATTTTTGAGAAAAACTTTTGCCACAGTGGGTGCTAAAAATTCATCATCAGTCATTTCAAATAGATCGATGTCCAACTGAAAAAAGTATTGCCCGCTATCTTCGTCTTTAGCAATGGTGTTTATTCCTACCGTTTTTTTGATAAAACCCAATTTCGAAAAGGAAACATTGTAGATATGTCCTAAAGGGAGACGTAATCGATAAGAGCCGTTTTTTGGTGTAATAAAATCCATCAAGATTTTATTGTCTTGCACCACTTCAATCTCGATGTTTCCAAGTGTTTTCTTTTCATTCATCACTCGCCCATGAACGGTAACTTCTCCGCTTTGAGCCCAAGAGCTCATTCCAATACTTAAAACAAATAAGGTGATTATTAATCTCATACAATCCTATTTTATAGGCCCAATAAAACTTCCTCTGGATTTTTCCCTCCAAAAATAATCCTACTTGGGTTTTCTATCATTTCTTTTATTTTCACTAAAAAGCTTACCGATTCTTTGCCATCAATAATTCGATGATCGTAAGACATTGCAACATACATGATCGGTCTAATTTTTACTTCGCCATTAACGGCCATTGGTCGGTCTACAATATTATGCATCCCTAAAATAGCTGATTGCGGTGGATTAATAATTGGCGTGCTCATCATTGAACCAAAAACCCCACCATTTGTAATGGTAAATGTTCCGCCAGTCATTTCATCAATGGATATTTTACCATCTCTAGCCTTAATGGCCAATCGTTTAATATCGGCCTCAATTTCTGCCAAGGACATTTGTTCAGCATTTCTTACAACTGGAACCATTAAACCTTTTGGACTACTTACGGCTATTCCAATATCTGCATAATCATGATAAACGATTTCATTTCCATCTATCATCGCGTTCACCGCAGGGAAAGCGTTCAATGCTTCTGTAACGGCCTTTGTAAAAAAGGACATGAAGCCAAGATTTACATCATGGTGTTCTCTAAACTTATCTTTGTACCGCGCTCTTAATTCTTTCACAGCACTCATGTCAATTTCATTGAAAGTAGTAAGCATTGCAGTGTCGTTTTTAACACTTACCAATCGTTCGCCAACCTTTCTTCTGAGAGATGACATTTTCTCTCTTTTTTGATCTCTTGTGCCTCCCCAACCTTGGATATCTCCACTTGGAATTCCAGCAGCTAATGCAGCTTGAACATCTTTTTTAACTATGCGACCGCCATTGCCACTGCCCTTAATCTGACTCGCTGAAATCTGATTGGATTCCATCATTTTCTTGGCTACAGGTGATGCATTTTCAATTTGAGAATTGCTAGAAGTTTTCGATGCTGCTTGTTTCGGCTCATCCTTAACAGGTTCTGGTTTTGCTGGAGTTTCTTTCTGTACTTCCCCTTCTGGTGCTTTTGCACTGGTATCTATTAAAGCAACCACATTACCTACTTCAACGGTATCCCCTTCTTCAGCTTTAAGCTGAATACTTCCGGCCACTGGCGCTGTTAATTCAAGTGTCGCCTTATCGGAATCGATTTCCGCAATCACATCATCGATTGCAACGTAATCTCCTTCAGCTACCAGCCAAGTAGCTATATCCACTTCTGAAATGGATTCTCCAGGACTAGGGACTTTTACTTCTTCCATTGTTTTATTTTTTAGACTTTTTATTTCCAAAAGTCAATGCACTTTCAATAATTGATTCTTGTCGTTTTCCAAATACCAAGGCTGAGCCTGAGGCAGGACTTGCACTTGCATGTCTTGCCAATACGTTCCATTCTAATTTTGGTTTTGTACTAGCCTTTAAATATCTCCAAGCACCCATGTTTTCTGGTTCTTCTTGAACCCAAACTAAATTCTTTAAGCCCTTGTAGCCATTCAATTGTTTTTCTAACTGTTTCTCTGGGAAAGGATACAATTGTTCTATTCGGATAATTGCAGTATTCTTTATTCCCCTTTTATTTCTTTCTGCCAAGAGTTCATAATAGATTTTTCCAGAACAACACAGTACCGTTTCTACAGCCTTTGCTTCAACTTGTTCATCTGGAATTAATTCCAAGAATTTTCCTTTTGCCAAATCATCAATGCTTGATACCACTTCTGGGTGTCTTAATAAGCTCTTAGGGGTGAAAACAATTAAAGGTGTTCTAAACTCTCTTTTCAATTGGCGTCTAAGCACATGATAAAAGTTGGCTGGAGTGGTTGCATTTACGATTTGCATATTCAAATCAGCTGATAAGGTTAGAAAACGTTCTAGTCTAGCACTAGAATGTTCTGCACCTTGTCCTTCATAACCGTGAGGCAATAACATCACCAAACCGCTTTTACTTCTCCATTTGTCTTCAGCACTCGATAGAAACTGGTCAATAATTATCTGTGCCCCATTGTTGAAATCACCAAATTGAGCTTCCCAGATTGGCAATGCATTTGGCGAAGCCATTGAGTAACCATATTCAAATCCTAGAACACCATATTCAGATAAATTCGAATTGTAAATGTTAAATTTTGCTTGCTTAGGGGAAACATGATCTAAGGGAATGTATTCTTTTTCAGAATCCTCTAATTTTAAAACAGCGTGACGGTGTGAGAAGGTTCCCCTTTCCACATCTTGTCCAGAAATACGAACTGGATGACCCTCGTCTAACAAAGTAGCATAGGCCAATAATTCAGCCATTCCCCAATCTAGTCGATTCTCTTCAACCATTCGCTTTCTGTCATCCATTAGTTTTCTCGATTTCTTAAAGAAATTGAGATCATCACTTAAGGAAGTAATGGATTTGGCAATGCTTAAAAGTTTCTTTTTAGGAAATCCAGTTTCTGGAGACTGAAGAAAATCATCCTCATTTGAAGCACGGATTCCATCCCATGTTTTTGCCAAGAAATGTGAAATGAATGCTTTATCTATTTGTTTCGATTCTTTCAATCGATCTTGAAGCATTTCATTGAAAATCTTTTTATTTTCTTCTGCCTCTTTGCTTGAAATTATACCTGCTTTAGTCAGCTCCTCCAAATAAATTTCCCTCGGGTTTTTATGCTTTGCTATTGCTTTGTATAAAATAGGTTGGGTAAATCGTGGTTCGTCGCCTTCGTTATGGCCGTATTTTCGGTAACACAACAAATCAACAAAAACATCTTTTTTGTATTTATTTCTGTATTCTAAAGCCAATTTAATCACGTGTACTACTGCCTCTACATCGTCTCCATTAACGTGAAAAACCGGGCACAATGTGACTTTAGCTACATCTGTGCAATAGGTGCTTGACCTGCCATCTAAATAGTTAGTAGTAAATCCTATCTGATTGTTAATGACAACATGAATGGTTCCGCCGGTATGATAGGCGTCCAATTGAGCCATTTGCACAACCTCATATACGATTCCTTGTCCGGCAATTGATGCATCACCATGGATTAAAATAGGAGCAATTTTATCTACACTCCCCAAATACTCGTCTACTTTTGCTTTTGCAATGCCTTCCACAATTGGATCAACGGCTTCAAGGTGAGAAGGGTTAGGAGAAAGTGTCAACTTTACTTTTTTCCCAGAATCTGTTGTAACATCACTTGAATAACCGAGGTGATATTTTACATCACCGTCAAACAAATTGTCTTCGTATTCTTTACCTTCAAATTCACTAAAAATGGCATCATAAGTTTTGTTGAAAATATTTGCCAAAACATTCAATCTGCCGCGATGAGCCATGCCCACCACAAATTCTTCAATGCCCATGGTTGCGCCCATTTCTATGATGGCATCTAATGCAGGAATCAATGATTCTCCCCCTTCCAAAGAGAATCGCTTCTGCCCTACAAATTTCTTATGCAGAAATTGCTCAAACACGACAGCCTGATTCAATTTGTGCAGCATGTACTTTTTTTCCTCTGAACTAAAAGAAGGACGATTTCTATTCTTTTCTAATTTGTCTTGAAGCCACTTTACCTTATCAGGTTTTCGCATGTACCTGTATTCAATTCCAATTGAACTGCAATAGGTTTCCTCTAAATGTTCAATGATTTCCTTCAGGGTAGTAGCTCCTAATCCAATTTCAGAAGCCGCTTGAAATTCTTGATTTAAATCTTCTTCACTCAAACCAAAGTTTTCTATGGCTAGAGTTGGAGTGTATTGCCTCCTATCGCGCACAGGATTTGTTTTGGTAAACAAGTGACCTCGAGTTCGGTAGCTATTGATTAGGTTGAGCACCTTGAATTCTTTGTCGAAATTTAGATTGGGCTCAAACACCCCACTTTTTCCATTAGAAACTGGTTCATCACCATAGTTGCTCCTGGCAAATTCGAAGCCCTCAAAAAAACGAAACCAACCTTCTTCGACAGACTGAGGATCCTTAAGGTAGTTTTGATAAATTTCTTCTACGGCAGAAACGTCCGCATTGCTTAGGTATGAATACTTATCCATATAAAGATTTAATGGGCATATCGAAACCAAAATTAACTAAATCAAATGGATTTAAAGGAAGAAGTATTGCCCTATAAAATTGTTTTATTGCTTTTAAAGTAAGCACGCAAAACTACCTTTTGAAATGCACGGGAGAGAATCAAATGAGCCAATTCATGAATGGGTTGTTCCTGAGAGTCCTCGAAAAGCACCCTTTTTACCTTTTCTTCTGGAATATCTATCGTATAAAGCACTGTAAATAAGCTGTTTATTTGATTTTCAACTAAATGAACCAACAGTGGACTTAAACGATTGATGAGGTAGTTCAAAGTATATTCCATGGGCTCAAAGTCAACTTCTTCCCCTATAGTATTCAAATCTTTATTCAACTGCTTTGCCAATTCATGAAATAACACCTCTTTGTCTTTCAATTGCTCTAGTTCTTCTATCTTAGCCAAGTTCATGAATTCAAAAGTATTGCGATTCTTTGAACTTTTATTCGCTAGAATTGTTTTTTTTACATGAAAAAAGTAATCATCGCAGGAGGGTCTGGACTGGTTGGACAAGTGCTTAGTAAAGTGCTTTTGAACAAAGGGTATGAGGTCAATTGGCTAAGCAGAACAAGAGCAAATCATGGCTCAATAAAACGCCTAGCATGGGATGTTGAAAACCAACAATTGGATCCTGCTTATCTTGAAGGTGCTGAATGTATCATCAATCTCACTGGTGCTGGAATTGCTGATAAAAAATGGACTGAAGAAAGAAAAAAAGAAATCCTTAACAGCAGAGTAAAATCAATGTACTTGCTTGCTAGGACAATAAAAAAACTGGACAAAAAACCGAAAATGTTTTTGTCTGCTTCAGCAACTGGGTTTTATGGCTTAACAGAAACAGATAAAAAATTTTCTGAAACAGATATAATGGGTCGAGGATTCCTTGCTGAAACAAGCTCGGATTGGGAATCTGCAGCCCTGCAAATTGAGGCCTTAGGAATAAAAACAACGATTGTCAGGATAGGCTTAGTTCTGAGCAATAATGGAGGGGCGTTGCCAGAAATGAAAGGCCCTGTAAAGTATGGTCTTGGCGCTGCACTTGGAAGTGGGAAACAATACATGCCTTGGATACATGAGCTTGATTTGGCAAATGCTTTTGTTCATCTTATGGAAAATCAGGAAACTGGTATTTTTAACGGTGTTGCACCTCAGCCTGTTACAAACAAGGTATTTATGGAAACACTCGCCAAAGTATTAAATAAGCCGTTTTTTCTTCCAGCGGTTCCCTCATTTGTTATGCAATTATTACTAGGTGACCGATCTATCCTAGTATTAAAAGGGAATAATGTTGATGCCTATAAGATTCAACAATTGGGATTTCAATTTCAATTCAAGACCTTAGAAAGCGCATTAAAAGACCTCAGCAATTCCTAATAAGTTCTTTCCATCAATTGATTCGCCAGTTTGCTAAGCTCTTTCGTAGAATTTCCTCCTAAGGATATGCTTTCCAAGGAGTTCATAGCAATGGTTGAATAATGACTGATGGCTTTTTTGGTAAGGCCTGGTACATCTATTTCTGAGAAGATTTTGAGAAATGTCTCTACCTTCAGATTAGTTTCCTGAATGTTTTTTGCCCTATTCAATTCTTCCTTTTGTTCTTCATTGGCAATTTCAAATGCCTTTAATAGCAAGTATGTTTTCTTGTTGGAAATAATGTCTCCTCCTCTTTGTTTTCCAAACTGCTGAGCGTCACCAAATGCGTCTAAATAATCATCTTGAATTTGAAATGCGATGCCAATGTTTCTTCCAAATTCATACAATGCCTTTTGATCTTCTTCACTAGCATCATTGACCATTGCTCCCATTTGTAAACTGCAGGCTAGCAAAACGGCCGTTTTCAATTCTATCATTTTAAGGTATTCGGAAAGGTTCGCTCTTCTATCCTCAAAATTCATGTCCATTTGTTGGCCTTCACAAACCTCAACTGCCGTTCGATTGAATAATTGCAAGGCTTTGGACAAGTATTTACCATCGATCAATGCGATTTGTTCTATCGCTTTTACAAACATCACATCGCCTGAGAGAATAGCAATGTCTCGGTTCCACTTTTGGTGAACTGATGCCTTTCCTCTTCGTAGTGGTGCCTCGTCCATTATGTCGTCATGAACAAGTGTAAAATTGTGAAAAATTTCTACAGCCAATGCGGCATGCATTGCTGCCTCATTTTTAGAAGAATACATCTCAGACGCCATTAAGCAAAGAGCCGGACGAATTCTTTTTCCACCCAAGGAAAGAGTATATTGAATGGGATCGTACAATTCAGCAGGCTGATCAGGAAATTTTAATTTGAATAATTCCTGTTCGAGTGTTTTTACATGCTCTTGCCAACTTGCCATTAGGACAAAATGAATTCCGGATTATCAATGAGGATTTTCAATCCTTCTTCCAAACTAATGGGCTCTCTTTTCAAAAGCTCTAGCATTTTTCGATTGTCTGGTAATCTTCTTGTCATATCACCTTCTTCAAGCGCTGGAAGATGAACAATTTTAGATTTAGATCCACTTACTTTAATGATGGTTTCTGCTAACTCTAAAACAGTTAATTCTTTACTTGAACCGATGTTAACAACATCATTAATGCATTGATCATTCAAAAATGCGGCAACACAAGCGCCAACATTATCATCAACAAAACAAAATGTTCTGGTTTGAGATCCGTCTCCATAAATGGTAATGTCTTCTCCCCTTAAAGCAGCAGCAATGAACTTACTCACCACAAAGTCCTTGCTTTGCATTGGGCCATAAGTATTGAAGAACCTAAAAATAGTATAGTCTAGGTCGAAAGTTTGCTTGTAAGATTTTAAGAATGCTTCCCCAACATTTTTAACAATGGCATAAGGCAAACGAGAGTTCAATGGAGTGGTATGCTCGTTCTGTGGCAATTCAACTGGTTCGCCATAAACCTCTGAAGAAGAAGCAAAAAAGACTCTTTTTACACCAGTGCTTTTACACAAATCCAAGACATTTTTCATGCCTGTGATGTCTTCTAAAACAAGCGTTGGGTTTTCAAGGGTTCTCTTCACTCCAACAACTGCTGCATAATGAAAAACATAGTCGAAGGAGAAATTATAAAACAAGCTAGAAATCTCAGCAAAGTTGTTTACATCAGCGCGAATGAAACGAACATTATCCGCTTTAACAATGCGTTCCTCAAATCCTGTTAGAAGATTATCTATAGCAACTAATTCATTATTAGCATCTGCAGCCAGGTGCTTTAAAATTGAGCTGCCAATGAAACCAGCGCCTCCAGTTATTAATATTTTTCTTTTCAAGCTATGCTAATTTTAATAAGTAATCGCCGTATCCACTTTTTACAAGCGCTTGGGCCAATTTATTCAATTCTTCTTTTGTGATGTAGCCCATTCGATAGGCAACTTCTTCTAAACAACCAATTTTTAATCCTTGACGTTCTTCAATAACTTGCACAAATTGGCCAGCTTGCATCAATGAGCCAAAAGTTCCTGTATCTAGCCAAGCTGTACCTCTATCTAAAATTGCTACTTGTAACTTTCCTGCTTTAAGGTATGCCTTGTTCACGTCAGTAATTTCGTATTCCCCTCTTGGGCTTGGTTCTAAATTTTTGGCTATTTCAACAACATCGTTGTCGTAAAAATAAAGCCCAGGTACAGCATAATTTGATTTTGGAGATTCGGGCTTTTCTTCAATTGAAATGGCCGTTTGATCTTCGTCAAATTCTACTACACCATATCGTTCTGGGTCTGAAACATGATAAGCAAAAACAACACCTCCACTTGGATCAGTATAGGACTGCAATAAAGAAGGCATATTTGAGCCATAGAAGATATTATCGCCTAGAATTAGCGCCACCTTATCATTTCCGATGAACTCTTCTCCTAAAACAAATGCTTGTGCAAGTCCGTTTGGAACCTCTTGAATGGTGTATTCAAATCGACATCCAAATTGTGAACCGTCTCTAAGCAACTTCCTAAAGCTTTCATTATCGTGAGGAGTGGTAATGATTAAAATCTCTCTTATCCCTGCATTCATCAGGACTGCCAATGGATAATATATCATTGGTTTGTCGTAAACAGGCATCAATTGCTTGCTAACTGCTAAAGTTAATGGGTGGAGGCGGGTACCGGAACCACCAGCCAGAATTATTCCTTTCATACTAATTGTATTGAAGGGCCAAATTAATTATTATCTAACTCTTTTAGGGAGCGAATTTCAAGTTCACTTAATTCGATGTCATCTTCTTCATCAATTATTTCTAACAACATTTCTTCTTTAAAGGCTTTTGTCGTTAACCAATTGTCGAAAGAAAGAATTAGGCTAGGGAGTAAAATAAGATTAGAAGCCATGGCAATTAATAAGGTAATGGACACCAACAAACCTAATGCTACCGTGCCACCAAAACTAGATGCAGTAAAAACTCCGAAACCAAAAAACAATACTATTGAGGTGTAAATCATGCTCACTCCTGTTTCTTTTAATGCAAGAATACAGGCTTCTCGCAAGTTGAGCGAATGTTGACTAAGTTCTTGCCTGTATTTGGCCAAATAATGTATGGTATCATCTACGGAAATACCAAAAGCAATGCTGAAAATAAGTATGGTGGATGGCTTAATGGAAATGCCAAAGAAACCCATGATGGATGCAGTAAAAAGTAGTGGCAGCAAATTCGGGATTAAGCTTACAAAAACCATTCTTAGTGAAGAGAATAAAAAGGCCATGATAATGGCAATCAAAACGATGGCAATGCCTAAACTCAAAAATAGATTTTTGACCAAATAATCTGTCCCTTTTAACCATACAACACTTGTTCCTGTAAATGTGACTTCATATTGATCCACAGGAAAAATAGAGTCTACTTCGGGTCTTAAATCGTTTAGGATTTCTTCCATTCTATTGGACCCAACATCAGCCATTTGAGCTGTAATTCTTGTTGTTGAATTTGTTGAATCCAAATAAGATTTTAGCAATTCATCATTGGAATTGTCATTCGATTTTAAATAGGGTGCTAAAAAGCTCAATTCCTGACTATTGTACAATGCATACTTTTTCGGATTGCCTCCATAATAGCCTTGTTTCGCAAATTTAATTCCTTCAACAATGGAAAGTGGTTTTGAAAACTCAGGATACTCAATTAACAGATTCTGTAACCTCTCTATCCGTTTTAAAGAGGAGCGTTTTGTTATTCTACCCTTCTTTTTAGAGGTGACCATCACCTCAAAAGGCAAGACCCCTTTAAAGTTTTCTTCGAAGAATTTTAAATCGAGAAACACTGGGTCTTCACGAGGTAAATCATCGGCAATGTTCCCTGTTGTTTTGATTAGTGTTGTTCCATAAACCGAAACAGCAATAATGATTAAAGTGCAAATAAAAACCGCCGCCCTTTGTCTTGTAACAATGTGAATCAATTGATGAACTACTAGGTGCACCCACTGTCGTTCTAAGTGTTTTACATGTCGACTCTTGGGTTCCTTCTGGAAACTTAAAATGATGGGCAATAAGGTGATGGAGATTAAGAACACTGCCCCAATGCCACAAGATGCAGTAATTCCAAATTCAATTAGAATATCGCTATCAGTAAAAATAAATGTTCCAAAACCTAAGGAAGTAGTAGTATTGGTTAGGAAAATGGCATTTCCAATCTTCTGAATAACTCTTCTTAATGCTAATATTTGGTTACCATGGCGTTTGTACTCTTGATGGTATTTATTGTAAATGAAAATGCAATTGGGAATCCCAATTACAATAATTAGTGGCGGAATTAAACCTGTTAAAATAGTAACCTCATAATCAAATAGCACCTGAATTCCAACGGCCCAAACCACCGCAATTAACACCACCAGAATTGAATAAAGCATGGCTTTAAAAGAGCGGAAAAACAGAAGCAAAATGGCTGCGGTAATTAGGATTGCCAGTAGGATAAAGATCTTGATTTCCTGACTTACTTTCGAAGTGTTGTGAGAACGAATATATGGCAAACCAGAATAGCGAATTTCCAATTGAGTGGCTTCAACAAAGGCATCAATTTCCCTTTGAGTGTCTTCCATCAAAACTTTCCTGTCTTTGGAATCTAAGAGTCTCCGATCTAGCGTTAAGGCCATTAAGGTGGTCGACTTATCCTCAGAATAAATAAAGCCCTCATAGAATGGAAGCTGATAAATTTCTTCCAAAAGGCTGTCTAGGATTTCCTGACTTTCTATACTTTTTGGAATAATGGCAAATGGGTCTAATTTCTTGTTGACTTTGTCTTTATTCAAGCCATAAACCGTTCCCATTGAAACCACATTGTCGATTCCTTCGATCTCTTTCAAACGATCCGACAGGGCCCATCCATCCCCTGAAATTTTCTATCTCATAAAGCTTGGAATCTTTAATTCCAATGACCATAATGCTTCCATCTTGTCCAAATAGTGATTGAAATTCTTCAAAATCGATGAGAGTGGAGTCTGTTTCTGGCAATACCTGAGCCATTTCATAGCTCATTCGAACGTCCTTGGCCTTGTACCCAAAAAAGAGGGTAAGGCAAAGAAGAATGGCCATGATTTCATAGCGCTTTCTAAGAATGAAACTTGAAAAATTTTCCCACATAATACTGCAATTGTCCCAAGATAGAACAATCTTCATTTAAAAAACAAATATCGAAATTAAAAAAGAACAAGCATGGTTTCTACTAGAGAATCCAAAAACCAATAATTTAATGACTATGCTTAGTTTTATATTTAGGAATGGAAACACGCTACCTTGCCCATCTTCAGGAAATAATTTACCAGCTCGATTTAATTGGAACTTTGGTTTTTGCCATCAGTGGTGCAATGGCAGCATCTTCTAAAAAGCTGGACTTATTTGGAGCCGCTTTCATTGCATTTTTTACCGCTTTAGGAGGAGGAACCGTTCGCGATTTATTGATTGGAGCTACACCTGTTGGTTGGATGGACAATAGCATTTACATTTTGGTAATTCTTGCTGGGGTTGGATTAACCTTTTTGTTTCAAAAAGCAGTAAGAAAGCTGAGGAAAACCTTGTTTCTGTTTGATACCATAGGAATTGGAGTGTTTACTATCCTTGGTGTTGAAAAGGCAATATTAATCGGCATTAGCCCTTTTGGAGCTGTTATTTTAGGCATGTTTTCAGCCGTATTGGGCGGTGTAATCAGAGATACGCTGATCAATGAAATTCCTTTAATTTTTAGAAAAGAAATTTATGCCATTGCTTGTTTGGCTGGAGCAGCCTTGTTTGTTTTATTAAACCAAATGGGATTGAGTTTCGAATTGAATGCAAGCATCTCAATAGTATTTATCATCATTATTCGCATCATTGCAATCAGGTTTAAAATTGGATTACCAACATTAAATGAAGAATAAGATGAGTTTTTTGTTGCGGTATAAGATTTGTAAATGGCCAAAAAACGATTCAATGAAATATTCCTTTTTCGCCATTCTGCTGTTGACCATCTTCCTTTCTTGCAGCAAAAAAAACACCAATCAAAACCTAGAGAATAAAACATCAAAAATTCAGTTTGATGAGGCCTGGAAAAAGGTTGAAGCGCTAGAAAAAAATGGTGCTGGTAATAAAATCATCAGTCTATGTGATAGTATTTTATTGAGTGCTCAAAATGAGCAGTCTTACCAAGATGTGTTTAAGGCATTGGCAATCAAATCGAAATACATTAGTCTAATTGAAGAAGAATCTAACCTTAAAATAATTCGTGAATTTGAATCTCAACTTGAAACCGCCCAGTTTCCCCTCAATGCCATTTTAAATTCTGCAATTGCTGAATTGTACCAACAACTGTATCAACAGAACAGGTGGCAATACGCTGATAGAACAGCGACAATTGAAGGATATGAAGGCGACATAAGAACATGGACACTCCAAGATTTTCAAAACAAAACAAGGGCTCATTATCAAGCATCCCTAATTGAGGCTGATAAATTGTCTGAAGTCCCCATCAAATTCATCGATAAAATTCTCATTCATTATCCAAACGTTCCCTTTAAAGCAAAAGCAAACCTAACAGAACATTTGTTTGATTTCTTGTTGGGAAGAGCAATCGATCATTATGAGCGACAATTGATCAGTAGTTCTCCAATATTAAATCCTGAAGAGGACCAAAAGGTGGTTCCTTGGTCATGCAGATTTTGCAAATACCTCCTTCGACTCTATGGATAGTATGAGTGCAATGCTCCAAGTGGCTAGTTATTATCAAAAACAGTCCGCTCAAGTAAACAAAGAAGGTAAAACCAAAGCCTTGAACTTATTAATAAAAAGATGGAGGTTTGCCCACTACCAGCTTCAATTGAATCAAAGTGATAGTGTTTTATCATCAGGCTCTTTTGATGGCAGAGAAAAATCAAGAAGGAAAAAGTACGGCGAGGACAAATCATTCAAGCCGCTAGAGCCCAACTCTACTTTCATTGGGGAAGTAAATACCAGGCACAAAACCTTAAATCTACTCAAGAATATCAATGGTATTTAAAAAAAGCTCATCAAATCTGCTCTACTGTTAGCTATACAGATACTAGTGCTGGCGCCATAGAATTATTCAACCTAAAGAAAGAAATTGAACAAGATCGAATGAGCTTTAGCTTAGAAGCGGTATACCTTCCCTCACAAGAAAACCTTTTTCAGCTGACCAGTAAAAACCTTAAAACCCTTCATTTAGAAATTCGAAAATGGCCTAGAAAAGTTGCTCATCAGAATCTTAGAATGGAAGACCAAATCGAAATTCTAAAAAAAGCCCCTATTGTAGAATCTTGGTCTGTTGATTTACAAGACAGGGGAGATTTCCAAACACGATTTATAGAAATGACTCTTCCCAATTTAGAATTAGGGAATTATGCATTGGTCACAAGCCCAAATGAAATTCACTTTAAAGAGGAAGCAAATTTTGCATTTCAATCTTTTCAAGTCAGTAGAATTGCTGCTTTGAGCCGCTATTCAATTGAAGAAGAACAACAGATTTTCAAAATCATGCATCGGAAAACGGGGAATGATTTAGATGGAGTTCAAGCTAAATTATTCATCTTGGATAATCATCAGGGCAGCCGTCAAGTTATAAGGCCATATGAATCTCTCAATAGCGATGATAATGGTTTGATTAAGTTACCAAGAGATTATGATCAACGAAGATATAGAGTACAATACAGTTTAGGAGAAGACACTTTATTAAGTGCTCAAAATTATTTTTACCGGCAAGGTCCCCAGAGCTCGAGAAAAAGAAAAAGAAGTCAGCTTTTTTACAGATCGATCCATTTATCGACCAGGTCAGACGCTTCATTTTAAAGGAATCATTTGGGAAGAAAAAGATCAACCACAGAAGGTTTTGACAAATGAAAATTTGGTTTTAAGTCTTTTTGATACTCATGGCAAAGAAGTAGAAAAAATAAAAGTCACTAGTAATGATTTTGGTTCTTATAGTGGCCGGTTTATTTTACCAAAAGATGGGCTGAAGGGTAGTTTTAGAATTAGCGATGGCATTAGCCATGCCTACTTTAATGTAGAAGAATACAAACGACCAAGTTTTCAAAATAGATTTCGACTCCTTGCAAGGGGAGTTGGCATTCGAGAAAACGCTTAAGATTGGCGGACAAGTAATTTCATATTCTGGTGTTTCCTAGCAGTAAGGCCAGCTATCGATACACCATTGTTAGAAAAATAAACTACCCTTATTGGCCTTGGTATTCAAGTTATTTTCCGCCACAATCGGAGAAAATTATTGATCGTGGTGAAGGGATTTGCGACGGACAAGGAAATTTTCAATTGGATTTTAAGGCAGAAAAAAGCAAGGAAAAGCACCACGCGCACCATTTTGTTTATCACTATGAATTGAAATTACTTGCAACAGATTTAGCAGGGGAAACTCAAGAAAATACCTCTCATTTTAAGATAGGTTCTCAGCCTATTTTGATAGCAAGCGGCTTAAAAGACTATAATCAAGAAAGCGACTTACAAAACCTGGTATTGAATGCCAAAAACACCATGGGTGTTGATTTGGAGCTCAAGGGTTTATTACAACTTCGCAAATTGATTTCGCCAAAGCACTATGAGATCCCAAAAATTTGGCATCAGTCAGCCAATCCAATAATTTCTTTTGAAGATTATCACAAGAAATTTCCTCATGAGTCTTATGGGTTTCCTTCAAGTTTAGATCAACTTGAGAAAGGAAATGTTTTAGTAAGCTCTCAAATAAAGTGCAATGCCCCAATCGATTTATTCAATTCTCTAGAGCCTGGAGCCTATCAAATTCAATTTACTGCTGAATACGATGGAAAACCAATCGTTTGGAACAAGCGTTTTCATCTCCTTAATAGCAAAAGCAAAAAACTATCCTATCCTTTCTTTGCCTTGCTTAAAGTATTTAATCAAAAAATTGAACCAGGAGAAAACCTTGAGTTATTGCTATCCTCAAAAGTGAATTCTTTTCCGTTCAGAATAGAAGTGATGCAGCGAAACAATATCATCCATAAAAGTAAAGTCCGATTAAATGGAAGTCAGGCACTATTTGAATTCCCCATTTTAGAAGAACATCGTGGAGGTTTAAGAGTTGATGTCTACGGTATGCACGAAAACCGCTTGATTCAAGAAAGTTTTAACATAGAAGTACCATTTAGCAACAAAGACTTGGATGTAAAAGTGGAAAGCTATCGCAAATTGATGGAACCGGGTTCAGAAGAAAATTGGACCATCAAAGTAAGATCGCCAAAAGGCAATCAGAAGTCCGAAGTATTGGCTAGCATGTACGATCAATCTTTAGATGCATTTAAGCCACAGCACTGGAATTTCAAGCTCTTTCACCAATATCGTCATGGATCTACATGGCAAAAGGATCAATTGTTTAGAACAATTTCCTCTAAGAATTGGGATCAACGCGAAAGGATTCCGATGAAGGTTTTTCAAAGAAAAAGTGTTCGCTTGAACTGGTTTGGTTTTAGTTTGGGCCATCGATTTCACCATAGGCGTCAACCAATGATGATGGCCGATGGGGTTGGTCTAAAGTCGGAATCTAGCCAAGAAGTTTTTGGAAACATGGCCTCAGCAGACAATTCACAAGGCAAAGAATTATCTAGCAAAGACAAAGCCCCATCACCACAATTGAACCAAGTACCTACCCGAAGTAATTTTAAAGAAACGGTTTTCTTTTACCCAGATCTGCTAACGGATCAAGAAGGTAATGCTCAGGTAAAATTTACCATGTCGGAGGCTTTAAGCAATTGGAAACTAATGGTATTGGCGCATCAAAAGGACCTAAGTGCTGGCTTAAAAAGCATCCAAGTTCAAACCAGGAAAAGCCTAATGGTGAAAGCAAATAGTCCGCGATTTATGCGAGAAGACGACGAAATCAATTTTTCTTGTTTGCTGCAAAACCAGCAAGAAAAAATAAGCAGTGGTATGGTCAGTCTTTCTTTTTTCGATGTCTTAACAGGCAAAAAGCTAGACCTATTTGTGAACGTAAAAGAAGTTCAAAATTTTAGCATTTTGCCTAAAGAGCAGAATAAACTAAGCTGGAAAATTAAAATTCCATCTCACATTTCTGCCATCAAGTATGTGCTTAAAGCGAGTGATGGTACGTTTTCAGATGGTGAAGAAAATGTACTTCCCATTTTACCAAAGTCCATATTGGTGAGAGAAAGTCAATCCTTTTCAGTTCGCGGAGGCGAAGAAAAAACGGTTGTTTTTCAATCTTTAAAAAACAGCTTACCAGGCACAGCTCATGAACTGTTTCAGGTAGAATTATGTCCTAATCCGATCTGGTTTGCCGTTCAATCTTTGCCTTACCTAAAAGCCAACCGACATGAAAATACCGAAGCCTTGTTTTCGCGCTATTTTACCAATAGGATGGTTCAAAAGATCATTAAGGATCAGCCGAAAATAAAAGAGGTATTTGCTCAATGGAAGAATGGCAAACAGGAAATAAAGAGCAAATTCAACATGAACGATGACTTAAAAAGCATCCTCATGAATGAAACACCTTGGTTAAATACGGCCGAAAATGAGCAGGCCCAATTGGAACAAATTGCCGCCTTGTTTGAATCAAATAATAGTAATCATGAAATTGATTTAGCATGGCAAAAGCTAAAACAAGCTCAGCATTCAAGTGGTGCATGGCCTTGGATAAATGGCATGCGCGACAACCGGTATATTAGTCAGTACATCATTGCGGGACTTGGTAGAATCCAAAAAGTTTTTCTTGAAGAAGTAGACCATGAAGTAATTGAGAAAGGACTCAATTACTTGGACCAAGAGATGCATAAAGATTTGGAGCGTTTAAAGCGCAACAAGGTGGACCTGGATAAATACGTGCCCAATTCCTTGCAAGTTCATTACCTCTATACAAGAAGTTTGTTTAGTGCGTTTCAATTAAAAGAAAACAATACCGCTTTTACCTATTTCTTTAAACAAGCAACAAAACATTGGACCCAATACGGTTTAATGGAAAAAGCGATGTTGGCATTGGCTCATCAGGAGTTTAAACCACAAGACGGATTGGCGAAATCAATCATAGCCAGTTTAAAAGACCATGCATTGCAAGACGAAGAGTTGGGAATGTATTGGAAACAAAATACGGGAGGTGCCTATTGGGCACAATCAAAAATTGAAGTTCAATCTTTTTTAATTGAAGCCTTTGCCAAAATTGACAAAGACGCTGCTGTTATAGATGAATTAAAAACCTGGTTAATTCGACAAAAACAAAGTCACCATTGGTCCAATTCTAAAGCAACAGTACAGGCGTGTTTTGCCCTTTTAGAGAATGGCAGTAATTGGTTAAATCAAAATCAGCAGGTACAAATACAAGTTGGAGATGAACTTTTAAATCAAGCAGCATTGGAACCAATACCTGGTCTTGCTTACATCAAGAAGAATTACGAAAGAAGTAAAATCGAAAGTGATTTGGCAAAGATAACATTGGTGAATGAAGGCAATCAATTGGCCTGGGGGGCAAGTTACTGGCATTATTTCAGTTCCATCGATTCGGTAAAAGCCAATTCAAATGGGCCATTGAAATTAGAAAAAAGCTTTTATCATGTTCGTTTTCAAGGAAACAAAAAGGTTTTAGTTCCACTTTCAAATTTGGACTTGAAAAAGGGAGATGAACTAGTGGTTCGCTTAAAAATTAGCAGCGATCGCGACATGGAATTTTTACATCTTAAAGAATTGAGGGCCGCTTGCAGTGAACCCACTAAAACATTATCGGCCTATCATTATCAAGATGGTTTATCTTATTATGAGAGTCACCTCGATTATGCTTCAAATTTTTATTTTGATCGTTTGCAAAGAGGTACACACGTTTTAGAATATTCTTTTACGATTGAACAGACTGGGAATTTTGCTGCTGGTCCGGCTAGTATACAATGCCTATATGCGCCAGAATTTAGCGCACATAGCGGAGGTGAAAGTTTTAAAATCGGCGACAATTAATTGAAACCATATGATGTCTTGTATATTTGTTGAAACAAAAGAAATAATGAAAACGATAAAATTTAGCCTTATTCTTTGCATGGGATTGCTTTTAGCAGCATGTGGAGGAAGTGAAACAGCAGACGCAAGTTCTAACGAAGAAACAAGCGCCACAGAAGAAACTCAAGCACCAAACATGGACAACATGGAGGTGATGGATTTAAATGAATATGACATTCCTGCAACGATAGGTTTGCCACATGATGGAGGCGGAACTCCAGAATTAACCTTAACTGATTTTGGAAGTTTAATCATTACAATGGGCGATCAATTTGGGATAGAAATCATTCCTTTTGGATTGGGCAGGGATGAATTCAAAGAAGAGTTGAAAGCGGGTTTGGTTTATGAAATCAGTTTCGTGGAAGAAAACGAAGCCTACTTTGTATACGAACAACAAATTCCTGATAGCGATGTTGCTCCAGAAGTTCATTTCTTCATGAACAAAGAGATAGATGGAGAAGTTTATGAGATAAAATCATTGGAATCTGGTTCTTTTAAAAGAGGCGCCATTAACAAAATGTTAGAATCTGCAGAAACTTTTATGGCCAAGGCCAATGCTTAATCAGACTGGTATCAAATAAAAAAGGCGGACAATGTGATTGTCCGCCTTTTTTATGCTTTTTATTTTTTTATCCGAAGTGCTCTGGTACAAAGATTTGTGATGGGTTCATCACAATGGCTGGGATAGTGTATTTATTGCTAATCACTTCAATCTCACCTGAACCTTTAAATAAGTCTGGCAAGAAACCACCATCTCCACTAGAGTTTACAATGGCAATCATGTCTGCATCAATGTCGTTTGAATAATCTAACATTTGAGGCAAGAAATGCCCATGTTCTGGAGCTACTTCTACTTCGTACTTTACGCCTCTTTCATCAAAGAAATGCTTTGCAAAAGTTAATTCTCTTGCTACTTTAGTTCGAATAAATTCATCTGTTTCATTGGAAGTAAAGATGTGAACAACTGCTCTAAAGTGCTTTGCAATACTTGCTGTAATCGACAATTTAGATTTGGTCTCTTGGGAGAATTTAATTGGAAGAACGATGTCGTTAATTTCCCCTCTAGATTTTCTCGTTTGAACTACAATAAAAGGAACCTTAGAATGCCCAATTACTTTTAGTGCATAACTTCCTGTAAGGTGCTGTATTCCTTTTACACCATGCGTACCCATAACGATAAGCATCACACTTTTTTCTTCCGCAACCTCTGGAATTCGATCAAAAATACTTCCTTTACGGATATCATAAGTTACATCGCAGCTATAGGTGTTTGAGGCATCTGTAGCAATTTGTTTTAATTTTTCTTCTGCTGCATCTCTAGCTTTATCGCTTGAAATAACGTGCAATAATAGAACTTCACCATTAAAACTTTTAGCTACCATAGCAGCATGTGAAAGTGCAGCTTCAGATTGCTCAGTAAAGTCGGTTGGCACCATTACTCGATAAGTATTTTCCATGAATCGTTGTTTACGTTAAGGTAGTCAAATATATAGAATTAATGAAAACTGCCAAATCTCTAAGGTCTTTTTTCGTCTTATTTAAGTCGCTGAAAACCAATTCGTCCCCTTTTTTCAGATATAAAACGATTATATCTTAAAGTTCAACTGAAACGAGATGGAGCGGTCATGCGTTTTTCTTGAAAAAAACGGGTCACTATTTCAGAAAAAAATTCCTAGAAAAATAACAGTTTGGAAGTGGGAAAATTGCATTTTGGCAAAGGCATTTATTGTTTTCTCAGTTGATAGCGGTAAATGCCGCCATCTTTTCTTTCTGTAAAGCTTAGTTTTTTGCGGCCAACTTGAAAATCATACCATTCGATGTCTTTGGTTTGATTGCTCGACTTGTTATTGATGTAGCCTTTGAGGTAGTGACTAACTTCATCAATTGGTTCTGTTTCATAAAAGGTTTTTATTTCCCATCTTCCATTGCCATTTTCAGAAGGAACAGGACTGTTTTGTGTGAAATCATTGTTGCTTTTAAATTCTAGGGTGATGTGTTTGAAGTCTGAAGTTCTGTTTTTGCGAGAGAAAGAAAATGTTTTACAGAATTCAACTTTTTCGTATTTCCATATGCCTTCTAGTTTTTTATCTGGGTTAAGAAAGAGAGAATCTTTTTCGCAACTAATAGAGGCTAAACTTATAAAGCAGATCAGTAAAAGGGGGAATAGTGTTGTTTTCATTTTGGAGTTTTTTGAGTCGCCCTCCTAATCCAATAATTATTCCATAATATATAATAATGAGATGACTTAGTCTTAATATCTTCAGTGATAAGGCATCAAAAAAATCTAACTGAATCTAATACTTATAGTGTCCTGTGACCTTTCCTGAGGCAACATGAAGAGGGCTGCTGTCTCCAAATGACACATTATCAAATATTGCAATGACATTATTATTAAAGCTGAAGGGCTCGCCATCATCAAAAATAATAAGCCTTACTTCGCCGCCAAAATCACTTTTCCATGCTCTGGTCTGATTGGATAAATTGATGTTGCAATTAAATTCTGTTAATTCATGATTATGAACATCTTCAATATCGTAAATCCCAGATTCAGGAACTCCTAAGAAAGAGCATTCAATTGTCCAGTAGTCTGTAGATGAAGTTCGGATAGTGCTATTAAAGTGCCAAGTATTTCCAGCTCCAGAGGAAAACAAACTTGTAACAGAGTTATCCCTGACGTTGTTAATTTCAAGATGATCTTCACTGCCGTCAATGACAATTTTGCTTCCCGTAAAATCCCCCGACCAGCTATCATTGCCATCGCTTCCATTGTAATTAAAGCTCAAATTTTGCCCATTCAGACTACCAGATACATTGTCAAATTCAAAGAATCCGTTTCCAATAGTGCCAGAAAAATTATTCTCAGATGCACCAACAGATATGGATCCTAATCCAGTTTCTGGGCCTTGAATAGACAAAGTGTAAGTTGAGCCAGAACCTTCTAGAATAATGGTTACATCGTATAAAGTTCCTTGTTCATTAACTCCTCCAAAGGTTTCAGAATAGTCAATTGAACCAAAATAAGTTCCAGAAATATCGATTGAGTTATTAGTAACCGGGTTTGTTTCGTTAGCTGGGCCGTCGTCCTCTTCTGAACAGGATACGGCGAAAAAAATGAATTGAATAAGCAAAAGTGATCTTATCCCAAATTTTAATAATGCTGTGTTCATTGTAATTATGCTTTAAAACTAAATTTAGCAATTTTGTTAGAAACCCCAATAATCTAAACTCTGCAAAACGATTTTTTAATACTGCTTTGAATTGATTTTTGGTTACATTTAATTTTGGCCCTTAGGCTAAATATTGATGTTTTGCATTTTTAAAACCCCTTTACCTTGTGTTAATATGAATTTGAGAGCCCTCACTTTAGCCTTTTTCCTTTTGAGCATGAATGTGCTTTTTGCTCAACGCTTTGAATGGGCAAAATCTTTTGGAGGCAGTACATATGATGTTGGCTATTCCATTGCAATTGACCATTTAGGAAATGCCTATACAACTGGATACTTCGAAGGCACAGTAGATTTTGATCCAGGAAGCGGAGTTTTTAATTTGAGCTCGAATGGACGGAATGATGTATTTGTTCAGAAATTGGACGCTGCCGGTAATTTCCTATGGGCTAAATCTTTTGGAGGAATTCATGATGATGTTGGGAACTCCATAACAACAGACACATTGGGGAATGTTTATATCCGTGGCCGATTCAAAGACAGTGTAGATTTTGATCCAGGCCTTGCAACTAATGTTAGAGTCGCAACTGGAATAAGCTCAAGTATTTTTATTCAGAAATTAGATGCTAACGGCAGTTTCCTATGGGTAAAATCCATTGACGGATACTTTTTAGGGAACGGAATACAAGGAGAAGGCACTCTCTTAAGCCTAGATAATTATGGGAATGTCTATCATTTAGGAACTTTTATCGATACCGTTGACTTTGATCCTGGACCAGGAACACACAATTTAACTTCAGGAGGAGATGCTAAATTATTTGTTCAGAAGTTTGATGCAAACGGGAATTTTCTTTGGGTCAAACCTTTTGGAAATTCTGACTATCAAGGACTCAATTCCTTATCCATTGATGTATTAGGAAACATCTATACCGCAGGTTCTTTTAATGATACAGCAGATTTTGATCCTGGGATAGGAATTAGTAATCTAATTTCAGTAGGAGCAAGTGATGCCTTTATACAAAAAATGGATTTCAATGGTAATTTCATTTGGGCAAAATCATTTGGAGCCACCAACATTGATGGAATTAACTCTATAGCCGTTGATGCCTTTGGGAATGTTTTTTCCACAGGTTATTATAAAGACACTGTAGATTTTGACCCTGGAGCAGGAATAAGTAACCTAATTTCTAGAGGCTTGCAATACAATAGCTTTATCCATAAAATTGATTCTAATGGTACCTTTCAATGGGCTAAATCCTTTGGGGGTTTTGGCAATGATTATGCTAATTCTGTTTCCATTGCTGCCGATAATTTTGGGAATATTTATACTGTAGGTACTTTTAAAGGCACGATTGATTTTAACCCTACTCAAGGAAACTTCTTCATGACCTCAACAGGTTGGAATGATGTTTTTATTCATCAAATGGATGCAAATGGGAATTTTCAAAAGGCCGTTCTTTTTGACGGAAATTGGTTTCATGGCATTAGCTCAATTGTTATAGATGATTCTGGGAATTTGTATACTGTAGGCACATTTGAAGGTACAGTAGATTATAACCCAGGACCAGCAGTGAACAACTTAAGTTCGGTAGGCAGTAATGATGTTTTTATACAGAAAATGACTCGAATTGGTACCGGTATAGATAAAATTAACACCCATTTTAAAGTCTTGGCTTACCCAAATCCATCAAATGGAATTGTTCAAATACAGTTCAAGGAATTTGAAGAAAATGTAACATTGACCCTTAGGGATGTGCTGGGAAAAGTGGTTTCAATTCAAGAATTTTACGCAATTTCAAATACTCAAATTGATTTACCGGATCAAAAAGGCTTCTATTTCTTAAGTATCCAATCAAATACAGGTCAAAGTATCATAAAGCTTGTAAGAGAGTAGTTAAATTTGAAGCCACTTTTTGATTTAGTTCCTCTTTCTTCGACTTTTGTCCCAATAAAAATTATTCTCATTGCTTTGTGTCTTTTGTCTAAAAGTAGCATAGATCTTCCTTTATATCGGTTTTTGAGACAGGTACAATAACAGAAAACGAATGAAGAGGAGGAGCAAAAAAAACTCCCAGCTTTCGCTCCTGTCTCAAAAAAATGGGCTCCCTCCTTCGTTTCACTTCGGCGGGTAGACTTCTCGCCTAAGAGGAGGAGCAATGACCCTCTGATTAACAGTCAGTACTGGGATTTTTTCATTTCTTTGCAAATACTTGCTATTGCTGAGGTTTCCTTGAATCATGAAATAGGGTATTTAGATTTGTTTTCACTTATTTTCAAAAGTTTTCTAAATTAACTTGACCTAAATTGGACCCAATCAATTTTGCTTAATCAACTTCCTTACTAGCAAACCCTGTTCAGTAATTAACTGAAGGAAATAAAGCCCTGGAGATAATTGCTCAGTTGATATTATCACCTCATTTCCAGCTATCTTTAGGTACTTAAATGGTACGATTTGGCCACTTAAATTAAACAATTCAACAGATTGAATTTGATTGCCCGATTTAGCATTTATGTTTAACTGATTCTTAAACGGATTTGGACTAATATCTATTCCTAACCTTATCTCCTTCTCTGAAAGGCCAATTGTTGTATCGGGCAAACTATCGCAATGACTTAACCAAACATCGTCGATGTAATAATAGGTGTTTAAAAAATTGATGTTTGTTGAATCTCCTCCACCTACAAATAGGGTATCTATGTAAGTGGTATCATTAAAATTCCCCAGTGTGATGTATTCTTCTCCTCCGTGAGCCATGTATTGAAAATTAAATTCAATCCAATTTATTTTATCCTGAATGTAATTGTTAGGAGAAACTATAATCTGTGGTGTATAGGGCAGACTTTGAAATGTATTAATGGAGTAAGCGTTGTTTGAGAAATGCACTCCTAATTGATTTCTAGAAGCAAATCTAGTTGAATCTCCTAAACTGACAAAAAGCTGCAAACAATAAGTAGAATCTTGTATTAAGGGCTTACTTAACTTGGCTTGGGCATATTCTCTTGTCCCAATTCGATATGAAGTGTACAAATGATACATTAAAATTCCAATGTAAGCATTGCCTGTTTTAGCCTGCTGGTATCCAAGCACATTGCTAGGACTGGTCCAGTTGTTATTTACTGAGTTAAATGGAGTAAAATAATTGAAGCCTTCATTGCTTGCATTGATCCATTCTGCTGGAATAAACAATGGGGTTACCCTTCTTGCAGTATCTTCAAAACTATAGTTAGGCACTAAGTTTTGGGCCATGCTCGAACAGCTCCAAATCATACAAAGGCCTAAGACTATTTTATTCATGGCTAATCACTAGTTTCTTTTGGGTAATAAGGGTATTGTTATCTATACAACGCAAAATATATACCCCTGGTTGCAAGTCACTAAAATTGAATTGGTGAGAATCGCCAACGTTAAACTTTTGTTCATTCAATAACTTTCCATTTAAAGAGAAGACTTTAATGAATGCATTTTGAGATTCTTCAATTTTTATATCAATACTAAATATTCCATTGTTAGGATTAGGGAATAGTTCAAAATAAGCTCTTTCATTTTGTGTTCCTTCATCCTTTGCCCTTTTTTGTTTCCTTCCTTTCATAATTTGAATGCCTTTGCATGCGGAGTTAAATATTGGAGAACCATAATAGGCTAAAATTGACCTTGCCAAATAAACAGCAATACCATCATCGTATGGGCACATTAATGCTATGTTTTTAGCGCTTTGAAGTTCCATTTTGCTTAATGGTATGTCGTTTTCAATTTTTATTACCAAAGGGGTTAAACTAGATATATTTTGGTCAAAGTTGCTAGAGGTATTAAAATTGAATCCTTCGTTTCACTTCGGCGGGTAGACTTCTCGCCCAAGAGGAGGAGCAAAAAAAAACTCCCAGCTTTCGCTGGGAGTTTTGCTCCTCCTCTTGGGCTCGAACCAAGGACCCTTTGATTAACAGCCAGTCAAGGTATATTTGCATTTAGTTGTCAATCCTTTCATTTACTTGGTTTTACTTGAATCATGAAATAGGGTATTTAGATTTGTTTTCACTTATTTTCAAAAGTTTTCAAAATTAGCTTGACCTAAATTGGACCCAATCAATTTTGCTTAATCAACTTCCTTACTAGCAACCCCTGTTCAGTAATTAACTGAAGGAAATAAAGCCCTGGAGATAATTGCTCAGTTGATATTATCACCTCATTTCCAGCTATCTTTAGGTACTTAAATGGTACGATTTGGCCACTTAAATTAAACAATTCAACAGATTGAATTTGATTGCCCGATTTAGCATTTATGTTTAACTGATTCTTAAACGGATTTGGACTAATATCTATTCCTAACCTTATCTCCTTCTCTGAAAGGCCAATTGTTGTATCTGGCAAACTATCGCAATGGCTTAACCAAATATCGTCTATGTAATAATAGGTGTTTAAAAAATTGATGTTCGTTGAATCTCCTCCACCTACAAATAGGGTATCTATGTAGGTTGTATCGTTAAAATTCCCCAGTGTGATGTATTCTTCACCTCCTTGTGCTTTGTATTGAAAATTAAATTCCATCCAATTAGTTTTTTCACCTATGTATTGAGTTGGTGACACAATAATTTGAGGGGTAAATGGCAAACTACGATAGCTTGGAATAAAGTATGAAGTATCAGAAAAGTGCACCCCTAATTGGCCCCTAGAGGCAAAATGAGAGGAGTCTGCTAAACTTACAAACAGCTGCAAGCAATAGCTAGAGTCTTGAATTAAAGGCCTTGTCAACTTGGCTTGGGCATATTCTCTAGTTATATCCCTTCGAAGCGTATATAAGTGATACATCAATATTCCTATATATGCATTGCCAGTTTTTGCGACTTGATAGCCAAGAATATTACTTGGACTTCCCCAATCTAAAAATGGGTTAACAGTATTTTGCAAAGGGGTAAAGTAATTGAAGCCCTCACCATTAGGGGCATCCCAGGCACTTGGCAGATAGAAGAAGGTAACTTTTCTAGCGGTATCCTCAAAACTATAATTGGGAACATAATTTTGAGCCTTTATAGAAAAACCCGTCATTATTAAAGCACAGAAAAAAATCTTATTCATGGCTAATTACTAATTTCCTTTGCATTAGAATAGCATTGCTATCTATACAACGTAAAATATATACTCCAGGTTGCAGGCCACTAAAATTGAATTTGTGTGAATCGCCAACGTTAAACTTTTGTTCATTCAATAACTTTCCATTTAAAGAGAAGACTTTAATGAATGCATTTTGAGATTCTTCAATTTTTATATCAATACTAAATATTCCATTGTTAGGATTAGGGAATAGTTCAAAATAAGCTCTTTCATTTTGTGTTCCTTCATCCTTTGCCCTTTTTTGTTTCCTTCCTTTCATAATTTGAATGCCTTTGCATGCGGAGTTAAATATTGGAGAACCATAATAGGCTAAAATTGACCTTGCCAAATAAACAGCAATACCATCATCGTATGGGCACATTAATGCTATGTTTTTAGCGCTTTGAAGTTCCATTTTGCTTAATGGTATGTCGTTTTCAATTTTTATTACCAAAGGGGTTAAACTAGATATATTTTGGTCAAAGTTGCTAGAGGTATTAAAATTGAATCTTTGGTTTCTCCCTTTTAACCTGCCAAAAGTTGTAAGGTCCATACTATCAGTAAAATGTTTCCAATTTCTGTTTTTAAACAAGACACTATCCTGCGAAAGTTGATGATACATGAGCTGGCTTAATAGTCTGAATGTGCTATCCTTATAGTTTGATCTATTCAACCAATTTCTTCCATTACTTTTTAAATTATTTGAGATTGTTTGCCCTTTAGAGATCAGGGGTGCCGGCAACGGTACAGAGCAGGAGGCTCCATTAGGCCCATTTGCTGAAATATTACCTTGAATATTAAACCCTGGGTCCGCATCTAGCACGCCAATGGTCGGTCCAGGGACTTGAGAACCTGCCAGTATCAAATGTTTTGGACTGTAATCAACCAATGGGTTGTTAGGGTCAATGTAATGTTCATAATTAAACGTATGTTTTTGAAAATTACCTATATACAAATTACCCGCTTCTAAATCTTTTGAAATGGGTATTCCTGCTCCATTATAGGTTAAGCCTCCAATATTGCCAAGTCTTGCTTGCTCATCCAAGGTAATTCCTCGAAAATTTGACTTTAATTCGTTATCTATCACTTCAGTAAAATCACCACAATAGGACAAAAATTGAATGCCAATTCCAGAGTTTTCAATTAGGTTACAATTTACCTTACTAGGCGAATTACTGACATGGTATGAGTTTTCTATAGAAATCCCAATGTTTTTATCATCCACATTAGAACCTGTTAAAGATAAAACCTTGTTTTCAAGAATGTACACTACATCATTAATCGCTTGAATGGCTATTGAATTAGGTGCTGGACAAGGTGATCCCAATCCTCCGCAGGGGCTTGCAGGAGTCAAGTCTGTATTAGATTCAATTACTTGATTTTTATTAATTAATGCATGTGCAAAATTGGTATGAATCCCAATCTTTAATCCTACCATTTGATTACTAGTAACCTTAACGTCTAATGCAGGTGGATTTGTGTAGCTGCTTACGATATTTGGATTACTGATTTGTATTCCTGTAGTATAATTGTAATCAATTGCTGCATTATATGGAGCATAGGCAGGGCTAACTAAATGATTTTTGCTAAGTAAAGCGTTTTTGCAATTGGTCACTACAATACCATTGGAACTAACTGTAATTGCGTTCTCCTCAATAGTGGTTTTTAAGTCATTTAACCCAACTGAAATGGCATTTGATAATGGAATTGGGAGATTTGAAATATAATGCGGGGAGTTTGAATTGTCTATATTATTACCTCTAATAATCATATGCAAATCTACTCTTCCGAATATGCTTGTCTTATTGTAATTAAACCAATTATTTATAATCCTTGTTGAGTCATTTGATAAGTTTCCTTGAAATCCTTGAATGTGGACAGCTTTTTCTTGAATTAAAGGAGAACCAGGGAAAGTAAACTGGTTATTAAAGCCATTAAATGTATTAAGGGAAGCATCCACACGTGAGTCAAACAGATACAAGGTGCCTCCGCTTCCATAAAAAGTATTGCTTTGGATTTTCACTCTTTTGGAAGGGTCTGTAGAACTGAATCTAAATCGAATAAGCTTAATACTATAGGTTGGGTAGTAAGATTGGTAGTTATTATCAATAAGTGGACTAGAACATTGAAAAGTGTTATTAAGAATTACAGTCGAGTCACTTGTGAAAGGAGTTGTGGAATTAATAGTTATTGCTGTTTTGTTCTTATCAAATAGGCTACTCTTGATTTCAAATTCACCAGGAGTACCATTAATATTTATAGTGCTTGTTCCATTATAAAACTTGCAGCCATCAACATATATTGATGCCCCAGTATTTCCTTTTACAACTATGGCATTCCAATATATTCCATCTGAACAGCTATTGAATTCAGTGCCATTAATTAATGTCAATTTTGCCCCATTCTTCACAACTATTTTAGCGTTTTCATCCATAGAAAATCTGCAATTATCAAACGTAATATCACTTTCTATAAAGAAGGTTCCAGAAAGAAATATGTCCTGGTTTGTTATTGGATTCGTTGAAGGTGCCAATCCTAGTAATTGCCACAAATCATTCAAATCAGATCCAGAGCTTAAGACATTTGATGCTTTATTAATGCTTACTTGGCTACTAGCAGAACAGGTTGTGCCTGAAAATGGATTTGTATAGGTTAGCTCCAAGCTATAATTAGATGTTTGAAAAGGGTTAGTCGTTGCGATGGGGTTTAACACATTGGGGTTACTTAGACCATCCGTAGGTGTCCATGAGTATGAAAAAGTAGCATTTGAAGGAAGACAAGAAATATCAGGGTTTAAAGTGCTAGTTACTGCACAGGAAGTCGCACTTTGAGTGGTTGGATTATTAATGCTAAAATCAAATACTTTGAGACTTACGTCATCTAGTAAAATCCAATCTTGTGCTGTTGAACTAAAAACTTCATAGGGATAGAAAAGAATTCTGTCATAATTGCTATTTGGAGTAAAGCAAAACGTAAAAGTTTGCCAATTTCCACTTGGATCCATTGCTGATTCATAAATTTCAACTATGTCTTGACTTTGATTAGAATTTAATTCATATAAAAGGGGGTTTCTAGTAGAAGTTCCGCTTGGGCTTGATACATCCGAGCTGTGAAGCAATTTAACTTTAAAAAGATCAGGCAATGGAAAGGAGTTATACTTTTTTATCCTGAACGTTATTAAATAGCTGTTTGATGTTGATAATTGAATTGATTTTAATATGGATTCTCCATAAATTTTATTGGTGGATTGACCAGGTGGAAATGTTGCATACTTAACCCACATTTTTACTGCAGGATTTGAGGTTAAATTGGCAAAAGATGGTGTCTCATGTCCAAAATCCCAATCACACACGTGACCATTTCAAAAAGGTACAGAAAATGAAAATCCTGAACCAGGAACATTAGGGTCTATTAAAAAATTATCAAACCCTCCATTTGTTATTAATTCTCCACATGATAAATTATACGGTTGGCAAACCCCAGCTTGAAAACTTAAAATTGACATATCAAAATTTATCGAAGGGCTTGTAGTTTTATGCTTTAGCTTCAATAAATACTTCTGACCGATAGTTAACTGATCAAAAAATAGGTCTGCCATTTGAGAACTATCATTAAAAAGAATCATACTATCAATTAGCATGAGTGCCGTACAATTGGAAGCATTGTATAATTTCCATGATTCAAGATCTTTTATCCCTTTCCCTAAATTATTGGAGAAATTCATCCAAAGACTATCGGTATTTGCAACGAAATCAATAAACAATTCTTGTTGTGAAAAGCTGTAATTTATTGTATCTCCAATATTTTGAGAATATGCATTTTGACATGAATTTCCAGATCCAGTTCCACTTGCAGAAACGATACTACTGATTAAAAATAAAAAGGATAAAGTCAATAATTTTTGTAGGCGAAGTAATTTCATTGTGATTTGATTTAATAATTGACCGAAATTGCCAATTTTCACTCTAAATTTAGCAAAAAGTTACCAAAATTGACTCAAAACAAACAAAAAGAGGCCTGAAATTGCAAAGTTAAATGTTTAAAAACGTTTGTACGAAACATTTGAATATGTAATTGTTGTTCAACAAAAGCTATATTATTTATAGTTGTTTGATTTCAGTTAGCATAAAAACTGCAAAAACTACATGTATCCAACATATGCCATACTCAAATATCCATTAGATGATAATATATAGATGGTCAAGAAGTTCAATATCAAAAAGTCTTCCAGCTTAACTTTTTTCTTCGCGTTTTGAACATCACATTCACTCGCTTTTAGGCTTCCACTTGGACTTCCGCCTTCGCTACGTTATTCGGGTAGACTTCTCGCCTAAGAGGAGGAGCAAAAAAAAACTCCCAGCTTTCGCTGCAATTTCACAAAATGGGCTCCCTCCTCCGTTTCACTTCGGCGGGTAGACTTCTCGCCCAAGAGGAGGAGCAAAAAAAAACTCCCAGCTTTCGCTGCAATTTCACAAAATGGGCTCCCTCCTCCGTTTCACTTCGGCGGGTAGACTTCTCACCCAAGAGGAGGAGCAAAAAAAAACTCCCAGCTTTCGCTGGGAGTTTTGCTCCTCCTCTTGGGCTCGAACCAAGGACCCTCTGATTAACAGTCAGATGCTCTAACCAACTGAGCTAAGGAGGAATTGAATCTTTTACAAGATTAGGGACGCAATATTAGCCAAATTTTTGATTTTAACAATACCTTTGCAAAAATTAAATGAATTGAAAACCTACTTCTTTAAGGGTGGGTTTATTAAATAAATTTAAAACAAAACAGTACTCGAAACTTCCCTCAAAAATTATTGAAAACAATGAGTAAAAAGTATAATGTATACGGCATCGGAAATGCCCTAGTGGATATTGTCACTGAAGTAGATGATCAATTCTTAGCAGACCATAATATTGAAAAAGGCTTAATGACTTTAGTAGACGAGCAAAGTCAGACTAAAATTTCTAAAGCCATTAATATGAATAATAGTAATAAACAATGTGGTGGATCTGTAGCCAATTCTGTTATAGCTGTTGCGCAATTTGGAGGCAGCTCTTACTATTCTTGTAAGGTAGCCAATGATGATTTGGGGAAATTTTATCGTGATGATTTAAAAGAAAACAGAGTAGAAACTAACCTCGATGAGCATGAACTTGAAGATGGGATTACCGGTAAGTGTTTGGTAATGACCACGGCCGATGCATCAAGAACAATGAATACTTATTTGGGGATTACTTCTGATTACTCAAGAGCCCAAATTACAGAACATGCATTAAAAGATAGTGAATACCTCTACATTGAGGGCTATTTAGTGACTTCTGAAAATGGACAAGATGCAATGAAATTTGCCAAGCAAATGGCAGAAGAGAATGGTGTAAAAGTCGCATTAACTTTTTCAGACCCTTCTATGGTTAAATACTTTAAAGAACCGATGCAATCTGTAGTGGGTGCAAGTGTGGATTTGCTCTTCTGCAATGAAGAGGAAGCAATGCTCTACACAGGAAAAGACACTCTTTTGGAAGCCAGAGAAGAACTGAAAAAGGATGCTAAGAAATTTGTAATCACACAGGGTGCGAATGGTGCCATGATTTACGACGGAGATACTTTTGTAGACATTGAGCCTTATAAAGTTCAAGCCATTGACACGAATGGAGCAGGAGACCTTTTTGCAGGTGCTTTCTTGGCAGGAATTACCAATGGAAGAAGTTTTGCAGATGCTGGGAAGTTGGCTTCTTTAGCCTCTTCAAAGGTGGTGACTCAATTTGGCCCTAGGTTAGCATGGCCACAAGCCAAAGACATACTTCATGAATTACAAAACAATTAACAATAAAAGGCATCCCCTATGGGATGCCTTTTATTAATATTAAAATATTAGCCATGAGCCTACTCATCGTTGGAACCGTAGCCTATGACACCATAGAAACTCCCTTTGGTAAAACCAATAAAATTCTTGGAGGCTCTGCTTCTTACGTAAGCTTAGCGGCAAGTAGTATTGTTCAGAACGCCAACATCATATCTGTGGTGGGGGGAGATTTTCCTAAGGAAAACATTCACTTATTGCAAGGTCATGGAATAAATACCCAAGGAATCCAAGTTAAACTGGGAGAAAAGACCTTCTTTTGGTCTGGAAAGTACCATTACGACATGAATACAAGAGACTCTGTTGACACTCAACTGAATGTCTTGGAAAACTTTGATCCTATCATTCCAAATTCCTATCAGGATTGTGAGTTTCTAATGTTGGGCAACCTTCCTCCTGCCTTACAAAGAAAAGTAATTGAACGACTGTATCACAGGCCCAAACTTATTGTAATGGATACCTTCAACCTCTGGATTGAAACCATGAGAGAGGAAATGAATGAAACTTTACAACTTGTTGATGTGCTCTCCATCAATGACGAGGAAGCTCGGCTGCTCTCAGGAGAATATTCTTTGGTAAAGGCCGCTCAAAAAATATTGAAAATGGGGCCTAATTACCTCATCATCAAAAAAGGGGAACACGGTGCACTTCTTTTCCATGAAGATGAAGTTTTCTTTGCCCCTGCTCTTCCTTTAGAAAATGTATTTGATCCAACTGGTGCTGGAGATACTTTTGCTGGCGGATTTATCGGTCATTTGGCTAGAACCAAAGACATCTCGTTTGAAAACATGAAAAGAGCTTTAATCCAGGGTTCTGTTTTAGCTTCCTTTGCAGTAGAGAAATTTGGAACAGAAAGTTTGGTGGATTTAAGCGATGAAAAAATTGATACTCGCTTGCAACAATTTGTCGACCTCGTGCAATTCGACATTGTATTGGAAAACGCATAATTCCCATTAAGACATAAAAAAAGGGGGCTGAAATTCAGCCCCCTTTTTTGTTTTCTCTTGTCTTATTCTACCACTACGGTAATGCTAGCACTCATTTGCTCGCCATAACTTTGGTGATAACCATCTGCAAACTGCAAGGTTAATGTATGCTCTCCAGCAGGCAATTCAAGGCTTGTTTCCAATTGCCCTTTACCAAAATGAATATTAGTTTCATCAGCAGGAACAACTGCTCCTCGCTCTATCGCTCCACCATTAATTATGATGTGGTGATGCCCCATTCCCTCATTCAACTCTCCAGCTGGCTCTACTTCCATCCCTTCTAAACCGAATGCAACGTTTAAAGGAGAACTCACTGTTTGTCCGTCTTCTAAATTGGCAAAAAAGACTTTAGCGCCCTCAGGAACAGTTAATTGTTCTGCTGTAGCAGCAGCTTCTTCCATTGCCGCATGATCATGATCTGCATGTTCGTCATGCTCTTCATGCATTTCTGTTTCTGCTTCATGGCTATCTGTTTGCTCCGCAGAACCTCCACAGGCAACTAATAAATAAGTAGCCATAAGGCCAAAAGCAATTGTAAATCTCTTTTTCATGTTCTTGTTTTTATGATTCAAATTCAATTAATAATTCATTCTTTTCTACTGCTTGTCCCTTTTCAACTCCAATGGATTTCACCACCACATCAGCTGGCGACTTCAACACATTTTCCATCTTCATGGCCTCTAAAACAATCAAGGGTTCATCTTTGGCAATTGCTTGTCCAACACTTACAGGAATTTCTAAGACCAATCCTGGCATTGGAGCATTCAACTGACTAAAACCTTGGTCTTCTGCAGCGTTCATGCCTAATTTATCTAACAAAATGTCAAATCGGTCTTCAAGCTGCAAAGAAATTTCTTTTCCATTTACCCTCAAGCTCATTTCTTTGCTTGCATCATTGCTAGATAAAAGCTCTACTCGAAATGACTTGCCTTTATGCAATACATGATAATGCTGATTGCCTAAATCAGCAATGTCCAAAGCTTTTGTTTCTCCATCCAATAAAAAAGAAGCTGAACCTTGGCTTTCTACATCCCAAGATTTTTCTTCATTCAGGTTTACCTTATACTGCGTCATTCGACAAATATAACCTTATCACTATTGCAGTGCAAACCACCATCTTGTTAATCTTGGCTAGAAACCCGAAGTTTGAGTAGAATTTTATTCCTGTGCAAAAAGTCCCCTTTTTTAGTCTTTTCCTTTCCCTAATTCTGCTCTTTTCATGCAGCGTTCCCGCACCAATTATTGAAGCGGAAGAGTTTGTGCATCTAGACACCATCAGCATAAAAGCCTATAGCGATTTAGACATTTACAGAACTAGTAAAGAAAAAAAATTCGACCTCATTCATACCAAATTAGAGGTTGCTTTTGATTGGGATAGTTGCCATCTTCTAGGGGAAGCTTATCTGCACATGAGTCCATTGTTTTATCAACAAGACAGCATTCACTTAGATGCAAAAGGTTTTCTCATCCATGAAGTTAGCAGGGTGGATGATTTGGGAATAAAATCTCCTTTAAACTATAGCTACCAGAACAATAAGTTAAACATTGCCACTAATCAGTCTCTTCAAAAAGAGGACAGCATTTGGGTTTACATCAATTACACTGCAAGGCCCAATTTATTGGAAGAAGGTGGAAGTCTTGCCATCAAAGGTGATAAGGGTTTATATTTTATCAACCCTCAAGGAAAGGAGGCCAATAAACCCAAGCAAATTTGGACGCAAGGAGAAACCGAAGCCAGCTCTTGTTGGTTCCCCACTTTTGATCAGACCAATGTAAAAACAAGTCAGGAAATCTACATAACGGTCGATAGCGTTTATCAAACTTTATCCAATGGAGAATTGCTATTTCAAATTGATAATGGAGATGGAACCAGAACGGATTATTGGAAACAAAAGGCGCCGCATTCGCCCTATTTATTCATGATGGCCATTGGAGAATACGCCATCGTAAAAGATAGCTGGAGAGACATACCGGTGCATTATTGGGTTGAAAAGGAGTTTGAAGACCAAGCGAGATCCATCTTCCCCAATACCCCCCAAATGCTAGAATTCTTTTCCAAGCTTTTAGACTACCCTTATCCATGGGAAAAGTTTCACCAAGTGGTTGTTCGAGATTATGTTTCTGGAGCAATGGAAAATACTTCTGCTGTAATTTATGGTGAATTCATGCAAGGCGATGCTTCTTATTTAATTGATGACAATGGAGAAGATGTAGTAGCACATGAGCTGATGCACCATTGGTTTGGAGATTTAGTTACTTGCGAATCTTGGAGCAACTTAGCATTGAATGAAGCCTTTGCTACCTATGGAGAATTTCTGTGGTTTGAACATTTTTATGGAAAGGATGAAGCGGCTTATCATCGTTTGATTGATGAAAGGGTATACCGACAAGAAGCAAGGTTGAACAGAAAATCGCTTTATCGACCGCATTATTTGAGTCAGGAAGATGTGTTTGATGCCCATTCTTATCAAAAAGGTGGATTGGTTCTGCACATGTTAAGGCATGAACTAGGAGATGAGGCTTTCTTTAGTTCTTTGACTCATTACCTAAAGGAACATGCTTATCAGAATACCGAATACCACGATTTACGCCAAGCAATGGAGAAAGTGAGTGGCAGAGATTTGCAGGTGTTTTTCAAACAATGGTTTGAACAAGCAGGCCACCCAGAAATTAAAGTAGAATCGAGTTTTGATGAAGCAGAACAAGTCTTGAAAGTATATTTTAATCAAAGTCAAAGTGGTAGAAATTTACCCGAAACTTTTGTTCTCAATACCAGCTTAAAGATCATTCATCAAAACGAAAAAATTGAAATTGTTCCCATTCAGATTAGGCATAGAAATGACTCTGTTATTCTCCCCTTGAAAACGGCGCCGATTTTAGTGAAACTGGACGCCGAAAATCAATTATTGGCGGCAATTGATCAGGACATTCCGTTAGAATCTATGGGATATCTGTATCAAAGTGATGCTCCCTTTTTAGATCGTTATTCTGCAATAGATTATGTGAAACATCGTGGAGACTCTATTGCCTTAAAGCTGCTTTCAGATGCGCTAAACGACAAGCATTATAGCATAAGGGCTTTAGCAGTTAACAACAGCAAGCGCTTATTTTTTAGTGACAAAAAAACCAAAAGAAAGATCTTGGAATTAGCACAGGCTGATCCAAAATCTTCGGTGCGGGCTGCTGCAATTTCAGCAATTGCAGAACATGATTCTACTTTGTTGGCTAAAGATTGGTTGAGCATTTCCTTAAAGGATTCTTCTTATTTGGTGGTAGCAGAGGCATTAAGAGCAATTAATAAGGTTGACAATCCTGCTGCTTTGGATCATTGCAAAAAATTAGAAGCGAGCAAAAGTGAAGATGTATTGATCAGCATTGCAGAGATTTATGGATTAGAAAGCGATCCTAAGTATGCAGACTTTTTCCAAAATAAACTTGGCAATAGCAGTCAATATCCCAAATACGACCTCTTGAATAGCTATGGTGATTTTCTAATGAGCCAAGAAAAAGAACAGCAAAAAGCAGCCATCCCATTCATTACCGAATCCATAATTGATGAAGAAGAATGGTGGGTTCGGATGTCTGGTATTTATCTGTTGAGTGATATTCAAGAGCTTTGGATGGAAGGCTCGGTCCAGAATACCACAGAAGAAAGCGCTCCTATTTCATGGCCCGATGAAATTCAAAATGCCTTTAAACAGCTGAGGTCAAAAGAGGAGAATAAGAATCTAATTCAATTGTTGGATGAGCTAATTGAATAGGCCTGGCTCTACTTGGCTATCTTCATAACCTTGGTCTTTCATCAGGTTTTCGCCTTTTGCGGTGGCAACAGCCAATTGATCACAACGTTCATTCATGGCATGACCAGCATGGCCTTTTACCCAAATCATTTCCACTTTGTGTTTTCTATAAACCTTGAGAAAGCGTTTCCATAAATCGGGATTTTTTTTCTTTAGAAAGCCCTTTTTCTCCCAATTAAAAACCCAGCCTTTTTTTACTGCATCAATAACGTATTTTGAATCTGAGTACACTTCAACAGTTTCATTTTCTTGTTTGATTTGTGATAAAGCTTCTATCACGGCAAGTAATTCCATGCGATTGTTGGTAGTCAATTGAAAACCTTGACAAATTTCTTTGCGATGCTTTCCAGAGACCAAAATTGCTGCAAAAGCTCCAGGCCCTGGGTTGCCCAAAGCAGAGCCATCAGTATATATCTCAATTTTATTCATCTAGAAAAGCGAATGTAAATAAGTTTGACTGAGCTTAGGAATAATTTGTCAGTAATTTTGAAGCATGTTCCCTTTTGACCTCATCCTTATGAATCAAACGCATTATAAAGATGCTTTGCTTTTTCAAGAAGGTCTTTTTCAGGCGCAATTGAACAAGAAAGCTGCTGGGAATAAAACCTCGAATAGCCTAATCGTTTTAGAACATCACCCAGTTTACACTTTGGGGAAGTCGGGGAAAGTTGAAAACTTAATTGTTCCCATCGAAAAAACAGGGGCAAACTTTTTTCAAACCACAAGAGGCGGAGACATTACTTATCATGGGCCTGGGCAATTGACGATATACCCCATTTTTGATCTAGAATCGTTTGACATTGGAGTAAAAGCCTATGTTGATCTTTTGGAAAAAACCATTATTCAATACTTAGGTAAAAAGGGAATTTTGGGGCAACAAAGCAAGGAGGAAAGTGGAGTTTGGATCGACTTGAACAGCAATGATCCGCGGAAAATCTGTGCTATCGGAATTAAAGTAAGTCGGGGCATTACCATGCATGGTTTGGCCTTCAATGTGAATACCGATTTGTCTTATTTCGAAAACATCATTCCCTGTGGTATTGAAGATAAAACTGTGACAAGTTTAGCAAAAGAGCTTGGACATGACCTTGACCTTAATCTAGTGATTGAAGAATTAACTTTGGTATTTCAGGAGGTGTTTTCCAGTCTTTAAACGTGGCGCTCTGCATGATAAGATGACCTAACCAATGGTCCGCTTTCTACATGCATGAATCCCATTTCCATCCCAATTTTTGCATAACGTTTGAATTGATCTGGATGAACAAACTCTGCAACAGGCAAATGCTTTTTAGTTGGCTGCATGTATTGTCCGATAGTGACAATGTCTACCTCAACATTTTTTAAGTCTCTTAAAGTAGAAAGCAATTCCTCTTCACTTTCTCCTAAACCCAGCATGATGCCCGATTTGGTTTTATTGATGCCGCCTCTTTTTAATCTCAATAACAATTCTAAACTTCTATCGTATCGAGCCTGAACCCTCACTTTTCTGGTAATTCTTCTAACGGTTTCTATGTTGTGAGAAACAATTTCTGGCTTAACTTCTAATATGGGCTTTAGGTTTTCCCACTCGCCTTTAAAGTCTGGAATAAGTGTTTCTATCGTCAATCCTTCATTGTGTCTTCTTGCCAATTCAACAGTTTTCTTCCAAGCCTGAGCGCCTCCATCTGCAAGGTCGTCTCTATCAACTGAGGTAATCACAGCATGTTTTAATCCCATTTTTTGAATGGATTTTGCCACTTTCAAGGCTTCAAAAGGGTCAATTTCTTCAGGCTTTCCTGTATCAACATTACAAAATTGGCAAGACCGTGTACAGGTATTTCCAAGGATCATAAATGTTGCGGTGCCTGCGCTCCAGCATTCTGCCTGATTTGGGCATTTCCCTGACTCACAAATGGTATGAAGGCCGTTTTCATGCACCGTCTTCTTGGTTTCAAGGTAGGCCTTACCTGAAGAAATTCTTGTTTTTAGCCAATGAGGCTTGCGAATGCTCACCTTTTGGTCTTCCTTATTTTTAAATAGATTCGGCAATTCCCTCTTTTTTTTACATGCCCAAATTACTTCTGAAAAGTTTCACAGCAATCGCCAATAAAACAATTCCGAAAACCTTTCTTAGAATGGCGATTCCACCCGGGCCAAGAATTCTTTCTACCCAAACAGACGACTTTAAAACCAAGTAAACCACCAATATGTTCGCGATAATCGCCACAATGATGTTCTGCACTTCAAACTCTGCCCTTAAAGACAATAATGAAGTTAAAGTTCCAGCACCTGCAATTAATGGAAATGCAATGGGTACAATAGAAGCTGTTTCAGGAATTTCATCTCGATAAAGTTTGATGCCTAAAATCATTTCTATGGCCATAAAAAACAAAATAAAAGATCCTGCAATGGCAAAAGAACTCACATCAATTCCTATTAAGTTGAGGATGGATTCTCCAACAAATAAAAAGATGATCAATAAACACATGGCAACTATACTAGCTTTGCCAGATTTAATGTGTCCAACTTTTTGTCGGAGGTCAATAATAATAGGCACTGAGCCTACAATATCGATTACAGCAAAGAGCACCATCCCGGCTGTAAATATTTCTCTAAAATTAAATTGCATCGCGATAAATTTTTAAAAATGCGGCGCAAAATTAGACAGAAATAAACTCTTGATTTTCTTTTTATGAAAAAATATTTATTGCTCGATTTGTTCCAAAAACCGGAACAGGTTTTTGTTCAAATTTTCAACACAATTATTGGGGTTCGTTGGGGCAAATAAAGTTAAGGGCAAATACAAGAAACCAAATCCTGGATGCTCTGCACGCCCTTTGTAGAAAGCCCTAGAGTAATATGGAAACGGTTTGTCCAATTGTCTAAATTGTTGATCTTTAACTACCAAGGCCATGAAATTGTTTTTCTTTCCATGATAAAAAACTGGCACTTTTACTTGTGCAAAATTGCCGGTGGACATCCATTGGTAATGAGAGAAATACTGATTGGTATCATTTTCTATCAAAGCATATTCTGCAACAAAAGCATTCTTGGGATTAAAAATCGCAATGTTTGAATCAATTTCAAGGTCTTCATTTACAAATATTCCTTCAAAATTTTTATTTCTTACTTGCTTGCTATGATGACTCATGAAAAAGCGGACTTCACTAAAGGTGTATTGCTGTTTAAAGGCTTGAATTAATTGTTGATTTTCTTTCCGTTGTAAAATTTCTGTTTGATCTGCTTTATCGTGAAAATTATACCTTCTTAAGGCATCTATTTTTGATTGAGATGTTTTCAAACGAACCAAAAGCACTCCTTCTCTCAATTGCGAGATTCGTTTTTTAGCCAAACGCCTTCTTAGCTTTCCATGACTTTCTTTTCTTTTACTTTCTTGCATCAGCTTATACTTTAAGCCAACTTGAAGATTAGAACTTCGATCCGAGCCTAGGGGAAGATGCCAATTGGACATTAAGCTCCAATGATTGACAATTTTTAAACTGAATCCGAAATTGATACCGACTTGTAAATCTCTAGAAGCCTGCTCTACAGCTATCTTATTTCTTTCAGATACTGCGCCATTTCCACGCTTCCATGCTGCAGTAACAGGCATAAAACTTCCCATTCCCATGTGAATGCCCATGTCGTCAATTTGGTATTGCAGCCCAATTTGAGAATCAAATCCAATCTTTTGCAATTGATAGTAAGGTCCAAGACTAGAGCGTCTGACCGAAAAATAGTGTTGCGTAATGAACTGAATGCTATTGCTCAAAGGAACACCTACTCCCATTCCAAGATACGGACTTGCCTCTTTCTTAAGTTTTAAACCTTGATAATGCAATCGGGAATAATTGAATCCAGCACTGAAGCTAGTGCTTCGTGTGCCTAGTTCTTGACCCGAGCCATCACTCAAGAAGAATAAAATCAAACTAAAACACAGAAGAAAGCGGTAAATCATTGGGTGCCAGTATTTCACCCTAAAGTTAATCGATTAGAAATTAATCTTCAAAATCATTCAAGAGCTCAAAATCCAACTGCTTTTTAGCTAGGTCCGCCCTTTTCACACGTACACTCAATTCGTCTCCAATTCGATAAACTTTTCCTGTTCTTGAACCAATTAGAGCATATTGCTCTTGCTTGAATTGATAGAAATCATCATCCAAACTTTTTATACGAATCATTCCTTCGCATTTGTTTCCTTCAAGTTCTACAAACAAGCCCCATTCAGAAACTCCTGAAACAACACCCCCAAATACTTCTCCTACTTTGTCTTGCATGAATTTAACCTGCATGAATTTTATAGAAGCACGTTCAGCATCTACTGCTTTGCGCTCATGCTCTGAAGCATATTTACATTGTTCCTCAATTGGTTCAGTTGGCATCGCTTTTCCACCATCAAGGTAATGCTGAAGAAGTCGGTGTACCATTACATCTGGATAACGTCTTATTGGGGATGTAAAGTGACTGTAATGACTAAATCCTAAGCCATAATGTCCAACATTTTCAGTTGAATAGACTGCTTTAGCCATGGTTCGAATGGCTAGTTGAGAGATGAGTTGTTCTTCTGCTCTGCCCACCACATCAGTCATGAGTCGATTTAAAGAATTTGAAATTCCTTTGGGTGAAGTAGTATCGATTCTGTAGCCAAATTTTTTAATGAAGTTGCTGAAAGTTTGAAGCTTTTCTTGATCTGGATTATCGTGAATTCTATACACAAAGGGCAATTTCTTTTGTTGTCCAATAAAATGGGCCACCCTTCTGTTTGCTAGCAACATGAAGTCTTCGATTAGCTTATTGGCATCCTTTTGCTCTTTCAAGAAGACACCGATTGGTTCTCCTTTTTCATCCAGCTCAAATTTCACCTCCATGGCATGAAAATCAATTGATCCTTTTTTGAATCGTTCTGCTCTCAGCGATTTTGAAAGTTGATTCAATTTCAATACTTCCTTGGCGTGCTTGCCCTTCTTGGATTCAATAATGGCCTGAGCATCTTCATAAGCAAAACGATGATCTGAATGAATTACAGTTCTGCCAAACCATTCTTTTTGAAGCACTGCATTTTCATCCAATTCGAATATTGCCGAAAAACAATATTTATCCTCATGAGGCCTTAATGAACAAGCAAAATTAGAAAGCACTTCTGGTAGCATTGGAACAACACGGTCTACTAAGTAAACTGAGGTTGCTCTATCATAAGCTTCTTTGTCTAGTTTGGTTCCAGGCTGCAGGTAATGACTTACATCTGCAATGTGAACACCTACTTCCCAATTCCCATTTTTCAATTGCTGAATGGATAATGCATCGTCAAAATCCTTTGCATCTGCAGGGTCAATTGTGAAGGTTAGAATTTTTCTACAATCTCTTCTCTTTTTTATTTCTTCTGGCTTGATTCGAACATCAAGGTCTTCGGCTTCTTTTTCTATTTCTACAGGAAATTTATAGGGCAAACCAAACTCTGCCAAGATGGAATGCATTTCAGTTTCATTCTCTCCAGGGTTACCTAGAACCTGAACAACTTCACCAACAGGACTATCCGCATCATGCTGCCAATCAATCATTTTAACTATGGCTTTTTGTCCATGCTCTGCCCCATTTAATTTATTTAAAGGAACGAATACATCCACTGGCATTCTTTTGCTGTCGGGAATTAAAAAGGCAAACTTGTTCGATTTTTCGATAATTCCAACAAATTCATCTTGTGCTCTTTCTAACACCTTGACCACCTTGCCAATTGTTTTTCCATTGCGCTTAACCTTAATGATGCTGGCTTGAACAATATCACCGTGAAGAGCATTTAATAGATCTCGTTCTCCAATGAAAATGTCTTCTGGTAATTTATCAACTGCAAGGTAGGCTGACCCACTGCTGGTCATGTCAATTTTACCCGTTACACCATTTAAATTTTCGGCTGAACCAATTAATCGAAACCGTCCTGGTCTTTCTTCTTCTAGGACTTCTTTTTCTGCTAATTCATATAGGACTTTCCCAACAATTTTTTTCTTTGAAGTTTGAACAATTCCCAATTGCTTGGCAATTTGTTTGTAATTGTAGACCTGACTTGGATTTTTTCTAAAAACGCGAAGAACGCTTTCTTTAAGGGGAGGATTTTGGGGAGATTTTTTGCTTTTCTTTTTTGTCATGTAGTGATTCGCCTAATTTTGGCTGTTGCAAAGCTAAGCATTAGTTTGTTTTTGCTTGGGGCAATTTATTTTTGTGCTTATCCGTTCTCCTTAAAAAAAAATGAAAAAAGCCAGAAAAAGTAGCGTTTTCGCTAATCAAACCAATCGATTGTTAGTTGGCCTCGTTCTAAGTTTAAGTTTAGTGCATTTAGCATTTGAATGGGAAACCAGTTACGCGCTCGATAGTTCTTACCAAATGGATTCAAAAATCTTAGAATTTGACGAAATACTTCCTCCTGTAACTTACAGAGTTATGGAACAACCTAAATTGAAAAAAGCCAATACAGACCAAATTCAAATTGTAGAAATCCTTCCTGAAGAAATTAAAGAAAAAGATCCAAGTCCTACCCCTCCAATAGATCCTATTGTTGAAACCAATATCGACTTGGCTGCTTATGGCATGAATACAGATCCTGCCCCGCCCATAGAAGTACCAAGAACAGCTGCCGAAATTTTTCCGCATTATTCTAAGTGCGAAGGCTTAATGGGAAATGAGTCTTATTTGTGCAGTATGGAAGAGATCATTAATCGCATTGGATCCAATTTTGAAATTCCAAATCCATTAAAATCAGACCCTGGCATGCACAATGCTTTTGTAGAATTTGTTGTTGATAAAACAGGAGCAATTACAGAAGTTAAGGTCTTAAGAGCCAGTCACCCTCATATGGGGAGGGCATCAAAAAAGGCAGTGTTAAGTCTTCCAAATATGGCGCCTGCAAAGCATCATGGGAAAAAAGTGGCTTTAAGAATGACCGTTCCTTTGAACCTAGAAATAAAACCCTAGCGGCTTAAAATGATCTTTTTGATTTCTTGATTTCCATTTTGCAATTCAACATTGAGGAAATATATTCCATTGCTTAAGTGTTCAGGCAATTGAAACTCTCCATTGAGCTGCATTTGCACACTCCAATAAGCGACATCATTTCCCAACATATCAATAATTCTAATCCCTTCAACTGGAATGAAACTATTGTAAAACAAAATGCCAGAACTTGGATTAGGAAAGATTGAACTGTATTGGAATTTCTCAGTTTTTGCCTCTTCTATTATTCCAGTAATGCAATTTGAATAATCCGGATCTGGTAATTCTCTAACTAATTTTGCTTGAAATTGTGCTGCCTTATTCAGTTCATCTGTAAGTAGACTTACCTGTTCTAAATGAGTCATATTGGAATCAAAAGCGACAGCAACTAAATAATCTAAATTTTTTCGTTCTCCTGATTTTAAATCAAAGGGAGCAAAAACTCCTACAGAACGAGCATCTCCTAAATTATTGGCAGGGTAAGCTGGTCCCGGGTTAATTAATGACCATTCATTTGCTTTGTCTAATCTACCAGGAAAAAGAAAGGATGCAGTATTCATCTGGCTTGGGTTATACCCATTCCCTCCTGTTGTAATTGGGTTGCCATCATTCCATAATCCTTTTAAAGCTCTATAGTAATGGCCTGGAGTAAATGGGGCAGCCAACAATCCATTAAAATCAGAATATCCAATATAAGAACTCATGCTATGGTTAATGAATTTGGCTCCTATTGCTGGTGTCTTTGTTCCAAGATTGATGTTTGGCTGAGTAACAAATGTTTCATCAAAATCATCTCCATTGTAAGCAAAGAAAATATCCGCCGAGGGCAAACTACCATGTGCATCATCTATTGGGTTTCCAATATCAATATCCATATTTAAGCCCACCCTAATGCTGTCCAGTTGAAATGCGTTTCGGTTGACAATGCTTTGCCTTACAAAAACCGCCTGATCTAGATAGGGAACATTGGGCTGATCAAAAACATGGACTAAAGTGTGCACTTCAACATTTAAATTATTTCCTGTTAAACCATGAACAGTGTTTTTGGCATCATTGGTTATGATGTATATTGCTTTGTCGCCAATAATGAATGGAAAATCTCCATTTTCTGGATCGTAACAGCCATTGCTATTAATGTCGATGAAAGGAGCTTGGTCTGGAAATTCTCCAAATTCTGATCTTCCATTTGCAGGCCAATCACGAATAACATCAGGCACAACATAGCCAGGAGAGTGCACTTGGCTCAAATGCTGACTAATTGCGGCTTTAGTTATGTAATGCATGTTCTTTCTTATTAGGTTTGGGTTAGAGCTAACAGGACCAGCTGAGAAATCTCCTTCCACATATCCAGCTTTCGCAAGTTTTCCGGAATCATTGCTGGAGGACATCCAAATGCTTCCATCATATATCAATGTTCTATCGCTACCCTTTGGGTAATTAAATCCATAACTTGTGCTTGGACTGTTGGTAAATATTCCTCCGTAAGAATTAAAACGAGCTGAAATCGAACTGGTTTCAATTTGCATAGCAGCGGGAATAGCTTGAACACTGTCATTGGCGATGGCAAAACCTTCATCAGTTGCAATGATAACCTTTCCATTAGCGCATTTTACTTGATTAATTTTAGAAGAAACAAAACCTTCTTGATACAAAGTATAATTGGCACCATCAAAACGATAAAGTCCCGCTTTGTCCAATTGTCCAGCTCCAGTAAAAGAAAACCAATAATCGCCATTGGAGCCAATGTCCATTGCTGTTAGTTTAGTAACGTTAATTGAGTTTGCTGGAATTTCAAAGCTGTCTAAGTCAAACAGGCCATTGATTAAGTATGCGCCAGAATTGTTAGAAGTAATGCCAATTTCTCCATTGTTCATTTGGATCAATTTGGCGTCTCCAACATAGGTTTTAAGACCGGTATCTCTAATGGTGGTCCAATTGTTTCCATCAAAAAGTTCCGCAGTTACAGGATTGGCAATGTTAACTATGCTTTCAGAAAAAACATTGCCATAAATACTATCTCCGCTATTGATGGCAATGTCATATATTTTTCGTCCGGTAAAATGAGTGAAAATAGCCCCTTCTTTTTTGGTCAATCCATCAAAGGAGGCAATCCAAAGAGTGCCATTTTGATCCACTTCAATGTCTTGAATGACATTGGTTAACAATCCATTACTGGTGTCGAAATGAGTAAAATTCCCATTGACAAATTGACAAAGACCAGAGTCGTTTACCATCCAAGTTGTATCGCCATGAGACCTAATTTTTCTAATTACATTGGATCGAATTTGACTGTTGCTGGTATCATAATTTACAAAGCCATTGAAATCGTATACAGACAAACCACTATCAGTGGCTAAGTAAATGTGGTTTTTAGCAATGCTCAATTCATTTACTTTAGAGCTTATTAGTCCATCTGATTTTAGGAATGTCTTCCAATAGTTTTGGGAAAAAGTGGGTGAAACAATTAGAATAAAAAAGAGGCTATAAAATAATTTTCTAGTCATGTAGATCAACTTTTGGGTTTATAATTTAACACTGCAAAATGCTTGTTCGTTGCCTATTCGGCTTATTTTTAAGGCATGAAATCTAGCTTTAAGAATAGTAAAATACAAATTAATGTCGACTTCACTAAACCCGTAGATGTCTCCATTCCTTTAAGAGCGGGATCTAAGAATGTGAACGCTTGGTATGTTGACCCAGTAAAAATAGAAGCAGTTAGAACAGAACAATTTGTTGGTTCTGTTGCAGAAGGAGGAAGCGTAAATTTTAGAAACATACAATTCAATCCTCATGGAAATGGAACGCATACCGAATGTGTTGGACACATCTCAAAAGCGGAGTATTCCATTAACCAATGTTTAAAAAGCTTTTTGTTTTACTCTCAAGTTCTTAGCATAAAGCCAAGTGTTCAAAATAATGGAGATCAAATAATTTGCGGAGAAGATTTAGAAGGAAAGTTATTGCCAAACATTGAGGCCTTATTGATTCGAACACTTCCGAATCCACTGACAAAAATGGAAATGCAATATTCCAACACCAACCCACCCTATTTAGATGAGGATTTTATCAAGCAAATAATTGATCATGGAGTAAAGCATTTGTTAATTGATCTTCCTTCGGTAGATCGTGAACTCGACGATGGGGTTTTGGCAGCTCATCATCTTTTTTGGGATTACCCAGCTGATCCAAAATTTGATCGTACCATCACAGAGATGATTTACATCCCTGATGAAATTAAAGATGGCAACTATCTTCTTAACCTGCAAATTGCTAGTTTCGAAAATGATGCAAGTCCAAGCAAACCAGTCTTGTATCCAATAATTTAAACTGCTATCACCTCCAATTAAAATGGATAAGTCTACTCGAAATTCACTTCTACTTTTACAATTGGTAGTCCTCATTTTTGGCTTCACTGCCATTTTAGGAAAGTTAATTAGTGTCTCATCAGAAGTTTTAGTTTGGTATCGAATGGGAATTGCCGCTGTGTGCTTGTTAATCTATTCTAAGTTAAAAGGATTGCCCTTACACCTTGGTTGGAAAGGAAGCACTCAATCCATAGTTACTGGGTTTATTGTAGCTGCTCATTGGATATTGTTTTTTGAAGCCATCCATCAATCTTCTATATCCATCACCTTAGCAGCTCTTTCATCTGCATCTATTTTTACTTCCATTTTAGAACCCATAGTTTTTAAAAGGCGGTTTTATTGGTATGAATTTGTGCTTGGAGCAATAGTAATTTTAGGTCTAATATTAATTTACCAAGTAGAAGTTCAACAAAGTTTTGGATTGTTTTTTAGGGATAGGATCTGCTGCGCTTGCTGCTCTTTTTACTGTAATTAACGGGAAATTAATTCAATCTTATAATTCAACATCAATTTCTAGTCTGGAACTTTTTGGCGGATTTTTGGCCATTAGTTTTTATGGAATCTTTCAAGATTCTTTCTCTTTTGAAAATATAATGCTGAGTGGGGAAGATTTAATTTGGATTGGGATTTTGGCCATTATTTGCACTGCATTTGCATTTGTTGCCAGTGTGGAGGTAATGAAAGATTTGAGTCCGTTTACAGTTAGTTTAAGTGTAAATCTTGAACCCGTCTATGGGATAATACTTGCCTATTTTATCTTTGGTGAAGAAGAGAAGATGTCATTCGTTTTTTACATTGGAGCAGGTTTAATCTTGTGTGCAATATTTTTAAATGTGCTTGTAAAAAAGCAACTCAAGAAGAAAGCCAAAAGGGCTTGATTCTAAGAGGAATTCGGCTTTAAGCTTCTTATATTTGCTGCTTGATTAAACAAAAGAAATGGCATTAGATCATCCAAAAAGACATTTAATTACAGCAGCTTTACCCTACGCTAATGGCCCAATACACATTGGCCATTTAGCTGGTGCATTTTTACCGGCAGATGTATATGTGCGCTATCTTAAATTGAAAAAGGAAGAAGTACTCTTTGTTTGTGGATCTGATGAGCATGGCGCTGCCATTACTTTAAGGGCAAAAAAAGAAGGGAAAAGCCCGCAAGAAATTGTGGATAACTACCACAATTTGAACAAAAAAGCATTCTCTGATTTTGGAATTGATTTCGACATTTTTCATCGAACATCTTCTAAACTTCACCATGAAACAGCTCAGGAGTTCTTCAAAACCCTTTCTGATAAAGGGGTTTTTACTGAAAAGTCGAATGAACAATATTATGATGAGAAATATAAACAGTTTTTGGCCGATCGTTACATCAGTGGAGATTGTCCAAAATGCAATCATGAAGGAGCTTATGGTGACCAATGTGAAAACTGTGGGTCTGCGTTAAATCCAAAGGAGCTTATAAATCCAGTCTCTACTTTAAGCAATAAGCCTCCTGTATTAAAAGAAACGAAGCATTGGTTTTTACCAATGAATGAAGACGAAGAGTGGCTCAAAAAATGGATTAACGAGGGAGAACTTAATGGTACAAAACTTCATGACCCAAAAACGTGGAGAAAACAAGTAATTGGACAATGCAAGTCATGGTTAGACGGAGGATTGCAAGAGAGGGCCATGACGCGTGATCTGGATTGGGGGGTGAAAGTTCCATTGAAAAATGCCGAAGGGAAAGTCCTTTATGTCTGGTTAGATGCTCCAATAGGTTACATTTCTGCAACCAAACAATGGGCCTCTGAAAATGGAGCAAATTGGGAAGATTATTGGAAAAGTGAGGATACAGAAATGCTTCACTTCATTGGGAAAGACAACATCGTTTTTCATTGCCTAATTTTTCCAATTTTGTTAAAAAGACATGAAGGTTTTAATTTACCAAAGAATGTTCCTGCGAATGAATTCTTAAACCTTGAGGGAGATAAAATTTCTACGTCTCGAGATTGGGCAGTTTGGCTGCACGAATTCATGGAGCAATTACCTGGAAAAAATGATGTTTTGCGGTATGTCTTAAACTCAATCGCACCAGAATCAAAAGATAGTGAGTTTACGTGGGATGATTTTCAGGCAAGAAACAACAGTGAGTTAGTTGCCATTTATGGAAACTTTGTAAATCGGGCAGTGGTTCTTTGTCATAAATACTACGACGGCATTGTTCCTGAACAAGGAGATGCATCAAAGTATCAAAGCGTAATTGATCAGCTTCATGACGCTGTAGCTGAGATCGACAATTGCATGCAGCAATTGCGGATAAGAGATGCCCAAACTGCTTGCATGAAGTTAGCAAGAATTGGGAATAAATTTTTGGCAGATACTGAACCCTGGAAATTGATTAAAACTGACCCTGAAGAAGTAAAGACCATATTGAACCTAAGCCTTCAAATTGCGGCAAATTCAGGAATTGCATTTAGCCCTTTTCTTCCTCAAAGCAGCGAAAATTTAGCTGAGATGATCGGCTTAAAACAATTTTCTTGGGAGAATCTAGGGTCTCTGGATTTGATTAAAAGTGGCGAGCAACTTAATGCGGCAAAACATTTATTTGAAAAAATTGAAGATGACCTTATTGAATTCCAAAAGGAAAGGCTCAAAAAAATAAGTAAAATGAAGGAAGAAGAAGAAGAATTAGCTTTTAAGAAGGACATTAGTTTTGAAGATTTCCAAAAACTTGACATCCGAGTGGGAAAAATATTAAGTGCGAAAAAGCTAGAAAAAAGCAAAAAACTTATCCAGTTTAGTGTTGATTTAGGGAAGGAAACAAGAACTATTCTTTCTGGAATTGCCGAGCATTTTGAAGCGGAAGAATTAATTGGAAAATCTGTTCAAGTTCTTTGTAATCTTCCCCCAAGAAAAATGATGGGAATTGCGTCTGAAGGAATGATTTTGTCTGCTGAAGATCAAGAGGGCAAACTGTTTTTATTAGAAGCCGTTGAGACTTGTCCTCCAGGATCAAAAGTTGGATAATCCTATTTTTTGTTTTATCATTACCAAATCATGTACAAGCGAATATTTCTACTTTTTTGCTTAGTAATAATAGCCAAACAGGGCTTCAATCAACCCTGTTTTAATGTTGAAATTGAAACAAGAGTAGATTATGTGCTGCCCAGATGTAATCTTAACGATGGGTTTATTGACGCAAGACGTTCAGTTGGTGGAACACCACCATACTCATATTCGATTGATACATTGGATTCACAATTGGGGGTGTTTATCGATTTAGGAATTGGCACCTATACTTTAATCACCACCGATGCAAGAGGTTGTACCTCATCGAGAGATATCGAATTAATCTACAAAGATCTTGAAGTGGTAATAACTCCAGACAACACTTTTACGCCAAATGGTGATAATATTAATGATACCTGGAGGATAACTGGAATTGATCGATTTCAGGGAACGGATGTTCGTGTTTTTAATAGGTGGGGACAACAAGTTTTTGTAAGTAATCCCTATATCAATGAGTTGGGCTGGGATGGCACACAAAATGGGTCAAATGCGCCTCCTGGCACTTATTTTTATGTCATAAGTGTCATTGATAATTGCATTGAAGATCATTTGGCTGGATCAATTACAATTGTGAGATGAAAAAAGCTTTGGTCTTCGGTATATTGATTTCGATCATCGCTCCAATTTTGGCGCAACAACATCCTATTTACACTCAATATCAGCTAAATCGGTTTGCCATCAACCCAGCATTAGCTGGTGTTCTGCCTTGTGGTGAAGCAATTGTTGGTAATCGAAGACAATGGATAGGATTTGAGGGAGCGCCACGAACCTATTACTCAAGTTTCAATACTAGGGTCAACAAAAAAGACAAATACCCTAAAAATTACCATGGTTGGGGCATAAATATTATTGCAGATAGATTGGGTCAATTGGAGTACAATTATATAAAGGGTGCCTATGCCTATCATGTAAAGCTGAG
>CBDCLY010000012.1:0-63892 GCA_965218715.1 Vicingaceae bacterium
TCATTATTGTCTCAAACCCTTTGGATGTAATGACCTACTGCGCTTACCTTACTGCAAAGGTAGACTCTAGCCGAGTGTTTGGTATGGCAGGAATTCTTGACACTGCTCGATATAGGTCATTTTTGGCAGAAGCTTTAAACGTTTCTCCAAAGGACATTCAAGCTGTTTTTAATGGGCGGACATGGAGATACCATGGTTCCACTTCCTAGATACACAACAGTTGGTGGAATTCCAGTAACAGAATTAATAAGTGATTCTGATCTAGATGCTATTGTTGAAAGAACCAAAAAAGGTGGTGGAGAATTAGTTAATCTTATGGGTACTTCTGCTTGGTATGCACCTGGTGCTGCTGCTGCTCAAATGGTAGAAGCAATTGTACGAGATCAGAAGAGAATTTTCCCAGTTTGTGCACTTTTAAATGGAGAGTACGGAATGGATAACATTTACTTAGGAGTACCTGTAGTTCTTGGTAAGAATGGAATCGAAAAGATCATAGAATTGGATCTAAATGACGATGAAATGGAATTGTTAAAAGAATCGGCTGAAGCAGTTAAGTCTGTTATGAGTGTTTTGGACAACATGGAACTTTCATAAATCCAATCGAATTAAAATTAAAAGGGGGCAATTGCCCCCTTTTTTATTGGGAAATAATTAGCTTTTGGGTCTTTATGCCAGCATCATTTAGAATACTAATAAAGTAGATTCCTGCCGCCCAGTCTGATACATCTATGCTTAATCTATCTTTAATTGGTTTAGAAAATAGCACTTGTCCTTGGATGTTTTTGGCTTCTAACCTTGCATTTTCTCCTTGCTCATCATTTACTACAACTTGAACTGCATCCTTAGCAGGGTTTGGATAAACTGAAAACCAATTGCCTTTCTTCATGTTAAACTCCTCTTCCAAACCAACATATCCTCTTGCCATAAAATAATTGAACCCACCTGCTTCATTTCCAACGAACAAGTCCAACATGCCGTCTTGATTTAAATCAGCACCTGCCAACCTAGAGCTCTCTCCAATTTTAGTGTGCAAGTAATTGGAGTCTACTAAATTGAATGACCCTTTTAAATTGTTTTCTAAACTGTCGTAATAATAAACGTATCCATTTCTAGAACCGACCAAAAGGCGAAGTTCATTTTGCTCCAAATAAAGCAATGGACTAGCATCTCTATTGGCTCTATGCCTTGTTAGATTAATGTTTCCCCAGTCTTTGTCGGAATAGTCGATAATCGCATTGGTTGTTGGCTCATCGTCAAGTGAACTTGTCCTAAATGGATGATTTAAGTCCAAGTATTTCTGGTTGTTATCTATGGCAACAATTGTTTGAAAAATGCCATTGTTTTGGTTATTGGAATTGTTGATGTCTAATTTTTGGCCAATACTCAACTGCGATAAATCGGGATTGCCATTCAATTGATATCGTATCGTATTGCCATTTTGCCAAAGTATTGACTGAACATCTAAAGTAAATACTGCTTCAGAACTTGTCCCTAAATTTTTGTAGAAACTCATCTTTCCAGAACCGTCTCCTATTATTAGGTCACTTAAGCCGTCTTTGTCTACGTCAAATAGATAGGGTGAAGCCAATGATTGCTCATCTATGCCTTGGAAAACAGGCTGTTTTAATTCAAAAGCTGCATTATTTCCAGTAGAGGAGGTGTCTTCATAATAATGAACATGACCTTGAAAATCACCAATCAATAGATCAGCATCTCCGTCGCCATCTAAATCTGAAAACGTGGGGCTGAACATGCGTGGTTGGAACATTATTATCAACATTTAATGGAATAGATGGAAGGTCTAGAAAATTGGTATCGATTAATTGAAAACTTGGCGATTGCAAGCTCCCATTATTTACAAATAAAGCTAACTGGCCTTGCAAACCATTTAATGTTGGGTTGAGATATCCTTCATTTCCGACAAGTAAATCCATTAGGCCATCATTGTCATAATCAAAGAAACTAGGATAATTTCCCTTTCCTAGATCTATCATGTCTTCATAAAACAAATTGCTTCCCGCCTGAAAATTAAATTGAGGGTTAGCCGTTTTGTTTTCATAATACAAGATGTTGTTTTTTGCACGAGTAAAAGAACCATAGCTATTGCTATTCGAGCTTACTAATATGTCTTTCTGATTGTCGTTGTTGATGTCTACAAAGTATGCCGCTGGGAAAATTGGCAACTCAATTGGAGTGTTGTATGATGGAAATAAAGTGTCTTTTTGGTTCACGAAGGAATTCAGGTATGGAATTACAGAATCATTATTATATAAGGCAGTTAAATTTTTACCATCGATATCTCCAACTAACAAATCCATACTTCCAGACCCATCTAAATCAAATGCACTTACTGTACTTCCTGCATGCTTAGCCCCTTTTGATTCTGGGTTAGCAATGTCACCAAATCTGCAGGAATCTAAATAAACATTTCCATCAAATCCAGATTCAGTAAAATTCCCCCAACATCTGCTCCTCAATTCAAAGTTTAATCCACATATACTATTAAACTCTTTAGAAAGATTTTTATGAAATTCCATTTGTGAACCATTTTGATCGAAAAAAAGCAAATCAAGATCCCCATCATTGTTCATGTCAACAATTGCTGGTTTGTTTATTCTTCCAGGATTAACTTGGGCAACAATGCTTCCATAATCGGAGCTTATTTTTGAAACAAATTGAAATTGCAAATTGCCATTACTGCTTATATTCTCGAACAGACTTATGGTGGAACTTCCTATGAATAAATCCATTTTTCCATCGCAATTATAGTCTGCTGTAATCATCCAGTCTCTCATGCTTGGAAAAGAAGATGCATAGGCAGGTGCGTAATCGTAGGCAATTTGTCCTGTAGTTCCAACATTAATAAATGGACTTAGTCTCAATCCACTTCTGTCTAAAACAATAAGGTCTAATTTGCCATCAAAATTCAAATCTATTTCATTGAATTGAGGGGCATTAAACCCTCCGATAAATGGAGATTTCAATACTTGTCCATTAGCACTTATCTGGATGCTGTCTACTCTATCGTAAAATAGCTGGCAATAAACGGATTGGAAAAAAAATACAGCAATGAAGCTTAGGAGAATTTTGCTTTTCATTATTTCGAAATTTGGAACTTAAAGATAAGACGAAGAAGGCCATTGAAAGTTGTCTCTTGTAAAATTCTTTTATTGCCTAGGAATTGACCTCTTAAATGGTTCATTTACTGCACTTTATCGAATAATTGAAAGGCATTGCTTATTCCGTGTGGAAATTCTATATTTGCAGGCTTCAAAAGAGATAGAAATTATTTATAAAAATTATGCAAAATAAGGGTCTAATCTGGTCATTCATCATCTTATTGAGTTTGGCCTGCCTATATCAATTATCATTTACTTGGGTTGCTCAAGGAGTTGAATCTGATGCAAGAGAATATTCAAATGGATCTTCAGAAGTTGAAGAGCAATATTTGGATTCAATGTCAGGAGAAATTGTTTATCCAATCATTGATTTTACTTACGCAGAGGTAAAGAAAAACGTATTAAACCTTGGTCTTGACCTTAAAGGTGGTATGAACGTAACTCTTGAAGTTTCGGTTGCTGATGTAATTCGAGCTTTGTCTTCTTATTCAGAAGATGAGGTATTTACTGCCGCAATAAGTCGAGCAAAAGAATTGCAAAGAGGTAGTCAGGATAACTTTGTAAATCTATTTGCAATTGCATGGTCAGAAATTGCAGGTGAAAAGCAAATGGCAAGTGTTTTCTATACCTTAGAAAATAAAGAGAAAATTAGTAGAAACGCCAGCAATGAAGAAGTGATTGAATTTCTAACTTCTGAAGCTGATGCTGCATTCGATAGAACATTTGAGGTGCTTAGAACTAGGGTAAACCTTTTTGGAGTTGCTCAACCAAACATTCAAAAATTAGATGCATCTGATCGAATTTTAGTTGAATTACCGGGGGTAAAGAACAAAGAAAGAGTTCGTCAATTGTTACAAGGAACAGCTAAATTGGAGTTCTGGGAAACCTACGAGAATGCTCAGGTATACCCTTATTTAGCAGAAGCAAATGCCAAGTTGATTAAAATGTTAGGTGGAGAAGATTCAAGTGAATCTGATACTGTTGAAACCGAAGATCCTTTGGCAAATTTAATTGATGATTCTGCTGAAAGTGTAGAAGAAGTTGTTGATCAGGATAATGAAGAAGAATTAATTGCAGAGGTAGATTCAAATATTGTTGCTGATTCTGCTGAAGAATCTTCTTTAATGTCTCAATTAGCAGCGAATAGCGATTCTGCATCTTCAGATTCTGCCTTGGTTGATCAAAGCTTTGAAGATTTTGCAAAAGAGAATCCATTGTTTGCTGTTTTGTCTCCATCAATTTACCAAAATGCTCAAGGAAGTTATTCTCCTGGTGAAGGTCCAGTTGTAGGTTATGCAGCCTTAAAGGACACAGCAAAAGTGAATGATTATTTAGCAATGCCAGAGATTCAAGCCATCTTTCCAAAAGACATGCGATTATTGTGGACTGCTAAACCATTCGACGAAAAAGAACAACTTCTTCAGTTGATTGCCATTGAGGTGACTAGCAGAGACGGAAGAGCTCCTTTAGAAGGTGATGTAATTACAGACGCATTTCAAGACTTTGGTCAGTTTGGAGGCCGTCCAGAGATTACCATGAAGATGAATGCTCTTGGAGCAAAGACATGGAAGAACCTTACTGGTGATAATGTTGGAAAAAGCATTGCCATAGTCTTGGATAATTTCGTTTACTCTTTCCCAAATGTAAATGGTGAAATTGCTGGCGGTGTTTCAAGCATCGAGGGTGACTTTACCATTGATGAAGCAAAATTAATTGCCAATATATTAAAGGCTGGTAAATTGCCTGCTCCTGCAAAAATTGTAGAAGAAGCGGTAGTTGGTCCTTCACTTGGTGCTCAATCCATTCAAGATGGTTTGTATTCATTCTTAGTGGCCCTATTAATTGTATTGGTTTACATGGTCTTTTATTATGGAAAGGCTGGTTTGGCATCAGACATTGCTTTGTTGGCCAACTTGTTTTTCATTATGGGAGTGCTTGCATCTACTAACATCGCTTTAACCTTACCAGGTATTGCAGGTATCGTTTTAACCATTGGTATCTCAGTTGATGCCAACGTACTTATCTATGAAAGAATTCGTGAAGAGCTAAGGGCAGGAAAAGGCCAGCGTTTGGCCATTGCAGACGGTTACAAAAATGCATACTCATCAATTATTGATGCCAACGTAACCACTTTATTAACAGGTATTATTCTTTGGTTCTTTGGAACAGGTCCTGTAGAAGGTTTTGCTAAGACTTTAGTAATTGGTATTCTAACTTCTCTATTTAGTGCCATCTTCATTACAAGATTGGTCTTTGCATGGAGATTGGATAACAAGAAAAAAATTACTGTAGCAAGCAAATTCACTGAGAATGCTTTCCAAAACCTTTCATTGCAATTTGTAGGAAAAAGAAAAATGTTCTACGCAATTTCTGGAATCATCTTACTTCTTGGAATTGGTTCATTAGCAACTAGAGGTCTCTCTTATGGAGTAGATTTCTCTGGAGGTAGAACTTTCTTGGTTCGTTTCGATGAGTCTGTGAATACTGCAGATGTTCGCTCTTCTTTAGAAGCAACTTTTGTCACTGAAGATGGCGTTAAATTAGCTCCTGAAGTTAAGGTATTTGGAGACGACAATCAGGTGAAGATTACCACAAGTTATTTAATTGATAGCGAAGATGAGTCAGCCGATGCTATGGTTGAGACCAGCTTAAACACAGGTTTAGATGAATTAGGACTCGGGTATGAATTAATGAGTTCGCAAAAAGTAGGACCTACCATTGCTGATGACATTAAGAAGTCTGCCATTTGGGCCATCTTATTTTCATTGGTCATAATCTTCCTGTACATCTTATTAAGATTTAGAAAGTGGCAATATGGATTGGGTGCAGTTGTAGCAATTTTTCACGATGTATTAATTGTGCTTTCTGTATTCTCAATTGCATATGGATTCCTTCCATTCTCCTTGGATATTGATCAAGCGTTTATTGCAGCAATATTAACGGTAGTTGGTTATTCAATTAATGATACTGTGGTGGTATTCGATAGAATTAGAGAATTCTTAAACTCTTATAAAAAGAGAGAGATGAACGAAGTAATTAACGATGCCTTAAACAGTACATTAAGTAGAACCGTAAATACTTCTTTAAGTACCTTCTTTGTATTGTTGATGATTTTCATCTTTGGAGGAGAAGTAATTAGAGGATTTGCTTTTGCTTTATTGGTTGGAGTTGCAGTAGGAACTTATTCTTCACTATGTGTTGCAACACCAATTGTTGTTGACCTTAGCAAAAAGAAATTAGCTGATAAAAAATAGTTCTATTTTGAACATAATAAAGGCTCCATCATTTGATGGGGCCTTTTTTTTACCTTTGTAAAAAATCAATTATGCCATTTCTATTTATTGGTACTCCAGAATTATTCATTGTTATCCTCTTAATTGTCTTATTATTTGGCGCAAAAAAGATCCCTGAGTTGGCAAGAGGACTAGGAAAGGGGATGCGAGAATTTAAAAATGCTACTGGAGACATTCAGGAAGAAATTAGGAAAACCAGTGCTGAGATAAAACAATCGGCAAACATCACAGATTCTGATAAAGGAGCTAGTTCTAAGTCAAGAAAAAGTTAAACTTGGTGTTAGATTACATTCAACTTCTTGGTGGATTTATAGTGCTCATCATTGGTGGTGAGGCATTGGTGAAAGGGGCGGTAAGCATCGCACTTAAGCTTAAGATTTCTCCTTTAGTTGTCGGAATGACCATCGTTTCATTCGGCACTTCTGCTCCTGAACTTTTAGTTTGTATTGAAGCAGCAACAACTGGTCATCCCGACGTTAGCATAGGAGCTGTAGTTGGCTCAAACATTTCTAACCTTGGTCTGGTATTGGGCTTAACCGTTTTGATATTTCCACTTAGCATTAATAAAGATACCTTAAGAATAGATTGGCCTTTGATGATGGGCGCAACTCTATTGTTCTTTTTCTTGGCCAAGAATGGTGAAATCTCAATGATGGAAGGTTTGTTCTTTTTTTTAATCCTTCTCTCATTTACAGGATGGCTCATGGTAAAGTCAAGGAAAAAATCACTGGCAGAAATTAAAAGTAAAATTGATTGTGAAGATCAAATTGAAACTAATGATCAAAACATCTACAAAGACCTGATCCTTTTAGTGATTGGTTTTATCGGACTTTTCTATGGGGCAGATTGGCTGATAGATGCCGTTGTAAATATTGCCGCCGAAAATGGCATTAGTGAGCGAGTAATAAGCCTAACTGTAGTTGCCTTTGGAACTAGTCTACCAGAATTGGTTACATCATGTACGGCAGCCTTTAGAAAAGAAACAGACATTTCTATTGGTAACTTAATTGGTTCAAATGTCTTCAACATTCTTGCAATTCTTGGACTAACTGCTATGGTTGAACCTATTCAGGTTGCAAATGAAATCAACCAGTTTGATGTGTATTTTCTGCTTGGCATCTCGGCGCTAATTTTCCCCTTGATGTACTTTGGTAGAAAAGTTGGTCGAATTAAAGGTGTTTTTCTGTTGATCTTCTATTTTTCTTATATTTTTCTAACCATTACCTAAAAAAATAGGGGGGGTCACCACTCAGAAATTGTATTTTGTTAGTAAACTGACCTCTTTTTTTTGAATTTGTTTATAAAAAACTGTGTTTTTTTATTTCGCTATGTGTTCTTCATGGTATTTTTGTGCGCATAAATAAAAAAACATCATATAATGTCAACTATTCGTTTTAAAGCTTTAGAAACTTGTCTTTCTCGAATTCCAAGAAATGTAGAAGCTCCTTCTACCAAAATATCTGATTATTATGGATCTAGCGTTTTCGATAAGAAAGCAATGGCTCAATTCATGCCTAAAGATGTTTACAAAAGAGTTATTCAAACAATAGAAGAGGGCAAACAAATTGAGCGATCAATTACCAATACGGTGGCTTCCGCTATGAAAGCCTGGGCAATGGAAAAGGAAGTGACGCATTACACTCACTGGTTTCAACCATTGACGGGTACTACTGCCGAAAAACACGATGCATTCTTTGAGCCATTAAACGACAATGACGTAATAGAGCAATTTGATGGTAGCCAGTTGGCACAGCAAGAGCCAGATGCTTCTAGTTTACCAAATGGAGGAATTAGAAATACTTTTGAAGCAAGAGGTTACACCGCCTGGGACACAAGTTCTCCTGCCTTTATTATTGGAAAAACATTATGCATTCCAACCATTTATATTTCTTATACAGGAGAAGCTTTAGATTATAAGACCCCATTATTAAAAGCATTAGGAGTTATTGATAAAGCTGCGGTTGATGTTTGCAAATACTTTGACAAAAACGTTAATAAAGTTCATGCTACTTTAGGTTGGGAACAGGAGTATTTTTTAATCGATACGGCTTTGCACAATGCAAGACCGGATTTAGTGCTGACTGGAAGAACTTTATTTGGCCACATCCCAGCAAAAGGGCAAGAATTGGATGATCATTATTTTGGTTCTATTCCTGATCGAGCTCAATCATATATGATGGAATTGGAGTTGGAATGCATGAAGTTGGGAATTCCTGTTAAAACGAGACACAATGAAGTTGCTCCAAATCAATTCGAATTGGCTCCTGTATTTGAAGAAGCTAACCTTGCAGTAGATCATAATCAATTGTTGATGGATGTAATGACAAAAGTGGCGAGAAAACACAATTTTAGAGTGCTACTTCACGAAAAACCTTTTGCAAAAGTGAATGGTTCAGGAAAACATAACAATTGGTCTTTGGCAACCAATACTGGCGTTAACCTATTGAGTCCGGGTAAAACACCTAAGTCCAACCTTCAATTTTTAACCTTTCTCATCAATACCTTAAAAGCGGTTCACGATAATGAGCGTTTGCTTAGGGCGAGCATTGCCACAGCAGGAAATGAGCATCGTCTAGGAGCCAATGAGGCACCTCCTGCAATTATTTCTGCTTTCATTGGGCAAGAATTGACAAAAATGTTGGATGAATTGGTTTCTAAAGTAAAAGAAGATAAACTCTTAACGGCTGAAGAAAAGACAGAGCTCAAATTAAACATTGGAAAAATTCCAGAAATTCTTCTTGATAATACGGATAGGAATCGTACTTCACCCTTCGCATTTACAGGAAATAAATTCGAGTTCAGAGCAGTAGGGTCGGCGGCCAATTGTTCCTTCGCCATGACAGTGATCAATTCAATCATGGCCAAGCAATTGAAAGAATTTAAGAAAGATGTTGATGCCATTATTAAAAAAGGAGTGAAGAAGGATGAAGCCATCCTAAGAGTGCTGAAAAAATACACCATTAGTTCTAAGGCAATTCGATTTGAAGGAAATGGCTACGGAGATGAATGGGTGAAAGAAGCAGAGAAAAGAGGTTTATCACACCTAAGAACTTCCCCTGAGGCATTAAAAGAACTTGGTTCAAAGTCTGTTCTTTCTTTGTTTGAAGACTTAGGAGTTATGACAAAAAGAGAAACCCTGGCTAGGCAAGAAATTGCTTTCGAATTGTATGCTAACCTGATTCGAATTGAGTCAAGGGTGGTCGGAGATTTGGCCCAAAATCACATTCTTCCAACTGCTCTTAGGTATCAAAATCAATTGATAGAAAATGTTAGAGGCTTAAAGGAAATTTTCGGTGCAAAAGAATACCAAGAATCAGCTGGAGTTCAGTTAGAGATCATCAAGGGAATTTCGGCTCATGTTAAGACGATTAAAGAAACTACTGATGATATGATCAATCATAGAAGAAGAATCAACAAAATTGAAAGCCCTGAAGAAAGAGCAAAAGAATATTGCGATACAGTAAAACCAATGTTTGACACCATTCGATACCATGCAGACAAGCTAGAGTTAACTGTAGATGATGAAATTTGGCCATTGCCTAAATACAGAGAATTGTTGTTTACTCAGTAGTCTTTTCAAGTTCTTATTATGGCAAATCTTAATGTGATAAACAGGAAGAGATTGCTGCCTATTTTATACAAAAAATTGTTTATTTTAGCACCCATTGTGTAAATACCAGATTAAATGAAGTATTTAAATGTAATTGGGCTTTCCCTATTTTTCTTTTTATTCACCTTTCAACTTTCAGCTCAGAAAAGTTTTCTCGACGATGCAGACCATGCGCTGTACAAAGAGGAGAAATATTTCCAGGCGATTGAAATGTATAAAAAGGCTTATGTAAAAGAAAAAGGCCGTGATGTAAAAGCCGAAATCATTTTTAAAATTGCTGAAGCTTATCGCTTAAGTGACCAGGCTGAGCAAGCTGAAGTTTGGTACGATAAATCAGTGATTGCCCAATATGCAGACCCTATCGCAATTATGTATCTAGCAGATATGAAAATGCAAAATGGGAAATACGATGAAGCACTTGTTGCCTATCAAAAGTATGCGGCAGAAAAACCTGGAGATGTACGAGGAAAAATTGGAATTGAGGCAGCTGCCAAAGCACAAAAGTGGAACGATAATCCAGAAAACTATGTGGTAGAGCCAGTGGTATTGATCAATTCTGAATACACAGATTATGCACCTACCTTTTCTTCAAGAAGAAACAACCAATTGGTTTTTACCTCCACTAGGGAAGGTTCTACAGGAACAGATCAATCCGATGTAACAGGTGATAACTTCTCAGATTTATATTATACCGATAGAGATAAAAAAGGAAAGTGGAGTGAGCCAAAATTGGCCGAAGGATTAAATACAGAATTTTCTGAAGGTGCTGCTGTAATGAACAGTAGAAGAAATACCATTTACATGACTAGATGTAAAGTAGAAAAGAATGGATTCTTAGGATGTCAAATATTGTCTGCTAAAAAGCAAGGGCAGAAATATGCTGAACCTGAGTTGATTCCAATTGCTTCTGATAGCGCCGTAATCGGTCACCCAGCCTTGTCTCCAGATGATAAGGTGATTGTTTTTGCTAGTGATTTGCCTGGCGGACAAGGAGGAAAAGATTTGTGGTACATCAAAGAAGAATCTAGAGGAACTTGGTCGAAACCAATCAATTTGGGATCTGAAATCAATACCGTAGGTGATGAAATGTTTCCATTTATTAGAGCAAATGGCGATTTGTACTTTGCTTCTAATGGCCATGTTGGAATGGGCGGATTGGACATTTTTATGGCCAAGAAAAAAGGGAATACCCAATGGAGTGGAGTGAGCAATTTAAAAGCGCCAATTAACTCTAGCAATAACGATTTCGCAATTATTTATGAAGGAGACGCAGACCGTGGATTCTTTAGCTCGAACAGAGAGGGTGGAAGAGGAAAAGATGACATTTGGAGTTTTTACAGTCCTGATCCAGAATTTAAAATCATTTGTTTGTTGAAAGATCTTGAATCTGGCGAAGTATTGTCTGCTGCTAATGTTAAATTGATTGGAACTGACGGTTCAAGCGTTGAGGCTGAAACAGATACTGAAGGTAAATGTGAGTTTGAAATAGGCATGAATACTTCCTATTCATTAACAGCTAGTAAACCTGGTTACCTGAATGCAAAAGGAAAGGAAACCACCGTTGGATTAGAGGAATCTAAAATATTTGCTCATTTGTACGAACTTCAGCCGATTACTGAAGAGCCAATCAAGCTTCCAGAAATACTTTATGCCTTTAATAGCATTGAACTTACTGATCAAGCAAAAGATTCATTGGATTATTTGTACAAGATATTGGTAGATAACCCAAACATCGTAATTGAATTAAAAGCAAATACAGATTCACGTGGTTCTGGACCATATAACTTAAAGTTATCTCAAGGAAGAGCAGAATCTGCAGTAAACTACCTTGCTTCTAGAGGCATTGAATTGGAAAGAATGGTGCCAAAAGGATACGGTAAGAATAACTTGCTGATCTCAGATGCTGAAATCAATAAATTGGCCACTGAAGAAGAAAGAGAAGCAGCACATCAATTGAATAGACGTACAGAATTTAGTATTCTAAGTAGCGACTTTGTCCCTAAGCCCACAATTCCGGAGCTTCCTGAAGAAGAAGCCCCAAGTGAAGAAGCTGAAGGCGACCAATAACAAAATACTTTAACAAAGAGCATCCATTTTCAAAAGAATTGGATGCTTTTTTATTGCAATAAATGGAAACAAGCGACCGATATAAACAAAGAGGAGTATCTGCTTCGAAAGAAGATGTTCATGCAGCCATTAAAAAAGTTGACAAAGGACTTTATCCGCAAGCATTTTGTAAAATCGTACCTGATTATTTGGCCAATAGTGATGAGCATTGCATAGTAATGCATGCCGATGGGGCCGGAACTAAATCTTCTTTGGCTTATTTGTATTGGAAAGAAACTGGAGATCTTTCTGTTTGGCAAGGAATTGCAATGGATGCAATTGCCATGAACTTAGATGATTTGCTTTGTGTTGGCGCTACTGATAATATCATCATATCCTCAACCATAGGCAGAAATAAAAACTTAATCCCTGGCGAAGTAATTAGTGCCCTAATCAATGGTACTGAAAGTATACTTGAAGAATTAAGATCTCATGGTATAGGAATTTTTAGCACTGGGGGAGAAACTGCTGATGTTGGAGATCTGGTTAGAACAATCATCGTTGATTCTACTGTTACCTGCAGAATGAAAAAGGAGGACGTAATCGACAATAAGAACATACAAGCGGGTGATGTTATTGTTGGCTTATCATCTTCTGGTCAGGCTAGTTATGAAAAAGAATACAATGGTGGAATGGGAAGTAACGGACTTACTTCTGCCAGACACGATGTGTTTAACAATTACCTGAAAGAAAAGTATCCAGAATCCTTTGATCCTTTGGTGCCAGGTGATCTTGTTTATTCAGGCTCAAAGAAATTAAACGAACAAGATCCAAATCTAGAATTGGACTATGGAAAATTGGTATTATCTCCAACAAGAACCTATGCCCCAATCATTAAGAAAGTGCTTAAGCAGTTTAAGTCTCAAATCCACGGAATGGTGCATTGTAGTGGAGGAGCACAAACTAAAGTGCTTCACTTTGTGAAAGGTGTACATGTAATAAAAGATCAATTATTTGATACGCCACCTTTGTTCAAATTGATACAAGAAGAATCCAACACCTCTTGGAAAGAAATGTATCAAGTGTTCAATATGGGCCATCGGATGGAAATCTATTTACCAGAAGCTATTGCAGAAGAAGTAATCAGCATCTCTAAAAGTTTCAATGTCGATGCAAAAATTGTAGGAAGAGTAGAAGAAAGTGATTCAACTAAGCTTAGTATTCATTCCAAACATGGAGAATTTCAATACCATTCAGCATGAGCAGTTTAATTGAAAAGCTAACCTCTATTAAAGATCGCTGGACTGAGGTCTCTCAACTTATTGTTGATCCTGAGATTATTTCAGACATGAATAGGTACGTAAAGCTCAATAAGGAATATAGCGACCTAAAACTTATTGTTGACGCATTTGATGAATATCAAAATATCATAGACAACATCGCCTCGTCTGAAGAGCTGTTGTCCAATGAAAAGGATGAAGAGTTTCGCGAAATGGCTAAAATGGAGCTAGATGAGTTAAAATCTAGAAGAGAGCCACTGGAAGAGGAAATAAAGGTAATGTTGATTCCTAAAGATCCTGCTGATGATAAAAATGTAATCATGGAAATCAGGGCAGGAGCAGGCGGAGATGAAGCAAGTATTTTTGCAGGTGACCTTTACAGAATGTATATCAAATACATCGAAAGCAAAGGATGGAAACATGAAATTACCACCATTAACGAAGGAACAGCCGGTGGTTTTAAAGAGATTGGATTTGAAGTTAGCGGAGTAAACGTTTACGGAGAATTGAAATATGAATCAGGTGTTCATCGTGTTCAACGAGTTCCTCAAACAGAGACCCAAGGTCGTGTTCACACTTCTGCAGCCTCAGTTGCAGTATTGCCAGAAGCCGATGAGGTGGATGTGAAAATTAATCCTGCCGACATAAAGAAAGATACTTACAGAGCTTCTGGAGCTGGTGGACAGCACGTAAATAAGACGGAGTCAGCTGTACGTTTAACTCACATTCCTACCAATACAGTGGTAGAGTGTCAGGATGGTAGATCACAGTTAAAGAACTACGAGAAAGCAATGAAAGTGCTTCGAACTAGAATTTATGAGGCCGAAGTTTTGAAGATGGAAATGGAGATAGCAGCGCATCGAAAAACCTTAGTTTCTACGGGTGACCGTTCTGCTAAAATTAGAACTTACAATTACCCACAAGGTAGAGTAACTGATCACCGCATTAACCTTACCTTGTATAACTTAGATGCAGTGATGAATGGAGATGTTCATGAAATCATAGAATCCCTTAGAGTTGCAGAAAACGCTGAAAAACTAAAAGAAGGCTTAGGAGAAAATGCTTAAATAAAAGGCTATGAATTACGATCAATTAGTTGAGCAGATAAAATTAAAAGCCAGCTTTCTTTGTGTTGGATTGGACCCTGATCTGGATAAAATTCCAAAGCATCTTCTAGCTGAAGAGGACCCCATTTTTGAATTCAACAAGCAAATCATCGATGCCACAAAAGACTATTGTGTGGCCTATAAACCAAACATCGCATTTTACGAATCTCTTGGTACAAAAGGTTGGGATAGTTTAGCCAAAACATTGGATTACATTCCAAAAGAGCATTTTACGATTGCAGATGCCAAACGTGGTGATATTGGGAACACTGCTTCCATGTACGCCAAAACTTTTTTTGAAACCTATTCATTTGATTCAATTACTGTGGCCCCCTATATGGGCTCAGATTCGGTCTTGCCCTTTTTAAACTTTGAGAATAAATGGGCCATTATCTTAGGATTAACCTCCAATGCAGGTGCCAGTGATTTTCAAGAAAAGAAAACAGAAGACGGACAACTATTTGAACTGGTACTTAAAACTGCGAAAACTTGGGGAAGCGAAAGAAACATGATGTTTGTTGCTGGAGCCACCCAAGCCAAAAAATTCCAGACCATTCGCAAGCACATCCCAAAACACTTTCTTCTAGTTCCAGGAGTTGGAGCTCAAGGAGGCTCTTTAGAGGAGGTAGCTGGTTACGGAATAACAGAAGACATCGGACTATTAGTAAACTCTTCTCGTGGAATTATTTATGCAGGAAAGGGAGAAAATTTCCAAGAAGATGTTAAATTAGCTAGTCAACAAATCCAAACCAAAATGAAACAAATCTTAATCACCAAAAATCTGATCTAAACCATGATAAATGAAGACTTTCTTCATTTTATCTGGCAATTTCAAAATTTCAATCAGCAGCAACTTCACCTTCAAGACGAAACACCATTTAGTATCATTCATCCTGGAGAAATTAACCATCATGCTGGCCCCGACTTCTTTAATGCTCAAATTAGAATTAATGATACCCGTTGGGCAGGCAATGTAGAAATTCATGTCAAGTCAAGCGATTGGATCAAACATGGACATCAGCATGATTCCAATTACAACAACGTTATTTTACACGTTGTATGGGAAGAAGATGTCCCACTCTTTAATCAGGATGGAAAGCCAATTCCATGTTTTGAAATTTCAGGTAGAATAGCAAGAAAAACATTAGAGCAATTCAAAATCCTAATCACTTCCAATCAGAAGGTCCCATGTCAGGATAGTATAAAGTTGGTAGATCATGTCTTTTTCAGGCAAATGTTTGATAGGGTTTTAGTAGAACGACTCTCTAAAAAGCTAGAACAGATCCAACAACTATACAAAAGGTTTAACAATTGGGAATATGTTTTAGCAATTGTTGTGGCAAAGGCCTTTGGTTTTAAGACTAATGCAGATGCGATGCAATTCTGTGTTCTATCAATTCCTCTTGAAGCAATTTTGTTCTGTCAGAATGATGTTTTGAAAATGGAAGCTTTACTTTTTGGTCAGGCTAAACTAATCCCAGAATTAGCAAATGATGATTTTACAAAAGCTCAAAAAGAACAATTTGAAAGAATTAAAGAAAGATTCAATTTGAAAAACCACCATGGTCCAGCATTTAAATGGTTGAGGATGCGACCGGCAAATTTTCCGAGTATTCGAATTAGTCAATTGGCAGCATTCCTGGTAGAACTTTCTGAACACACAAAAGCATTATTGAATCATAAGCCTCTAGAAAACCACCTAGGTAAAATAAAAACAAGCGAATATTGGAATTCGCATTACAGATTTGGTGAAAAATCCAAACAGATCAATGAAATGAATCTTGGCTCTAGCTCTCAGCAGAACATTTTAATAAATGCCATTATACCATTTCTCTTTGCCTTATCTAAAGGCAAACATGATTTGAAGTTTCAAGAAAGCGCAATCAAGCTGCTTAATGAGTTGCCTGCCGAACGAAATAAAATCACAAAGCAGTTAGAAAGTGCAGGCTTTCCTATCAAAAATGCCTTTGACTCTCAGGCAGCTATAGAGTTGTTTCAATCTTATTGCAACAGAAAAAAATGTTTAAATTGCAGCATTGCTAACCAAGTATTAAAGAATTGATCATGATTAATCGAATTCAGGACTTCTTTGAAAAACATGCTTTCGGCGTTTGCGAATGGTGGGGTGAAAAACTTGGATTAAACAAAGGCAAGATTCGATTATTTTTTATCTACCTCTCTTTTTTAACCCTTGGTTCACCGCTTGTTTTCTACTTGATAATGGCCTTTGTTTTAGAGAATAAGAGTTTCTTCAAACTGAAGAAAAGAAGTACCATTTGGGACATTTAAGCCAAACAAGTGAATCAACTTTCTCAATTCAAAAAACTTTACATTGCCCTTCTAATCCTTGCACTCATTTGCATTACAGGAATTGTTGGCTTCCATTTTATTGAGGGATACAATTTTAGTGAAGCCCTGTACATGACCATCATTACTATTTCTACTGTTGGTTTTCAGGAAGTGCGGCCTTTATCCAATATGGGTAGGTACTTTACTTCATTTCTAATCATAACCAGTTTTGGTACATTTGCTTTTGCCATCAGTAGGTTATCGTTGTACCTTTTGGATGGAGCTTTTAGAAAGCATTTTTCAGAACTAAAAAAAATAAAGAAAATCAAAGAATTAGAGAATCATACCATCGTTTGCGGATATGGTAGAAATGGTAAACAAATTATCCAAGAATTTGAGCAGGTTGGAACGGATTATATTTTAATCGAACGTTCTCAAGAAATTGCAGAAAGTTTGACTGGCGAAGGAAAAAAGAAGTTTTTGGTTGGTGATGCTACAGATGACAATGTGCTTGTAAATGCTGGTATCAAAAAAGCGAAGGCCCTCATCACTACTTTACCAGATGATGCAGAAAATGTATTTGTGGTGCTTACCGCTAGAGAAATGAACCAAAATTTATTGATCATCAGCAGAGCATCAAAAGATTCTTCTGACAAGAAATTGAGAATGGCAGGAGCTAACAATGTGGTAATGCCTGATAAGGTAGGAGGAACGCACATGGCTTCATTGGTGATGAAACCTGATGTAGTTGAATTTTACAATCATTTAACTGGTCAAGACAATAACATTTCCCTAGAAGAAATCACCTACGATAGTCTTCCAAAAGAATTTAAAAACAAGTCGATAAAAGACCTTCACATCAGAAAAAGATCTGGAGCCAATATCGTAGGATTAAAAACCAAAGATGGAGAGTACGTTCTAAATCCTTCTCCAGAAACACTCATTACAGAAGATTCCAAACTATTTGTTTTGGGAATGCTTGAACAAATCGAAGTGCTAAGGAAATGGGCCTAGTAAAAAGAGTATTAATTACAGGAAGCAATGGCTTGTTAGGACAAAAAATGCTTCACCTTATTCGTGAAACTGTTCCTGAAATAGAATTGTTTGCCTGCTCAAGAGGCGAAAACCGGGTAACAAAAATTACTGGTTTCCAATATCAGTCTGTTAATTTAAGTAGCAAAGAAGAAGTAGATTCTATCATCGATTGGGCTAAACCTGATGCAATCATTCATACTGCGGCAATGACAAATGTTGATGCCTGTGAACAAAATAAGGACGAATGCTGGGCAAGTAATGTTAAAGCTGTAGAATACCTTTTAAATGCAGCTTCGAAATACAATAGTCATTTCTTACACCTCTCAACCGACTTTGTGTTTGATGGTGAAGATGGCCCCTATAAGGAAGAGGATCAACCGAACCCATTAAGTTATTACGGAAACTCTAAATGGGAGGCAGAAAAATTAGTTCAGAAATACGTGGGACCTTGGTCCATAGCAAGAACCATCATTATCTATGGGATAGTTGAAGACATGAGTAGGTCCAATCTTATTTTATGGGCTAAATCTGCTTTGGAAAAAGGCGAACGATTAAACATAGTTAATGATCAATTTAGGGCGCCTGTGCTTGCCGAAGATTTAGCAAAAGGATGTTGGTCGATAATAAAAAACAAAGCAAATGGAATTTACCATTTGGCAGGTCATAATACTCAAAGCATAGTAGACATTGTTAGAAGAGTGGCTAAATTTTATGGTTTGGATCAAAGCAACATCCATGAAACAAGTTCAGCCAGTTTAAATCAGGCTGCAAAAAGGCCTCCCAGAACAGGGTTTGTTCTTGATAAAGCAAAGAAAGACTTGAATTATTCTCCGCTTTCATTAGAAGAAGGAATGGCAATATTAGATGCCCAACTTAAATCCTAATCAATTATATTTGTTTTAAATCAAAAGATTTCTTCATGATGCGTATCCTATCCTTCGCTTTCCTTTTCCTACTTGCTCAAATCAGTTTTTCCTCAGATTTTAATGCAGAATTAAAAGTAGAGAACCCAAGTGCTTCCATTGATGATGGTGTGGCATATGTAACTACAAATGGAGGTGTTGCCCCATTTACCTATAAATGGTCCATTCAAAGTAATCCATTATCCGAAAGCCATTGTGAAGGATTAACAGAAGGGAAATGGAGTGAATTTTCAGTTTTGGTAACCGATGCTGAAGGAAGTGAAGTAAATCTAATTGGAAAAGTAAAAGCAGAGTCAGCAGAAGAAATTATTAATTCCATTTTTGTTCCAATAGTTGCTGTCATCAATGATGTCTTATTTGCTGATCCATTTTCAGCAATTGGAATCTATGATCCAGTGGTTTATGATAATGGACAAGCCATGCTGCACCCAAATGGAGATGTGCAAAAGAAGAACATTCCTTTTATTGTTGTTTGGTTGGTTTTAGGGGCCATCTTTTTCACCATAAAAATGCGCTTCATCAATTTCAGAGGATTTAAACATGCCATAGAGCTGGTTTCTGGTAAATTCTCAGATCCTTCTGCCAAAGAAGTAGGAGAAGTTTCCCACTTTCAAGCCCTTACAACTGCCTTATCAGCAACTGTTGGCCTTGGAAACATTGCTGGTGTTGCTGTCGCCGTCTCGCTAGGTGGACCAGGCGCTACATTTTGGATGATAGTAGCCGGCTTAATTGGAATGTCTTCCAAATTTGTAGAATGTACACTAGGAGTTAAATACCGACAAGTCAATGAAAAAGGAGAAGTTTCAGGTGGCCCAATGTATTATTTAAGTGAGGGATTGAAGAAGAAAAACCTTGGTGGACTCGGAAAAGTACTGGCAGTTTTGTTTGCTATTCTTTGTATCGGTGGCTCACTTGGAGGAGGAAATATGTTTCAAGCCAACCAAGCATTTGCTCAATTATCGAGTGAATTTCCAGCTATACAAGACATGGGCTTGTGGTTTGGAATCGTGTTGGCCTTATTGGTTGGAATCGTTATTGTGGGAGGAATTAAAAGTATTGCCAAGGTAACCGATAAGGTTGTCCCATTTATGGCTGGATTATATGTACTGTTCTCACTCATTATCATTGGGATGAACATTGGAAACATTGGTGAAGTATTTTCTCAAATATTTAATGGAGCATTTAATGCGCCTGCACTTAAAGGTGGGGTAATCGGAGTATTAATTGTTGGATTTCAGAGAGCTGCCTTTTCCAATGAAGCTGGAGTGGGTTCTGCTTCAATAGCTCACTCTGCTTCTAAAACAGATGAGCCTGTAAGTGAAGGTATTGTGGCCTTACTCGAACCATTCATTGATACTGTAGTGGTTTGTACCATGACTGCATTAGTTATTATTTTCACTGGTTTTGCTGATGGCTCAACTAACCTTACGGGATCCGAAATGACTTCAGCTGCATTTACCAGTGTTTTCCCTTGGTTCTCTTATGTGCTCATTATTGCCATTTTTCTTTTTGCCTTCTCCACCATGATCTCCTGGTCCTATTATGGACTTAAAGCTTGGACCTATTTATTCGGTAACAGCAAGGCGATGGATTATCTGTATAAAGGAATATTCTTATTTTTCATAGTGGTTGGTTCTTCTGCAGGTCTTGGAGCTGTGCTTACCTTTTCTGATTTAATGATCTTAGGCATGGCATTTCCTAATATTCTAGGTCTTCTGTTGATGTCAAAAGAAGTAAAGGCTGATTTGGTCTCCTACATGGACCGTGTGAAAAGCGGAGTAATTAAAAAATTCAAATAGGTGAAACGCATTCTATTTCTTACACTTTTGCTTGTCAGCCTTATGGCCTGTAAAAACGACACAGTGGTAAGTGAGATTACCGGGAAAGTGTATTACGATTGCGGCAGGTCTCCTTATGGTTTTGCTGAAGTGGCATTAAAAACCGAACCCTCAGGCTCTTTTGGAGACCCTATTATATTGGGGGGAGCAGTTGCAAATGCAGGAGGGCAATTTAGTTTCAATTATGAATTGGATGATGAAGAAAGTGGCAATGCTAGTCTAATTCTAGTTCAAGAAAGTGGGTTTAGAACCTTATTGACAGAAATCAAATTAAAAGAAGATTTATATGAAGAATTTGTGCTATCCAGTTCTGCATCTGCAACAATAAATTTGTCTGGAACACGAGTTTTTACCGCTACAGATACCCTGTATTTTTCTAGTAATTTAAGTGCAAAAAAAAGCTTTGTAGTACAACCCAGTTCTGGAATTATAGGAAATTTTAACTTCGACATCAACCAAACCTCCCAAACCAATATTGACCTTCGTTTCATTTACGGAATTGGATTATCAGACTTTAATCTAGCTAAAACTGGATTAGGCAACGACAACCCAAGTCATAATAAAATTATTGTAAGCCTTAACAGGTGTGAAACAACAGCAATTGGTTTGGTCATCAACTAAACCGTGAATACCAGACTTAAAGACTATTTTTATTTCAGCAAGAAAGAAAAAAATGCAAGCATGGCTTTGGCAATACTTGCTTTAATGATAATCCTATATCAAAATTTTTGGCCAGAGAAACTAGCTTTAGAAGAAACTTTTACAGAAGAACAAATTGCTGAATTGATACTTCATTTAGAAGAGCAAGAAAATCTTGAAAAAAAGATAGTCCAGCAAAAATCAGCGAGAAAAGTTAAAGAGCATAAATTTCCGCCTGCATTTAATTTTGATCCCAATGAAGCCAGTTTAAATGATTGGAAATTGCTTGGCTTAAGTGAAAAACAAGCAAATACCATATTAAACTATAGAGAAAAAGGAGGCTTTTTTTATCAGGCAGAAGACCTAAAGAAAATGTATAGCATCTCTGCTTCCTTTTATCAGCACATCGCATCTTCAATAAAAATAAAGCCAAGGCCAAAGAAGGAAACTCAGATCAATAGAAATTTCCATTTTAAAAAGTCAGTCAAGAAGCAATTGAACATTAATTTAAATGATAGCGATACCAGCAATTGGCAAAAGATTCGTGGCATTGGACCAGTCTTGTCTAAAAGAATTATCAAGTATAGAAACCGACTTGGAGGATTTAAAAATGTGAGGCAAGTCAAAGAAGTTTATGGAATATCCGATAGTTTATTTGAAACCATGTATCCACTTATAATTATAGACAGTCTCAAGCTTAAGCAAATGAATGTCAATACAGCTTCTGCTAAAGATTTGATGAATCACCCTTACATCGGTCGATTGGAAAGCAATGCCATCGTGAAATACAGAGACATGCATGGAGAATTTGAAAAACTAGAAGAATTGAAAAACATTCACATCTTGTCAGATAGCCTCTTCAATAAAATACAAGCTTATCTAAAAATTTAGAAGAAGATGATTGTGCTTCCTGCAAATCAATCGTAACATTGTTACAAATCAATTATCATGGAAAAAGAGTTTAAGGGAAGCAATAAGAGACGTTAAAGATTTTCCCAAGCCAGGTATCGTATTTAAAGACATTACGCCCATTTTGGAGAAGCCCGAATTGACGGATAAAATCACCAAAGCTTTTGCCGAAAAAGTCGCGGGTCAGCAAGTTGATGCTGTACTCGGAATTGAAAGTCGCGGCTTTTTTTGGGGACTATTATTAGCTCAGTATCTTGGAGTGCCATTTATCCCAGTTCGAAAGAAAGGAAAATTGCCTTATAAAACCATTTCTTACTCCTATGACTTGGAATATGGCTCTGCTGAAATTGAAGTGCATGAAGATGCTATCAAGCCTGGAACGAAGGTATTGGTGCATGATGATCTTTTAGCAACAGGAGGAACAGCCATGGCTGCATCAGAATTGGTTCAATCTCAAGGGGCTGAAGTGATTGGTTTTGCATTTTTGGTAATTTTGGACTTCCTAAAAGGGGATGAAAAGTTGAAAAAATACAGTGAAAACATTATCGGACTAGTAAACTATTAACATATGGATTTTAAGCAGAGTGAGAACCAAGAGATGATTGCCAGTATGGTGGCAGATTTTGCCGACAAGCACATCCGACCAGACTTAATGAAATGGGATGAAAGTCAAGAATTTCCCGTGCATGTATTCAAGCAATTGGGAGAATTGGGTTTGATGGGCGTTTTAGTGCCAACAGAATACGGTGGTTCTGGTTTTGGGTACCACGAATACATTACTGCAATTACAGGGGTAGCCAAGGTATGTGGCTCAATAGGTTTATCTGTAGCAGCTCATAATTCATTGTGTACTGGGCATATTCTAGCTTTTGGTAATGAGGAACAAAAACAAAAATACCTTCCTAAATTGGCTTCGGCAGAATACATCGGTGCTTGGGGTTTAACAGAACCCAATACAGGTTCAGATGCCATGCGCATGAAATGCACAGCAAAGAAAGATGGAGATCATTGGGTGGCTCAATGGAACAAAATGTTGGATCACCCATGGGATTTCTTCTGACGTAATGGTAGTAATTGCCAGAACGGGAGGATTTATTAGACTCGCATGGCATGACCACTTTCATTGTAGACAGATCAAATCCAGGTTTAAAGGCAGGAAAGAAAGAAGATAAATTAGGGATGCGAGCTTCAGAAACCGCAGAAGTAATTTTTGACAATTGCCGTATTCATGAAAGCATGATCTTGGGCGAAGTTGGCGATGGTTTTGTTCAAGCCATGAAAGTATTAGATGGAGGTAGAATTTCCATTGCTGCACTTTCATTAGGGATAGCAAAAGGCGCCTATGAAGCTTCTATCAAATATGCCAAAGAAAGAGAGCAGTTTGGAACTGCCATTGCAAATTTTCAAGCCATAGGCTTCAAGTTGGCAGACATGACTACAAATATTGAAGCAGCAGAATTGCTGACTCATCAAGCAGCTGACCTAAAAAATAAAGGGGAAGCCATGACTAAAGAGTCAGCTTTTGCTAAATATTATGCTTCTGAAGTAAGTGTACAAGTATCCACTGATGCCGTACAAATTTTTGGAGGTTATGGTTATACCAAGGAATTTCCTGTAGAGAAGTTTTATAGAGATTCTAAACTATGTACTATCGGAGAAGGTACTTCAGAAATTCAAAAATTAGTTATCTCAAGAGAAGTATTAAAATAATGCTGCAGAATTAAAAATAATATTTTATTTTTGCATCCCAATAAAAAAAAACACAACATGTTAATTGTACCAGTTAAGGAAGGAGAAAACATTGAAAGAGCATTAAAAAAGTTCAAAAAGAAATTTGAAAGAACTGGTGCTGTAAAACAATTGAGAACTCGTCAGCATTTTACTAAGCCATCAGTTTTAAGAAGAGAAGAGATTAAAAAGGCGATTTACAAAGAGCAACTTCAGAGAGAGGAAGAGGCATAGACTTGTCCTTTTAATACAATATTCACCACTTTAATTTGCTTAACTTGCCAATTAAAGTGGTTTTTTTATGCCCATAAACGACTTCCTCAATTACCTAGCAAAAGAAAAGCGATATGCTCAACATACGCTTAAGGCATATTCCATAGACCTCATTCAATTCTTAGATTTTCTTGTAGAGTCATTCGATGAGAAAGACATTTATTCAGCTAGTCCTGCTATGCTAAGGTCTTGGGTAGTTCAATTAATGGAAGAGGGATTAGATGCTCGCTCTGTCAATAGAAAAATTTCCAGCTTAAAAAAACTTTTTACAAATACGCTTTAAAAAAGGGAAAGGTCAAAACGCTTCCAACCAGTAAAATTGTTAATCCTAAAGTAAAAAAATTCTTGCCCAAATTTGTGAAGGAAGAGGAGATGAAAGACTTGTTCCGTGAAGGGATGTTTAGCAATGGTTTTGAAGGTCAGAGAGATCAATTGCTTTTGGAGATTTTTTATGCCTGTGGTTTGCGTCTTGCAGAGTTGATAGGAATAAAAGACAAAGACCTGGACCTGGCCAATCAGCAACTAAAGGTCTTAGGGAAGCGCAATAAGGAAAGAATAGTTCCACTTCATCAAAAACTTTTGGCCTTAATTAGTAGCTATCAAGAAGCAAAAAAAAACCAAGGGTTTAAGGATGAATATTTATTGTTGAGCAATAAGGGAGAAAAACTCTATCCAAAATTTGTGTATCGAAAGGTTAATCATTACCTTGGACTAGTCACTTCATTGGAGCAAAAAAGTCCGCATGTCTTGAGGCATACTTTTGCTACACATCTTTTAAACAATGGGGCTGACTTGAATACGATAAAAGAGTTCTTGGGCCATGCCAATCTTTCTGCAACACAGATTTATACCCATAACTCAATTGAGAAGTTGAAAAATATATATAACCAAGCTCATCCTCGAGCTTAAAAAAAGAACCTTATGAGTGTACAGTTAAACGTTAGATCAGTTCATTTCGATGCCGACCAAAAGTTGGTAGATTTTATTCAGAGCAGAGTAGATAAATTGGCTCAAATATTTGACCGAATTATCGAAGCAGATGTTTACTTAAAAGTGGACAATAACCATGAAACAGAGAATAAGGTTGTGGAGATTCGATTATACATTCCTGGACACGATCTTTTTGCGAAAAAAATTGCAAAAAGTTTCGAAGCAGCCACTGATGAAGTTACAGAAGCACTCCGAAGACAGGCCAAAAAGCGAAAAGAGAAAGTTCGCGGCATTTAATTTTCTAGCATTTACAGGGCTTACAGCGCGCCTGTAAAATCATTTAAAAAAAATCCTAGATATTTTTCTAGGATGTTATAATCTTTTATAAATTTGCAGACCTTTTTCGAGGCAATATTTGTTATTGTTTGGAGGAAGGTTTGTTGCAAAAAAATGCCGATGTAGCTCAGTTGGCCAGAGCAGCTGATTTGTAATCAGCGGGTCGGGGGTTCGAATCCCTCCATCGGCTCGTACGTTCTTTAAGTAATGAAATATTTTGGGGAGATACTCAAGCGGTCAACGAGGACAGACTGTAAATCTGTTGGCTACGCCTTCGAAGGTTCGAATCCTTCTCTCCCCACTTAAGACGATCTAAAAAGCGGGAGTAGCTCAGCTGGCTAGAGCATCAGCCTTCCAAGCTGAGGGTCGCGGGTTCGAATCCCGTTTCCCGCTCTTTTAATTGTCAAAAAAATATTCATTGCCGATGTAGCTCAGTAGCGTCTGGCGAAATTGGTTAAAAGCCGATGTAGCTCAGGGGTAGAGCGTTTCCTTGGTAAGGAAGAGGTCACGGGTTCAATTCCCGTCATTGGCTCTAGATATAAATGTTAACATATATAATTAATTAAATAACTAAATAAATAAAGTAAATAAGCCATGGCTAAAGAAAATTTTGACCGGTCAAAACCACACTTGAACATTGGTACTATCGGCCACGTAGATCACGGAAAAACTACCTTAACCGCTGCCATTACAACTGTATTGGCCAAAAAAGGATTTTCTGAACAAGTTGCTTTCGATAAGATTGATAACGCTCCTGAAGAAAAAGAAAGAGGGATTACAATTAACTCTTCGCATGTAGAGTACTCTACAGAACACAGACACTACGCTCACGTAGATTGTCCAGGTCACGCGGATTACGTTAAGAACATGGTAACTGGTGCTGCCCAAATGGATGGTGCTATTTTAGTTGTTGCTTCTACTGATGGTCCAATGCCTCAAACAAGAGAGCACATCTTATTGGCACGTCAGGTTGGTGTACCTACAATTGTAGTGTTCATGAACAAAGCCGATATGGTTGACGATGAAGAGCTATTAGAATTAGTTGAAATGGAAATCAGAGAATTGTTAAGCTTCTATGATTTTGATGGTGATAACACTCCTGTAATTACTGGATCTGCATTAGGTGCATTGAATGGTGAAGCGCAGTGGGAAGATAAAGTAATGGAATTGATGGCTGCGGTTGATGATTTCATTCCGATCCCTCCAAGAGATACTGACAAGCCTTTCTTGATGCCAATTGAGGATGTATTCTCAATTACTGGTCGTGGAACTGTTGCTACAGGTAGAATCGAAACTGGAGTTATTAACTCTGGAGAAGAAGTTGAATTGAACGGTATGGGTGCTGACGGTAGAAAAACTGTTGTTACTGGTGTTGAGATGTTTAGAAAGATTTTAGATAGAGGTGAAGCTGGTGATAACGTTGGTTTACTATTGAGAGGTATCGAGAAAAAAGATATTTCTAGAGGTATGGTAATCGCTAAGTCTGGTTCAATTACTCCTCATACTAAGTTTAAGGCTGAGGTTTATATCTTGAAGAAAGAAGAAGGTGGACGTCATACTCCATTCCAAAACAAATACCGTCCACAGTTCTACTTAAGAACTACAGACGTAACTGGTGAGATTTTCTTGGAAGAAGGAAGAGAAATGGTAATGCCAGGTGATAACGTAACAATTACTGTAAACTTAATTAACAAAGTTGCCTTGAACAAAGGTCTTCAGTTTGCCATCCGTGAAGGTGGACGTACTGTTGGAGCTGGTCAGGTTACTGAGATTATAGAGTAATTATTAAATATTAGTTCGAGTAAAGGTGTCCCGATTCATCGGGATACCTTTTCTTGACTTTAACAGTTACACGGGTGTAGCTCAATTGGTAGAGTAGTGGTCTCCAAAACCATTGGCTGGGAGTTCGAGTCTCTCCACCCGTGCAGAGAAAGAAAAAATGTCGAAAATTAGAACATACATTGAGGAATCTTCAAGCGAGTTGCTAAACAAAGTTAGCTGGCCAACATGGAGTGAATTACAAAGCAGTGGGATAGTAGTGATGATCGCATCAATCATTATTTCTCTTGTCATCTTTTTAATGGATACTACTTTCAGTAAAATGATGGAATACATATACGGATTATTTTAATGCTTGAATCGGCAACAAAGATGAGTGAGAATACTAAAAAGTGGTATGTAGTTCGCGCGATTAGCGGAAAAGAGAAAAAGGTAAAACTTTATCTTGAAGACGAAATTAGTCGCCTAGGTTTAGGTGATTTTGTAAGTCAGATCCTAATTCCAACTGAGAAGGTATACCAAATCAGAAATGGGAAAAAAGTGAGCAAAGAGCGAAACTTCTTCCCTGGTTATGTTTTGGTTGAAGCCAACCTAGTTGGAGAAATACCTCACTTAATTAGAAATACTACCAATGTAATTGGTTTCTTAGGTGCAGAAAAAGGTGGAGAACCCTTGCCATTGAGACCGGCAGAGGTGAATAGAATCCTAGGAAAAGTAGACGAATTGGCTGAAAGTGAAGAAGAATTGAACATTCCATTCATCGTTGGCGAATCTGTTAAAGTAATTGATGGACCTTTCAATGGCTTTAATGGAACTATAGAAAACATTAACGAAGAGAAAAAGAAATTGAACGTAATGGTGAAAATTTTTGGGCGTAAACAGCCTTTAGAACTGAGCTTTTTACAAGTAGAAAAAGAATCTTAATTGAATAAACTAGCAAGAAATGGCTAAAGAAGTAAGCGGAATAATCAAATTGCAAATTAGAGGTGGAGCAGCAAATCCATCACCACCAGTTGGACCAGCATTAGGTGCTAAAGGGGTGAACATCATGGATTTCTGTAAGCAATTTAACGGAAGAACACAGGAAAAAGCAGGTAAAGTATTGCCAGTGGTAATTACAGTTTATGCTGATAAGTCTTTTGACTTTGTCATTAAAACTCCTCCAGCTGCTGTTCAATTATTGGAAAAAGCAAAACTGAAATCTGGTTCAGCTGAATCCAACAGACAAAAAGTAGGTTCTGTTACCTGGGATCAAGTAAAAGAAATCGCTGAAGATAAAATGGAAGACCTTAATGCATTTAAAGTTGAATCAGCTATGAGTATGGTAGCCGGTACTGCAAGAAGCATGGGTATTAACGTTAAAGGTAAAAAACCTTTCTAATAGCAAGTAGAAATTATGGCAACATTGACAAAAAAGCGCAAAAGCGCATTAGAAAAGATTCAAAAGGATCATTTGTATTCTCTTAAAGAAGCTACTTCTCTTGTGAAAGAAATGTCTTCCACTAAGTTTGATGCATCTGTAGACATTAGCGTTAGACTTGGAGTAGATCCAAGAAAAGCCAACCAAATGGTTAGAGGAACAGTTTCATTACCACATGGTGTTGGTAAAACCGTTCGTGTTTTAGCATTGGTTACTCCAGATAAAGAAGCAGAAGCAACTGAAGCTGGTGCAGATTTCGTAGGATTGGATGACTATGTAGCGAAAATAAAAGACGGTTGGACAGACATCGATGTTATCATTACCATGCCTAGTGTAATGGGTAAAGTAGGTGCATTGGGTAGAGTATTAGGGCCAAGAGGTCTAATGCCTAATCCAAAATCTGGTACTGTAACTATGGATGTTGCAAAAGCAGTATCTGAAGTGAAAGCAGGTAAGATCGACTTTAAAGTAGACAAGTACGGAATCATCCACGCCTCTATTGGAAGAGCATCTTTTAGCCCAGAGCAATTATTGGACAATGCAAAAGAAATGGTGCAAACCATCTCTAAGTTGAAGCCAGCAGCTGCTAAAGGCATATACATGAAAAGCATTTGTATCTCTGGAACAATGACTCCAGGAGTTCATGTAGATGCTAAAAAAATTGAAGACTAACATTACATTCTAATTCTTTAGAAATGACACGACAAGAAAAAGACGAAATCGTAAAATCATTATCAGCCAAGCTGAATGATAACAGTATATTCTATTTAGCAGACATCTCAGAATTGGATGCTGAATCTTCTACTAAATTGAGAAAACTTGCCTTTAAAAGAGAAGTTTCTGTAAACGTAGTGAAGAATACACTTTTGAAAAAAGCACTTGAAGCAGCTGAAGGTAGCTATGAAGAGTTTTACGAAGTCTTAAAAGGGAATACCTCTATCATGTTTGCAGAAGTTGGAAACGCTCCTGCTAAATTGATTAAAGATTTTAGAAAGAACAATGACAAGCCTATCCTTAAAGGCGCCTATATCGAAGAAGCGGTATTCATCGGCGACGATAAGATGGAAACTCTTGCTTCATTGAAATCAAAAGAAGAAGTGATCGCAGATATTATTGCTATCCTTCAATCTCCAGCCAAAAATGTTGTTTCTGCCCTACAATCAGGTGGAAATACAATTTCTGGATTGGTTAAAGCCCTTGGTGAAAGGGACGCATAAAAATGTACGCACTCTCAACTCATATATAATTAAAATTTAAAAACTAAATAAAAATGGCGGATTTAAAAGCGCTTGCTGAAGAGTTAGTTAACTTGACAGTAAAAGATGTAAATGAATTAGCAGAAATTCTTAAAGAAGAGCATGGTATTGAGCCTGCTGCTGCTGCTGTTGCTGTTGCTGGCCCGGCAGGGGGTGGCGATGCTGCTGGTGGTGAAGAAAAAACTGAATTCGATGTAATTTTAACTGCAGCTGGTGGATCAAAATTAGCAGTAGTGAAATTGGTAAAAGAATTGACTGGATTAGGACTTAAAGAAGCTAAGGAATTAGTTGACGGAGCACCAAAAGCAGTTAAAGAAGGTATCGCAAAAGACGAAGCTGAATCTCTTAAAAAGCAATTAGAAGAGGCAGGAGCTGAAGTTGAGCTTAAGTAATATAAAGCACAACTAATTTTTTCGGTTAAGACCTCAAAAAAACATTTTGAGGTCTTAACCCTTTCTTGTTTGTATCTAGTTATTAATTAATCTTCTCCCGAGATGATGAACCCATCGAACGTAAAATATCAAGAGCGAGTAAATTTCGCTTCGATTAAAAATAAACTTGAGTATCCTGATTTCCTAGACATCCAATTACAGTCTTTCCAGGATTTCTTTCAATTAGATACCTCCCCTGAATTTCGTGATTCAGAAGGATTGTATAAAGTATTTAGTGAGAACTTCCCAATTACTGATGCCAGAAATCAGTTCGTATTGGAATTCTTAGACTATTTTGTTGACCCTCCAAGATACAGCATCGATGAATGCATCGATCGTGGATTAACTTACAGTGTGCCCTTAAAAGCAAAACTGAAACTGTATTGTACCGATCCAGAACATGAAGATTTCGAAACCATCGTTCAGGATGTGTACCTAGGTACCATTCCTTACATGACACCAAAAGGAACTTTCCTTATCAATGGTGCCGAGCGTGTTATCGTATCTCAATTGCACCGTTCACCTGGTGTATTCTTTGGTCAAAGTAGACATGCAAACGGTACAAAATTGTACTCTGCACGTGTTATTCCTTTCAAAGGATCTTGGATAGAATTTGCGACAGACATCAACAACGTGATGTACGCTTACATCGATCGTAAGAAAAAATTACCTGTTACTACTTTGCTTAGAGCCATTGGTTTTGAGTTCGATAAAGATATCCTTGATATTTTCGACCTTGCCGATGAAATTAAAGTAAGTAAAGCAGGCCTTAAAAGAGCCCTTGGTAGAAAATTAGCAGCGAGAGTGCTAAGAACATGGGTAGAGGATTTCGTAGATGAAGACACCGGAGAAGTTGTTTCCATCGAAAGAAATGAAGTGATCATCGACAGGGAAACTATCCTTGAAAAAGAACACATTGATGCCATTATGGATGCTGGTGCAAAAACCATCATCTTGCACAAAGAAAACATCAATTCTGCCGATTTTGCCATCATTTACAATACCCTTCAAAAAGATCCTTCTAACTCGGAAAAAGAGGCAGTAGAGCACATCTACCGTCAGTTGAGAAACTCTGAGCCGCCAGATGAAGAAACTGCAAGAGGTGTTATTGATAAATTATTCTTCTCAGAAACAAGATATGATCTAGGAGAAGTTGGTCGATACAGAATCAACAAAAAGTTGAACCTTGAAATCGAGCAAAATGTTAAGATTTTAACAAGAGAAGACATCATTTCCATCATCAAGTATTTAATTGAGTTGATCAATTCTAAAGCGGATGTGGATGATATCGATCACTTGAGTAATCGTCGTGTAAGAACGGTTGGAGAGCAATTGTACAACCAGTTTGGTGTTGGTTTAGCTCGTATGGCTAGAACCATCCGTGAGCGTATGAATGTAAGAGACAATGAAGTCTTTACACCTGCCGATTTGATTAATGCTAAGACTTTATCGTCTGTAATTAATTCTTTCTTCGGTACCAATCAGCTTTCTCAGTTCATGGATCAAACCAATCCATTGTCTGAGGTAACGCATAAAAGAAGAATGTCTGCCTTAGGGCCAGGTGGTCTTTCTAGAGAGCGTGCTGGTTTTGAGGTTCGTGATGTTCATTATACCCACTACGGAAGATTGTGTCCAATTGAAACACCAGAGGGTCCAAACATTGGTTTGATTTCTTCCCTTTGTGTTTATGCAAAAGTGAACCGTTTAGGTTTTATCGAAACTCCTTACCGTAAAGTAGATAGTGGAAAAGTGAGCTTGGCTCAAAAAGACATCATCTATTTAAGTGCTGAAGAAGAAGATAACCAAACCATTGCTCAGGCCAATGCCGTGATCAATGATAAAGGTGGCTTTGAAACAGAAAGAGTAAAATCTAGATATGAAGGTGATTTCCCTGTAGTTGAGCCGAAAGAGGTAACACTTATGGATGTTGCTCCAAATCAAATTGCATCAATTGCAGCATCATTGATTCCTTTCTTGGAGCATGATGATGCCAACCGTGCCCTAATGGGATCTAACATGCAGCGTCAGGCAGTGCCTTTGATGCAGCCTGAATCTCCTATTGTTGGAACTGGTTTGGAAAAGCAAGTTGCTATCGACTCTAGAGTGTTGATCAATGCCGAAGGAAATGGTGTAGTTCAATATGTAGATGCTGAAACCATTACGGTGAAGTACGATAGAACTAAAGATCAAGAAATTGTTTCCTTTAATGAGGCGACAAAATCTTACTCTTTAATCAAATACAAAAAGACCAATCAAAGTACTGTAATCAACTTAAGACCAATCGTAGAGAAAGGACAAAAAGTGAAGAAAGGTGAAGTGCTTTGTGAAGGTTATGCTACTCAGAATGGTGAGTTGGCCTTAGGACGTAACTTGAAAGTGGCCTTCATGCCGTGGAAAGGGTACAACTTTGAGGATGCCATCGTAATTTCTGAAAAAGTAGTTTCTGAAGATTTCTTTACCTCTGTTCACGTAGATGAATTTACGCTTGAAGTAAGAGATACTAAACGTGGTGTTGAAGAATTAACAGCTGATATTCCTAACGTAAGTGAAGAAGCGACTGCTGATCTTGACGAAAACGGATTGATTCGTATCGGTGCTGAAGTAAAAGAAGGGGATATCCTAATTGGAAAAATTACTCCAAAAGGGGAGTCTGATCCTACTCCAGAAGAGAAATTATTACGTGCCATTTTTGGTGACAAAGCAGGTGATGTAAAAGATGCTTCTTTAAAAGTGCCACCTTCAACTAAAGGTGTTGTTGTAGATAAGAAATTATTCGAACGTGCAGTAAAAGACAGAAAGTCTAGAGCTGAAGAGAAAAACGTAATTGCTCAATTGGATGCTGAAGAAAGCAAAGAAATTGCAGCATTAAAAGAACGTTTAGTCGATAAATTGTACAGCGTTGTAAACGGTAAAACCGCTCAAGGAATTACCAATTACTACAATGAAGAGATCATTCCTAAAGGAACAAAGTTTACGCAGAAAGTATTGCAAAAAATTGATGACTTTGCGTTCATCGATTACAAAAACTGGACAACTTCAGAAGATTTGAATAGCGTGATCAAAACCATGTTGCATAACCACAACATGAAAGCGACTGAAATTCAAGGGAAGTACAAGCGTAAGAAATATGCCTTAACAGTTGGTGATGAATTGCCTACTGGTATCATGAAATTGGCGAAAGTTTACCTAGCCAAGAAAAGAAAACTTAAGGTTGGTGATAAAATGGCTGGACGTCATGGTAACAAAGGAATAGTTGCAAAAATCGTTCGTCAGGAAGACATGCCGTTCTTAGAAGATGGTACTCCAGTAGATATCGTGTTGAACCCATTAGGGGTACCATCACGTATGAACTTAGGTCAGATTTATGAAACAGTTCTTGGTTGGGCTGGTGAAAAACTAGGTGTTAAATTCTCTACTCCAATTTTTGATGGTGCTAGCAACGAAGAAATCGATGCTTATACTGTTAAAGCTGGTGTGCCAAAATCAGGAAGAACATTCTTGTTTGATGGTGGTACTGGAGAACGTTTCGATCAGCCTGCAACCGTAGGAATCATTTACATGCTGAAATTGGGTCACATGGTTGACGATAAGATGCATGCTAGATCAATAGGACCTTACTCATTAATTACGCAACAACCATTGGGTGGTAAAGCTCAGTTTGGTGGTCAGCGTTTTGGTGAGATGGAAGTTTGGGCATTGGAAGCATTTGGTGCTGCTAATATCCTTCAAGAAATCCTAACGGTTAAATCTGATGATGTTGTTGGAAGAGCAAAAGCGTATGAAGCAATTGTGAAAGGTGAAAACATGCCTACTCCAGGGATTCCAGAATCGTTCAATGTATTGCTACATGAACTAAGAGGATTGGGATTAAACATTACCCTAGACGAAGAAAAAGTTACGGTGTAATCCGAACGATAAATTGATTATTAACGACTAATAATATATTATGGCTTTTAGAAGAGAAAATAAAGAGACAAGCAGGTTCTCTAGGATTACAATAAGCCTTGCTTCACCAGAAATGATCTTAGAAAGATCTCATGGAGAAGTATTGAAGCCGGAAACAATTAATTACAGAACGTATAAACCAGAACGTGATGGTTTATTCTGTGAGCGAATTTTCGGCCCGGTAAAAGATTACGAATGTCATTGTGGTAAATACAAAAGAATCCGTTACAAAGGAATCGTTTGTGACCGTTGTGGTGTTGAAGTAACTGAGAAAAAAGTAAGAAGAGAGAGAATGGGACACATCTCATTGGTGGTTCCAGTTGCTCACATCTGGTACTTTAAATCTCTACCAAACAAAATTGGATACTTATTAGGTTTACCTACTAAGAAATTGGATTCCATTATTTACTATGAAAGGTATGTAGTGATTCAAGCTGGTGTTGCTCAGAATGCTGAGGGAGAGCCATTGGAATACCTACAATTCTTAACAGAAGAAGAATACCTAGACATTTTGGATACCATTCCAAAAGACAATGCTTACTTAGATGATTCAGACCCGAATAAATTCATCGCTAAGATGGGTGCAGAGTCTTTATATGAATTGTTGAAGCGTTTAGATCTAGACAGTCTTTCTTATGAATTAAGACATAAAGCCAACACTGAAACTTCTCAGCAAAGAAAGAATGAAGCCCTTAAAAGACTTCAGGTTGTTGAGGCATTCAGACAAGCAAATGATCACATCGAAAATCGCCCAGAGTGGATGATTGTAAAAGTGGTTCCTGTAATTCCACCAGAATTACGTCCATTGGTTCCTCTTGATGGTGGCCGTTTCGCCACTTCAGATTTAAATGATTTATACAGAAGAGTAATTATCCGTAACAACCGTCTTAAGCGATTGATGGAAATTAAAGCTCCTGAGGTAATCTTGAGAAACGAGAAAAGAATGTTGCAAGAAGCAGTAGATTCTTTATTCGATAACTCTAGAAAATCATCAGCTGTAAAAACTGATTCTAACCGTGCACTTAAATCTTTAAGTGACAGTTTAAAAGGGAAGTCTGGACGTTTCCGTCAGAACTTACTTGGAAAACGTGTTGATTATTCTGCACGTTCGGTAATTGTTGTTGGACCAGAAATGAAACTGCATGAATGTGGTTTACCAAAAGACATGGCAGCTGAACTTTACAAGCCATTCATCATCAGAAAACTGATTGAGAGAGGCATTGTAAAAACAGTGAAATCGGCTAAGAAAATTGTCGACAAGAAAGAGCCTGTTGTTTGGGACATATTAGAAAGCGTATTGAAAGGACATCCTGTACTATTGAACCGTGCACCAACATTGCACCGTTTAGGTATTCAGGCTTTCCAACCTAAATTGATTGAAGGTAAAGCAATTCGATTACACCCATTAGTGTGTACTGCCTTTAATGCGGATTTTGATGGTGATCAGATGGCTGTGCATTTACCACTTGGTAACGCGGCAATTTTAGAGGCTCAATTATTAATGTTGGCTTCTCATAACATCTTGAACCCAGCAAATGGTTCTCCGATTACTGTACCTTCTCAGGATATGGTATTGGGTCTTTACTATTTGACAAAAGAACGCGATTCAGATGAGACTAAAACCATCAAAGGTGAAGGAAAAATATTCTATTCTCCAGAAGAGGTAATCATTGCAAAGAATGAAGGAAGATTAGACATCCACGCTAAAATTAAAGTGAAAATCAATGATAGAGGCGAAGAAAAAATAATCGAAACTTCTTGTGGTAGAGTAATCTTTAACCAGGTTGTTCCAGAAGAAGTAGGATACATCAATGAATTGTTGACCAAGAAATCTTTAAGAGACATTATTGGAGAAATCTTAAAAGTTGCCGGAACGGATAAAACGGCTGATTTCTTAGATAACATCAAAAGATTGGGTTACAACATGTCGTTCAAAGGTGGATTATCCTTTAACTTAGAAGATGTAATTGTTCCACCAGAGAAGGAAGAGATGATGGCAAAAGCCAATCAGCAAGTGAAAGAGGTTTGGGACAACTACAACATGGGTTTCATTACCAATAACGAGCGTTACAATCAGATCATTGATATTTGGACACACACCAATACACGTTTGACCAATACGGTTATGAACCGATTGAAGAACGATAACCAAGGATTCAACTCAGTTTACATGATGTTTGATTCTGGTGCAAGGGGTTCTAAAGAACAAATTCGTCAGTTATCTGGAATGAGGGGATTGATGGCTAAGCCACAAAAATCTGGTTCTACAGGACAAGAAATTATTGAAAATCCAATTCTTTCTAACTTTAAAGAAGGACTTTCAATTTTGGAGTACTTTATTTCTACTCACGGTGCTCGTAAAGGTTTGGCCGATACAGCATTGAAAACGGCCGATGCAGGTTACTTAACGCGTCGTCTGGTAGATGTATCTCAAGATGTAGTCATTTCTGAAGTAGATTGTGGAACATTAAGAGGGGTAACCATCTCTGCCTTAATGAAGAATGATGAAGAAGTTGAATCATTATACGATCGTATCCTAGGTAGAACTACTGTTCATGATATTTATCACCCAAATACAGGTGATTTAATCATAGCTGCTGGTGATGCTGTTGATGAAGTTGTAGCTAGAACAATACAAGATTCTCCAATTGATGAAGTTGAGATGCGTTCTGTACTATCATGTGAATTGAAAAGGGGTGTTTGTTCTAAATGTTACGGACGTAGCCTTGCCACAGGAATGATGGCACAAAAAGGTGAGTCTGTAGGTGTAATTGCTGCACAGTCAATTGGTGAACCTGGTACTCAGTTAACACTTAGAACATTCCACGTTGGTGGTACAGCATCTAAAATTGCTGATGAGTCTAGAGTGGAAGCTAAATACGATGGAATCTTAGAAATTGATGAATTAAGAACAGTTGAAGGAGAAGATAGAGACGGTAAAAAAGTAACTATTGTAGTAGGAAGATCTGCTGAAGCTAGAATTTTAGATCCAAAAACGAACATTGCTTTAACTACTAATGTAGTGCCTTACGGTTCTATATTAGAAAAGAAAGACGGTTCTAAAGTGAAGAAAGGCGACATGATTTGTCACTGGGATCCATACAATGCATTGATCATTGCTGAATTACCAGGTACAGTTGCTTTTGAAAACTTATTGGATGGGGTAACCTATAAAGAAGAGTCTGATGAGCAAACTGGATTTACCGAAAAAGTAATTACAGAATCTAGAGACAAGAAATTGATTCCTGAGATTAAGTTGATGAATGCTAAGAAAGAAGTCTTAAAAACATACAACTTACCAGTAGGTGCTCACATTGTAGTAAAAGAAGGTGAGAAGATTGAGAGCGGTAAGACCTTAGTGAAAATCCCTAGAACTTCTGGTAAGTCTGGTGATATTACGGGTGGTCTTCCAAGAGTTACTGAGCTATTTGAAGCACGTAACCCATCTAATCCTGCTGTGGTTTCTGAAATTGATGGTATCGTTTCTTTCGGTAAAATCAAAAGAGGTAACCGTGAGGTGATTGTTGAGTCAAGAACTGGTGAAGTGAAGAAATACTTGATCAACTTGTCTAAACACATCCTTGTTCAAGAAAACGATTTCGTAAGAGCAGGTGTTCCATTGTCAGATGGTGCAATTACTCCAGCGGATATCTTGGCCATTAAAGGACCAACTCAAGTACAAGAATACTTAGTAAACGAAGTACAAGAGGTTTACCGATTACAAGGGGTGAAGATCAACGATAAGCACTTTGAAGTAATTGTTCGTCAGATGATGCGTAAAGTAATCATTGAAGATCCAGGTGATACGCGTTTCTTAGAGAAGCAAATCGTTAACAAAACTGATTTTGCTGAAGAAAACGATTGGATCTACGGTAAGAAGATAGTTGAAGACAATGGAGATTCTGAAACATTGAAGCAAGGACAAATTATCTCAGCACGTAAATTAAGAGAAGAGAACTCCAAATTGAAACGTCAGGATAAGAAGTTAGTGACTTCAAGAGATGCAGTTCCAGCAACTTCTAACTCTATCTTACAAGGAATTACAAGAGCTTCATTGCAAACAGATAGTTTCATCTCTGCAGCATCCTTCCAGGAAACCACTAAAGTCTTGAACGAGGCAGCAGTTAATGGAAAGATCGACGACTTGAAAGGCTTGAAAGAGAATGTAATTGTAGGACACTTAATTCCTGCAGGTACAGGCTTAGACGATTACCAAGAATACATTGTAGGTTCACAAGAAGAATACGATGCATTAAAAGCCGCAAGAGAAGAAGCAGCAGCTGTAGTTGAAGAAGCAGTAAGCGAGGAATAAGATGAGCGATCAAAAACAAAATCAGGAAAAGTTAAACATTGAGTTAACAGAAGAAATTGCCGAAGGCATCTATTCTAACTTGGCCATCATTAGCCATTCTAACTCAGAGTTTGTACTTGATTTTATTAAAGTAATGCCAGGCATGCCTAAGGCAAAGGTGAAATCTAGAATCATGATGACACCACAACACGCCAAAAGACTAATGCGCGCATTGCAAGATAACATTGCAAAATTCGAATCTCAATTGGGTACCATTACAGAATCTGAAGGCCCTGGCTTTCCGATGAATTTTGGCGGACCAACTGCTGAAGCTTAATAGCAAATTGAACACATAAAAAAGCCCTGCAAGCAATTGCAGGGCTTTTTTTATAAGTCGTCGGTAAAATGTTCTCGCCGTTTTTCTTTAGAGAACTTTTCTTCATTGTAGCTGGCAGAACCACCTTTTGGAATAGACAAGGAAGCCCATTCTTCGTTTCGGATCACCTTCCCCAAATAAACCATTTGCCCAACATGATAAGCATAATGCGCCAATTGTCTATTGATGGCTTCTACAACCGTATGGCCCATGTTTCGGATGTAGACGATTTTCTCCAAATCGTCATCTTTTAAGTCATCTAAGGCAGCAAATAGGCAGTTCCATCCTTCATCCCATTTTTCTTGAACAGCTTTTGCATTAGCCAAATCATTGTCGAACTCTTGATCTCTTTTCCTACTTTCTTTTTCACCATCACTGGTGAGGAAATTGGTCCACCGTGACAACATGTTGCCGTGTAAATGTTTTACTAGCATGGCCAAGCTATTGCTTTCTTGGTTTATGGTGTAGAATATAGCTTCATCACTCACTTGGTTCATGGTCTTTTGTCCGAGTGATTGATAATATTCAAACTGTTTTCTAATGCTGATGAGGTATGATTCCATGATTGTTTTTTCTTCAGATAAATTACGAAATCTCGCCTAAAAAATTGTGACACATCCTTAATGCATAAAACAGCAATCCAATGCATCGCTCAACAGATGAATAATGGCACCCAAACCTATCCAAGAATAAGGCTTTTTTAAGCCCATTAAGAGCAAATAGACTATTCCGGCAGCGTAAGTATGTAATGGATGAAATTGGATGCTGCAACGGCTAGGATCAAAGATGGGATTGGCCAATAAATGATCTAGATCGATTAGCATGCTAAGCATCATGAAGAGAAAACCGCGTTTCCATTCTTTTCTAAAAAAGACCCAGGCTATAATAAGTGGAAGGAAAAGGTGATTGAAAACATGAATTCCAAGAGGCATCATGCTGCAAAGAAAAGATTTTCAAGAAGCATTTTGGCATTGAAGGACTAGCTTTTGAAATAACCCCAACAACCTGTATGAGGATCGACCCCAAAACCCAACAATTCAATGTCCATAAAAATCAATTGCAAACGTTTGATTGATTTTAGCTAGCTGCTATCAGCCATTAACAAAGACTTTAAAATCTTTTCGAAAAAATGTCCATTTTTTTCGCTATAGCCCAGCACTACCTTTGATCACTGATTTTTCAGTACCCAAACCAAATACCAACCAAACACCTAATCCAATGAAACCAAACTTAAAATGGGGGCTATTGGCCCTGATCGGATTTGGCTGTATTCCTCAAAAAACAGCCGCCCAAACTTTTGCTTATTCCTACGACCTAAGTGGAAATAGGATTAAAAAAGAACTGCATCTTGATGATGAACCTCATGAACCAGAACTTAGCAAGAAGAGTGCTAGCCACAAGCTAATGGCCGAAGCCGAATTGGAGGTTTATCCCATTCCAGCTCAGGATCAAATCTTGGTAAAAAGTTCGGATGACAATTATTCCAGGGCCATAATTTTAAGCCTAGAGGGAAAAGCATTAATTGAGCAAAGCATTAAAAAGGGATTAAATGCCATTTCACTTCAATCTTTAAGTGCAGGAATTTATTCACTCCAATTATTGGGTGAACAGCATCAGCAATTTGTAAAAATCATTAAACAATAAGCCATGAAAAAAGTAAAACTATGTGTGCTGCTTTTGGGTTTATTCCTTAGCAATGCCTCAAGCAGTCAAAACATCCAATACGAAGCTGTTTACTCAGAATCTGATTTACAGCAAAGAGAAATTAATCAAAACCTTGTGGTGGGCAAAAGCCCAAGTTCCTCCTCAGTGAGTCTCACGGGTGCATTCAACTATTCAGTTCCCATCAGAATTCCTGTTGGTACCAAAGAAATGCAACCCCACATACAAATCAATTATTCCAGTCAGGCAGGAAATGGCCTTCTCGGATTAGGTTGGGAAATTGCCGGCCTATCTGCCATTAGTCGGGTTAACCTAAATCATTTTCACGATAATGTGGTTAGAAATGTAAAAGCCCAACATGACGACGCCATTGCCCTTGATGGAAACAGACTTGTGCTCCTGGATGGTGAAAACTTGCAAAGTGGAAGTGAATACAGCACTGAAAAGGAAAGCTTTTTTAAGATAAAATGTCATGGACAATTAGGAAACGGGCCAAAATGGTTTGCCGTGCATACCAAAGAAGGATTGAAATTAGAATATGGTCGAACGCCGAATTCAAGAATTAAGGACGATAATAGCGCTACCATACTTTCATGGAAATTGAGTCGTACCATCGACCAGCATGGCAATTACATTGAATACCGTTACACCAATGATGGTGAAGCTCATTTCATAAAAGAGATTGCCTATACTGGAAACATCAACAAAGAACAAATGCCCTATGTTAGAATGGTATTTGAATATGCAAATCGTTTAGACGCTTCAACTCGTTATGCATTTGAGCAAGGCCATGCATTCCGGCAAAATAAATTATTAAAAAGTATTGATGTCGTTTATGGAGAAGAGTCTCGATCATACAAAGCCTATGAATTTAAGTATGGATTTGATTCTTACTCTGTTTTAAACGAAATAATAGAGTATGGAAAAGAGGGCTCCACCGAACATTACAACAGCTTACGATTTAATTATTGGGAGATTGGAGAACATTATCAAGAACAGCAATTGAGCCTAGTACCCGGACAAGCAGATATTTTTTCTGGAGATTTTGATGGTGATGGCTTGGATGATATCATCAGGGTGCCTTTTTTTATCAATGGTTCCAATCAGAAAGTGCATCAAGATTTTTGGGTCTATAAAAACATAGGTGATCAATTTCAGTTCAGCAATACCTTAGCCATTGGCAACCAAACTCAGGCCGGTGCAGGCATGAATAACAATTACCTGCCATTTGTAGGAATAATTGGAATCTTTCCTGCAGATTATGATGGAAACGGTACAGTAGACATTGCCATTGCCTATTCAGGAAATAACGGACAACAATTGGGAAAATTAACCTTGGATCGAATTGATGTGCATCACAGCCTGATTGGTGATGCTCAATTTTTTCAGCACCAATATAGCCTACAGGCGAATGCGGGGCAAAATTTTTTAGGATGGAGGAATGCTCTTGTGGTGGCGGATTTTAATGCCGACGGAGCAGCAGATATTTATGTCAATACACACAATGGCTTCAAAGGAAATGGAAGTCACATCGATGATTGGTATTATCCGCAACTATTCCTTCCTAGAATCTCACATACACCACTTGCTGTTCATGGTATTGATCAATTCAGCAACAATAAATTTTCTCTAAATGATCAGGTTCACGTTCTCGATATGAATGGAAACGGAAAAGCCGAAATCATGCAAATATTTGAGCATTCTGAAGTCAACAAAACGGTAGTAAGAGAATACCATGTACATGATACTTATGTTAGCTCTGAAGTGCTTTATGAAGACAATGCAGGAACCACTGAATATGCCAATTTCCCGAGTAAAGGGCATCGTGTTGAGTTTGGTGATTTTAATGCAGATGGAAAAACTGACATCCTCAGCAGTTCATCTGCCAATTTAATTGATTGGGACATCCACTTGAGTACAGGCCGAGATTTTGTGTTCAATTCTCAGCATCACTATTATGCCAGTCAGTTTGGAGAACATTTGCAAGTGGCCGATTTCAATGGAGATCAATTTTCAGACATCCTAATCTCAACAGATAAAGGAAGCACTAGCAATTTAGACTTGCATACTTTCCATGGCATTGATCCAATTTCAAATCTATTGATTCAAGAAAGTCAGCACGAGGTATTTTCTGATAGAATTCATGGGTCTAAGCCTTTGTACCTGATAGAGGTGGATGGTGATCCTGGTTTAGAAATCATGTATTTTGAATCGAATACCCAGCCACTTAAATTTGCCCATTTTACAAGAGGATCTCAAGATGGCCGATTGCACTATATTTCAACAGGCTTTAATGAGTTAACAGAAGTGAAGTACAGGAGTTTACCTGAGAAGAATAGTTGTAGAGGATTGTATTTTCAAGATTCTACTGCAATTTATCCGCTCATGGATTTTGGCAAAGGAATGATCGTTTGTGACGAATTGAATATTCCTGACCACTCAGGGGACAACAATTTTTCCAGTAGGATATTACAGCGCTATCATTATAGAAATGCTAAGTTTCATCAACAAGGCAAAGGCTTCATAGGCTTTGGCGAAATAGAATATGAGCAAAGTCACACGGCTTTTGATGAATTACCTATTCAGCTTTTTCATGATGAATACGAAGTGGATTTGGATCATTATTTCTCTCGGCCATTAAAATCATTTCAGGCACATGTGACCTACGACAATACTGTTTCCTTCCCATGCCATGATGCAAGAATCTTAGATAAAAACCTCATGTCGATGGAGCGGAAGTACACTACCATTTCACTAGATTCTCATCGCTTTATTAGTCAGTTGTATGAGGTTTTAAAAGGAAACAATGTACTTGGTTTTACTGAAGAGGTGAGCTACGAGTTTGCTGGAAACAAATCGAGTATTCATGCAAATCCCAGTGCCATTGTTACCATTAGAGCAAAAGGAAATTCTGCTCAAGAAGTCGAGCGCAGAGAATTGCAATATGGAAAGTTTGATGCCCATATTGCTTCTAGGATTACTAGTGAACGGATAATTAAAACACGGGGAAATAAATCACCTGTAGAATTTTTGTTTGAACGGGATTATTCAGGAATGGGAGATTTGTTGTCCTCAATTCAGAAGCATCCACAAACGCTTCAAATTGTGAAGGAGAACAAGTTCAGCTATGATCCAAACTTTGGATTGCCTCTTATCGAAGAATTAATCGTTCCCAATCACAGCATTTCTTCCAGAATGAACTTTATGGAATACGATGATTTAGGAAGATTCCTCATCAAACAAATTAACCCCTTGGGCTATGAAGAAACTTGGGAATTTGATGACTTGAGTGCCTTGGCTATTCGATACAATGACCTTCGGCCAAACAACGGAATAGAGCAATTTGAATACAATGATTTTCATCAATTGATTTTAAGCATAGATCAAGATGGAAACAAGACTGTGCTCACTAGGGAATTTGAGATCCAACAAATGAATCAAGCAGATGAACCAGCTTCAACTTTATATTTTGAGCACAAAAACAAAACAGGTTTTGGCCATGAGAAAAAATGGTTCGATCACATCGGTCAGCTAAGAAAAACTGAAGTCAGTGGCTTTCAGCAATTGATTTATAGCATTGCCGATTTCGATTCTCGAGGTTCATTGGTCAAAGAAAGTGATGCCTTTTTCGCCAACAATTTGAAAAATCTGAATACTTATGAATACGATGAATTTGCAAGATTATTTAGGGCACATTATAGTAATTCAAGCAATACAATTTTGCAAACGAAAACAATCAACCATGCATTGCACACAGGAATTGTGCAACCTTATAATTATACCAATCGAGAATTTGAAACAGAAGAAATTCGATCTGATGGTTTTAGGACAAGTTCAAAAGTAGATGCAAGTGGAAAAACAGTCTATACCACCGACCCTGCAGGTGATGTTAGCATTTCTTACAATAGTTTCGGAAAAGTGGATTCTACATTTGTTAATGGTGCTTTAGTGAGCCTCGTTAACTATGATGATTTTGGTTTTAAAGCGGGCCTAGAGGAGATGAATAGTGGCAAAAGTAAATACCAGTACAATATTTTAGGGGAGTTGCTTTGGCAAGAAGATGCACAAGGAAGAAAAATAGATCAAATGACCTATGATGCAATGAGTAGAATTCTTTCAAAGAATGGAGCTGGAAATACATTCACCTATGAATATGCCAATTCAGGAAATGGGATTGGTCAATTGATTAGGGCAGTCAACAATGCCAATGGAATTGAAGAAAGCCATGTGCATGATTTAAACGGGCGCTTAATGGAAAATACCTTTAGAATTAATGGCCTAGATTACTCATATTCTTATCAATACAATACTAAAGGACAGATTATTCAACAAAATTACCCCGATCAGGCTCAGTTAGAATACACCTACAATGGAGATGGGTTTCTTTATAAAATTGAAGATCGAACGACTGATCCCAACAAACAATTAATTTATTTTGAAGGATTGGCACAAGATGAATTGGGCAAGTGGATTTCCACCAATAAATTGGGTGGTATCAATCAACAAATCACTTACGACAATTATCATCAATTGGATAAGATTTTGGTGCCAGGCATCCATGAACGAGCTTTTGATTTTGACCCACGGAATGGAAACTTAAGATCGAGAAGTGATCTCATCCGACAGATGACAGAAAGTTTTGAATACGATGCAGAAGACCGTTTAAAGAAGGTAAAAGTCAATGGGCAAACTAGCATGAGCATTGCTTATGACCAGATTGGTAACATAAAAAATAAATCGGATGCCGGAATTTATTCCTATCATCCCGCAAAGCATCATGCAATTGCTAGCATAGACAATTCGCCTTCTAATGTTCAAGTGAGCACACAGGACATTCAATACGACGCATTTCAAAATCCCATTTCCATTCAAGAAGGGAATTGGGAAATTGATTATCAATACGGTCCATTTCACAAGAGGAGAATGGCCACTAAGCGAAATGTCCAGACCGGTGCTATAGCAACTATGGTTTATACCGAAAATGTTGATTTAGTTTTGGATCAACAAGGTCAAACTCTGTTGCAAATGACTTATATTCAAGACGATAATGCCTGGTGTGCAATAAGAGTTAATGAGCCAGCAAGTGGATTGAAAGAAAGCTATGCCTTGCATTTAGATCATTTAGGTTCAATTGAAGTGTTGACTGATGACCAAGGTCAAATCATTGCAGAACAAAGTTTCAATGCATGGGGTTCAAAAAGAGACCCAAACAATTGGATGAACTCAGCTGGGCTGACTCCTTCTTGGTTAAAAAGAGGGTATACCAGTCATGAACAATTGGATTCATTTCAATTGGTTCACATGAATGGTAGGCTCTATGATCCCATTTTAGCTAGAATGCTTAGTGTGGATAATTATGTTTCAGATGCAGGAAATTCTCAGGCTTATAATCGCTATTCCTATGTGATGAATAATCCGCTAAAGTATAGTGATCCAACTGGGGAATTGCCAGTGGCCCCCATCATTTTTGGAGCTGTTATTGGTGCATATTCTGGAGGTGCCATGATGAATGGAACCAGGGATGTACGCAATTGGAATTTCCAATCAGGCAAAACTTGGGGCGGTATGCTAGCGGGAGCAAGCATAGGCGGTTTGTCGGGATACATCGGAGCAGGGATAGCTGGAAGTGGGATGGCATTTGCAAATACCAGTTCCATACTGTTTTCATCCTATACCTATTCCTCAGGATTTACTTTGTTAAGTGGTGGCAGTCATGACCCTATGATAGGATTTGGGGTGGCCAGTTTTAATCTAAGCACAGGAGAATTGGGTTATTTAGGGAAGAAGGGAAATTCAATATTAGATAATTTAGGATATGGTCTAGGGGCCATGGCCAACCTTTCAGATTTAGCTGGAATGGGGCCAAAAGGTAGCGTAGAGTTTCAATCAGAGCGCTTAGAAAGCAATAATGAAAGAGGCTTTGATATATATGGGCACGCTCAAATTGTAGATCAAGATGGTAAAAGTTTAATCGACTTTGGTCCTGGTAATGGTTTCTTTGGATTCAAAAAAGGAAGAAACAATTGGATTGATTATGCTTCAAAAGGAAGAATTTCTCAGTCTATACATATCAAAGAAAACATGCATACTCAAGGTATTGCAGTGCATGGTGTGAACGTTAAAAAAATACGAAGGATAAGTCATCAGTTGAACTACAATCCCAGGTACTATAATTTCATGTTGCGTAGTTGTTCATCAGTTGCAGCAAGAGCTTTAAGGAGGTCGGGTGTTCCTGTTTTTGGTGGTCACCCTTATTTGCTTCGCTTCCAATTAAAACATAACATAAGACCCTATATGTTCAATTATACCTACATGAATGAATAGATGATTTGTGTGAAATTGAAATTATTTGCCCCCTTTTTTTGAATTGGGGGCAATTTTTTGAAGAACCTTAGCTCGTTGGATAGAGAATTAATTCTTGGAATTCAATGCATCAATCCTTAACCACTCGCTTGGTAATTTTGATTAAAGCGGTATTGCTTAATTCTTGGTCGGGGATATAATAGCTAACCTGACATACAACCAATGCCTCATATTCAGTGTAAACGAATTGGTCTACTTGAAACTCCAATACATCATGTTTGGCTTTTATATAGGATTTCAAACGAAGATAGATGTCGCTAAAGTAGGTTGGGAACGAGGTGCCAGAGCCATTAAATTGTATGCTGTGTTTAGATTTTATGCAGTTTAAGGTTTTGCCACCCAATTCCCACTGAAAGCGACCTTGATTCCCGTTTTTATCTGCACAAGTAATGACCCACTTGCTCAATATAGAAGACTTTTTTTGAGCAATGGATTTTTGCGATAGAAGAAAGAAAGTAGCAATAAATAAAAATTGAATGAATCTTTCCATTTTATTCCAGTTGGTTTAATAAAATACGAAATAAATATTAAAAGGTTGATTTTGAATTAATTGCTAATTTGATATGTGCCAAATGATGCCTGCAATGCCAGTCATAAATTCCTAAGTTTTTATCTAGTCTTACCAAGTCTTCGCTTTCGGGATGATAGAAGCATTTTTCCCAATCTAGAGTACTCATGTTATTTAAAAAAACATACCATCTGTGATGCAAACCTTTTAGGAGAGATAAGGAGGCGCTGAGGTCGATTTCATTTGCATCTTTCATCTTGGCCCATTCCGCTTCCTCGTAAGGTTTAATGCTTGGGTTTTCCTCTGTCAAGGCCAATTTAAAACGCATGTAACTATTCATGTGACTATCGGCACAATGATGAACAACTTGTGAAATGGTCCAACCACCAGGTCGATATCGATACAAATACGCTTCAGCTTCCAGTGAATTCACAAGATGTTCTACTTCATGAGGGAAAGTCTTGATGGTATTCATCCACTTTGCTAAATCTTGTTCGTCGATTTGCTCATGCTTAGGGCATTTTCCAATCGGGAATTGTAGATCTTCCATGCTAATTTGAATTGACTAACAAATGAATAATGTGCTGTTTAATCTACTTTTTATCCTGATCCTCCTCATCCTCATCATCTTCTTGTTCAATTATTTGTCCATCAGAATTTAACTCCAACTCAATTCCCTTGAGTTCTTTCATTAACTCCACATCATATAGTAGCTGTTCTCCCTCTTCTTCTACCATCACCCTCATGATTTCATAATCAGAATATTTTTCGTCTATTGTCAATTGAACTTGTGGAGGGATTTCTTCCTTAAACAATTCTTGAGATTTGCTCAATACCTCTCCTTTGGCATTTAACTCGAGTTCTATTCTTCTTTCTTCCAAGTCGAATTCAACCTGATATTCATTTTCTTTATCCGATTCCCATTCTGGATCTTCTGCATTGGGAAATAGTATTGAAAATTTATGCAAAACATTTTCTGGAACTTCTTCTTGAGCAAATCCAAATAGACTAATGGACATAAAGGCGAATAATATAATGGACTTCATCATAATTTTTGTTTAAAGGTAAAATTTCTTTTAACTAAATGGCAAGCAATGCGCCTAAAATTGCATCAACAACTTTTGCCATTTCATTCAGGTTTAGGGTTTCAAGTTTATCGCTTGCCAAATGGTAATTGTCATTTCTAAAAAACGAAGTGTCGGTGATCATTAAGGCAGAATATCCTTGGTCCCAATAACTCCGATGATCAGAAAAATCGATGCCCTCAATTGATCTTGGGCCACTAAACTTTTTGACCTTTAGATTGGCTGCTTTTTTAAATTTTCTATTGAATCTTCGGCTGAATTTTCCCTTCTGTAGCTTATTTACAAGAGTAATGTAGTCCCCTTTATTCCCATAAATTAGAGAAAATACACCCAAAGGATAGCCCTGAGATTTTTTTCTGAAATCGAAATAGCCAATCATTTCAACACTGACCATTCCAAACACTTTTCTATCTGCCTCTACTAAACTTTTAGCATGAATGACACTTCCCATGTATTCTGTTGCATAATAGGGAGGTTCTTCCAATGTGTAAGCCACCATCTCAATTCGATAGCTCAAATCCTTGCCTTCTAATTGCCTGGCCAATTCAAGGATTCCAGCTACTCCGCTGGCATTGTCATCGGCACCCTCTTGAACACCATAAACATCGTAATGAGCACCAACAACAATTGTTTCTTCCAGATGATCTGAAAAAACAGCAATTACATTTTTATAAGTTTTCCCTCCTACAAGGTATTCTTGAAAATAAACAGTGTCAGCAAAAGGAATTAGGTTTTCACGGATATAATCTGCAGTTTGGTTTAAGGTGGAAATTTCTTTATAATTTCGAGGTCGTTCGGTCTTTGTTATTTTAACCAAGTGCTTCTTTAAAAGGGCTGTATCAGTTTGTGCACTTAGCAAAGTGGATACAAAAAGAAAAAGAAATGTAAAGGCGATAGGATAAAATAGGCTTCGATTGGTCATAAGATTTATTAATTGTTGATGAAATTTTATTCTCAAATAATAATTCTCATTAAAAGAGATTATTTTTACCCTAAAGCTACAAAATATGAATAGCTCTAAATTTTTTCTTTTACTTTTTTTCCTACTGGGATTTACCTGCGCCTCTATGAGTCAGGTAGTTGCCTATATGGATAAGCGCAAAGGAAAAATTCACATGGAAATAGAGTTTTTATTGCCCTTGAGAAGTGGAGAGGTAATCAATGAAGTTTATCAAGTGTTGGGAGACTCTTATCGCTTAAAAGAGCGAGATACTTTAGAATCTTTAATGCGAACTGATGAAATGATCCAGCGACATTATGCTGTATTTTATTCCTGCGATTCACTTGTAAATGTTGTTAGAAATGGAAGTCTAGATGCTGCAACTGAAATTGAAATCATGCTGTATGCAAAGAAAAATTTAAAACCAGATCAATGGCGAGCTTTCTCCTTCAAAGAAAGAAGGCCAAAAATGATTCAATTGCATAAACTTTGCTATGATTCCTATATGGAGCACAATAAATCTTGGCTCAATCATCAAAAGAGTAGAATTGATGCCTTGATCAATGAGACTCCTCAAAGTCAAGATCCTGAGGCTGAGGAAGACTAGGAAACTCTTCCATGTCACTGATGGATTCGATTATCTCAAACTGAATTGCATCAAACCAAATTTTTCCAGAACCACTTAATAAAGCACCAAAGTTTAGACTTTTTGCATTTTTAGGAACATCTAAACTGATTTCGCAAAGTGTCCAATCCATGCTACCTTTTAAGGGTCGATCCCCCATGTTGTCAAAACTCAATGCATGTTGCTTTTCCCCTTTTCCATCTATTCGCAACCACATTCCTGCCCAGGACTTTACTTCATCTGTTTTAATGTAGCCAGTCATCTTAATTTTTTTGCCTAGAAAATCTTTAGCAGAACAGGTTTGCATATAGGTTCCGAAACCTTTTATCGACTTTCGCTTGGAAAAAATATATGCAGCGTGTTCACCCGACTTGCTAGATTCATCCTTTACAACTCCAACTTCATAATCTTCTGAATTAGAACCAGCCTTAAACCACGTCTTTTGGGCTGAAGCGAATTGTAGATTTAAAATAAATATGGAAATGCAGAAAAGTACTTTCATGTTGATATTCTTATTCATAATTAAGCGAAGTTTTGCTTTTGTTCTATTTATTTTTGCTGAATGAAAGTTATGAAATTCATAATACTTCTCTTTGTTTTATCTCTGACTCCAAAATTAATGGCCCAAGAAGCGGAGCAGGAGAAGGTAAAGTTTCTTTTTGGTTTTGATTCTAGAAGAACGATAGTAGATAGTAAGAATACTAGAATTATTGGCATACGTATGGGTTTACAATTAAAAGACCCTAAACATAGAGTTGGTATAGGATTTTACAATATGCAAAATGATTTAAAACGTATAAATCAACAAGTAGATGAGCTCAATTTCACACTTGATACCTTAAGAATTGCTTACGGTTACTTTGCTTTATTTTATGAGAGGGTTTGGCTTCATAAAGAAAAATATGAGATTTCAAGCCCTTTCGTTTTAGGTTTTGGAAGTGTTGATCGCAAGTATATAGACCAGAATAATGAACTAAATGATTTGCCAAAGACTGGCATATCAGTATTGGAAGTATCCTTGGCTAGCCATTATAAATTCAAACCATGGGTTGGTCTGGGTGCGGGATTTGGCTATAATTTAGTATTATCAAATAAACCAACTCTTAGCCGAGCATTCAATGGGCCCTTTTATGTATTCAAAATCAAACTTTTCCTAGGTGAATTGTACCGAGGAATTAGAAAAAAGAAAGACTAAGCAGCGCTTATACCTTCACTACTAGGGTCTTCTTCAGTTCTTGGCTGAAAGATTTGATCATACATTTCAAATATCAGCAAATAGCTATAAGGAATGATAATTAGGAGACCAGCTCCACAGGTAATTACAGTCCCAATAGCTACTATAATAATACAGATTATGGAGAAGACTAGAAAACTGAAAAAGTGCTGTCCAACTGCTTTTCTACTAGTTTCTAGGGCTTCCCAGAAACCCATTTGAGCATCTACGATTAAAGCAGTTGCAAACATGAATGATAAACTAACATAGATGGACACTCCCATTACCAATAAAATGGAAAGGAAAAATAATGGAAGGTTACTGATCATATCTTCTTGAACAAAACTTTCAAATTCATAAGAATTTATGTTTCCTTGAATTAGGTCCCAAATGGACTCAATGGGAAGGATGCTGGCAAATACTATGAAAAAGAGAGGGACAATCAATAAAAATATGATCAATTGAGCAACAAAGATGTTTCCGATGTAATTGAAGCCTTGAAAAAAGTCACCAGCCTTGGCGCTTCCTCTTTTTATATTTCTTGCATAAATATAAAAACCAGCAAAAAGAATCACTGAAAGGAAATTATTAAAGAAGTTGAGCACAGGAATTAAACTCAATGCCAATAAAATTAGAAACAAGAGTATGGTCATGGCAATGAAGGTAGCGGTCTCTTTTCCAAACAATTTCCAAGCCCCACTTAAGTAAGAGTTGTAATCGAATTCGTATCCGTTTTTTAAGTCGTTAATTTTTCTCATGCGAGTATGTTTTTAATTTTAGTAAAAAAGTAGTAGATCCAATGCATATGAAAAGGATAAAAAAGATAATGCCCAATGGGTTAAGCTTCCACGATTGAAGAATTTCTCCAGACAATAGCGTAAAAATGGCTCGGGTTGTTCCGCAGGCAAGACAATCCATGTGAAACAATGTTTTTACAACACATGGCATTAGGATTCCAAGTCCAAAAACATTTTCAAGGATAATTGACAGCAAATAAATGGCGCCTAGAATTAAAAATAATTTCTTAAAAATGGGAAATTGTTTCATGTTTCGAAGCTAAAAAAAAATGAAGAAAAACACATCATTCTCTAGCACCTTTATTGAAGATGATGTATCCAAAATGAATAAGGAAACTTAACTCCACCTCTTCATCATCATAATAATTAAAGCTAGTTGCTAAAGGACCTATAGGAGTATGATAAACAGCAGTTAATGAGCCAATGAAATCTCTTTCAGTTACTTCTTTTCCTAAAATTGCCTTTCTATTAAAAGCTTGACTCAATTCTTCATAAGGTTGAAAAACATAAAATTCTGCCCTAAGATCTATTTTTTCCCTTAAAGGATAAATGATTTTAGCGCCGCCTCCTAAAAAAGTAAAGGCTCGATACTCCTGTTGAAATATGGTTCTAGATTCTGGGATAGGTTGGTAGGCAGCTGCATTTAATGTAGTTGCTGTAAAATTATGAAAGAAAGGTTGGTCAGAATAAGTAGCATTCAATGCCAAACCAATTGTTAAAGACTCGTTCTTTAAGAAATATTGCTCAAAATTTAATCGAACCAAGGCCCAGTCATGGTCCGACTTAAAAGTTGCTTTGTCAGTAGAGATGGATCCAGGTATGGTTTTTTCTTTCCCTAAAATGTATCGGGTCAAGAATTCAAATCTCCCTCCTTTAGTTGGATACATTTTCCTGTTTAATGAATTAATCTCATACCTAATGAAGCCAGAATGGCTATTGAAGGTAGTTAAATCGGCCGTATCTCCTCGATTGAAATCATCGCTTTGGTAATAATTGAAGTCTTGCCAAGCAAAGTTGCCCCCGATACTAATTTTTCCCTTTTTCCGAATAGGGAAGCCGATAGAAGTCTCAAAATATTCTTCGGAGTTGATGATATATGGAGTGCTTTCGTCATCAATGATGGTGGCTAGGCTATTGAAGTAATCGGTTCGATTCACGTTGAATTTTGCAGCGATAAAAAATGGAACTTTAAAAGGAATATCCCACCTAGCACTCGCTTGGGCTGAGGAGTAAAATCCACCGAAATAAATGTTTCCGTTAAGATTCAATTCCGTGGCACTTAGGTTTTGATAATCCAATTCTATAAAACCGGTACTAAAGGGTTTACTCGAAACTACTCCGCCAAAGGAAACACTAAAGTCCTTTTCAATTTTTGTGTCTAGTTCTAAATTAAATGACTTCTTTCCTTTTTGGTAAATGGCCCTTGGGTAAAGAGATTTAATTTTAGGATCTGTTGCTAGTAGATAAAAATGTGGCCTTAATTTCTCTTCAGAAAATTGTTCGTCATTCTTAAAAACCTTCTTTTTAAACAAGCGAACATAATTGGTATGCAAGCCATTGAACTTAACATCGTCAAATATTAGAGGAGGCAAGCCGCTTTTAAAGACTTGCCTTTTCTGGTTTAAATCTTCTTGACTCCGAATAGCATTTACATTTTCTTTTATCGAATCCATTAAGTTTTGAGTTGATTCATAACCACGAAGGATGGCTAAACTATTCTTCTCAAAATCAAAGGTTGAAATGTCATCAACCTCTGAATTTATTATGATTCCTTTGGCACAACTTAAGTTAAAATCGGGTTCTTTAGTTAGCATGAACTTTATTTGGGAAAGCAAATTGTCTACTGTTGGAGGGGCTGCTTTTGCGGTTACATTACTTGCAATTATAAAATCTGGCTGAAACTCATTGCATAAAATGTCTGCAGGGAAATTATTATAAAGGCCGCCATCAAACATGATTTTCCCATCCACCTCAATCGGACTAATGTAAAAAGGGTAAGTCATTGAAGCTCGAATAGCAGAAGGTAATTCCCCATTGTTAAAAACCATTTCCTTTTGATCGCTGATGTTAGATGCAATGCACCTAAAAGGAACAAAAAGTGAATCAAAATTTCCATTAGACAAAGCACTTGCTCCAGCAAAATAGTTCATTAATCCATAGTCGACTTGATTGGAAGAAACAAAACTGGTTGGTATACTGGCTTCTAAAGTTGAATCTAAATTGAACTTCCAAGATACCAAAGAAGCATTTTTTTCCGGCTGCTTAAAATAATAGCTCATATCATGGCCAATTAGACCATTTGAAGCATTGATGAAATCTGGATGTGTAACTATGGCTTCAATCTCAAGTGGACTGTATCCAGCTGCATATAATCCACCTATGAAAGCTCCAACGGAAGTTCCGGTTATGTAATCGATGGGAATATTATTTTCCTCTATGGCTTTTAAAACGCCTACATGAGCCATTCCAGAAGCCCCGCCACCACTTAGTACAAGGCCAATTTTTTGTTGTCCATTTAGGATTAGATGACTTACGAGGAATAAGAGAAGAAGCAGCTTTTTCATTCTGATTGGCTTAAAGTAAAAATAGAAAATATTGCAGCAGGAAAAATTGAAGAATAATTTTTTATTGACAATACTTCGTTAATGTTTTTAAATAAGCTAGGATATTGTGTTTCTCCTTTAAAATACGAACCCCGTACCAAGAAAACCATTCGCCGTTTATTAATTCTATATTCGAATCAGGAAAATGATTTTTTAACTCATCTAGGTGCCTTTCTTTAAAAGGGTAAGGCTCTGAAGAAAAGAGCAGAACATTGGCATCCAATTGCTTTATTTCCGAAATTGAAAGCTCCGGATATCGTTCAATCTGCATCTCGGCTTTATTTTTCCAGGCTAAGTCTTTTAGAAAATGATTGATATAGCTGTCCTGACCTGCAACCATATATGGATCCTTCCAAATGAAATACAAATAATTTAGTGTTTTGCATTCTTCTTGAAAGCATTGAATTGTAGCTTTTAATTCATTAATGATTTCTTTGGCCCTTTGTTCTTTATTACACAATTGCCCTATCATGCCAAGACTTTTAAAAGAATCGGATACGGTATTGATCTGGCTCAAGAAAACAGGGTAGTGGGCCGACAATTCTTCTATCTGAGATTGCTCATTTTCTTCTTGATTAGCAATGATAAGATCCGGTTGCAAATCATGAATCTTTTTTAGCTTAACCGTCTTGGTTCCGCCAACTCTATTTTTCGATTGATGCCATTCTTTTGGATGGACACAAAACTTAGTGATACCAATTACACGGTCTCCTAAGCCAAGTTCACAAAGAAATTCACTTAGGGATGGAACTAAACAAACGATTCTTTTTGCCTCTTTTTGGTAAGTTGAAACATCAAATGTTTCTTGAGGCAATAGCATCTTTTAGGAAGATTTTGGATTCAATGATTCTATTAAATCATGCACGGTAATAATGTGAGTGTCTCCAGCCATATTTTTTACCAAAACAGCAGGATTTTCTTTATTAATGATTTTTGCCAACTCTTCCAAGGAGCAATTGGCATCAACAAATTCATAGGCCTTTCCCATTATGCTTTTAACAGCTTGGTTTTTTAATTCTGGGTCAATCACCATTTTTGCATATAAATCACCACTATCCAAAGAGCCAACAAATTCATTGCCTTCAACAACGGGAACCTGAGAAATGTTGAATTGAGTCATTCTATTCAGCACCTCAGATAAAATATCATCAGGCTGGGCGGTAATCAATTTCTTTTCACCATGGTTTTTAGCCAAAGAGATGGCATTGATTTTATCGGCTTCCATAAAGCCACGGTCTTTTACCCAATCGTCGTTAAACATTTTCCCAACGTATCGGCTACCATGATCATGAAATATTACTACTACTACATCATCCTCTGTCAACTGATCTTTAAGCTGCATTAAACCAGCTACAGCAGATCCAGCTGAGTTGCCAATGAAGAATCCCTCTTCTCTGGCCAATCTCCTAGTCATGATTACACCGTCTTTATCAGTTACCTTCTCAAAGTGGTCAATTAAACTAAAGTCTACATTTTCTGGAAGAATGTCTTCTCCAATTCCTTCTGTGATGTATGAATAAATTTCTTTTTCGTCAAACTCACCTGTTTCGTGGTATTTTTTAAATACCGAACCGTAAGTGTCTATTCCCCAAATTTTAATGTTTGGGTTTTGCTCTTTCAAATATTTTGAGGTCCCTGAAATGGTTCCACCTGTGCCAACACCAACAACAAGGTGGGTGATTTTACCTTCCGTTTGTTTCCAAATTTCTGGCCCTGTAGATTCATAATGAGCGGTTCTATTGGATAAGTTATCGTATTGGTTGGGATAATATGAATTTGGAATTTCTTCATTCAATCGCTTAGCAATAGAATAGTAGGATCTAGGATCATCTGATTCAACATTGGTTGGACAAACAATTACTTCTGCTCCCATTGCTCTTAAAATGTCCATTTTTTCTTTGGACTGCTTATCAGCAAGTGTGCAAATTAGCTTATACCCTTTAACGATTGCTGCTAAGGCCAAACCCATTCCAGTATTCCCAGAGGTGCCTTCTATGATTGTTCCACCAGGTTTGAGGTGTCCTGCTTTCTCAGCATCTTCAACCATTTTAACCGCCATACGGTCTTTGATAGAGTGTCCTGGATTAAAGGTTTCCATTTTTGCAAGAACCAATGCTGGGATGTCAGCGGTTATTTTATTGAACTTTACTAAAGGCGTATTGCCAATTGTGTCTAGAATGTTTTCGTAATACTGCATGCGATAAATTTAGCTTTGCAAACTTAACTAAAGACTAGGTCTTTTAGTATCAATTTCTTGAAATATGCTTAATCAAATCGGATTGACTTACTCGGTTCAATTTTCGCGATCAAATTGGAAGGAATAATTAACATGATTAAGCAACAAATTAAAGTTCCCAAATTGAGCATCAATAATTTTCCAATATTCAATTTTATGGGCACTTGATCAATGAAATAAGCTTCTTGTGGCAAGCTTAACCATCCAAATTGCTCTTGTAATAAGGCCAAACCTAATCCTAAAACATTCCCTAAAAACAACCCTATTATTATGATGTAGGTTGCCTGGTACATGAATAAACTTCGGATGCTTTTGTTTTTGGCCCCTAAAGATTTTAGCACTCCTATCATTTGCGTGCGCTCTAAAATTAAAATGAGCAATGCGGATATGACATCAATACCACAAACTAAAATCAACAGACTAATAATAACTACAACGTTTACATCCTGCAATTCTAGCCAATTGAAGATGTCTATTCTAGCTTCTTTAATGCTTGTTGAGCTTAAATCGTAATCAATTTCTTCATAGATGGTTTGATCCAATTCGTCTAAACGGTTAAAATCTTCTAATAATACTTCCACACCTCCCACTTGGCTGCTTTCCCATTTGTTTAGCTTTTGTATGTGTTTGATATCGATCATGGCAATTTGATCATCCATTTCCCCCAAGCCAGTATGGTAGATTCCAGTAATCTTTAATTTTCTGAGTCGTGGTGGGTCTTGAACAAAATAAACCAAAAGCTCATCATTAAGTTGAAGCTCTAATGAGGATGCCATGCTGCTTGAAATTAGAATGCCATTGGATTTTGATTCATCAACAATGTCCAAAGCTTTTCCTTCTTTGATATATTCACTGAAAAAATTCCAATCAAAATCAGATCCAATGCCCTTAAGAATGACCCCTAAATTATTTTTATCCGTTTTAAGTATGGCAGGTTTATTGGCATATACTTGAACATGTTTAATGCCGTCTATGGATTGTATGTTTTTGAAAAATTCTCTGTTTACACTAAGGGGCTTGTTTTCTATCTGACCCTGACCATCAAATTTTGTAATTTGTATGTGCGAACCAAAACCAACAACTTTTTTTTGAATTTCTTCCTGAAAACCATCAACAATAGCCATGGATAATGTCATCATTGCAATTCCAAGACTTATGGCTATGATGGAAATTCGTATTATTGGCTTTGAAAAGTTATTCTCTTTACCACGAATAATGGTTTTAGCTAAAAAGAATTCAAATCCGAATAAAGGTTTTCCCATAATGACTAACAAAAGTAGTCAAATGAGATTGCTCCCCTTGTCTGTTTTTTTTCAATTTTTCGCCCTTTGTCTTCTCCTTGTTTCTTCTTCTGCTTGTGCTCAAAGAACAGAAAATGTTAGTGTCCAAGATGGTGAAATTGTTTTAGGGATAGAACAGATGGAAAAATATACTCCACTTTTAAAAGGGAAAAAAGTGGGTCTGGTGGCCAACCATAGTTCTAAAATTGGATCCATGCATTTATTGGATACTCTTTTATCTATTGGGCTTGATGTGCAAAAAGTATTTAGTCCAGAACATGGTTTTAGAGGTGACGCGGATGCTGGTGAAAAGGTTGACAATCAAACTGATCCTAAAAGTGGAATTGGCATTGTCTCTTTGTATGGTTCCAATAAAAAACCTAGTCAAGAACAATTGTCTGGCCTAGACATTTTGGTTTTCGACATGCAAGATGTTGGTGTTCGTTTCTATACCTATATTTCCACACTTCATTATGTAATGGAGGCAGCTGCTGAGAAAGAAATTCCTGTTTTATTGCTTGATCGTCCTAACCCTAATGGGCATTATGTTGATGGACCCGTTTTGCAAAAAGGCTTTGAATCATTTGTGGGAATGCATACTATTCCTATTGTTCATGGAATGACACTTGGAGAATATGCGCAAATGATCAATGGTGAAGGGTGGTTGTCTGGTAGTCTAACTTGCGAACTCATTGTGGTGAAGTGCATAAACTATTCGCATGAAAAGACCTTTGACGTGAAGATTCCGCCTTCTCCTAACCTACCAAATATGAATTCAATCTATTGGTATCCATCGATCTGTCTCTTCGAGGGGACAAGCATTAGCGTAGGGCGTGGGACTCAGCTTCCTTTCCAAATGATAGGTCATCCTAGTTTAGAGAAGTACAAAAAGACCTTTTCGCCTCGATCTATGAAAGGAGCAAAACGACCAAAATTAATGGGCAAAGCTTGTTTTGGGATTGAGTTGGAAAAGTTTAATGCTAGTCGGCCAACAGAATTGGATCTCACATTTCTAAAAAAATTTTACGATGAATATCCAGTTAAAACCAAGTATTTCAATGCCTTCTTTAATAAACTGGCTGGGAATGATGTGTTGAAAAAACAAATCATTCAAGGAATGCCAATTGAAGATATTCGTGAATCTTGGCAAAAGGAGTTGAACCTGTTTAAAGAAACAAGAAGGAAATATTTATTATACGATTAAATAACTAATAGGCTGTAATGTCGCCAGATCCATTGGCTGTGCTAGACACCTTTGCAGGATTTCCTTTATAACTAATGTCTCCACTGCCATTGACTTTTTGCATTAATGGATTTGTTAGTGCTTATTTTTACATCTCCACTTCCATTTACTTTTACCTCTGAATTCTCTGCGCTTAATTCAAAAGCAGTGTAATCTCCCGATCCATTGATAGAGACCATTTGGTCTTTGGTTGAACCGCTCAATTTTATATCCCCTGAACCATGAATGGAAGCATTTAGTTGATCAACAACTAGACTTAAAGACATGTCGCCTGATCCTTTAATTTTTAATTCTAATTTATCTGTTTGAATTTTACTTTTTCCAATAATGTCTCCAGATCCTGCAACAGCTAATGACTTTATCTCTGGAACAGTTACATAGAACTTAACCCCTTTTTTAGTTTTCAAACACTTTTCAAATTTTATAGACCACTTGTTTTCTTTTACATCAGTTTCTAGTATTTCAATAATGTTTGGAGTAGTTTCAATCTCTATTTTTTTGACTTTCGCCCATTTTTAGGTAGACTGTAGAAGATCCATTCAATTGCAATTGATTGAAATCGGCAATTTTTAATTCTTTCCGAATGATTTCACCTTCTTCCTCAACACAGTCGCCCCAAGGTGCATAACTAGAAAAGGCATAGAATAAAAAGCAAATGGCGATGATAATGAATAAGGGAAATCTTCTCATGGTTTTTAGTTTAAGGCAAGGTGTAATTTAAACAATAGGGCTTCTGGTTTTGAAAATCGACCACTTTCTTGAACAAAGCGAAGAATTTCTGCTGAGATAATTGGGTCGAGATTTAATGGATTGAATTCACTAATGTGTTTAATGATGAAGGCTTTGTCTTCATCTAAATGTTTACTATAGCCCAAGTAATAAGGAATTTGATGCTCAACGGCTAAACGCATAAAACGAACTTCCACATTATTGGGTTCCATGGAAACGGCTTTATCCATGGTCTTTTCACTTTTGTTCAGATAGTTAATCCTTTTGAATAAATTCCAAGTTGTTTTGGTCATGATTGCTTCCAAAGCACTTTGGTAAGCCAACATTTTTGCACTTGGATTTTCTTGCATTAAGAACTGTTCATAAACAGTAGGGGCTAAGGAGGCATCCTTTAGAGCTGTGAAGTACTGAGCCCTCAATTCTTTGAGGTCAGAACCTCCAAAAGTCAAGGTGCTACTTAGGAAAAAAAGAAGGCCAATTAGCACTGTTCTTTTCATTCCTCAAAGATGCGAATTAATTTGAGAATGGAATCATTATGAGCAATTCAACTGAAAGCCATCTCCATGGATATTAACGATGGAAACGCATTCGTCCTCCTTTAGATATTTTCTCAACTTGGCCACATATACATCCATGCTTCGTGCAGTGAAGTAATTATCGTCTCCCCAGATTTCGTTTAAGGCTTGGCTTCTTTTTAAAACTAAATTCTTGTTTTTGCATAAAGCCAGAAGCAATGCTGATTCTTTTGGAGAAAGGGTATGAGAGTATTGCTGATTGCTCAATACTCTGCTACTGACCTTAAAATTAAACTTACCGATTGTATAGTTTGATTGTTCCTGCTCTATGCTTGTTATTTTGCTTCTTTCAAGCAATACACGAATTTTTTCTAACAATATATCTGAATCAAATGGCTTTGTCAGGTAATCGTCTGCTCCCAGCTTAAAGCCCTTCAATACATCTTCCTTTAGACTTTTTGCCGTTAAGAAAATGATGGGAATGCTTGAGTTACTAGATCGAATGTTTTGAGCCAATTGAAAGCCATCCATATTGGGCATCATTACATCAAAAATGCACAAGTGAAATTCTTTCTGCTGAAACCTAGCATATGCCATTGCTCCATCTTTGCACCAATCCACTTCATAATTGGCCAATTTTAAATAGCTGCAGAGTACACTTCCAAAATTGGGCTCATCTTCTGCCAAAAGAATATGTGTTTTTTCTTTCATTGCTTAAGCCAAAGGTAATTTTATGTGGAATGTACTTCCTTTCTTCAATTCAGATTCTACACTAATCTGTCCTTCAAGTCGATCAATTATTTCTTTTACATAATGCAATCCCAATCCAAAACCTTTCACCTTATGTAAATCCCTTGACTCTTTCTGTAAAAGCGATCAAATACATGTTTTAGTGTTTCATCATCCATCCCTATTCCTTCATCTTGGATAGCAATGCTTATATAATTTCCTTCAATCGTACTTTCTATTTGAATTTTAAAAGCATTTTCAGAATAATTAATCGCATTGGATATGATGTTTCTAAACGCATTGTATAAGTGCATTCGATCAGCAACAACTATATGTCTATCTGCCTTCAATTTTAAATCAAATTGCCCAGATTCTTCCGCTGCTTTTAATTTGAAATTTTCTAACAATTCCTTAAGGATTTGATGAACATCAACTTCTTCCAGATTCAACTCAAATTCATTTTGCTCAAATTTTGCCAAACTTAATACACGCTCAATTTGATCATTCATTCTTGTGTTTTCTTTTTTAATAATGGAACCAAAATGTTCTATTTGCTTTTTTTCAGAAATCATTTTGGGATGCAACATGGAGTCAACAGCCAAGGAAATGGTTGCTATCGGAGTTTTAAATTCATGGGTCATGTTGTTGATGGAAATCGGCCTTAACTTGAGATATTTTTTTCTGCTTAAGAATTGATCTTATGGTGAACAAGAAGGTGAAGAAGAGGATTAAAGTCAGCACTATTGCGCTAATTAAAGACCACCAAATGGATTCGATAACACGTTTTGTTCTTTCTGAAAATTGAAGATTTAATATTCCACCATTTTCACTTTCATCTTTTAAAATCCTAGTAGCATAAACTTTATTGTCATTGAATCCGCTTAAGCTAGTTCCTTTAATTACTGAATCATTACTTGGGTCAATCACCCAATAATTGTAATCCATCTCTTGAAAGCCTTTCTCGCTTAAATTTTGATTGATAATAGAGTCTAAGTTCAGTTTGGACAATCGCTCTTCTAGACTGATGTCTCTAAAAGCAAAATCCAAGGCAATTCTGTTGACTGCTTTATCAAGTTTATTCTTTTTATACACGAAATAATCGATCAATTTGCTCGAATCAAGCGACTCAAAAACAAAGCCTTCATCAGGTTCAGAATGTTCAATAATGATCTGATCAATATTGGAGCTGATGATGCTAACATTTTTCTGAATTATTCTTTTTTTCCTAGGTTGATTTTTCCTCGTTTTTCCATCTACCTTTACCGTGTAGGTGTAATCTTCACGATGATTTTCTTTTGGGCCTTTGGCTTTTATTTCTGCATGAATTTCATTGGCGTCTTGAATAAATACAAAGGCTTCTCTGTCCTCCAATTGATCTTGGATAGCAGCTAGGGTTTTTTGAACATCTTGGTCAAAGGCTTTCATGTTCTCCAAAGCTTTTAATCGAATCCAATACGCTTGAAGGCCTATAATGCCTAGAAAGGATATGCACATTAAGAATACGATTAAGCTAATTACACGATTGTTCACAGGGTAAAGTTAGGCCATGATATAATTAATCTAAAACACTTTAACTTTTCTTTAACTCTTTTTGGCAGAACCTTAAGATGAAATGCATCATCTTTGAAGGAGATTTGTTGAAACTAAAATTTAGAATCATGAAAAAAGCAATCAGTTTAGCCTTAATCATTGGAATAGGAATTACATCGATGATGGCTCAAGAAAAGGAAAAAACATACCGCGTTAAAGTAATTAAAGACGAGAACGGAAAGAAAACAGAGTTGGATACCAGTTTTGGAGGGTCAGAATCTGAGCAAGTGAAAAAGATATTAAAGGAGCATGGAATCGACTGGGAGCAAAAAGGAAATTCCTTCCATTACGATACAGAATCTAATGAGAATGGCGAGGAAAAAAAGGTTTTTATTAAGGTAATGAAAGAACTTAAGGACGGAAAACTGGAAGGAGAAGATATAAAGGTGCTTCATTTTGATGGCAAATCTGAAGATGGTGAAGAACATGAAATTGATGTAGAAGTGATCATGGATGGTTTAGATCAACATAAAGTCATAAGAAAACACCTTGAGAAGGGGGATGGAGAAGGCGCTGAGGTTTTCATCTTTAAAAGTGATGGAAGCGATTCTGGCGAGAATGAATTCATTTTCGAACATAGTGAAGAGAATTTGAAGGGAAAAAAGATAGTGATGAAATCAATGTTGGACCAAGATGGAAATGACATAGGAGGCGAGAGAATCATTGTTGAAAGTTTTGAAAATGTGATGCTGATTGTTCGCAAAGGCGAAGGAAATTCTGATCAACCTAAAAATGGAAAAACCCTACCAGAATCCATTGAAGATCCAGCCATTGAAAACATGAGTATTGAAAAGTTGAAATTGTTCCCTAATCCTAGTAATGGCAATTTTACAATCAATTTCAAGGCAAAGGAAGAAAGAGATTTTCAATTGAACATTATGGATACTAAAGGAAGTAAAGTTTATGAAAAAGACTTGAACAA
>CBDCLY010000013.1:0-56389 GCA_965218715.1 Vicingaceae bacterium
GCTCCCGTAGGGGGCAATTGTAATTGTACCATTTTCATTCGCAGCATAGTTCCCTGCAGCTCCACCAGAATCGTAAAGCTTTCCTAAACATTCTGTTTGCGTAGGATTATTGGCATTGTTTAATCGAACCACACACAACAAGGTGCTGTCTACCACAATTTGGCTAACATTAGTAACGGAATCAATTCCGCAGAGTCCACCATCGGTTACTAGTTTCACATCGTACTGACCAAAGTTTTGGTAGGTATGACTTGGACTTCTTAAAGTACTTGTAGTTCCATCACCAAAGTCCCAAACATAGGTTAATGCATTTACACTTTGATCTTGAAAACTAACAGAGAATGGTGCTTTACAATTTGCTGTATCTCCAACAAGGTAATCACTAATTACACCGTTAAAATAAACAGGGCCAACTCCAACCGCATGCCATGCATTGGTAACTGATTGCACTTGAGGGCTGCATTCTCCATACAAATCAACTGCCGATTTTATGGAATAAAATCGTGCATCATCGTAATCAGAAGTACGTGTTAAATAAACAGTTAGGTTTCTAAATGCAATTTTTGCAGCAGTATCGATGCCTAATGCAGTAACAGAATAAGGATCGCCAATCCCATTTGTTCCATTGCCTCCAACACTTAATAAGTAAAACCATTTGTTTTGGACACCGGAATTTGAGTGCACTCCGCATTGGTCATTGGCATTACTAGGAGTACATCCTACTACATTCGTCCAACTAGGGCCCAACCTTGTATCAGGATCGCCATAAGATCTAGGATTAGACATGGAGCGAATTGCGTTCCCAATGTCTTCACCAATTAACCAATTGGCTCTATTGGGGCGAGAATAAAATTCTATTGCTGTTCCAAAAACATCACTAAAAGATTCATTCAATGCTCCAGATTCAGATGCATAAACCAAATTGGCAGAGAAGGTTGTTAAACCGTGAGAAATTTCATGCCCGGCAATGTCTAATGAAACTAAAGGAGTAATAGACCCACCATTACCATCGCCATAAGTCATTCTTTGTCCGTCCCAAAATGCATTTGCATAATTGGCAGAACCGTTTGACGGATCACTCGAGTGGATATAAGAATTCAATACAAATCCATTGTTATTGATGCTGTTTCTTCCATGTTGGTTAAAGAAATACAGATAAGTTTGCTCTGCTCCCCAATGCGCATCTGTTGCATACTGATCTTTTTGAGCGTTGATGTTATTCCAGGTATTGTCATTATCTACAAAATCAGTTGCTGATCCATAATTGGTAGTTAAATTTAAATCGTAAGTATTTACCCCACCACCATCTGAGGTTTGATTCAATGTAAATCGTGTTGATGTTGCAGAATCGACTGTAATTGATTGAGTACCACTGTAGGCGGTAATTGCCGTTCCAGGAACATTAGCTGTATGAATTAGGTTGTTGTTGAATAAAACTTCACCAGTATTTGCATCAATGTAGATTTCAGAGCGGCTCATTGGTTGATGAGCATAGATGTTAAATCGATAAGCTAAACGATGTGCTTTCCCATCGAAGGATAATTCAGGGTCAATAAACACCAAATCACCCTTAGGCAAATATGTGGCATGCTTATCATTCATTTCTCTTTTTAAGCCTGCCTCTTCTTCAGCAATCTCCCATTTGTACTGGCTAGCACCAATGCTGGATTTTGCTGCTTCTAAGGCTTGTGTTTCTGTTAAACTTGCTTGGTCCACCAATGGATATTGATCAATTAATCTACCATTCAAACTATGAATCTTCCCTTCTTTAGTATGCAAGAAAATTTGAGCAAGGGCAACAGGCTTATCCAAATAGGTTTGGCGATACCTGTAATGCACCATTCCTGTAATGTCTTTTTCCGTTTTTTCAAGTACAAAACCAAAATCTTGTTTTCCTTTTAGGTAAGGCAATAGGACAGTTTCTAAATCCTCTATGAGCGGAAGTTGATTTTGGTCAAACCTCATGTAGCTAGGAATACTGGAATTTTCGAGACTGTAATTTAATTCTATCGCTTGAGTTTTGGCATTTTGAGCCTGTACAGAATTGAACAATAGAACAGACACTAGGCTAAGGCCCAGTAGTTTAGGTAAGGGGTTTTTCATGAAAGTATGTTAAACAATTTAGTTCACTAAATTAAGCATTAATAAGGTCAATTATTGGAGCCCAAATCATATTCTATTGATTGTCGTTAAGAAGACTTGAATCAAAAACAACTCGTATTGAAATAAGTTCATCTATTGAATTGGGAAAGTGCTAAATTAGTTTTTCCAAAAACGAACAAAAAAATAAGTGAACACTGAGATTATTCTTAATGAAGCATTAATTCTTTTTCAAGAAAGGAATAAAAAAAACTTTTCGAAGAAGGAGCATTCAAATGAAGGAGACAAATTCTTAAAATGCCATGACATTGCGCATGTTGTATTTGGCTGCGACACAAGTTTATGTGGAGAAGGTTTAGTTAAGATTTGGACCATTTTTGGCTCTGACTTTCCTTTTTGGAAAATTGTAAATGGATATCAAGAAGCCAGTGCATATCAATTGTTTAGGATGTATAGCCTTAAACACTTTTTAAAAAATATTTTCAAATTGATTTGGCTTAGCCCAAAAGCCATTTTTCGAGCAAGGAGAATGGATAAAGCTTGGCCATTCATGGAATATCAGCCCTATCTTAATAAGACTTTGAAGGAGATTAGAATTGAATTTAACATTTTGCCCATTGATTGAAATGAAACATGTTTAGCAATTTTCATGGCTTATGCCAAGTAAACGTTTCAGCCTTCATGTCTAACTCAAATACTTGATCAATGTGTTTCAATATCATTTTATTTTCAGATTGATAAAGAAGTTTAGAGTGAGAACATTCTTTGCCAAATTCTTTCATTTCGAATGGATGAATTTCAGAATTACTTAAATAATTACGAATCCCATTGAGCTCCCAATCATTGAACGTTTTCTTTATTGCAAAAAAACAGACAGAATGTTTGGCACTTGGAAGCAGTAGCCAAGAAGTGTTATTTGCTATTAATTGGTGAGGTCTGACGTCAAGGTTTTGGTCAGAATAGACACTATGGCTCTGAACTGCAATAAGACCAATTAATGACAAAACAAGAAAAAAAGAGAATCTCCTTTTTAAAGAAATGAAAAAGCATAGAATTAGCCCAATCAATACTATTTTCTCCAAGTGCTTAAATTCTTGTATTTTGATACTCGAGTCTGGTAGTTCTGCAAAACCCACTGCCAAATGATCAAACATCATAAGTAGCCAATCGTAGATCTCAAACGCCTGAGATTGTGGCATCAAAAAACTTAGGATGCTTATGAATATTCCCCCAGAAATAAGTAAAAAAGCAAATGGAATGAACAACAAATTCACGATAAGAAAATAAGTTGGAAATTGATGGAACACCAATATGTTAAATGGAATGGTAGCCATCTGGGCACCAAAAGAAACCAACAGGACATTAATTACATACTTTACTATTTTAGGCTTTTTTGGTACAAAGTTTTGGCAAAATTGCATGAATAGAATGATGCCAGCAAGCGCTGAGTATGACAATTGAAAACTCAATTGAAATATAGATGATGGGTCAACAGTTAGAATTAGAAAAGCTGAAACTATTATGGCATTCCACAGATTTGATTTAACCCCAAAATATGGACTAAGCAAATAAACCATTAACATTAAACTCGCCCTGAGTACCGACGGACTTGCTCCTGTTATCCAAACGTATGAACCTAAGGTGCAAAGCATAAGAATTAGGTATAAATACCTTGCTCTTTTTTTTAAGGGCAAAAGAAGAAACTGAAGAATCATAAAAATCAAACCTACATGCAATCCTGAGACGGCCAAAAGGTGCATTGCTCCAATTCTTGAAAATGCATTCTTTTGTTGTGGACTCAATCGACTTTTGTCGCCCAGGATCAAGGCAGAAAAAATAGCAAGCGACTCTTTTTTTAAGCCATTCAGTTCCAAAGATCTTAATAGAAATTCTCTTTTGGAATATGCTAGTTGCTCTAAATTTAATTCTTTCCCAATTTTCTTTAAACCACTAACTTGGAAGATGCCTCCGACATCATTATTTTCTAAATATTTACCGTAATTGAAACTTTGAAACATATCTGATTTAGGCAAAGGTTCAATTGAACCCCTTGCAATTACTAAATCACCAGGCATTAAGGTGCTGTCCTTAGTTTTAACCAAGACTTTTAAGCTTGTATTTTCATTTATCCTTTTACATTCAGCAAAATATCTTGAACCAGAATTATAGTCCGTAAGTTTCTTTAAAACCTGCAAATGGACTAGCTTTTGCTCACTTTCATTTTTAAAAAAAACAGCATTTTTATTTTGATGACTCTTTGCCTGAACTATGCCAAGGAAACAAAATAGCAAAACGGGAAAAAATTTGAGGCGTTTAATTTTATTACTTAAAAGCCAAAAAATTAAGCTAAGAAAGATGAAAAAAACTGCTAATTCTTTTAGGCTTAAAGGAATATCAATGTCGAGTTTAAACCATAGTAAATAGCTTAAAACATAGGGCATTAATAGTCTAAGCAAGGGTGCCTGACTAATGGAAAACATGGTAATGGTTTGGTTGGTACTAGCCCGAAGGTAATAAGATTATTCCTCTTTGAAAAAATCTAAGGCAGAAAGATCGATAATGTGTACCCCTCGATAATAGAAATGCAATATGTCTGAATATGATTTTCCTTGGGCAGCCATTTCCATTGCACCAATCTGACATAAACCTACTCCATGCCCATAACCTCTGCCTTTCAACACAATCCTACCAGGTTTATGGTGCACATTAAAGTAGGCCGACCTTAATCTAAACTGATGTCTAATGTCTTCAAAACTAAGTCGGGAAGCGCTATGGGGAAAATAGACTTCCCTCAGTTCATTGTTATAATTGTGCAGAAGTGAGTCATTATTGGATACCACTAAACGAGAAAGATAATTGTGCCATCGACTAGAATCAATTTCTTTTTCCCACTCAGCATTCTTTTTATTGAGGCAAAAAGTATCTCGAATTGACCTTAAATAATACAAAGATTTGGTCCAAACGTCTTCTGAATTAACGGTCTGACCGCCACAGCTTGAATGAAATGCCGCAGTTATTAATTGGATATCACTATCTACTATTACCGCTCCTTTAGTTTGCATGGAGGCTTCAACAATATTGGAATAGAATGACTTTCCATGATAAGCTTGGCAATGAACTTCATCACATAGATTAAAACCTTCATCCAAATGTTTATGGGTGTTTGACAAAGCATAAGTTCTGCAGATAATGGCTTGTAATTTAAAATACTCCTTTGGAGGTCTTCTCCCTACCTCAGCCTCTACAACACCGGCTACATAATTGTCAAGATTAATGTTATTAATGAGCATTAGTTTTCCAGCTCGTACACTTATTTTTAAATTATCATCGAACCTTCTATCGATTTTCTTTCCTGATGCGGTCAATAATTTAAAATGATTGTACCAACCTGTTCCAATGAGATTTACCTTGCTAAAAACCCCTAGATTCTTCCCATTTTCTTGAACAAGGACCTTTCCCTCTTTAACGCTTACTTGAACAATGGATTGATTGTTAATTTCTTTGATTTTCCCTCGTTCTGTGAAAAGAACATATTTCCCCGCTCTAGGATGAAAATCAAATTGCTGAATGCTGTGAGACCTTAATACACCAATATTGATGAATTCGGCCGACAATTGAGAAAATAAAAAAGTAAAAAATATGAATAGTAAATACCTCACCTTGAAATAAAATCAGACAAAATCAATTGAGCGGCTTTTTTGGAGGCTCCTCCTCCACCCAATTTTTTTATCAGTTGATCAAATTTATCAAGCATTGTGCCTCTATAATTTTTATCATTTAATAGTTTTCCCAATTCAATTCTTAATAAGTCTTCATTTAGCTCTTTTTGTATCAACTCTTTAAGCACCTCTTCATCCATTATAAGGTTTACAAGGGAAATGTACTTGATATCAAGTATTCTTTTTGCGATTCGATAGGAGATTGCATTCCCTTTATAACATACCACTTCTGGAGTTTTCAGTAGCGCAGTTTCTAATGTTGCGGTTCCTGAGGTGACCATTGCAGCTTCTGCAATTTGCAATACGGAATAAGTGTCGCCCTCGTGTAATTTTACCAGAGGATAATTTGCTACAAAAGTTTCAAAATAAGCTTTACCTAAACCAGGAGCAACTGCCAAAACGAAGGTATAATCAGAGAAGTGCTCAGTTTGTTTTAACATGACAGGCAACATCTTATTGATTTCTTGCTTTCTTGACCCAGGTAAAATAGCAATCACTTTTTCTTTTTCAATTCCAATATTGGATCTAAAAATAGAACGCTCTGATTCATTCAATACTTTATTTTCAATGGCATCAACAAGGGGGTGCCCCACATATTCAACCTCCATTCCATATTTTTCATAGAACGCTTTTTCAAAAGGCAATATCACCAACATTTTATCTACCGTTTTTTTCAGTTTAAAAACGCGGTTTTTCTTCCATGCCCATACTTGCGGAGATATGTAATAATAAACTGGAATGCCTTGCTTTTTTGCAAATTCCGCAATTCGCATGTTGAAGCCTGGATAATCCACTAGAATTAATGCGTCTGGCTGGTACTCAAGGATGTCTTTCTTGCATTGTTTAATGTTGCCCAATATCGTTTTAAGGTTCATTATTACCTCTGCAAAACCCATAAAGGCCAAGTCTCGATAATGTTTTACAAGCTTAGCACCTTCAGCTTCCATCAAATCTCCTCCCCAAGCTCTGAATTCGCAGTGATGCTCAATTGATTTCATCCCTTTCATTAGGTTCGAGGCATGCAGATCCCCAGAGGCTTCACCGGCAATGATGTAAAATTTCATTAAAGTGTTCCTCCTTTTAACTTGACAATCATTACAACAAATGCTAAAATCAAAGTAGCCAATATTACTCCCCTTGCTGCTTTATCGTTTTTAGTTTGAAAAAACAAAAAGAAAGTACCCAAGTTTACCACAGCGCAAAGGCTTAATAATTTTACCAAAACTGCTTGAAAGGCCATTTTTCTTAAAAAATCTGGCACGGTTAAATAGGCATAAGTTGAAAGGTAAAAAAGAAACATCACAACAAATGGCATGACGAAGCCAAAGATTAACCCTAACCATATTTTGTCAAATTTTCTAGTGCTCATTCTCCATTGATTTTAAATTCTTAATTGTTTCATATGCGGTAACGTCAAATTGCACAGGCACCACAGAAATATAATTTTGACTCAATGCCCACTCATCTGTGTCTTCAGACTCCACCTCTCGGTTAATGAACTTACCTGTTAGCCAATAATAGGAATTTCCTGAGGGGTCAAATCGTTCATCAAATTCTTCTTCCCACACGGCATTTGCTTGCCTACAAACGCGAATTCCCTTTATTAAGTCTTTTTCTACAGCAGGAAAATTCACATTTAGACAGGTGTATTTTTTTAAAGGATGTTTTAGGCTATGCCGAATAATTTTTTCTACAGCATCTAATATTGGGCTAAAGTTGGCATCGATGCTAGAATTGCAAAGCGAAAATCCAATTGAGGGAATGCCTTCAATTGCGCCTTCAACAGCTGCTGACATTGTGCCTGAATAAATCACATTGATGGAAGAATTTGAACCATGATTTATCCCAGATAAGATCAAGTCTGGACTTTCGTCCAACACCTTAGAAGTAGCTATTTTAACACAATCTACAGGAGTTCCACTGCAACTATAGGCTTCTACTCCTTCCATTGGAAATGGAGACAATCTCAAGGTGGAATTCATAGTTATAGCATGGCCCATACCTGATTGAGGACTGTTGGGTGCTACAACAACGATTCGATTGCTGACTTTCTTTGCGACTTTAATTAAATTTATTATTCCAGGCGCCGAAATGCCATCATCATTAGTAATAAGAATTAATGGATTTTCCTTCATGAAACAAAAGTAGATAAAACAAAAAAGCCATCTTCAAAATTGAAGATGGCTTTTATTTTGTGAGAGCAATTTACTTCTCTTCTTCTTCATTCACTTCTTCGAAGTCAACATCGGTAACTTCTTCATCACCTGCAGCATTTTGGTCTTCACCAGCAGCTGGATCAGCTCCAGGAGCTCCACCTTGTTGGTACATTTCCTGAGATGCTTCTTGGAAGATTCCATTCAATTTCTCCATAGCTGGATCAATTCCATCCAAATCTTTTACCTCATGAACTTTCTTCAATTCAGCTAAAGCTTCTTCAATCGGAGCCTTTTTATCAGCAGGAAGTTTGTCGCCAAATTCCTTCAGTTGCTTCTCTGTTTGGAAGATTAGGCTATCGGCTGCATTTAATTTGTCGATTTCCTCTTTCGCCTTCTTGTCGCTATCAGCATTTTCTTCTGCCTCTCGTTTCATTTTCTCAATTTCTTCATCACTTAATCCAGAAGATGCTTCGATTCGAATACTCTGCTCTTTTCCAGTCGCCTTGTCTTTTGCAGAAACATTTAGAATTCCATTAGAATCTATATCAAATGTTACTTCAACTTGAGGTACACCTCTAGGAGATGGAGGAATTCCATCTAAATGAAAACGTCCAATTGTTTTGTTTCCATTTGCCATTGGGCGTTCACCTTGTAGTACATGAATTTCAACAGTTGGCTGATTATCAGCAGCGGTTGAGAAAGTCTCTGACTTCTTAGTTGGAATTGTTGTATTGGATTCTATCAATTTAGTCATTACACCACCCATGGTTTCAATTCCTAAAGAAAGAGGAGTTACATCTAAAAGCAATACATCTTTTACTTCTCCTGTAAGCACACCTCCTTGAATTGCTGCTCCAATTGCAACTACTTCGTCTGGGTTAACTCCTTTTGAGGCTTCCTTCCCGAAGAAGCTTCTAACTGCATCTTGAATAGCAGGAATTCTAGTGGATCCTCCAACCAAAATAACCTCATCAATTTCACCGACTTTCATTCCAGCATTTTTCAATGCTGTTCTGCATGGCTCGATTGTTCTTTTAATTAACTCATCAGCCAATTTCTCAAATTGCGCTCTGCTCAAGTTTCTAACCAAGTGCTTAGGTCCAGAAGCAGTTGCAGTTACGTAGGGTAAGTTTATTTCTGTTTGTGTTGTACTAGATAGCTCTACCTTGGCTTTTTCAGCAGCTTCTTTTAAACGCTGCAAGGCCATAGGGTCTTTTCTCAAATCAATGTCTTCATCATTAATGAACTCATTGGCCAACCAATCAATAATTACTTGGTCAAAATCGTCACCACCAAGGTGAGTATCTCCATCGGTAGATTTTACTTCAAAAACGCCATCGCCTAATTCTAGGATAGAAACATCATGAGTTCCACCACCACAATCAAAAACAACAATATTTACATCACTTGCCTTCTTATCTAAACCATACGCTAATGAAGCAGCAGTTGGCTCGTTTATGATTCTTTTTACTTTTAATCCAGCAATTTCACCAGCTTCTTTAGTTGCTTGTCTTTGTGCATCGTTGAAATAAGCAGGAACGGTAATTACCGCTTCTGAAACACTAGTCCCAAGATAATCTTCTGCCGTTTTCTTCATTTTTTGAAGAATCATTGCCGAAATCTCTTGAGGAGTATATTTTCGATCATCAATTAAAACTCGAGGAGTATCGTTATCTCCTTTCACCACTTTATAAGGAACTCTTCCTGACTCCACTTGCACTTCACTGAATTTATTACCCATGAATCTTTTGATCGAAGAGATCGTTTTTTCTGGGTTGGTGATGGCCTGACGTTTAGCTGGGTCTCCAACTTTTCTTTCACCATCTTCAATAAATGCTACAATCGAAGGTGTTGTTCTTTTTCCTTCGCTATTTGGAATAACCACAGGCTCATTACCTTCCATTACAGAAACGCAAGAATTGGTAGTTCCTAAATCAATTCCAATTATTTTACTCATATCTATTTTAGTTTAATCGTATTTCTTTATTTACGATCGGCCCATTGTCAATGAGTATGCCATTTGGAATCGGCAAGATATTCAAGAAAAAATGTCAGAATAATGGGTTTATCACAAAGAAGTGGCATTTAATAATGCCATTGTGTCACCTTTATTGGATGGTAAAATTGTGATTCCTAGTTAAGCCTGTGGCATTACCAGACACAAGTTCATCAATGGTTTCTTGCGCCATTTCTGTAAAGAACTGTGTACTTATTCTACTTGCAAAAAGACCAATTCCATTTTCAATATTGGTAAACTCTGGTCTAACTTGAGCAAGTCCGTCTATTGGTCCATTTATGTTTTGATAGAATGAATACTCTTGGTCAGCAGCAAATACCTCTATCATTAAATTATCTAGTTTAGGAATTTCCTTTTCAATATTACTGGTTACCGGAACTTTATTGGCAATGGTTTGAAAAAAACGCAAGGCCTGGGAAAATTAATTCAACCTCAATGTTATTTTCCAAATTAGTATTCGCTTACACTTCCTAATGGAATTTCAATTTGTCTTCTTATTTTATTAGATGGACTTTGCACTTCATAGTAAATGAAATAAAGCCTTGCTTCAAATTTTGCAATACTAGACTTTAAGCCAAATTCAAAGTCATAATCTGAGAGTTTGACCAACATTATTAATAAAACTAACTGTTCTACCAAATTGAACTTCAGGTTTATTCAAACTGAACATTTCCCATTGCAGTTGCTTTCCCTGAAGTTACTTTTCCATCAGGTTGGATTACATTCAAGGCGATAGTTCGTCTCCAATAATTAAGGTGGTATCTATGTAATGGATGACGTTTTTTTCAGTCGAAAAAACACCAGGTTCTTTTGGTCTAGAAATTTAACCTTTCAATTGTCCAAACATGGCCCGATTTGTACATGAGTCAGTTTTACATCAATGTTATTATAAAATAGCCGATTGGCATCTTGAGCTAAATCAATTGCACTTTGTCCATCTTCCAAAAAGGTTCTAGTAATTCTAACAAACTGAGTATCAGCATTGGCATTTAAAAGACCAAACACTACTGTTGTGTCTTCATAATCTGCATTTAAATCAATTTCATTATCGCAAGCCATTAGGCTGGCAAATAATGCAATTAGGAAAAGGGCCTTTTTAATCATGGAAGCGAAATTACCAATAAATCAAATTCTGAATCTATTTTGTAGCTTTGTTGAGACACAAAAATTTACTGCGATGTCTACTGGACAAAAAATAAACGAGAAAAAGGTTACCACCCACGTATTACAAGAAATGAAAAGTCGTGGTGAAAAGATTTCCATGTTGACTTCCTATGATTATTCCATGGCGAAGATTGTTGATGCAGCTGGAATAGATGTCATTTTAGTTGGTGATTCCGCCTCTAATGTGATGGCAGGTCATGAAACAACATTGCCAATTACATTGGATCAGATGATTTATCATGCTTCTTCTGTTATCCGAGCAATTAACAGAGCGCTAGTGGTAGTAGACCTTCCATTTGGGGCCTATCAAGGAAATTCTAAGGAAGCACTTACCTCTTCTATAAGGATTATGAAGGAATCTGGTGCACATGCCGTTAAATTAGAAGGAGGTTCTGAAGTATTAGAATCGGTTAAAAGGATTCTTTCTGCTGGAATTCCGGTAATGGGGCATCTGGGCTTAACCCCACAATCCATATATAAATTCGGGACATACGTGGTAAGGGCAAAAGAAAAAGAAGAAGCCGATAAATTAATTGCAGATGCTAAAGCCCTTGAAGAAGCTGGATGTTTCGCAATTGTATTAGAAAAGATTCCAGCTGAATTGGCCCAATTGGTTGCTAAATCTGTTCAAATTCCAATAATAGGAATAGGTGCTGGAGGAGATGTTGATGGCCAGGTTCTTGTAATTCATGACATGTTAGGAATCAATCAAGACTTTAGTCCTCGGTTTTTAAGAAGATACAATAGCTTGTATACCAGCATTAAAGATTCGGTTGAAAATTACATAAGTGATGTAAAATCCTTAAATTTTCCAAATGAAAAGGAGCAGTATTAATTCCATCTTTAGTTTTTGTTCACCTTTCATATTGTATGCTTTCCTTTTTATCCCATTTTTTTCCCAAGCTCAATACATAGAGGAATATCCCATTAATCAAGGCAATGCCAATAAGATGATGGAGATTAAGAATTATCCTGAAGCGGTTCGAATATTCAAAGCACTTCTTGAAGAAAAACCCAATAACATTGACTATAAACATCAACTTGGGCTTGCCTATGTTCATTCAAACATCAACCAAGAAAGAGGTTTAAGCTTATTAGAAGAAGTGGCCAAATCTGCAAATGCTCCTGATGATATGGACAAAGATTTAGCTTTAGCCTATTTTAAGAATTACGAATTTGATAAGTCTAGTTCGCTTTATTCCTCATTGCTCGCAAGTACTACAGATTCTTCAAAAGCGGCTCTTTTTAAAGATGGAATAGCCAATTGCAAAACTGCTTCAAAAATTGTTCAACATCCAGTACCCATTCGATTTGAGAATCTTGGAAATAGAGTAAATTCTATTGCTCCCGATTACTTGCCTTTGGTTACTCCTGATGAGTCCATGATTATTTTCACTACCAAGCGAAAAGGAGTTGTTGGGAATCTATATGATTATAGTGGTTATCGAACCTCAGATATTTATTTAGCCAAACATCGAGGGAACAAATATTCAAAAGCGAGATCGATTGGTAGTCCGAATACATACGGAAATGAAGAATCTGCAGGAACTTCAGAAAATGGAAGATACATGAGTTATCATGTAGATAGTGATGATAGTTATAGTGATTTATTCATTAGTGAAAAAGGCAGACGCTCATACATGCCCCCAAAAGATTTCGCAAGCAAAACGGTAAACACTAAAGACAATGAACCTGGAGGATCTTTAAACAACGATGGAACTGTACTCTACTTTTGCAGCAATAGAGATGGTGGATTTGGGGGATACGACATTTATATGGTGAGAAGACTGCCCAATAATGATTGGGGAGAGGCAATAAATCTAGGCCCAAACATCAATACAGCTAAAGATGAGAAATACCCATTTATTAGAAACAATGAAAAAGAAATCTACTTTAGTTCAAACGGACATAAAGGAATGGGTGGCTTGGATTTGTTTAAAAGTGTTTGGATTGATGATGAATGGACAAGCCCAGTAAATTTAGGATATCCCATCAATACCACGAGCGACGATGCTAGCATTTGCTTCACAGAGAATCCTCGGTATGCATACATCGCAGCCTCTCGACCAGGCGGTGAAGGAGATCTAGATATTTATAGAATTGTGTTTGAAGATAAAAGAGAGGAGCTATGTTTGGTAAATGTTAATTTAATCTATGCCGATTCTAGCAGCGCTAACTTTGAAGTTCAAGTTGATGTTATTGACAGAGACACAGAAGACATTGTTGGAAACTACTTTTTTCAGCCTAAAAAAGGAAAATTACATGCCATTTTACCTCCTGGCAAATACCGATTAGAAATTTTTGAAAATGAAAACTATCATGATGTTGAACAAAAATTCAACATTAACGACAAAAATGATTTCATATCAAACTTAAATATCGATTTGATGGTAAAGCTTAAACCACCTCCTGTTAATCAAGTAAAACCCACCGAATCGGGAGAGACTCCTAGTAAGTTAGAAGAATAAATGAATATAGAAGTAATTTATGAGGACAACCACCTTATTGCCCTCAATAAACCTTCAGGAATGTTGGTGCAAGGTGATAAAACAGGAGATCTTCCACTAGTTGATTGGTGCAAAAATTATCTGAAAAAGAAATACAATAAACCAGGTGATGCCTATTTGGGTCTACCTCATCGCCTAGATCGCCCCACAAGTGGCATTGTAATAATGGCTAAAACGAGCAAAGCTTTGGTAAGGTTAAATGCCTATTTTGAGAAAAAGACCATTCAAAAAACATATTGGGCAATCACTGGTGGCCTTCCACCAAAAGAAAGCGATACTCTTGTTCACTATTTGTTAAGAAACCCTGCCAAGAATAAATCTATTGCCCATCAGAAAGAAGTTGAAGGCTCAAAAAGAGCGGAATTAAGCTATAAGGTGTTAAAGCATTTTGACTTTTATCACCTTTTAGAAATCAAACCTAAAACTGGAAGGCATCATCAAATTAGATCCCAATTATCTGCCATTTCTTGTCCGATTAAAGGCGACTTAAAATATGGGTTCAATCGGTCCAATAAGGATGCGAGCATTCATTTACATGCAAGGTCACTCTCTTTTATTCACCCTGTTAAGAAAGAGGAAATTGAATTATTTGCCAAACCCAATCAAAAAGATCCCTTGTGGAAAGAGTCATTAAAACATCACTAAATTTTTCTTCTTGTCTTTTTTAATTCAGATCGATGTTTTTTAGTTTGTAAACGTTTTCTTTTAACCGCTCTAGGGATTGAAGTTGATATTCTTTTAGCCTCTACTCTTAATCCTTCGGTCACCATTTCAAACAATCGTTCCAATGCAATCTTTTTATTGCGGAATTGGCTTCGACTATCACTCGCCTGAATTATTATTGTGCTATCCTGACTTAATCTCGGCTTTAGAATTTTAAGCAATAGATCTATTTCTGCTTCACCGAAGGCTTTACTATCTGAAATGTTCCACCTTAAGCTAACTTGAGTAGAAGTTTTGTTTACATGTTGACCACCTTTACCGCTGCTTTTAGAAAAAACGAATTCGCATTCGGAAGAGATTTCTTTTTTATTAAGCATAGTCATTTCTTTTATTAAAACCGCAATGATAAATGCAAAGAAAAGTATCTTTGTACTAATTGAAAAAATACAATTATGCCAACAGAGATTGAAAAATTAAATGATGAAGACCGAAAGGTAATTCTTAGAGCACCAGCAATTGTTGCAATACTAGCCGCTATTTCTGATGATGGGCAAGTGAGTGAAGGAGAAAAAGCCGAATCGGTAAAGCTCGCTCACTTAAGAACGTATACTTCAGCACCTATTTTACACAATTATTACCAAAGAGTAGATGCCCATTTTGAGGACAATTTCAATGACATAATGAGCAGACTTCCTGAGTCTTGGGAAGAAAAAGAAGCATTTCTTAAAAGTCGTGTTGAGGCCATTAATTCAATTTTGCCAAAACTAAATGACATTTATGCAAAAGAATTGGTGCTAAGCTTACGCTCATTCTCAAAACATGTTTTTAAGTCGAATTCAAGCTTTTTAGAATTTTTTATTCTTCCTATGCTTATGAATAAGGTAGACCAAGAGGGCTTTGATCCGAAAATAGGGAAGTGAAAACGCTTGTCTTAATAAGGCATGCAAAGTCTAGTTGGAAAAACTCCAAACTTTCCGACCATGAAAGACCGCTTAATAACAGAGGAAAAGGAGACGCACCCTTATTGGCAGAACGATTGAGGAAAATATCTTTGATTCCTGACCTTTTAATCTCCAGCTCAGCAAAAAGAGCAATAGAAACGGCTAACTTTTTCATATCGGCGTTTGAAGATATTGAATCAAGTATAGTAGTTCCATCATTCTATGAATCAAGCCTAGAAATATCCTATGACATCATCCATAATATTGCAGAATCACATTCAATCGTTTTTCTAGTAGGCCATAACCCAATAATTCAATTCCTATCTGAAGATTTATGTGGGCAAAATTTAGGTCATGTGCCTACTTGCAGCGCAATTAGCATTCAGTTTCATGTAGACACTTGGCAAGCTGTATCTAAGAATTTAGGAGTGCTTAGTCATTTTGATTATCCTAAAAAAACATGAAGTTGAGTAAAAAGATTGGATTAATAGTATTGTCGGGTTTTATGCTCTATTTGGGCATTGAACTTTCAATGATCATGTGGAATTCTTCTGATTCATTTTCGTTAATAGAAAATTGTTTCTTATCTGCTCTTATCAACCTTTATTACACAGGCTTTTTTGCATTTCTAGGCTTTGCATTGCCCAGTTCTAAAATCCTTCCAAGTCGGTTTTATACTATAGGAAATGATCCATACAATTTCTTATATCAAATATTGGGAGGAAAATACTTTCGGCTTTTTTTATTGGCTACCTTTTGGAGGAATAAAGCGAAACAAAAGAGCTTTTTTTCAGGATTTAAGAATGGACTTCATTCTTTTGTTTTCGAAAGTAAACAAGCGGAATTTGGACATCTAATGGCATTCATTTTTATAGCCCTTTTTTCTATAATAATGGCATATAAAGGTCACTTAGGCTTTGTAATTATCTGTTCAGGCATTAACATCATATTCAATTTCTATCCCATTTTACTTCAAAGAAGACATAGAATTAGAATAAATCGAATAACTTCGAGATTATGAAAAGTTATTTTATTGTGTTAATCCTGATTCTCAAAAGTTCCTTAGCATTTTCTCAGGAGGAAAATCTTGGACCTACTTCCTTTGATTTTTGGATAGGCAATTGGGAAGTTAGTTGGATTGGACCTGATAGTACCCTAATTCATGGTAGCAATAAAATCATCCAAATTGCTGATGGAAAAGTTATTCAAGAAAATTTTGAGGATCCCAATACTGGATTCAAAGGGACTAGTATTTCTGTTTTTAATCCCAATAGTAAAACTTGGCACCAGGCTTGGGCTGATAACCAAGGTTCTTATTATGATTTCATAGGCATTGAGGTCAATAATCAACCAGCGTTTAGTACAGACCAAACTTTAAAGAAGATTCAGAGAATGTTATTTAAATCCATTTCAGAGAATGAGTTTATCTGGGATTGGGAAACTTCTTTAGATTCTGGTGAATCCTTTCAATTAAGTTGGAGAATAAATTATAAGAGAATTAAACCTTAACAATCCAATCAAATAAATCTTCCTCTTTTCCTCGTTTTACTCCTTCAAGGTAATTTTTTGCTTTGTTAGAAAATTCCCACCCTCTGAAATCACTCAATGGGTAATCTTTTCCCTCAATGGCAATGTTTGAAAATGGAGCAATGGTTGCTGCAGTACCGATACCAAATGCTTCTTGAAGACTCCCACTCTCAATTGCACTTTTTACTTCGGAAACTGGAATTTTTCTTTCTTCGATAGAATAACCCCAATGGTTCGCCAACTGAATAATGCTATTTCTTGTAATTCCTGGAAGAATGGAATCGTTTTTTAAAGAAGGGGTTAGAAGTACATCATTAATTCTAAACATGATGTTCATTGTACCAGACTCTTCGATGTTTTTATGTTCACTAGCATCAGTCCAAACCAATTGGTGATAACCCGCCTCTTGCGCTAACTTCGCAGGAAATAGAGAAGCTGCATAATTGGCAGCTGCTTTTGCTGCGCCAATCCCACCCTGACAAGCTCTACTATATTCAGTTTCAACTTTAACCTTTACAGCACCCGAGTAATAATTAGCAGTTGGTGAGGTGATGATCATGAATTGATATTTAGCACTTGGTTTAACACCAAGAAACGCCTCATTGGCAACCATAAACGGACGGATGTATAATGAATTGCCATCTTCATTTGGAATCCATTGTTGGTCTAGTTTTACCAATTCTTTAATGCCTTCAATGAATAAATATTCTGGCACTTCAGTCATGCACATTCTTCTCGCAGAGACATTGAATCTTTTCCAATTTTCATAGGGCCGAAACAATAGTATTTCACCCGATGGAGAACGATGAGCTTTTAGCCCCTCAAATATGGCTTGACCATAATGAAAAACACAGGAAGCTGGAGAAAAAGCAATGGGTTGAAATGCCTGAATTGCAGCAGTATCCCATTTTCCATTTTCACATTCTGCTAAAAGCATATGATCAGAAAAAACCCTTCCGAAACTTAAATCCTTAAAATCTACACTCCCAATTCTGCTAGATTCTATGTGATTTATAACAATTTTTTCTTCCTGCTTTTCCATTCTCCTTTGTTTATTGCGAATTTACTCAATAATGAATAATGCAAAAAAAAATATCCAATTTCAATAAAATAAATGAAATTATTTAAGCGATTGCCCGAATTGCTCAGTAAATAAAAAACTTTCCAATGGGTTTCTTTTAGACCTCTTTAATTCAGCATCCTTTAGCTTTTCAGGCAATTCATCTGGGCTCGCTTTTTCGCCTATTGCTATAGCAACCATGGCCGTAAACTCATCTGGAATTTTAAAATTTTGTCTCGCTAAATCAGCATCGAAACCTGCCATTTGATGCACATAAAAACCTTCTTCGCGTGCCTTCATGCTTAGAAAAGCTGTGGCAGCCCCAAGGTCGTATTTTGAATGAGCATTTTGTTTCCCGTTTCTTTGGTACTCATCACTTGAAATACCTATTGCTAAAATGGAAGCATTTTGCGCCCATAAACGGTTTGCTTCAACCAATACATCACAAATTAATTGATGGGTTGAATCATTGTTAAATCCTACTATAAACCTCCAAGGTTGTTCATTGAATGCACTTGGCGCTCTTGAGCCTGCTTCAAAAAGCTTTTGGACCTGCTCCATTGAAACTTTATTCCCTGAAAATGATCTTGGGCTCCATCTTTCTTCTAAAAAGTCATTTATTTCCATTTATCCTCTTAATTTATCTAATAAGTTATTTAATTTTTTTGCTTCTTCTAGGCTTAGGTTTTGAAAGTCTTCAAATAAATCATCATCCAATTGCTCAATCTGATCGATAATTCTTATTCCTTTATTACTGATAATGACGTCTAATTGTCTTCTGTCTTTTGGGCAGGTTGTTCTCTCTATGTATGACTTGCTAACTAATTTGTCCAGTAACCGAGAAACATTTGACATTTTGTCGATCATTCTTTCTGTTATAGAATTTACGCTCATTGCCTTACCATTTTGGCCACGTAGAATTCTTAACACATTGTACTGTGGAGAAGTCAATCCAAATGGTTTAAGATGCCTGCTAATTCTTTCACCCACCCATTTACCAGTAAACAATTGATTAATTACCAATTTTTGATATTCGCTTTTAAACTTTTCCTGCCGAATTTCTTCTTCAATTCTCATCTTAAGCTTTTCCACAAATATATGTATATACATCAAATTTTTATACACTAAATCATTTGTCAAAAAACCAATAAAATAGTATTGAGGATTAAAAGATGAAAAAGTGAAAATCTGTAAAACCCTAAAGTTCAAATAGCGTATTCTATTTTATTGAAAAAGTCTTGGCACAAGACTTGCCTAAAAGAAAAAAACAAAAATTATGAAAAAGTTACTATTCTCTCTTATCATCTTAACTAGTCTAAGTATTAATGCTCAAAATGCCAATGAAAAATTTAAGGATCAATTTGAAAAGATTAAATCAGAATTAAACCTTTCAGAGGAACAAGAAGCAAAGTTGATGGTTCTTTTTAAAGAACGAGCAGCTATAATTCAGAAAAAGAAAAATGCTTCAAACGAGCTAATGTCACAGGCAGCGGAAAAAGAAGAAAAAATGAAACGAATGAAAGAAAGGCATGAAGAGAGCAAAGTCTTCAAGGGAAAAATTGCCGAGATACTTAATGAAGATCAACAGAAGAAAATGATGGAACTCATTCCGGAACGAAAATCAAAGATGGAAGAGGAGAGAAAGCACAAAATTCAACACGAGAAGAAAATAAAACATTCACATTAACAGAAAAGGAACCAATTGGTTCCTTTTTTATTTACCAGCTATTTCAATCATTTTTAAAAAATGTGATATTTGCGGAATGAAGCAAATGCTTGTATTGGTATTTTTTGGATTTATTTTTATTAGCTCAAGCTCATTCACAAGGGACGAACATAAGTTCAGCTCAATTTATCAAGACCTAAAAGGCGATAACAAGCCTGCTTTTGATCTATTTGAAAAAGCGTATTTAGGATACATCGACTTAAAATTAAGTGGCCAAATAAGTGAAACTAAGCACATTTTAAGCTTAGTTGATTTTAGGCTTCATGCCAATGAAAAGCGACTTTGGGTGATTGATTTGAATAGCAAGGTTATCCTTTTTAACACTTTAGTTGCTCATGGTGAGAATTCTGGAAAAGAATATGCAATCGATTTTTCTAATGTTGAAAATTCTCATCAAAGCAGCCTTGGATTTTACGTTACCCAAGAAACTTATATTGGCAAAAATGGGCTTTCATTAAGACTAAAAGGATTGGAAAACGGCTTCAACTCAAATGCTAGGGAGCGGTTTGTTGTCATCCATGGGGCAGATTATGCAACCAGTCAATACATAGAAAAGAACGGGCTTTTAGGAACCAGTGAAGGTTGTCCGGCAATCCCTATGGGATTGCACAAAAAAGTAATAGAAGTAACCAAAGGCGGAACATGTTTATTCATGTATTTTCCGGACTCTCGTTACTTAGAAAATTCCAGTTATATCTTAAGCTTTTAGGCTCCCATTTCTTGATGAACTGCCTTTAAGATTTCAAATGCTCCTTCTGTAGTTGAAGACTCTGCATAAGTTCTAAGAACAGGTTCAGTTCCAGACGGTCTTATCATTACCCATTCATCATTAGCAAAAAAGTATTTGAAGCCATCTATTGTTGCAACATTCTCAACATTGTATTTCCCAAAGCTTTTGAACTTACCTGCTTTACAAGCGTCCATAATCTGATTTTTTTTCTCTTCAGTAAGATGCAAGTCGATGCGTTCAAATTTAAAAGAACCAATCATTTGATAAACATCATCAATCAGTTGTTCTAGGCTTTTCCCAGATTTAACCATGTATTCCCAGATGGTTAATCCCATCCAAATTCCATCTCTTTCTGGAATGTGTCCTTTTATTGCTATTCCACCAGATTCTTCCCCACCTAAAAGAACGTCTTCCTTAACCATGTATCCTGCAACATGCTTAAATCCAATTTTTACAACTTCTATGTCTAGGCCTAACATTTTGCACAACTTATTTACCTTGGGAGAAACTGAAAAGGCGGTAATCACCTTGCCGGTATATTTCTTCTCTTCCGTTAGGTATTTAATCAAAAGTAAAATGATGTGGTGAGAATCTACAAATTCTCCTTTACTATTGTATAAGCCTATTCTATCAGCATCTCCATCAACAGCTAATCCGCAATTAATTTCTCCTTCAGAAAGACGGATAAGGTCAGAAAAGGCCTGCAAATTTCTATGGATAGGCTCTGGAGCTTGTCCATCAAATCCTGGATTGTATTCGGCATGTAAATAATCTATTTCTGGAAGCAATCTTCTCATCACATCTTGTCCTGCACCATACATGGCATCAAAAGCAAAATTCATAGAGGAGTTTCTGATGGCCTCCATATCGAAATTAGCTTCAACATGTTTTAAGTACATGCCTTCTAAATCAACCCACTTTAATTGGCCTGAACTTATTGCCTCTTCCAAATTGATTCCTTTTAAATCAATTGCATTGCTATCAGGAATTAAATCTTCTACTTCTTGAACTTCTGCAGGCAATAAGGGACCTCCGAAATGCCCTTTCAGTTTAAATCCATTATAGGAAGGTGGATTATGTGATGCAGTAATAACAACTCCTAAAGATGCCTCTAATTGAAGAGTACCTAGAGAAACCATGGGGGTTGAAACGAATCCTTTTGCAAGGTGCACTTCTATTCCTTCTTTTATAAAAACTTTAGCGGCTGTTTCAGCAAATAGCTCTCCTGCAAAACGACAATCATGTCCTATGACCACTTTAGGATGATCAAAATTGGCCTTTAACCATGTGGCTGTACCCATTGCTACTCTAGCAACATTATCTACTGTGTAATCTTCAGCTATTATTGCTCTCCAACCGTCTGTACCAAACTTAATTTTTCCCATAATTTCTTTTTTTCGGATGACAAAACTAGTCATTTAATGCATTATTCCTTTTTTATTTAACTCTCTACGATAAGCCCGTGCAAAATGTTCATGTTGTCTTAATGATTTTGAGAAATCATGATAACCAGAAAAGTCTGATTTGGCACACATGTATAGATAGGAATGCTTTTCTGCGTTTAAGACAGCATTAATTGCGCTTAAAGAAGGTAAATTTATTGGACCTGGGGGTAATCCACTATTTAGGTAAGTATTATATGGTGAGTTAATTTGCTTGTGGTTATTCAAGACCCTTCTAATGGAGAAATCACCAATAGCAAAAACCAATGTAGGATCCGATTGTAATCGCATTCCTCGCCTTAATCGATTGAGGTATAAACCTGCCACTTTTGCCTGTTCACTTACATGAATCTCCTGCTCTGCCTGAACTATTGAAGCCAAAATGCTCACTTCCGATTGACTCAAACCAATAGAATTTGCTTTCATTTTTCTTTCATCAGTCCAATACTTTTTAAACTCTAGAGCCATTCTCTGCAAAAACTGTTCAGCATTGGTATTCCAATAAAACTCATAGGTATTGGGCAGGAAGAGAGTCATGAAAGTTTGATTATTAAAGCCGTACTTTCCAGCAACTTGAGGATCATTAAGCAATTGGATTAAATTCAAAGAATCTGCCTCAATTTGCTGAGCAACAATTCTGGCCAGATCTTCTTTTGTTCTTACTGTGTTAAAGGTTAATTGAACTGGGCTCTGCATTCCTGACCTAAAGAGATTGATTAGATCATTATTGCTCATGCCTTCTTTTAGTTGATATCTACCTGGTTTTGGTTCATAAAATTGCTTTCGATCGGCAACCCAATTCCATGAATTTGAATCCAAAATGATTTCATTAGCAACAAGACTTGAAAGCAAGTCAGGTCTATCCATTCCAGTCGAAATAAAGAAGTATTCTTCCTCATTTACCTTTACATTTGAGGAATAAATTTTCTCATAGTATTGAATAACAATTATCACAGAAGCTAAGAATAGCCCAATGAATAAAAAAAGTCCTATTGAACGTCTTTTTTTCTTTGATTTTGGCATAGAAAACAAAAATAAGGATTGAGCCTAATCGAATAGCATTACTTTTGCCATAATATTATTTTGATCAATGCGCATAGACATCATTTCTGTAGTTCCTGAATTATTAGATGGTCCTTTTTCCGCCAGTATCATGAAAAGAGCTCAAGAAAAGGGATTAGCTGAAGTAGTCGTTCATAATTTGAGAGATTATAGTTTGGACAAACAAAAATCTGTTGATGATTATGCGTTTGGAGGCGGAGCAGGAATGGTTTTGTCAATAGAACCTATTTATAGATGCATAGAGGCATTAAAATCTGAAAGAGATTATGATGAAGTTATTTATATGAGTCCTGATGGAGAATTGTTAGACCAATCAATGAACAATCAGCTTTCCTTGTCAAAAAACTTATTGATTCTTGCTGGACACTATAAAGGAGTGGATCATCGAATACGAGAAAACTTAATTACCAAAGAAATTTCAATTGGAGATTACGTTCTTTCCGGAGGAGAGCTTGCTGCAGCTGTTTTAAGTGATGGAATTATTCGATTACTCCCAGGAGTATTAAATGATGAAACTTCTGCCCTTACCGATTCATTTCAGGATGGTTTATTGGCTCCTCCAGTTTATACAAGACCAGCAGTATATAAGGGTTGGGAAGTACCAGAAATACTGCGATCTGGAAACCTTAAAGCCATCGATGATTGGCGCTTATCACGAAGCATTGAAAGAACAGCAGAATTAAGGCCAGAAAAAAGCAAAAAAATAATCAATTTTGCATTTGTATTATTAAGAAATTCCCTTACTTTTGCTCTCCGCTTTTTGGCGGATCAAATATTAGAACCATGGACGCGATAAAATTTGTAGAACAAGACTTAAACACCACTCATGAATTACCTGAATTTTCAGCAGGAGATTCTGTTTCGGTTTCTTATAAGATTAAAGAAGGAAACAAAGAGAGAACTCAGGTGTTTCAAGGAACTGTTATTCAACGAAGAGGAGTTGGAGTTAATGAAACGTTTACAGTAAGAAAGGTTTCTGGTGGAGTTGGCGTTGAAAGAGTTTTCCCAATTGCATCTCCATTCATTGAAGCTATAAAGGTGAACAAAAGAGGTTCTGTTAGAAGAGCTAGAATATTCTATTTAAGAGAACGTACTGGTAAATCTGCTAGAATTAAAGAGAAATTATTTATCAAAAAATAAAAAAAAAGCCCCGCAAATGCGGGGCTTTTTTTTTGCACTACCTCACTAGAGTATTTAGTACCATCCTACTTACTAAACGATTTGGCCACCAACCAAGCGGTTGTCCATGCCGATTGAAAATTAAACCCTCCTGTATAACCATCAACATTTATTACTTCTCCACAGAAGAATAAGTTGGAGACAATCTTACTTTCCATTTCTTTTTGAATTTATCTCATTAAAAGGAACCCCTCCACAGGTTACAAATTCTTCTTTAAAGGTGGTCTTCCCATTGGCAACATATTGATCATTGCTAAGCACATTGGCTAATGCTGAAATATCCTGTTTTTTTAAATCTGCCCATCTTATTTCATGGTCAATTTTTGATCGGTCCAAAAGATAATGCCATAATCTAACTGGAAAACCTGAAGGGAAATGTCCTTTTATCGATTTCGAACCCTGATTTTTTCGCGCATCGTCAACCCATTCCTGAGCATCAATTAACCAAGAAACTGAATAATTAAATTGATAATTTTTTTCATGCAAGAATTTTGCTGCTTTGGATGATAATTTTAAAATGGCTGGACCACTCATTCCCCAATGCGTAAATAGCAATGGTCCTTCTTCCACAAACGCACTTTCATTAATTCTTACTTGTGCATTTACACTTAGACCCATCAATTGATTACTTGGATGTTTTTTCAAATTAAAAGTGAATAAGGACGGTATCGGTGAAACAATTTGATGGCCTAAATCACTAATCATGTCATAATGTTTCTGCTTTTGATGCCCACCAATTGCCAGGACTAAATGCTCACAATTGATTTTTTGACCATCTTGCAAATCAAGTTCAAAATCCTTCTTTTTTGAGATTTTGGTAATTGCCGTCCCCGTCCAAATTTTTATACTTAATCTTTTAGTCTCTGAAAGGAAACAATCAATAATTGTTTGAGAAGAATTGGATGCCGGAAACACTCTATTATCATCCTCGATTTTTAAAGGGCACACCTACACTTTCAAACCACTCAAAAACATCACCACTTGAGAAATGATGAAACGGCCCTAATAGCTCTTTGTTTCCTCGAGGATAGTATGCTGCCAATTCTTGAGGAATAAAATTGGCATTTGTTAAATTACAACGCCCTCCACCGCTGACTTTTACCTTTGGTCAATACCTGATTGGTTTTCTCCAATATTATAATTTCCAATTTAGGATTGAAGCGTGCAATGTTGATGGCTGCAAAAAATCCAGCAGCTCCTCCTCCAACAATGATTACCTTTTCTTTCATGTTTAAGAATTCTTTTGGCTCACTCAAAATTAAGCCTTAGCTTTTGATATCTTTACCTGAAACAATGCAAGAAAATTGAAAAAAATAGTTCTCCTTTTTAGCTTTTTGACCCTTTTTTGTCAATTTATTTTTGCGAATCAAACCACAAAAGCCCCAATACAATTTCCAGAATTCATTTTGGAAGGAATAGTATATGAAATTGAATTGGACCAAGAAATCTTTAATGACTCATCAAAGGTACAAGTGAATGGAATAGAGAAAAAGATTCAATTCGATGGAGATCAGCCTTATTTTGAGCATGAATTTCAAAAGGATGGAGAATTTGAATTGATTTTCGAATCAGAAAGCTTTCAATTTTCCTACCAAAGCATTACCCTATGGTGGTCGTTGCTTCCTCCATTAATAGCAATCATCTTAGCCCTGGTATTTAAGGAGGTAGTTAGTTCATTGATTATTGGACTATTTGCTGGCTGCGCTATAATACACGTTTCCATCCATGGAGTTTTTGGCTTTCTATATGCCTTTCTTGAAATGCTTGACACTTACATTTTAGGAGCTTTAGAAGATAGAGGACATCTTTCAATCATCATATTTTCTACTCTTATTGGAGGCATGGTGGCAATTATCTCTAAAAATGGTGGCATGCAAGGAGTAGTGAATAAGATTGCTCGATTTGCTCATGATGCAAAAACTGGTCAGTTGGCAACTTGGTTCTTAGGAATAGCTATATTTTTCGATGATTATGCCAATACTTTAATTGTTGGCAACACCATGAGGCCATTAACAGATAAGCTAAAAATATCTAGAGAAAAATTAGCGTATTTAGTTGATTCAACTGCAGCACCCATGGCTTCTATTGCATTTATCACAACCTGGATAGGAGCCGAACTTGGTTATATTGGAAGCGGAATTGAGCAAATTGAAGGTTTAGATGAAGGGGTTTACGCCACATTCATTGCTTCATTGAAATATTCCTTTTATCCAATTCTATCATTGATATTTATGCTTAGCCTTATTTTAAAGGGGCGTGATTTTGGGCCAATGCTAAAAGCGGAACAAAAAGCAAGAAATCAAAATAATGAAAGCGAACACCATGAGAAAACTATCCTTGAAAACTCAGAATTTAAAGTGAAAGAAGGAGTAAAATCAAATGCTCTACAAGCAATCATTCCAGTGTTGGTTGTAATTTTTGGAACCATTGCAGGTCTCTTATACACTGGATACAACGAAACCATTATCAATGATCCAAGTTTAAGTTTCTTTAAAAAGCTATCTAGCACAATAGGTGATGCCGATTCCTACAGCGCATTGCTTTGGGCTTCATGTGCAGGAATAATTGCTGCCATTAAACTTAGTGTTTTAAGTAAAAAGCTAAGTCTAGGTGAAAGTATAGAGTCTGCATTGCATGGTTTTAGATCCATGCTACCTGCAATTGTAATTCTTGTTCTTGCCTGGAGCCTTGCGGGAATAATTGAAGACCTTCATACTGCTAACCTCCTAACCTCAATTTTAGAAGGACAAGTATCCGCGGAGTTAATTCCAGCAATAACCTTTGTACTGGCGGCTATTGTAGCTTTTTCTACAGGCTCCTCGTGGGGTACAATGGCAATACTTTATCCATTAATGTTGCCAGCAAGTTGGGAAATTAGTCAAGCTTCCGGACTGGATTATGCAAGCTCATTGTCCTTGTTTCACAATACAGTGGCTTGTGTTCTAGCTGGAGCTGTTTTAGGCGACCATTGCTCACCAATTTCTGACACCACAATATTAAGTTCAATGGCAAGCTCATGCAGACACATTGATCATGTAAGAACACAAATGCCATATGCCCTGACAGTTGGAATAGTTAGCATACTATTTGGCATAATTCCTGCTTCATTTGGAATGCCATTTTGGTTGACTTTTTCTTTCTCAATAACATCATTAATTTTAATCATTCATTTCTTTGGGAAACCATCACATGCAGAATCTTCCTAAATATTTTTTGAAATCAATAACACTTAGAATTATTGCTTTTTCAATTTGCATCATATCAATGCAAGAGAATTTAAAGGCTCAAACCTTTATCTATGACATTGACTTTGATGTGGTTTTAAAAAGAACTTTAGATGAATCGGACTCACTTTATCACAAAAGGCTTGCAAAACGATTTACAAAGAATGACCCCAGCCTCAGTGATTATGAAGTACTTGCCCTGTTAATCAATTTTACCTCAAGTAAAAATTACTCCCCGTATGAAACTATCGGTTTAGAATATAATGTTAGTGACCTCATCAATCATTATCAATATGATGCTGCAATTAAAAAATGCGATAGTTTGTTGTCCTACCAACCCTACAATCAAGAAATTTTATTTGATAAAGCATATGCTTATTTAAATATTGGTCAAAAAGATAGCTCAGAACATTATCGATATAAATTCAATAAGATTATGGACGCAATGGCTGCAAGTGGCTCAGGTGGAATGAATGACGCCATTTTTTCATTAGGAAGTAAAGATGGTCAGAATTATATTATTCAAAGATTGGCTAACAGAATAAGCACCATAGGTTCTGGATTAGATGAAGATGGAAACTTTATGGATATTATTGAATCCACCAATTCAAGCAATGATACACTTGTCATGCATTTTCAAATTCAGCATGCCATAAATAAACTCTTTGAGACTTCAGAAGGTTTTGAAAAATAGACCAAACCCTCTTAACAACTTCCCGTTAATAACTTCAAGGGCAGTCTCCCTAAATCAGTAATAGTAATAGATAGCTTTGGTTTGCACGTTTATTAACATATGTTGATAAATGGATTTGGCTCTAATAAAGGGGCCAATCGATAAGGAAAGCTATTACTAATTTGAGAGTTCATGCTTAAGACAAGTTTAATCACATTAAATCTTTTCGCACTTGTTGTGCTAAAGTTCATTTTTGGAGGTGATGTTACCATAAAGCAAAAAGTCCCAGAAAACATACAACCTGGAGAAAACTTCACAGTAGAAGTACAAATTGAAAAAGGCGATAGAGAAGGATTTGCTAAGTGGCAGCAAAAACTTCCTGTAGGATTTATTGCAGAAGCAAAATCAACTTCTGGTGCAACATTTTCTTTCAAAAACCAAGAAGTAAAATTAATCTGGATGTCGCTCCCGGATGAAAACGAATTTAGCATTTCCTATTTAATTAAGACTGACCCTAACTTAAATGGGACATTTCAGTTGGACGGTAAATTTTCATTCATTGAGGAAAACGAGAGAAGAGACATCAATTCTCCAAGTTATTCCATTACTATTGGAACGGGAGACATGAATTTGGCTTCTCAAGAAGAAAAAGAAGAGGAAGAAGAAACTGTAACTGAAGAGTTAGCAGAAAATCTAAAAATGGAACCAGTCGTATCAGAAGATTCAACAATGGAAGTGATCCAAGAAATCGTCCCAAAAACTGAATTGGGAGAAAAAATGGACACATTAAACCGAAACCTTAAGTGGAGTTAAAGAAGTTATATCAGATAAGGATAGCATAATAAAGACTTCAACGGATATGCCAAAGGCAACCGGTTCTAGTGATCTTGCAGATGGTTTTAGTCAAGTTTCAGATGACAAGGACATTGCGGTGCAAAGAGAAATTAATTACCTGGGGGAAAATAAATACTTGGTAAGCCTTAGAATCAATAAAAAGAATTTTAATTCATTCGGTAAGGTCGAAGAATATTTACCCACTGATTTCATTGCAACAGAAGATCAGAGCCAAGATGGAATATTTAGTTTTAGAAATAATTTGGTAAAGATTCTTTGGATGAATCTACCTCAAGTTGAAGACCTTGCTGTTTCTTATTTAATGGAAAAGTAAAAATGACTTAGAAGAATATCCTAAAGTACATGGAATGTTCTCTTATTTAAATATGGAACAATCTATCCAACTGGAATTACAAGCTAGCCAATTCGAAAATCATTTTTTCAATGAGAGTTCTGACAATGAAGAGCTGGCAGTAATTGAGAATGATGTAACAGAGGAGGTTCAGGAGAACAATCAAATTACTGAGAACCAAGAGGAAACTTCAGAAAATGAAAAAACAGAGCCTGAATTCATAGCACCCAAAGATCAAGAATTGACAAGCAATAACACAGCACCGGTTGCCTCAAACAATGCTGAAGAAATAAGTCAAGTGCCAGCTCCAGAAGTTGGAGTTGTATTTAAGGTTCAAATTGCAGCTGGCAAGAAAGAGGTGCAGCCAAGCTACTTCAAAAAGAATCATCAAATTGATGAAAGGGTTAACATAGAGTTCCATAATTCATGGTATAAATACACCGTTGGAGCGTATAATGAATATCTTAAAGCAAGGAATAAGCGCAATCAAATTTGGGATGCTAACAATAAGATCGATGACGCATTCGTCAGTGCTTATAATTCAGGCGAAAGGATATCAGTTCAAGAGGCCTTAATGGTTAGCAATCAAAAATGGTTAAAATAGGCCTATTAAAAAATAAAAAATTATCTTTAAGGCTTCATAAATAGCTAGAATGAAGACCCTTTCCTCCCTCCTTTTTATTGTTATCCTATCATTTTCTTTACTAGCACAAGAAGATGAGGAAAACAATGAAGACAAAGCATACTCTCCAACCATTGGTGTTGGAATTGGAACCATAGGTTTTTATGGTGATTTAAATGACCGTGATTATGGAAGCCCTTTTGGAGGAAACATTGCTTTTGAAGTATATGTAATACAGCCAATAGCAGATTATTTAAATGTCAAATTTAATTTCACTTTAGGAAGCATTCGTGCTGAGGAACGTTCTTTGGCGAGAAATGTAAATTTTGATAGTGAACTTAGAGCTGGGGCATTATTTGTTGAATATAACTTTGATAACTTCCTTCCAGAAGAAAGAAAAATCACTCCATTCATCACCGCAGGGATTGAAGCCATTGAATTTAACCCTAAGACTGATTTAATTGGGAAAGGCGCCGAGCCTTATAATTATTGGAGTGATGGAACAATAAGAAATCTTCCTGAGAATTCTCCAAACGCCGATATTGCCGTTTTGGTAACCAGAGATTATGACTTTGAAACCGACATAAGGGAAGCTGGTTTTAACCCAAGCACTAGTTACATTGAAAGAGCCATTGCAGTACCAGTAGGTGCTGGGATTACCATGCATTTAAATGATCAATTTGATTTTAGATTTGAAAGCATTGTTCATTTTACTTTCACCGATTATATGGATGGCATTACTACTGAAACTTCTTCTGACTTTGTAGGAAGTAAAAGAGGAAATGGCCGTAATGATCACTTTTGGTACAATGGTTTTTCTTTGAGTTATAATTTTCAAAAAGTCCCACCTGCTGATTCATTTGAGCGATATGACAAAAGAAATAATGAACCAATTGATTATGCTGCAAGCGGAAATACTGAAGATTATGACGGCGATGGTGTGATTGACTTGTTAGACAATTGCCCGAATACACCAAGAGATGTAGAAGTGGATACTCTTGGCTGCCCAATTGATACAGATGGCGATGGCGTACCTGATTTTAAAGATGAAGAAATCAAATTCTGAGTATCCTGAATTTGCAAATGATAAAGGAGTTGAGGTTACAGATGATATGATATATACTTCCTATTTAAATTATATCGATTCAAGTGGGGCAATTGCAGAGGTAATTGAAAGAGATTTTAGAGGGAAAGGTAAAAAACAAGTTGTTTATAAAATTAAACTTGGACAATACACTCAGGGTGAGACTCCTGAAGAAATGGAAAAATTCCTTAGCCTAAGTGATTTAAATAAAATTGATGAAGATGGCCAAACCATTTATGCCGCAGGAAATTTTAAATCACTTCAAAGTGCAAATCAACGATTAGCAGAATTAGGAAGTCAAGGCTTCGGTGGAATTGGAATCATTAAGCGCACAACGGAAGGAAAATACATTCCAATTGGTAACCTTACTTCAAGTGCTAGCACAAATCCTGGTGAGCAACAATCTATTGATCCGGTGAGCTCCGCAAACAACTCTGAAGAAAGCAATCAAGTTGTCTTTAGGGTTCAATTAGGTGCATTTAAAACAAAACCTACACAGGCCAACTACAAGTCTATTCCTAACTTATTAGTTACCGAGTCTGGAGGATATTATCGCTATATGAGTGGCTCATTTGATAATTTCAATGATGCTGCCTCTCATAAAGTAAAAATGTCTGTGCAAGGATTTAAAGGTGCATTCGTTGTTGCTTATAAAAATGGAACAAGAGTTAGCCTTAGATCTGTAGGTGTGAATCCAATTTCTTCAGATCCTATTATTGGGAAATAAGCCATTTTAAGAATTTTTATACCGTTCGAAACAGAATAAAACCAGTTAACGTTTATTAACTGGGATGGGGTCTATGCTATCCTTAAATTTGATACAAATAGAAGACATTATGAGAATAATTACACTTAGCCTTTTTTCCTTATTGATTGCTACTGCAACAATAGGTCAAGAAAAACAAACCAGCAAACAAGATGCAATTGTAAAATTGGATGCATTGATGACTGTCATCAATTACGCTTACGTTGATGAAGTAAACAATGGAGAAATGGTTGAAAACGCAATCGTTGGAATCCTTAAAGAATTAGACCCTCATTCGGTTTATATTCCGGAAGAAGATTTAAAGAAGATGAATGAGCCCTTAGAAGGAAATTTTGAAGGAATTGGCATTCAATTTAACATATTAAAAGATACCATTACTGTTGTAGCCCCAATCTCTGGAGGTCCATCAGAAAAATTAGGCATCCAATCAGGTGATAAAATCATTAAGGTAGAAGAAGAAGTGGTTGCTGGCACTGGAATTAAAAACAGTGATGTTCAACGTTTATTAAGAGGAAAGAAAGGAACTATTGTTAATGTTTCCATCCAACGTTTCGGAGAAAAAGAACTCTTGAGTTTTGCCATTACAAGAGATAAAAATTCCGATCTACAGTGTTGATGCATCCTACATGGCAACTCCAGAAATTGCCTATATAAAAATCAATCGTTTTGCCAGAACAACCATGAATGAATTCTCAAAAGCACTTGATACCCTTAAAGGCAATGGTGCCACCAGCTTAATTTTAGACCTAAGGGGAAATGGAGGTGGATACTTACAAACTGCATTCCTTCTTGCTGACGAATTTTTAGACCAGGGAAAAATGATTGTTTACACGGCTGGCGACAAACAAAAAAGGGAAGAATACAAAGCCACTTCAAGAGGAGGATTTGAAAAAGGAAAATTGATAGTGCTAATTGATGAAGGCTCTGCTTCAGCAAGTGAAATTGTATCAGGTGCAGTGCAAGATTGGGACAGAGGAATGGTGATCGGAAGAAGATCATTTGGAAAAGGCTTGGTGCAAAAGCCATTTCCATTGCCAGATGGTTCAGCAATTCGTTTAACTACTGCAAGGTATTATACTCCAACCGGCAGGTCAATTCAAAGGCCTTATGATGAAGGGAAAGACCAATACTATAAAGAAATTGGAAGAAGGTTTGAGGCTGGTGAACTTGTTTCTGCTGATAGCATAAACTTTCCAGACTCTCTAAAATTTAAAACCCCCAAAGGAAGGTTAGTTTATGGAGGAGGTGGAATAATGCCTGATCTTTTTATTCCGATTGATACCAGTTTAAATTCAGAATTGAATAAAAACCTAATTCGAAAAGGAGTTTATAATGAATTTACTTTAAGCTATTTGGATAAAAACAGAAAGAAATTGTTAAAGTTATACCCCGACTTCAAGACCTTTAAAAAGACCTATGCATTGGACGAAGACATCATGAATGATTTTTTCAAGTATGCTGAAAAAAAGAAGGTTGAAAAATCAGATGAAGACTATAAAAAATCAAAGAAATTGATAGATACGCAACTTTTAGCTTTGTTGGCAAGGAACCTGTTTGATACCTCAGCATATTTTGAAATCATTAACACGTTAAATGACTCTTACATTGAAGCCATTAATGTGATGCAAAGTGATCAATTCGAAAAAGCAAAACTTGAATACGAATAATTATATTTGACATCCGAAATTAACATAAACAGAAAATCATGAGTGAAAATTTAAAAAACGCATTATTGGTAATTATTACTATTGCCACATTAGCAAACACAGTAATTCTTTTAGGAGATAGTGATGGAAACGTAAGCTATGAACAAAGCGCAATATCTACACCAGTTGTTAGCAACGCTGCAGCAAACCCTGCCATTCAACAAGACCTACAAGAGGCTACAGTAATAGAAAATGTAGGACCAACAACCAACATCCAGTTCGCAGAAATGGAATATGATTTTGGTGACATTGAACAAAACACAACCAATCCTAAGGTATTTACATTTACAAATACTGGGAATGAGCCATTGATTATTTCTGATGCAAAAGGAAGTTGTGGTTGTACAGTTCCTGATTATTCTAGACAACCGATTGCACCAGGCGAAACTGGCGAGATAAGTGTTGTTTACAGTCCTGGAAAACAGGTGAATCAGCAAACAAAGACTATCACAGTTACTGCTAACACAGAGCCAGCCACAACCGTCTTAAGAATTAAGGCAAATGTTGCACCTCCAGAAGGTGGAGAAGTCGCTGTTGAACCAGCATCATAAAAAACATACTTTATTAAGAAGCCCCGCAAAAGCGGGGCTTTTTTGTTAGAAGGCTTCACCAATTGTTAAGTAAACACCAGAACTATTGTTCTCCCCTATTCCATAATCTAAACGAATGTTTATTTTTTCTTTAGGATCTAATTGAAATCGGAGCCCGAGACCTCCAGCAAGCTTTAAATCACCAATAGCCATTTGATCAATATGTCTATTGACAACACCGGTTCCTGCAAAAGCAACTAAACCAATTTTCCAAAATAGAAATTGTCTGAACTCCAGCTGTGACATCAATAAATTACGGTCGCGGAATTTGCCTTCGTAGTATCCCCTCATTTTTCCTCTTCCACCTATAAATGCGAGTTCATTAAATGGAGGTTCTCCAACATTTGCAACAGCAAAAAGATTAAGTGCTAAAGTACTTTTGGGTTTGAGGGGGATAAATTGAACGTAGTCCATTGATAAGCGCATGAATTCGAAATCACTTCCAAAGAGCTTTAAGTTTGGAAGCGCTAAAAATTCAGCATAAGCGCCTTTTGTTGGGTAATTGTAATTATCTCTAGAATCTAATAAACCAATCAAACCTAAACTTGACACCACTCCCCCATTTGATCCAGTAATCGTATTTTTATCCAAAAGTTTTCCATTTTGGGTGTTGACTATCCTATAATCATCCAACCAATACCTTAAACCAAAATAGAAGTTTTCAGCAATCAATTGTGTGGCATTCAATCGGACCCTTGGAAAATTTACATGGTATAATTCTTCATAATCAATTGGAACATCATTCCCTGTTCCAAAAAAGAAATAGCTGTATTTGTAATAGCCTAATTCTCCAAAAAAATTGTACTTGTTTTCAGAGTGATACAATTGGAAAGGCAAATAGAACAGCAATTGATCTTCTTGAGTATAGGCCCCTCCAAACTGAAATTGAGAATTTCTGCTACTATCACTTTCCCCATTGAACCGAAAAGAGTACAAAGCAACAGCACCAAATCCAAATCTAGTTTCAGGTGTATAATAGACAACTGGTAATGGGAAAAAACCCGCTTCTGAACCTTTTGCTATTGAATCAGTCTCCTGAGATTTAATTAAAGAAGTGTTACAACAAACAATTATGAGAAAGAAGATGAACTTATTCATAAAAAACAAGCTTAAATTATTCCGTGCAATGAAGCGCCCTTAAGCCCTAATCGATTTATTCTAGATTCTGTTTCTGAGTCTAATTCCAACGTCGGTGCATGATGTGGCTTAGTTCTAATGTCAATTATTAAGGGGCCATTGCATGACCAGTGCTTATTTTTATATTGGCTCCCCACCCCATAAATATCGTGTGAAGGATTGCTTTTAGTGAAGGTTTGCCAAATCAAATTTTTAAATTGTTTGCCAACAAAATCTGGGTCATCAGCAATTAATATTAAGGCAATGCCATCCAATTCGGAAATATGGGAGTACAAATTCTCAGAAAGCTTATTTAATTCCGCTTCTTCAAATTCATAGTTTTTAAAATCAGACATTTTTATCCCTAATATCCCTCTTGCTAGCAATTTAATTTCTTGAACGGCTGGTAAATCAGGAATATTGCCATTCCACTGACTACATAATTCTCGTTTCTTATCACCAACAGCAGCAATCACTAGTTTAGAGCCAGCATTCAACTCTGAACTGCTATAATCTAAAGTATCAATGGTGGTTTTTGTGTAGAAATGTAAATCTCTCTCCCAGTCAACACGTTCAAGCATGTGCATTAAAAATTCTTCAGTATCCTCTGTTTTTAATCTAGGATTATCTTCCTTGTTTGCTATCCAAAGGTATTTTGCTAATGACATTTGACCAAAGCCCAAGATGTGATTGGCAATGGTCAATAATTCCGCTGGTGCAGGGTTCTCCATGTAGGGCGTATATCTTTCGCTGCCTATGGCAAACAATAGAGGGTGAACACCAGCCTCATCCACTGCATTGACTTCGTGCAAGCCAGGTATCTCTTTTGGAATAATACTTCCAGTAATCTCATGAATCAATTTTCCAAAACTGGTATCCTCTTGGGGTGGTCTTCCAACAACTGTAAATGGCCAAATGGCACCTTTCCTATGGTAAACACCATCCACTTTCATTAATGGAAACTCATGTTTTAGGCTGTAATAACCTAGGTGGTCACCAAACGGTCCTTCCGGTTTAGTTTGTTTAGGATAAACTTTACCTGTAATGACAAAATCTGCATCACTAGAAATGACATGCCCCTTATCTTTATAGTAACTGAATCGTCTTCCGCCAAGTGCTCCAGCAAAGGTTAATTCTGAAAGGCCTTCTGGCAATGGCATAACAGCAGCGAAGGTTTGAGAAGGAGGCCCTCCTACAAATATGGAAACGTTTAGAGGTTTGCCTAAATCATTGGCAATTTTTTGGTGAACACCAATTCCTCTATGAATTTGATAATGCAATCCTATTTCTTCATTTGGGGTGTATTCATTTCCATTCAGCTGGATTCTATACATTCCTAAATTAGAATTCATGACACCAGGTTTACTGGCATCTTCAGTATACACAATTGGCAAAGTGATGAAAGGACCACCATCCTTTAACCAATGATGGATTTGCGGTAATTGTTCTATCTTAATTTGGTTTTTCAACAAATTTGGTGCGAAGAGATCCTTCTTAGGAATAGCTTTTATTGCGGCAAAAGGAACTGAAAGGTGTTTCTTTGGTTGTTTAAAAAAGAGGCTAGGGTCTCCTTTCAATTGAACCATTTTTTTGACAGATTCCAGCGTATCTCTAAAAATAAATCTGCTTCTGTCTATGCTGCCGAATAAATTTGAAACTGCTGGAAAATTGGAGCCTTTAATATTTTCGAACAACAGAGCCGGACCGTTTGCCTCATGGGCCCGCAAATGAATAGCTGCCATTTCGAGGAATGGATCCACTTCTTCTTTAACACGAATTAGGTGACCGTTTCTTTCCAGATCAGTCACACATTCTAACATACTCTTATATCCCATGCTCAATGTAGTATTGTGCTAAGGTAACGTTTATCTGCCTTTGATTGTTGGGGAAATCTATCGCTAGTTCAAAAAAAAAGGCCCTTAAAGGGCCTAATTTTATCTGTTTTTTATATTGGTGAATGCTCTGCTATTCATGCCAGTATAAACCTGTCTTGGTCGACCAATGGGTTCTTTGTTCTCTCTCATTTCTTTCCACTGAGCAATCCATCCTGGTAATCTTCCGATTGCAAACATTACTGTAAACATTGAGGTGGGAATTCCAATTGCGCGGTAAATAATTCCAGAGTAAAAATCCACATTTGGATATAATTTTCTTTCTACAAAATATTCATCGTTCAATGCAACTTCTTCTAATCCTTTAGCAATTTCAAGGATAGGATCATTCACACCCAATTTAGCCAATACATCGTCAGCAGCCTTCTTTATGATCTTTGCTCTAGGGTCGAAGTTTTTATACACTCTATGGCCAAAACCCATCAGTCTGAATGGATCATTTTTGTCTTTTGCTTTGTTCATGTATTTCTGAACATCTCCTCCATCTGCTCTAATTGCCTCAAGCATTTCAATGACCGCTTGATTTGCACCTCCATGCAATGGTCCCCATAATGCACTAATTCCAGCAGCAATTGAAGCATATAGACTAGCATGTGATGAGCCAACAATTCTAACTGTAGAAGTTGAACAATTCTGCTCATGATCGGCGTGAAGTATCAATAACTTATCTAAAGCATTTGCAATTACTGGATCAACTTCATATTCTTCAGAAGGAACAGCAAACATCATTTTTAGAAAATTAGAACAATAATCATAACGATTATCTGGGTAGTTCACTGGATGTCCTATTTCATTCTTAAATGCCCAAGCTGCCATTGTAGGCAATTTTGCCAATAACCTCTTAATGCTCAAATCTACTTCATCGGTAGAGCGATTTGGATCCAAAGACTCAGGGTAAAAAGCCGTTAATGAAGAAACTAATGAACTTAATACTCCCATTGGGTGAGAGTTTGAAGGAAATCCTTCTAAAATATTTTTGATGTCTTCATGAATCAAGGTATGATGGGTAATCTCTTCTTGAAACGATTTAAGTGTAGTAGCATTTGGCAACTCTCCATAAATTAACAAGTGAGAAACTTCAAGAAAAGATGCCTTTTCTGCCAACTCTTCAATTGAATATCCTCTATACCTTAAAATTCCTTTCTCACCATCTAGGAAAGTAATTGCACTGCTGGTTGAACCTGTATTTTTATATCCAGGATCGATAGTAATGTATCCAGAATGGCCTCTTAAAGCACTAATATCAATTGCCTTTTCATTTTCTGTTCCTTCTACTATTGGTAATTCTATGGTCTGACCACCAATTTTTAATTCTGCTTTTTCTGACATTCTAATTGATTTTATTGGATATAATACAGCTCAACATGCAATTTGTTCTGTATTGCAAAAGTAAGCAAGCGCGAAAGAGTTTCAAAATGAATTTAAGCTTTGAACTTAAATTGTTTAGAAGGGTAAAAAGCAGTAGTTCCAAGCAACTCTTCAATACGAATCAATTGATTGTATTTCGCCATTCTATCTGAGCGAGAAGCTGATCCTGTTTTAATTTGGCCAGTTGACAAGGCTACTGCTAAATCAGCAATGGTATTGTCTTCAGTTTCACCAGAACGATGGCTCATCACAGAAGTATAGCCATTTTTTGTGGCCAATTCAACAGCTTCGATGGTTTCTGTTAAGGTTCCAATTTGATTCACTTTTATCAAAATGGAATTGGCAATGCCCTCATTGATTCCACGTTCTAACCTATTCACATTGGTTACAAACAGATCGTCGCCAACCAATTGTACATCTTTTCCAATTGCTGTAGTTAAATCTTTCCAACCTGCCCAATCATCTTCCCAAAGTCCGTCTTCAATAGAAATGATAGGATACTTCTTCGTCCAATCTTTCCAATAATTGACCAATTCAGCAGAACTTAATTTATCGCCTGTAGATTTATGAAAATGATAAACCTTTTCTTCTTCTAGATAAAATTCAGAAGCGGCAGCATCCATTGCAATGTAGACATCTTCGCCTGGTCTAAACCCTGCTGATTCAATTGCTTTCAATACGTATTCAACTGCCTCTTCATTAGAACCAAGATTAGGAGCAAAGCCACCTTCATCTCCAACATTAGTAGAAAATCCTTTTGATTTTAGCACTTGTTTTAAATGATGAAAAATCTCAGTTCCCATTCTTAGTCCCTGACTAAAAGTTTCAGCACCAATTGGCATGACCATGAACTCTTGAAAATCAATGCTATTATCGGCATGAGATCCTCCATTGAGGATGTTCATCATTGGAATTGGCAAAGTGTGGGCATTCACTCCTCCAATGTATCTATACAATGGCATTCCAATTTCATTTGCCGCAGCTTTCGCAACAGCTAAAGAAACACCCAACATGGCATTTGCGCCCAAATTGGATTTATTTTCAGTGCCATCCATATCAATCAAAAATCGATCGATTCCTGTTTGATCGAATACATTGATGCCATTGAGCTCTTCGGCTATGCTTTTGTTCACATTTTGAACAGCTTTAAGGACACCTTTTCCCATATACACCCCTTGATCGCCGTCTCTTAATTCAACTGCTTCGTGAATCCCTGTTGAAGCGCCCGAAGGAACAGCCGCCCGTCCTGTTACACCGGATTGAGTAGTAACATCAACTTCAACTGTTGGATTGCCTCTTGAATCTAATATCTGTCTTGCGTGAATAGATGCGATATAAGTCATTTCTAATTTTTATTTTTTTTTATGGTTTCTATGAATTGATCAAATAAGTATCTTGAATCGTGCGGCCCAGGGGCGGCTTCAGGATGGTATTGAACGCTAAAGATTGGCTTTTTCTTGTGTTGAATTCCCGCCACAGAAAAATCATTTAAATGTTCATGAGTAATAATTATCTCAGGGTGATTTTCTGCAGAAGTTTTTTCTACAACAAAACCATGATTCTGTGAGGTTATCTCTCCCTTACCGGAAAGTAAATTCTTCACTGGATGATTTATTCCTCTATGGCCATTGTGCATTTTATTCGTTGTTAATCCATAGGAAAGTGCAAGTATTTGATGACCAAGGCAAATTCCAAAGATGGGAATGTTGCTTGCTGTTAATTCCTGCACAATAGAGATGTTTTCTTTCATTGCAGAAGGATCTCCAGGACCATTACTGAGCATTATTCCATCCGGATTCCAGTTCAAAATTTCTTCCTTACTACTATACATAGGAAAGACCTTAAGGTAAGCCCCTCTATCTGATAATGAGCGAAGGATGTTTCTTTTGGTGCCATAATCAATAACAGCAATTTTAATTGGAGCAGTTTCTTCACCAATAAAATAACTTTCCTTAGTAGACACTTTTGAGGACAATTCTAAGCCTTGCATTGAAGGAGTTTTAGCCAGTTCCTTCTTTAAAACATCAACATCAAATTCTGTGGATGAAACAATAACATTCATTGCTCCTTTATCTCTAATGTGTCTTACCAAAGCTCTAGAGTCGATATCAGTGATAGCAACTATCTTATTGTCGACAAAGTAATTCTGCAAGGAGTCGTCTGCCATTGGTCGTGAAAATGTGTCTGAGAATTTTTTACAGATCAATCCAGAAATTTTCACACTTTCCGACTCTCTTTCGTCATGTTCTACGCCATAATTTCCAATGTGGGCAGTGGTGCAAACCATCACTTGACCGTAATAAGATGGGTCTGTAAATATTTCTTGATAACCTGTCATGCCAGTATTGTAGCATATTTCACCAGTGCTTGTTCCATCAATTCCTGCCGAGAGACCATGAAAAACAGATCCATCTTCTAGAACAGCAATTCCTTTCTTTTTCAATTGATACTTCATGAAATAAATTTTGGGCAAAAAAAAAGATAAAACTCGAAGGCTTTATCTTTTTAATTAATTAATTATCAACACTAAACATGGTTTAGTCTTTCTTTTCTTCTTTTGAATCTTCCTTCTTTTCTTCTTTAGCAGGCTTCTCTTCTACTTTCGCTTCTGGTGCTTTTTCTTCCTTCACCTCTTCAGCTACTGCTTCAGTTTCTACCTTTGCTTCGCTTGTTGCCTCCGCACTTGCTTTAGTGCCAGATGAACGTCTTCTTCTAGATTTTTTCTTTTCTGGCTTAGCATCACTAACATAAATCTCATTGAAGTCGACCAATTCCATCATGCACATTTCTGCATTATCCCCTTGGCGATTTCCTGTCTTTATGATTCTTGTATACCCACCTGGACGATTTGCTACTTTTGGAGCAACATCTCTAAAAAGTTCAGAGACAATTTGCTTATTGTTCAAGTAGCTAAATACAACCCTTCTAGAATGAGTAGAATCATCTTTAGATTTTGTAATCAAAGGCTCAACAAATCCTCTTAAGGCTTTTGCCTTAGCAAGAGTAGTATTGATTCTTTTATGCTGAATTAAGGAACAAGCCATATTAGAAAGCATTGCTTTTCTGTGCGACTTTGTTCTACTTAAGTGGTTAAATTTCTTTCCGTGTCTCATCTTACTTAGTCCTTATCTAGTTTGTATTTAGATACATTCATTCCGAAAGTTAAATTTTTACTTTCTACTAACTCATCCAATTCAGTTAGTGACTTCTTACCAAAGTTTCTGAATTTCAATAAATCGTTCTTGTTAAATTGAACCAATTCACCTAAAGTTTCAACGTCTGCTGCTTTAAGGCAATTTAAAGCTCTAACAGATAAATCCATATCGATAAGCTTAGTCTTCAATAACTGACGCATGTGAAGTGAATCTTCATCAAATTCTTCAACTGCAGATTTTACTTCTGCTTCCAATGCAATTTTCTCATCTGAGAATAACATGAAGTGCTGAATTAAAATTGTTGCAGCTTCTTTAAGTGCTTCTTTAGGATGAACAGATCCATCAGTTTCAATGTTTAAAACTAATTTCTCATAATCCGTTTTTTGCTCTACACGATAATTCTCAATGCTATAATTTACATTCTTAATCGGAGTGTAGATAGAATCAATAGGAATAAATCCAATAGGAGCTTCTTCGGCTCTATTTTCTTCAGAAGGAACATAACCACGTCCTTTGCTGATTGTTAATTCCATTTGAATCTTAACAGATGATTCCATAGTACAAATCACCAAATCAGGATTCAATACTTGAAAAGCGGAAGTAAATTTTCCAATATCTCCAGCCGTCATTTTATCTTGACCACCAATAGAAAGACTTACTTTCTCAGTATCTGTTCCATCAATTTGTTGTTTGAATCTAACTTGCTTTAAGTTCAAAATCATTGAAGTAACATCTTCAACAACACCTTTAATGCTAGAAAATTCGTGATCAACGCCTTCTATTTTGATGCCTGTAATTGCAAAACCTTCCAATGAAGAAAGTAAAATTCTGCGGATTGCATTTCCAATTGTAATACCGTAACCAGGTTCAAGTGGTCTGAATTCAAACTGACCGTTAAAGTCAGTTGATTCTATCATAATTACCTTGTCAGGTCTTTGAAAATCTAAAATTGCCATACTATATATCTTGTTTAGCTTATTATTACTTAGAGTAAAGTTCTACAATCAATTGTTCCTTAATGTTTTCAGGAATTTGAGCTCTTTCAGGAGCATTCAAAAATTTCCCTTTCATTCCTTGAACGTCCCATTCTAACCAGTCGAAATTTTCAGATCTTCCAGCTAATGATTCTTGAATTGATTCCAAGGATTTTGATCGTTCTCTTACTTCAATTATATCTCCTTCCTTCAAAGAATAAGAAGGAATATTTACGATGGTTCCGTTAACGATAAAATGTTTGTGTCCAACCATCTGACGAGCTCCTCTTCTTGAAGGTGCTAATCCTAAACGGAAAACAACGTTATCCAATCTAGATTCACACAACTTTAACAAGTTTTCACCAGTAATTCCTTTTGAACGCGATGCTTCTCTAAATAAATTAGAAAATTGCTTTTCTAAAATACCATAAGTGTACTTCGCTTTTTGCTTTTCCATTAACTGAATTGCGTACTCAGATTGCTTACCTCTTCTTTTGTTAGGTCCGTGTTGACCTGGAGGGTAATTCTTTTTTTCTAATGCTCTATCAGGTCCGAAGATTGGTTCTCTGAACTTACGTGCAATTTTCGATTTGGGTCCTCTATATCTAGCCATTTCTTATTTCTATTTCCTGTAATTATACTCTTCTACGTTTTGGAGGTCTACAGCCATTGTGTGGCATAGGTGTAATATCAACTATTTCAGATACTTCCACTCCATTGTTATGAATGGTTCTGATAGCAGACTCTCTACCTGCACCTGGACCTTTCACATAAACTTTTACTCTTCTTAAGCCTAAATCATAAGCCTCTTTGGTGCATTCTGCAGCAGCCAATTGAGCAGCATAAGGAGTATTCTTTTTTGAACCTCTAAAGCCCATTTTCCCAGAGGAAGACCAAGAAATTACTTGTCCATTCTTATTTGTCAATGAAATAATAATGTTATTGAATGAAGCATGAATATGTGCTTCTCCAATGGACTCCACTTTTACGCTCTTCTTCTTCTTTTGTGTAGATTTTGCCATCTTAGAACTCTTTAATTGCTATTATTTAGTTGCCTTTTTCTTATTCGCTACTGTTTTCTTCTTACCCTTTCTAGTTCGAGCATTGTTTTTGGTTTTTTGTCCTCTAAGGGGTAAACCAGAACGATGTCTTACTCCACGGTAGCATCCGATATCCATTAATCGTTTGATGTTCAATTGAATCTCAGAACGCAAAGCACCTTCAACTCTAAAGTCATCGTTTAAGATTTTACGAATTTTTGACAATTCGTCATCGTCCCATTCTTGAACTTTTTTATCAAAACTTACCTCAGCTTTGGTTAAAATGTTCTGTGCTGAACGTCTTCCAATTCCGTAGATATAGGTTAAACCTATTTCTCCTCTTTTATTTTTTGGTAAATCTATACCTGCTATCCTAGCCATATAATTTAATTTTAACCTTGTCTTTGCTTAAACTTGGGATTCTTTTTATTTATCACGTACAATCTGCCTTTTCGTCTTACGATCTTGCAATCTGCACTTCTTTTCTTAATGGATGCTCTAATTTTCATAGCTCTAGTATTCCTTATTTATACCTGTATGTTATTCTTCCTTTTGTTAGATCATATGGAGACATTTCAACTTTTACTTTGTCACCTGGCAACAATTTGATGTAATACATTCTCATCTTTCCAGAGATGTGAGCTGTAATTACATGCCCATTTTCCAATTCTACACGAAACATTGCATTTGATAATGCTTCTGTAACTGTTCCATCTTGTTCTATGGATGCTTGTTTTGCCATTTATTAATCTATTTATTTTTTGTTTTTAAAACTTCTTCAACAAATTCATGTGTTGATAAAACTTCAGCTTTTCCTTTTCTTACTACTATATCATGCTCAAAATGGGCAGATACTTTTCCATCAGAACTAATGATAGTCCATCCATCTTCTGCCTGCTTCACATGTCTCTTCCCTAAATTGATCATTGGTTCAATTGCCAATACTAAGCCTTCTTTCAATTTCATTCCGGATCCTCTTTTTCCATAATTTGGAACTTCAGGTCCTTCATGCAAATTTTTTCCAAGGCCATGGCCAACCAATTCTCTCACTACTCCATAACCTTTATCTTCGGCTACCTTTTGAACGGCATATCCAATGTCTCCAATTCGGTTACCAACTACGGCCATTTCTATACCTTTTCTTAGGCTTTCTTTGGTTGTTTCTAAAAGTTGATGAATTTCATCACTAACTTCTCCAACCTCAAAAGTATAAGCTACATCGCCATAAAACCCATTCATTAAGACACCACAGTCAACAGAAATAATATCTCCATTTCCTAAGGCCTTATTGCTTGGAATTCCATGAACAACCTGCTCATTTACGGAAGTACATAAGGTATTCGGGAAATCATTGTATCCCTTAAACCCAGGTTCTCCTCCATGATCTCTAATAAACTCCTCCGCAATTTGATCCAATCGCAATGGATGTATACCAGGTTCGATGAATTTAGCAATCTCTGCTAAAGTTTTTCCAACAAGTAAAGAACTCTCTCTGATTAACTCAATTTCCTCTTCGGTCTTCAAGTAAATCATCCTATCCAGCCAAATTTATGCTAGATCTCCCCTTAATTCTGCCTGACTTCATTAAGCCATCATAATGTCTCATCAACAAGTGACTCTCCACTTGTTGCAAAGTATCTAGTATTACACCAACCATAATCAATAATGATGTTCCTCCATAGAATTGCGAAAACTGACCATTTACTCCAAATTTGGAAGCAAAAGCAGGCAAGATTGCAACTATAGCAAGGAAAATCGATCCTGGTAATGTAATTCGTGATAAAATCGTATCTAAAAATTCTGCAGTCCTTTTTCCAGGTTTAACGCCAGGAACAAAACCACCGTTTTTCTTCATTTCTTCTGCCATCTGATTAGGATTAACCGTAACAGCTGTATAGAAATAAGTGAAGGCAACAATCATTAATCCAAATATTAGGTTATACCAAAATCCGGTATAATCACTAAGTGCTGCAGTAAATCCAGTTAATGAATCAGAATTTGCAAATCCTGCCAAAGTAATAGGAATAAACATAATTGCCTGTGCAAAGATGATTGGCATTACACCAGCCGCATTCACTTTTAATGGAATGTACTGTCTAACTCCACCGTATTGTTTGTTTCCAACAACTCGTTTGGCATATTGAACAGGGACTCGCCTTGTTCCTTGCACCAGCAATATGGTGGCAATTATCACCAGAAGTAAGAGGACCAGTTCAACCAATAAGATCACTAAACCACCTCCTTTCACTCTTGAAGCAAATTCAGCAACAAATGCAAATGGAAGGTTTGCGATGATTCCAATCATGATGATTAAAGAAATTCCATTGCCTAATCCTTTTTCTGTAATTCTTTCGCCCAGCCACATGACAAACATGGTACCTGTGATTAAGATAATTACTGTTGAAATCCACCAGAATAATGTATCAGGTCGAACTATTTCTCCACCACCTGTTAGTTCAGGAACTTGAGAAGCAATGTAACCAGGAGCTTGGAAACCAACAATAATGATGGTTAACATTCTTGTAATTTGATTGATTCTTCTTCTTCCACTTTCTCCTTCTTTCTGTAGTTTCTGGAAGTATGGAATGGCAATACCAAGCAACTGCACCACAATGGAAGCAGAAATGTATGGCATAATACCCAATGCAAAAATGGATGCTCTTGAAAATGCACCACCTGCAAATAAATCCAATAGTCCAGCTATACCGCCAGTATTACCAGCATTCGCTATTTCTAATGCTGTAGAGTTCACACCTGGAAGAACTACATAGGATCCTAATCGGTAAATCAACAATAAACCTAGGGTATTGATGATTCGAACGCGTAGGTCTTCTATCGTCCAAATGTTCTTAAGTGTTTCGAATAATCGCTTCATTCTTTATTCAATAATTTCAGTCGTTCCACCTTTTGCTTCAATCGCTTCTTTGGCAGTCTTTGAAAATGCATGTGCTTTTACTGCAAGTTTAGCAGACAAATCACCTCTACCTAATATTTTGATAAGGGTATTTCTTCCTGCTAGACCGTTAGCCATAAGCACGTCTAAATCAATAGAATCTACTTTTTTAGCTATCTACAAGTATGTTGTAAAACATCTAAATTGATTCCTTTAAATTCTTTTCTATTAATGTTGGTAAAACCAAATTTTGGAACACGTTCTTTGCAATGGCATTTGACCACCTTCAAATCCAATTTTCTTAGAATAACCTGATCTAGACTTAGCACCTTTATGTCCTCTTGCTAGCGGTTCCACCTTTTCCAGAACCTTCACCACGACCAATTCGTTTTCCTTGTCTTTTTACCGAACCTTCTGCAGGAGTTAGATTACTTAAATCCATTCTCTTATTCGTTTTAGGTGATTAAGCCTTTTCGACTTGCACCAAGTGTTTAACTTTATTAATCATTCCCAATACCTGTGGAGTATCTTCATGCTCTACAGTTTTTTGGTTCTTTAGTTAATCCTAAAGCATCCAAAGTTAACTTCTGACTTTCTTTGGTCGGTTAATTCTACTTCTTACTTGTGTAACTTTTATTTTTGCCATTGCTTTATTGATTATCCGTTAAAAACTACATCTAATTCAACACCTCTATGCTTAGCAACTGTGTAAGCATCTCTCATATTCTTTAAAGCTTCAATAGTAGCTTTAACAACATTATGAGGATTTGATGAACCTTTTGATTTTGCTAATACATCATGTAATGCCAACACTCTCTAATACAGCACGCATTGCACCACCTGCAATAACACCGGTACCATGAGAAGCTGGTTTAACAAAAACTTGAGCTCCACCGTATTTAGCTTCTTGTTCATGAGGAACAGTTCCATTTACTACAGGAACTTTAATCAAGTTCTTTTTAGCATCATCAATTCCTTTAGCAATTGCCTCAGTTACTTCATTTGCTTTACCTAAGTCCATAACCTACAATTCCGTTCTCATTTCCAACTACAACAATTGCAGAGAAGCTAAAGTGTCTACCACCTTTGGTTACTTTGGTTACCCTTTGAATTCCAACTAATTTATCTTTTAGTTCGATTTCGCTGGACTTAACTCTTTTTGTGTTTGCGTTAGCCATTGTCTATAATTCTTTTTCCTTATTATAATTTTAATCCACCTTCACGAGCACCATCAGCAATTGACTTTACTCTACCATGGTATAAATACCCATTTCTATCGAAGCTTACTGTTTTAATTCCAGCAGCAATAGCTTGTTCAGCAACTGCTTTTCCAACTGCAGCTTGCAATCTCAATTTTTGGTCCTTTCACTTTTTGCAAAAGATTTATCTCTTGAATGAAACTGCTAAAAGATTGTTTTACCAGCGTCTCATCATCAATTAATTGAGCATAAATCTTCTTTATTACTTCTAAAAACAGACATTCTTGGTCTGTTGTGCAGTACCAGTTACAACCTTTCGAATTCTTCGCTTAATTCTTAATCTTCTATCTAACTTAGTTAAAGCCATAATCTATTATTTAGCAGCTGATTTACCAGCTTTTCTTCTAATGTATTCTCCAACAAATCGAACACCTTTCCCTTTGTATGGTTCTGGTTTACGAAGTGATTTAATTTTTGCAGCTACTTGCCCAATCAATTGTTTGTCATGCGATGTTAGTGTAATAATTGGGTTCTTACCTCTTTCTGTTTCAGTAATCAACTTCACTTCAATTGGCAATTCAAATACAATTGGGTGTGAAAATCCAAGAGCCAAAGTTAAAATTTGACCTTGATGACTAGCACGGTAACCAACACCTACAAGTTCTAACTTCAATTCGTAACCTTTGCTTACGCCTTCAAGCATATTTGCAATTAATGCACGGTACAAGCCATGCTTTGCTTTATGATCTTTTTGTTCAGTATGACGTTTAAGTTCAACGTTTCCCTCCTTTACTTCTACAGTAATGTTAGGATCAACTACTTGACTTAACTCACCTTTTGAACCTTTTACTTGCACTATATTGTTATCCGTTACGTTGATTTCAACGCCTTCTGGGATACTAATTGGTGCTAATCCTATTCTAGACATAACTTAATTCTTCTTCTATTAATAAACGTAACAAAGTACTTCTCCACCAACCTTTTCTACTCTAGCTTCTTTATCAGTCATAAGACCTTTAGAAGTAGATAAGATAGCAACGCCTAAACCATTAATTACTCTAGGTAAATTGTTGGATTGCGTGTATTTTCTTAAACCTGGCTTACTTACTCTTGTTAAGCTTTTGATTGCCGAAACTTTTGAAACTGGGTGATATTTCAAAGCAATTTTTATAATGCCTTGTGGGTTTCCTCCGTCAATAAATTTGTAGTTTAAGATGTATCCTTTCTCAAACAAAATTTTGGTCATTGCCTTTTTAATGTTTGAAGCAGGAATTTCAACTACTCTATGTTTCGCATTTGATGCGTTTCTTATTCTTGTAAGAAAATCTGATATTGGATCTGTCATAACTCCTTAATTTACCAACTTGCTTTTTTAATACCTGGGATTAACCCTGAACTAGCCATTTCTCTAAATTTAACACGAGAAAGTCCGAATTGGCGCATGTAGCCTTTAGGTCTCCCTGTTAATTTACAACGATTGTGCAATCTAACTGGTGAAGCATTCTTAGGTAATTTTTGTAAACCTTCGAAATCTCCAGCTGCTTTTAAAGCGGCTCTTTTTTCAGCATATCTTGCTACCATTTTCTCGCGCTTTCTTTCACGCGCTTTCATTGATTCTTTAGCCATGGTTATTCTTCGTTTTTATTTTTTTGGAAAGGCATTCCAAATTCACTTAGCAATGCTTTTGCCTCATCATTGGAATCTGCACTTGTCACAAATGTGATGTCCATTCCGCCAATTCTGTTTACTTTATCAATATCTATTTCAGGAAAGATAATTTGCTCTTTAATTCCAAGCGTGTAATTACCTCTTCCATCGAAACCTTTAACGCTGATTCCTCTAAAATCACGAGTTCTAGGTAAAGAAACTGCAATTAAACGATCCAAAAATTCGTACATCTTTTCACCTCTAAGCGTAACACGCACACCGATTGGCATGCCTTTTCTCAACTTAAAGTTCGAGATGTCTTTCTTAGAATAAGTTGCAACGGCTTTCTGACCTGCAATTGCTGTCATTTCTTCAACAGCAGTTCATCAATCAACTTCTTATCAGATACAGCAGCTCCAACACCTTGGTTGATGCAGATCTTCTTGCAAATTCTAGGAACCTGCATAGAACTTGACTTGTACTTGAATTGAAGTCCATCAAAGTTTGGAATAATCTCATCCCTGATACTTTGTCTTTAATCTTGGTGAATAACTCATTACTCTATAATTACCTCTCCTGATTTCTTTGAATATCTAACTAGATTTCCCAGACTTCTCATCTGATTTTTCTTCCAACTCTTGTGGCAGTCTCCATTGCTTGGATGAACTAACATTCACAGTTTGAAACGTGGATTCCAGCTTCTTGCTTCTACGATTCCACCTTCGGTGGTTTGCTGCATTAGGCTTAGTGTGCTTGCTCATGCCTTTTTAACAATGTTTATCGCCTTCAACTATAAACCCTATTCAGTGGTAGGCTATCAACTTTAAGAACGTTACCTTCCCTTACCTCTGTCCTTTAGAAACTCCAGCGGTAACAACTTTACAAGGTATCTCCTTTTTTGATATGTAATTTCTTTTGCATGCTTATTAACTATTAAAGTACCTCAGGTGCTAGTGATACAATTTTCATGAATTTCTTATCACGTAACTCTCTCGCTACTGGTCCGAAGATTCTTGTTCCTCTCAATTCACCACCTTGATTCAACAATACAACTGCATTGTCATCAAATCTGATGTAAGATCCGTCTTGCTCTTCTTATTTCTTTCTTTGTTCTAACAACAACAGCATCTTGATACTTGCACCTTTCTTTACGTTTCCAGATGGCATTGCTGACTTTACAGTTACAACAATTTGATCACCAATAGAAGCATATCTTCTTTTAGTACCTCCTAAGTACACGGATACACAAAACTTCTTTTGCTCCGCTATTGTCCGCTACACTTAATCTTGATTCTTGTTGTATCATAATTACTTCACTCTTTCAATTACTTCAACTAATCGCCAGTTCTTGTTTTTACTCATCGGGCGAGTTTCCATGATACTTTAACAGTATCACCGATATTGCAATCATTTTTTTCATCGTGAGCCATGAATGTAGAAGTCTTTTTAATAAACTTTCCGTACATGGCATGTTTCACTTTACTCTCCAACAGCGATGGTTATGCTTTTGTCCATTTTATTGCTGACAACAACACCAATTCGCTCTTTTCGTAGGTTTCTAGTTTTCTCCATCAGTTCTTATTTCTCTTGAGCTCCTTGTAGCTCACGTTTTCTTAATTCCGTTTTTAAACGTGCTATGGTTTTTTTCACACCTGTAATCTGCTTTGGATTCTCTAGAGGTGATACCGCATGATTCATTTTTAATTTAGTGTACACATCTGATTGTGAGGCTAAATTTTCATTCAAATCATCTAAGCTTAAATTTCTAATGTCTTCTTGCTTCATGTCTTAATCTATTTTCTACGAAACGTAATCTCTTCGTACAATGAATTTCGTCTTAACTGGAAGCTTTTGAGCCGCTAAACGCATAGCTTCTTTTGCTATATCCAATGGCACACCATCTGCTTCAAATAAAATTCTTCCTGGTCTAATTGGTGCAACAAATGAATCTGGTGCTCCTTTACCTTTACCCATTCTTACTTCAGCTGGTTTACTTGGTAATTGGCTTGTCTGGAAATACTCTAATCCAAATTTGCCCTTCTCTCTTCATGTATCTTGTAACGGCAATCCTTGCTGCTTCAATTTGACGAGAAGTTAACCATGCCTCTTCTAAGGTTTTAATAGCAAAACTTCCAAATGCAATTTGATGGCCTCTTTGAGCGTTGCCCTTGATGCGGCCCTTTTGCATCTTTCTGAATTTTGTTCTTTTCGGCTGTAACATGTTCTTTCTATTTCGCTAAAAGCTAATTCTTAATTTCTTTTCTTTGGTCCTCTGTATCTTCCACCTGCTGGTTGTTGCTTATTGCCTCCTGGTTTGTTAGAAACAATATTTGGTGACAAGATCTCTCTTTCCGTAAATCTCTCCTTTACAAATCCACACTTTAACACCAATTCTTCCGTAGGTTGTATGTGCTTCTGCTAAAGCATAATCAATATCTGCTCTAAACGTATGCAATGGAATTCTACCTTCTTTGTAAAATTCGGTTCTTGCCATTTCAGCACCACCTAATCTTCCACTAACCATGATCTTAATTCCTTCTGCACCCATTCTCATAGTTGAAGCAACAGACATTTTTGTAGCTCTTCTAAAAGAAATTCTTCCTTCAATCTGTCTGAGCAACACTATCAGCAACTAATTGTGCATCAAGTTCTGGTCGTTTAATTTCAAAGATGTTAATCTGAACATCTTTCTTAGTCAATTTCTTTAACTCTTCTCTTAACTTATCAACCTCTTTTCCACCTTTACCAATGATGATTCCTGGTCTAGAAGTATTGATTGTAACAGTGATTAATTTTAAAGTTCTTTCGATAACAATTTTAGAAATACTTGCTTTTACAAGTCTAGCCATCAAATACTGACGAATCTTATCGTCTTCAGCAATTTTATCACCGTAATTTCTTCCACCGTACCAGTTAGAATCCCATCCTTTGATGATTCCTAAACTATTTGCTATTGGATTTGCCTTTTGTCCCATGCTTTATTGGATTCCTTATTTCGTTTCTGTGTTCTACACTTAACTTATCAACCGCAAATAGTTACATGATTAGAACGTTTTCTAATTCTATGTCCTCTACCTTGAGGTGCTGGACGTAGTCTTTTTAACATTCTTGCACTGTCAACTTTAACTTCGCTAACAACTAAATGATTATCTTCTGGACGTTCGCCTTCATTTTTAGATTCCCAATTTGCAATTGCAGAACGCAATAACTTTTCCATTCTACCAGACGCTTCTTTCGAACTGAATTGTAGTAATGAAAGTGCTCTTGAAACTTCTTCTCCACGAATCATATCAGCCACTAACCGCATCTTTCTAGGTGAAGTTGGGCAATTGTTCAATGACGCAAAGCTTCTACAGTCTTCTTAGCTTCTTTACGAGCATCTGCGCTTATTTCTTTTTCTAGCTCCCATGATCTATAATTATCTTTTGCCTTTGTCTTTTTTACCACCGTGACCTCTGTAGGTTCTTGTTGGTGCAAATTCTCCTAAGTTTATGTCCTACCATATTCTCAGTCACATAAACAGGAATAAATTTATTTCCATTATGAACAGCTATTGTTAATCCTACAAAATCAGGAGTAATCATAGATGCTCGAGACCAAGTCTTAATCACATTTTTCTTTACAGCACTTTGGGCTTCTTCTACTCGAAGCTAGCCAATTTATAATGCACAAATGGTGGTTTTTTAAGTGAACGACTCATATTAATTTATTATTTCTTTCTTCTTTCAATGATGTACTTACTTGATTGTTTCTTTGGTGCTCTAGTCTTGTAACCTTTAGCAGGAATACCGTTTCTAGATCTTGGATGACCTCCTGAAGAACGACCTTCACCACCACCCATTGGGTGATCAACTGGATTCATTACAACCCCTCTTACTCTTGGTCTTCTACCTAACCATCTAGATTTACCAGCTTTACCAGAACGCTCTAACATGTGGTCTGAATTAGAAACAATTCCAATAGTTGCTAAACAAGTACCTAAGATTAATCTTACTTCACCTGAAGGCATTTTAATACCAACATACTTTACCTTCTCTTGAAACCAACTGTGCATAAGAACCAGCACTTCTTGCCATCTTTGCTCCTTGATTTGGTCTGTAATTCAATGTTGTGAATTATAGATCCCATAGGAATTTCAGACAAATACAATGTATTTCCAACTTCTGGATCAACTCCTTTACCTGACAAAACAGTTTGCACCAACTTTAATCCTTTTGGAGCGATAATATATCTTTTCTCACCATCAGCATAATTAATCAACGCAATTCTTGCAGATCTGTTCGGATCATACTCAACAGTAGCTACTGTACCAGGAATATTGAACTTATCTCTTTTAAAGTCGATGCTTCTATACCTTCTCTTGTGACCACCACCAATGTAGCGCATGGTCATCTTTCCAGTATTATTTCTACCACCTGACTTTTCCTATCCCTTTTAAAAGAGATTTCTCAGGAGAAGATCAGTAGTAATGTCATCAAAGGTGTTAACGATCTTATGTCTTTGACCTGGAGTTGATGGTTTTAATTTCTTTAAGTGCCATTTCCTATCCTTTAAATATTGCTGTAAAAATCAATTGTATCTCCTTCAGTAAGGGTTACAATTGCCTTTTTAAATTTATTCGTTCTTCCTTCTACCCAACCAGTTTTGGTATATCGCGTTTTGTGCTTCCCTTTGAAATTCATGGTATTCACACTGCTCAACCGAAACACCGTACATACTTTCTACAGCATCTTTGATTTCAATTCTTATTAGCCTTGTGATCCACAACAAAGCCATATCTGTTTAAGCCTTCTGTTAAGGCTGTCATTTTTTCTGTTATAACTGGTTTGATTTTAATATAATCATGACCAATAATTTAACTTAAAATTGCTTCAATTTTGTCAATTGCTCCTTCCGTTAATAAAACACTTGACGCATTCATCAAATCGTAAGTGTTTATATCTGAGGCAGTTACGTCACTTTTGCTCCCTTTAAATTTCGGGAGGACAAATATAAGGTATTATTTACATCAGCAACAACCATTAAGGTTTTTTTGTCGCCTTTATTTAATATTTTTAGTAAAGCACTAAATTCTTTTGTTTTTGGGCTTTCCATTTGAAAATCTTCTAATACCACTTTTAATGATCCATCTTTAGCTTTATAAGACTAAAGCAGAACTTTCTAGCTAAACTTTTTTAACTTCTTATTCAACTTAAAAGCTGTAGTTTCTTGGTCTTGGACCGAAAATTCGTACCACCACCTCTAAAAACAGGAGACTTGATACTTCCTGCACGTGCAGTACCTGTTCCTTTTTGCTTCTTAATTTTTCTAGTACTACCAGAAATTTCGGCTCTTTCTTTTGATTTGCTTGTACCTTGTCTTTTGATTTGCTAAGGATGTTGCTTAACATCAAGGTATATTGCATGATCGTTTGGCTCAATGCCATAAATAGAATCTGAAAGTGTTCACTTTCTTCTTACTATCCTTACCGTTTTTATTTAATAACGTTTAATTCCATTTTCTATCCTCCGGTATTTTAATTTTTGATAAGAACATATTGATCCTTTTGCTCCAGGTACTGAACCTTTAACAACTAATTAAATTCTTTTCAGAATAAACCTTTACATCACTTTCAAGGTTTTGAACTAGTAGCCTTAACGTTACCCATTTGGCCTGCCATTCTCAGTTCCTTTAAATACTCTTGAAGGATCTGAACCTGCACCGATTGAACCCGGTGCTCTTAATCTGATTGTGCTGACCGTGAGTTGCATCATCCAACACCTCTAAATCCGTGCCTTTTAACAACACCTTGAAATCCTTTACCTTTTGATGTGCCTGTTACGTCAACCCATTGGCCTTCTTCAAAAATATCTACATTCACTTCATCACCGACTTTTTTGTCGTTTAAGCCATCTGAACTTCTACAAGCTATTTTAGCTTTTGGTGTAGTATTCGCTTTCTTGAAAGTGACCTTTCATAGCAGCAGAAGTATTTTTTTCCTTCTTATTCACCATAAGCGATCTGAACTGAATCGTAGCCATCCGATCTCCTTCTGTTTTGACTTGTGTAACTACACAAGGACCGGCTTCCAAAACTGTGCATGGAATATTCTTTCCCTCGGCACTGAAAACACTGGTCATTCCTACTTTTTTTCCTAGTAAACCTGGCATCTTTATTTCAATTGTATATTAATTACTATACTTTAATTTCTACATCTACTCCACTTGGCAACTCTAAGCTTCATTAGAGGCATCTACTGTTTTAGAAGTAGAACTATATATATCTAGCAAACGCTTTTGTAAGAAGACAAGTTCGAATTGCTCTCTCGCTTTCTTATTTACGTGTGGTGATTTTAATACGGTGTATATTCTCTTATGTGAGTTGGCAAGTGGAATTGGACCACTAACCACAGCACCTGTAGATTTTACAGTTTTTACAATTTTCTCAGCTGACTTGTCAACTAAATTGAAATCGTAAGATTTAAGTTTTATGCGAATTTTTTGATTCATGCTGTTTCTATATTAAGCTTCTACTTTACCTTTTGCTTTTGCAATTACCTCTTCAGAAACACTTCTAGGTGCATCTGAGAAATGTGAGAATTCCATACTTGAAGTTGCTCTACCTGAAGAAAGAGTTCTTAAAGTAGTTACATATCCAAACATTTCAGATAATGGAACACTTGCCTTAATTACTTTGGCTCCGGCTCTATCATCCATTCCATCTACTTGTCCTCTTCTTTTATTCAAATCGCCTACAACATCTCCCATGTTCTCCTCAGGAGTAACTACTTCTAATTTCATGATTGGCTCCAACAATACAGGCTTTGACTTAGGAATTGCTTCTCTAAATGCCATTTTTGCTGCCAATTCAAATGATAATTGATCTGAATCCACTGCATGGAAAGAACCATCCATTAATGTAACTTTTAAACTATCCATAGGATAACCTGCAAGCACACCATTTTTCATAGACTCTTTGAATCCTTTCTCTACAGAAGGAATAAATTCTTTAGGAATTCGTCCACCTTTAATTTCATCGATAAACTCTAAACCATCTGCTTCTTCAGCATTGTCTACTGGCTCAATTCTTACTGAAATATCAGCAAACTTACCACGACCACCTGATTGTTTTTTGTATACTTCTCTATGCTCAACAACACCTGAAATTGCTTCTTTATAGGCTACCTGTGGTGCACCTTGATTACACTCAACTTTAAATTCTCTTTTCAAACGATCAAGAATAATATCTAAGTGCAACTCTCCCATTCCACTTAACACAGTCT
>CBDCLY010000014.1:0-142868 GCA_965218715.1 Vicingaceae bacterium
TTGGTTCACCCATTGCAAATTTAATGTCAAGAAATTCCTACCCTGGAAATTGTACGGTCACTTTAACGCATAGCAGAACCGTAAATCTTGCAGAAATTACCCGAACAGCAGACATTTTAATTGTGGCCTTGGGAAAACCAGAATTCATTACCGCAGATATGGTAAAAGATGGTGTTGTAGTTTTTGACGTTGGAATTACAAGAATTGCCGATAAAAGTAAGAAGTCTGGTTATCGACTACTTGGGGATGTAAACTTTACTAGTGTTGCTGAAAAGGCCTCATTCATTACTCCAGTTCCTGGTGGAGTAGGACCAATGACTATTGTTTCCTTGTTGAAAAACACCCTTTTGGCGGCGAAGGGAAAGCATTAACAAAAACTTGTGTTTTAATCATTAAATTTGAAAAACACAAAGCTAACTATGAGTTCACTTCATTCAAAATTATGGCATCTTGAGCGAATCAATTTGTTTAAGAACCTTTCTGATGAAGAGCTTAGTCATTTAGATCAGTTGACCAACATGAAGTCAGCTGAGAAAAATCAATTTGTATATTTCCCTCAAGAACCTAGTAAAGTGGTCTTTTTTCTAAAAAAAGGAAGGATAAAAATTGGTTCATATTCTAGTGAAGGAAAGGAAATTATTAAAGCAATTCTATACCCTGGTGAAGTATTTGGTGAAATGGGAATAGTTGGTGAATCCAAACGGAAAGATTTTGCAATTGCAATGGATGATGACACTAGAATGTGTACAATTAATGTAGAAGAGTTTAAGGACATCATGAACGACAACCCTCAATTGAGTTTAGAAGTCACCAAAACAATAGGGGAGAAGCTAAGGAAAATAGAACGGAGATTAGAATCTTTAATTTTTAAAGATGCAAGGGAAAGAATAATTGATTTTATGAAAGAAACATCATCCAATTATGGAATAAGCATTGGAGATGAAATTTTAGTGAAACACAACCTAACACATCAAGATATTGCTAATCTCACAGCAACTTCCAGACAAACAGTGACCACTGTTTTAAATGATTTGAAAGATAAGGACCTTATTTATATGGAAAGAAATCGTTTCCTAATTCGTGATATAGAAAAACTGAAATGATGTTTAGCGTATATGTTGCAGAGAACTGCCATCAATGTCAGGAGATAATCGACTACCTAAATAAATTAGGAAAAGACATTCCAATTTATAATGTTGACCTTCAGCCAAAACAACCACCAATTAGTGTTTTTGCGTTTCCCGCATTATTTAAGGGAGATATTTTGCTTAGATATGGATCAGATATTATTGAATATCTGGATGCTGAAAATCAAAAGCTAAAAATGACTTAAGCCCTAGCTTTCCTCTCTTGGATGTGCTTGACTTACTCTTAAATTTCTTCCAAGATGATCAAATCCATCTAGTGCATCAATAGCAGCTTGTCCGGCTTCATCGCCCATTTCAACAAAACCAAAACCTTTTGATCTTGAAGTAAATTTGTCTTGAATGATTTTCACTGATGTTACGTCACCGTACTCAGCAAAAAGATTTCCTAAGTCGTCTTCTGTAGACTTGTAAGAAATATTTCCAACGTATATGTTCATGGTAAAAAGAATTATTATACAAACAAAGAAAACAATAAATCCTTAAATACTGTCAAATCGACTAATTTTAGCAGCATTAATGCTTAAAAAGATCAATTATTTCCCTACTTGCCCTTTAAATTGAGTTTGAAATTCTCCCCAACTCATTTTTTTGTAGGCATTCTCGGCAAAATAATGAATAATGGGCTCTATGCTTTTGGCATCTTGGAAACCTGCTATCGGTTGTAGCATATTTACGTCCTCATCCAAGTAAACAATAGTAGGGTAGGTTATTTTTCCTTGTAACAAGGATATGGCCAATTGATGGGGATGTCTTTTCTTATTTGGGAATTCATTAATAAATGTTTGTGCTCCTAAAAAGACGGTATCTTTACGTTCAGCATTTAAACTAATTGCATAAAAGTGAGTATTGATGTAATCGACAATTATTGGGTTCTTAAAAGTACTTGCATCCATCTTTTTGCACCAACCGCACCAAGTGGTCCAAACATCAATGATGAATTTCTTTGGTTCGCTCTCGTTTCTTAAAATGGCTTCTTCCAAACTGATCCAATTGATCTCTTCAGCTTCTTTTTTATCTTCCTGTGCGAAGCCACAATTAAACAATAATAGGAGACTAAGGAAAGCGAAACTTTGCTTGTATGTTACATAAGAGGTCTTTATTCGAAACATTCTCATTGCTTGTGAAAGTCAAAATTTATGAAATTTATTGACTCCTTGCGTGAAATTATGTTAAATCAATTTTCTTCTGACTTAAAAAAATAAAATCTTGTCCTTAAATAAGGGTAATTTTGGCGCATTGTTTTTCGGAAACAAAAATTGTTATGAACGAAACAAAACTTCAACTAGAAGATATATCAAGCTTAGATTTTACTTCTGTTATTTGGTTTGCAGCGCCAATAATGTTCAGTTTAGTTTTAATTGAATACTTAGTTGGAAGAAAACTCTATCCCAATTTATATTCAGGAAAAGATTTCTTGGCTTCTCTAAGCATTGGGATTGGGAACCTCATTCTCAATGGTTTCATGAAGATTGGGATGTTTATCGTTTTTCTATTTTTTTTCAACCTTACTCCACTTAAAATTCCCCACACTTGGTGGTCTTACGTATTGTGTCTAATCGTCCTTGATTTTTGTAGGTATTGGGCACATCGAATTGCTCATGAACAGAGATTTTGGTGGTCAACTCATGTTGTTCATCACTCATCTGAGCATTACAACCTTTCGGTTTCTTTTAGACTTTCATGGACCCAAAATTTAAAAATCATATTCTTTCTTCCTGTTATCCTGTTGGGTTTTGATCCTCTTGTGTTTTTTATCATTCACCAGATAGAAGTTTTATATCAATTCTGGATTCATACAGAGTTGATTAGAAAGCTGCCGAAACCGATTGAATATATTTTTACAACGCCTTCCCATCACAGAGTCCACCATTCGGTTAATGAGAGTTATATTGATAAAAATTATGGATCTACTTTCATTATATGGGATAGAATGTTTGGCACTTTTCAAGAGGAAAATGAACAAGCCATTTATGGAATTACAAAGCCTGTCAATTCTTATAATCCCTTCTACTTGGTTTTTCATGAATGGATAGAGGTAGGGAGAGATGTAATTCAATCAAAAAGTATTAAAGAAGCCTGGTTGGTTCTTTTTGGGAGCCCAGTAGATAAACACAAGGAAGATTTAGCCAAAGAAGAGGGTAGAAAATCCAATCGAAAGATTGACTCAATTGATGCCTCAACAAAAAATAAGAAACAAAGAGCTTAACTAATTATTGGGCCAAGTGCTTTTATTAGTTCAGGATCATTGTCTTTCATTTCAGACTTTTGTTTTGCAATCTCAAGGCCTACTTCATAGGCATTCAACTGAATATCATTGTTAGGAGCGAACAATGCTTCTAAAGTGGCCTCTTTTGTTTTAGGGTCTAAATAATCCATAATGTATTCATCTGGGATGATTACTGGACTTCTTTGATGACCAACTTTACTTGTGATTTCAGTGTAAGCCGTAGTTAAGATGCAAAAATGCAGCTTTTCCTCAAGACCAGATCCAGTAGTGTGATATACACCGGCTAAATTGATGGTGTTTTCACTTGGTCTTTTTATGATGAATTTCTTCTTAATCTTTTTATCATGGGCTTGTTCTACAAAGAAATCACATGGGATAATGCACCTTTGGGTTTTGATTATTTCTTTTACATAAGGGTTAGAAAAGATTTGATAGGGTCCTGAGTAGTCAGGGTTATTCATCTTATTGTTCCAACCTCCCTCGACCCGAACATTAAAAACAGGCCAATTTCCACCAGATTTTTTTGGACTCATCCATGCAAATTCTGCTTGTCTTACATTAAAGTCACTTCCTTCTAATGAATAAATCAAGGCCTTTTTCCATAAGTTAATGCGAAAAGAAGGATTTAAATGATTCTGAAGTTCTGCTTGTAAATTTTGAAATTGGTGCAAGCGATCTAAATCAATTTCTCTAAAAGATTTCCCATAATCGAGCTTATATTGAGCCAATCCGATGCACATAATTCAATGAAAAGTTTTAGAAATAATCATTTGATGGATTTAGGCTTTAAAGGCGATAACACAAACATCATCCAATTGTTCCAAATCTTTTTTCCATGAATTAAAATGATTTTTAACACTATCATATTGTTGATCAATGCTTTGTTCTTGAATGGATAGTAATAATCTTTTGAAATTGACTGATTTTAACTTTTTCCCTCTTTCTCCTCCAAATTGATCTACATAACCATCGCTGAAAAGGTATATAGTATCGCCTTTTTCTAATTGTATTTCATGGTTATTGAATGGAACTGTATTGGCATATTTTCCAATTGGTTGCTTGTTCCCTTTGATTTCTGTAACCTCATCTGCTCCCTTCTTTATTAACCACAATGGATTGTGTGCACCTGCATACTCAAGTTTTAATGTTGAGGGATTATAGGAACACAGTGCGATGTCCATTCCATCCTTTACTTCCTCTTCAGATTTCTCAAATCGTTCTATAACAATTTCTAATGTCTTATCTAAAATCTTTGAAGGTTTGCTTAAATCAAATTCCCTTACGGCACGATTAAGGGCATTACTGCATACTACACTTACTAATGCGCCTGGAACACCATGGCCTGTACAATCTGCGGCTGCAAAAATGATTTTGTCATTACTATTCTGCATCCAGTAAAAATCTCCTGCAACAATGTCTTTTGGTAGATACAATATGAAGCTGTCTTTTAAGTTCTGCTGTACCAATTTTAAGGGTGGTAGAATGGCCTCTTGAATTCGTTTGGCATAATTGATTGAATCGGTTATCTCTCTGTTCTTTTCCTCTAGTTCGAGATGTTGCGTTGTTATTTCATCTCGCTGTATCTCTGCTAGTGTTTTTTGCTTTGAAATTATTGCTGCTTGTTTTTTTTGTTTTCTATAATTATTGAACGCTAAAAAACCCAAGCTTGCAATAATCAATAAAATGAAGAATATAGAATAACTTATTAATCGTTGGTTATCTAATAAATGATTAATGTTTTGAAGCTCTACCTTCATTTTTTCAAGCTTCTTTACCGATCTTTGAAGGTCCTTTTTTGACTCTTCTGCTAGTTTCTTGTTGTCAATGTATTCTTGCTGTTGCAGCCCAATGGAACCCTCTAAGTCTAGTAGTTTTTTCTCTTGCAAGCTTATTTCTTCTTGAACAATCTTTAATTCTGTTTCCTTTAATATGACTTGAGCTTCTAAGCCAGTGATTTCAGACTTTAATGCATTAATCTCTTTATCTTTCTTAGCACTCACTTCCCTTTCCAAGACTAAATCTTTTTGCATTTTAATAAATGCCTTATCAAATTCCTCATCACTTAAAGTGGACAATTTATCCTTATTAATCTTTAGTATAGCTGGTTCTATCCTTTCTGGTTCCTTTTTACTTGAGGTTCTTGGATAAGAAAATGAAGTTTTCACATTTATTGCAAGATTGGCCAGTGTTGGATTAACTGATAAGTTTTGCTTTTTGCATTCTGTCTTATTCAACTCAAATTTTTGCCGTTTACCAATAACAATAAAATTGATCATTGATCCAGGATTATTGGCTTTCGAAGTAACAAGAAGTGTAGGTTTATTTCCTATTTGTAGGTAAATTTCGTCCATTCCAAATTGATTAAAGTCACCAACATAAAGAATGTGCAGGTCGTTTACTTGGTTCAATTCTTTAATTGGAATGATCTCCATTTTTCTTCTTCCTATCTTTTTTACCTGGGCAGTTGTTTCCAATTCCGCTAAAAGATCTGGATTGTTGTATACTCCAATTTTAAAATCTCCCTCTTTTACTTCCTCTGGCCATTCTATGTATTTTGTGAAATTGTAGATGAATACAGCTTTTATTTTGGCATTATTGTCTGTTTTTTCTTTGGAATCGGATTCTTGGCCATACCCTAAATGGAACAAGCAAGTAATTAGGGTAAATAATAAAAGTCTCATGGATATATTTATATGCTCACAATGTAATATTTTTTTGTTAAAACTTCTGTTAATAAGTCCCTTTGACTTGGAATTAAAAGGGGTGTCATAATGGCTAATTTTAAAGCTTTCAAGCAGTTTATGGCAGAAGAAGTTCAGTATACAGAAGACAATATTCGATCACTCGATTGGAAGGAGCACATTAGAATGCGCCCTGGGATGTATATTGGTAAATTAGGTGATGGCGCTGCCTATGATGATGGGATTTATGTGCTCTTGAAAGAGGTGCTAGACAATTCCATTGATGAATTTGTTATGGGCAATGGACGTACCATTGAAATAAGCATAAAAGACAAAACGGTAAAAGTTAGAGATTACGGTAGAGGAGTTCCTTTGGGCAAGGTAGTCGATGTAGTTTCTAAAATCAATACTGGAGGTAAATACGATTCTAAGGCTTTTAAGAAATCTGTAGGTTTAAATGGAGTTGGAACCAAAGCAGTAAATGCACTGTCATCGTATTTTCAAATTGAATCCAACCGGGATGAAAAGACCAAGATTGCAGAATTTTCTAGAGGTGAGTTGGAATTGGATCCACCAATTGAAAGTTCAACTAGGCGGAAAGGAACAAAAGTGACCTTCATTCCAGATGAGGAGATTTTTGTCAATTATCAATACCGCATGGAGCATGTTCAGCGCATGCTTTGGAATTATGTTTATTTGAATCGTGGACTTACCATTGTTTTTAATGGTGAAAAATTTCACTCTGAGCGAGGCCTTTATGATTTGCTGGAGAAAAACCTTTCTGACACTCCTTTGTATCCTATTGTGCACATAGAGGCGGAAGACATTGAGGTGGCCATAACGCATACCAATTCCTATGGTGAGGAATATTATTCTTTCGTCAACGGTCAGCACACCACTCAAGGAGGAACACATCAAGGTGCATTTAGAGAGGCTTTTGTAAAAACCATACGCGAATTTTTTCACAAGGATTATGATGCTGTAGATATTCGTTCTTCAATTGTGGCAGCAATTAGTGTGAAGGTGATGGAGCCTGTTTTTGAATCTCAAACAAAAACCAAATTGGGTTCCAATGATGTTGGGCCGGATGGACCTTCGATGAGAGCATTCATCATGGACTTTTTAAAACGCTATCTCGATAACTTTCTTCATAAAAATCCAGAAGTTGCTGATGCTATCCAAAGAAAGATTCTTCAATCAGAAAGAGAAAGAAAAGACTTAGCTGGAATTAAAAAGTTAGCTAGAAAAAGAGCCAAAGAAGTTAGCCTTCACAATAGAAAATTAAGAGATTGCAGAGTTCATCTTAACGAAAATAAAAAGGAAAACAGAGAAGAATCAACCTTGTTCATTACAGAGGGAGATTCAGCTTCTGGATCCATCACTAAAGTTAGGAATGTTAATACTCAAGCCGTATTTAGTCTTAAAGGAAAGCCTCTGAATTCTTATGGTTTGACAAAGAAAATTGTATACGAAAACGAAGAATTTAACTTATTACAAGCGGCCTTAAACATAGAAGAAGGTTTAGACGATTTGCGATACAATCAAGTGGTTTTAGCTACCGATGCCGATGTAGATGGCATGCACATTAGATTATTGTTGATTACTTTCTTTTTGCAATTTTTTCCTGATTTAGTTAAAAACGGTCACTTGTATATATTATCAACGCCGCTTTTTAGAGTGCGTGATAAAAAGCAGACTTTTTACTGCTACAATGAAACAGAACGAAGAGAAGCAGTCCAGGCCTTGAAAGGAAAACCTGAAATAACACGATTTAAAGGCTTAGGTGAGATTTCTCCTGATGAATTCAAGCATTTTATTGGAGACGAAATGAGATTGGAACCAGTGGTAATTGGAAAAGATAAATCCGTAAAGGATCTGTTGAGCTTTTACATGGGAAAAAACACGCCAGATCGACAAAAATACATCATAGAGAATTTAAAAGTAGAAGAAGACATTGCTGAAATCGCAGGAGACTAAAGATGGCAAAAGACGATAATGAAGAATTAGACGATGAATTGACCAAAGAAGAACAGGGTTCCGATGCCGATATGGAACATGTTATTCAAGTGTCTGGAATGTACAATGAGTGGTTTCTTGATTATGCCTCATATGTGATTCTAGAACGTGCTGTTCCTCATGTTAATGATGGGCTTAAACCAGTTCAAAGGAGGATTCTTCATTCATTAAAAGAATTGGACGATGGTCGCTACCACAAGGTGGCTAATGTCATTGGAAATACCATGAAATATCATCCTCATGGAGACGCTTCCATTGGGGATGCAATGGTTCAATTGGGCCAAAAAGAGTTGTTATTAGATACCCAAGGGAATTGGGGTAATATTTTAACTGGCGACAGGGCAGCGGCTCCCCGATATATTGAAGTGAGATTGTCAAAGTTTGCTCTTGATGTTGCCTTCAATGCTAAAACAACTTCATGGTTGTCTTCATACGATGGAAGAGGAAAGGAGCCCATTACTTTACCAATGAAGTTTCCGCTTTTATTGGCGCAAGGTGTTGAAGGGATTGCAGTTGGTTTAGCTTGTAAAATACTTCCTCATAACTTCAATGAACTAATAGATGCCTCAGTTCAAATTCTAAAAGGAAAAAGGACCAATATTTTACCGGATTTTCTTACAGGTGGAATGGCCGACTTTAGCAATTACAACGATGGCCTTAGAGGAGGAAAAATTAGGGTGAGGGCTAAAATTGCTCAATTGGACAAAAAGACCTTGGTTATTAATGAAATTCCATTTGGAACCAATACCTCTGGACTTATCGATTCCATTATTAAGGCCAATGATAAAGGGAAAATTAAAGTCAAAAAGATCGAAGACAATACGGCTGAAGTAGTCGAGATTCTAATTCACTTACCGCCAAATGTATCACCTGATAAAATGATAGATGCTTTATATGCATTTACAGATTGTGAAATCTCCATTTCACCCAATTCATGCGTGATTGATGAAGATAAACCCAAATTTTTAGGAGTAAATGAAATTTTAAAAATCAATACAGAGGCAACGAAAGACTTGTTGCAACTTGAGTTGGAAATTAGAAAAGCTGAATTAGAACAGCAATGGCACTTTGCTTCTCTTGAGAAAATTTTTATAGAGAATCGAATTTATAGAGACATTGAGGACTGCGAAACTTGGGAAGAGATCTTAAGTACAATTCATAAAGGCTTAAAACCTTTTATTAAATCTTTAAAGCGAGAAGTGACCGATGAGGACGTAACTCGTTTAACCGAAATCAAAATCAAACGAATTTCTAAGTTTGATGGATTTAAGGCAGATGAACTCATTAAAAGAATAGAGGAGGAGATTACTCAAATCAACCATGATTTAAATCATTTAACAGATTTTGCCATTGCCTATTATAAAAAGATAAAAGAAAAACACGGTGCAAATAGGGGCAGAAGAACAGAGATTAAATCCTTTGAAAGTATTGATGCCGCTAAAGTCGCAGTAGCAAATGCTAAACTTTACATCAATAGAGAAGAGGGTTTTATTGGGCATGGTCTTAAGCGAAGTGAGGCAGAATTTATTGGAGATTGTTCCGACATAGATGACATAATAGTTTTCTTGGAGGACGGAAGTATGATTGTTCAGAAAATTCAATCAAAATCTTTTGTTGGAAAAAACATTATTCATGCTGCAGTTTGGAAAAAGGGAGACAAACGCACAATCTATAACATGATTTATAGAGATGGTAAAGCTGGAAATACCATGATGAAGAGATTTCCAGTAACGTCTATCACTAGAGACAAGCAATACCCACTAACAGCAGGGAATGATGGTTCAAAAGTGCTTTACTTTTCAGCTAACCCAAATGGTGAAGCAGAAATAGTAAATGTATTATTGCGCGCAAAAGCCAAGCTGAAAAAATTGAAATTTGACATGGATTTCTCTGAGTTAGCCATTAAAGGTCGGGCAGCAAAGGGGAATATTTTAACCAAATACTTAGTCAATAAAATAACCTTAAAGGAAGAGGGCGCATCAACTTTAAGTGCTCGAAAAATTTGGTTTGATGATACTGTTCAACGCCTAAACACCGAAGGCCGAGGAGAGTTACTTGGGCAGTTTAAGGCAGAAGATAAAATTTTAACCATTACGCAATCTGGTCACTACAGATTAACGGGCACCAATATCTCAACCCATTTTGATGAAGATTTAATAAGCATTGAAAAATGGAATCCTGAAAAACCACTAACAGTAGTTTACTTCGAAGGAGAAAAGGAAGATTTTTATGTAAAGCGCTTTCTTGTTGAAGAAACAGATAAAAAAGTGCTGTTCATATCTGAACATGAAAAGAGCTATTTAGAATTTGCCTCAATTGAATTCAATACAGTTATCGATATCAGTTTTATAAAGCCTAGAGGAAAGGATGCGAAACCTAATGAGATTCTTAATTTGAAGGACTTTATTAGTGTTAAAGGCTACAAAGCAATGGGAAATAAGTTGAGTTATGATAATATAAAAAACATAGACATCTTAGGGCTTGAGCAAGCTGCAGAAGCTTTGAACATTAGTGCAGATGAATTGAGTGTAAATCCATTTGATAAGGAGCAAGAACAAAACACAGAAGTGGAGGAGCCCAAAGAAAATGAAGAGGCTAAGTCAGAGAGCCCCAAAGAGCCCGATCAAAACAATATAGATCCTGATGCCCCTCAAATGCAATTGTTCGATTAAATGAGCATTTCAATTTTAATCATTCTAATTACTGCTGCAATTTCCATCCCAGCATTTAAGCAAAGTGAATTGTTTTATAAATTGGATTTCAATCCTTCAAGGATAAAAGAAAACAAGGAATACATTCGATTTATTGGACATGCCTTTCTTCATGCAGATTGGTGGCATTTAGCAATTAACATGTTTGTTCTTTGGATGTTTGGGACGAGCACGGAATACTATTTTGAAGCCTATTCAGGAAATACGGGCCGAATCTTTTTTATCGCCTTGTATTTTGGCGCTATCCTGTTTTCTTCCATTCCGAGTTACAAAAAACATCAAGACAATTATAGTTACCATTCTGTTGGAGCTTCAGGAGCCGTATCTGCAGTTGTATTTTCTTCAGTGATATTTAATCCTGCCAATGCCCTCTGTTTGTATGGGGTCTTTTGCTTACCTGGCATTGTTTGGGCGATAGTTTACCTCATATATTCCTATCAAAAAGGAAAACAAAGCAATGATTATGTGAATCATGATGCGCATTTCTGGGGAGCAATTTTTGGAGTTAGTTTTACCATTTTAGTAGTGCCAGAAACCATCCCAGTATTTATCCAACAAGTTTTATCCTTATTGCCTTTTTAAGTTTTGAAGAATAACCTTATTTCATTTAATGGATCAATAATAGAAGAGGCTGATGCTAGTTTTGGAATCGGAAGGGCCATGCGTTTTGGAGATGGCTTGTTCGAAAGCATTCGAATAATTAGTGGAGTGCCGCAATTCTGGAAAGAACACATGAAAAGGCTTGCCGCAGGTTTAGAATTTTTAAGCATTAATTTTGATCCTCTTTTCTTTGATGAGTTATTGGTTGATTGCCACAGCCTTATCAACAGAAATGAAATAGCAATGGGAGGTATATTAAAGATAATAGTATACAGAGCCGGACAAGGTAAATACCTACCAGAATCCAATGATTTGGAATACATTATTGAAGCGAAAAGTTTAGGAATCAATCAGTATATTCTAAATAAAAAGGGGCTAAAAATTGATGTTTGCGAGGGACTAAGAATTCATGCAGACCACATCAATCAATTCAAAACTTTAAATGCCTTGCCATACGTAAGAGCAAGCCTAGAAGCAAAGGATAGGAAATTGGACGATATTATTTTACTCAATGATAGTAATTATGTTGTTGAGGCCAGTTCCTCAAATGTCTGGATGTTGAAAAAGAACTGTTGGTACACCCCAAGTTTAGAATCAGGAGCTTTAAATGGCATCATGCGATATAGGCTAAAGAGCATTATAAACCAATTGGGAATGAGCATCAAAGAAACTACAATTTCACCAAAGGACTTTAAATCTGCGGAAGAATTAATGTTAAGCAATTCAATTAGTGGAGTGCAGTGGGTAGGGGCGTTTCAAAAACAACGCTTCTTTCATAAAGAGATATCCAAAATTGCTGAGGAACTTTCTAGAATTCAATAGTTTGCTTTAGTCTATTGGTTTGGAAGTTTTATTGAATTTTATTAGACAAATATCGATTAAAAACCTAGTTTTGTCGAACTAACCTAATAGCTGTTTAATCCATCACAATTAGCCATGAGAGTTATTTTAGTACTACTGCTTTGCAGTTTTTCGTTATTTACTAATGCACAGAATGTTTTTAGATCAGTAGCCGACGGGGATTGGGACGATGCAAGCACCTGGTTCCTTGGTGGTTCTACAGGAGGAGTAGAGGGTTTAAATTACCCAAGTTCTACCGATAGTGTTTATGTTGAACATGATGTATTAATCACTGCAACCAATAGTGGATCAAATTTTCTTTTTGAAGGGTACTTGAATATTGCTGCTGGAAATGAATTAAGATGTACTGTTGGAAGTGCCACTACTGGATTTATTCTTGATAATGATGGAGTAATTCATTTATATGGAAGTTTCTATACAGCAGTTGTTGGTGAAGAACCTGCAACCGCGAGCCCATCTCCAAAAGAATTTATTAGTCAAGGGAATTCTGTTTTTGTTGCATTTTCAGGTTCTTCATTGTTTATATCAGACGATTGGGGGATAGAAGAAAGTGCCTATGTATATATAGAAACCAATGTTTGTTTAAGGGTAGATGATGATGTTAACTTTGACGGCACTTCATGGTCAATGTGTGGAGACGGAGACATTAGTATTGGTGGCGATGGTGCTGGAAGCACAGTTAGTTTTGCCAATGGCGCAACAGATGCACAAATCTGTTCTGGAACTAGCATACTCAGAAATACATCAGGTACCGATTGTTCTTCTGGAACAACACTCACAACCGGAACAGGTGCTGCAAATGCAGGTCCAACCGCAATTGATGACACAGTGGCGACTAATGAAAATCAAAGCCTTAACATTTTCGTTTTAACCTCAGGGGCAAATGATTTTGACATCGCAAACGATACCTTGGAAATCCTTCAAATTGGAAACAATGCGGCAATAAATGATAACCTAACTTCTCAAGGAGGAACAATTACGCTTAACGATAACGGAACTCCTGCGGATTTTACAGATGATTACGTGTTTTATACGCCAGCAACTAATTTTACTGGAACAGATACTTTTTCTTACATCATTGAAGATGAAGATGGCATCACAGATACTGCCCTCGTTACCATAGAAGTCATAGATTGTGGAAGCAGCTGGGTAGAACTCATCGGAGTAGGAGCAAATGGTGCAACCACCGCAACATTAAATTTTACCGATACCACAGAAATTGATTCCATCGTTCTTGATTTGATTTATAAAAATGGAGAGCCAACCACAGTTACTTTTCTTTCTTCTGCTGGGGAAACGCCAAGTTCAGTTAATTTAGATGCAGTAAATGGCAGCGGCGATGATGGAGTATTTAGAGCAACAATCTCAAAGGCAAGTTCTGTAACAGTTACACACAACAACTCAGGTGGTGTACGTTCCTTTCTTGCATATATCTATCGCTCAGGAACTTCGAATTCAATTACATCAGAACACGATAGAACTGTAGTGTATCTTTATCAAGACACCTACTCATTTACACAAACCATTCAAGCTGGATCTGGTCCAAGAAACATAAAAATTCAAATGCCAATTTCAGAATTGAATGATGATTCTCGGTCGGCACTTCTAGAAGTAACTGCTGGCCCTGTATTCGGATCTCTTGAAACTTTCTCAGAGGATTTAGGAAATTCTTTGAAGATTTTTACAATGATTCTGGAAGACGTTCCTGGTGATGTTACAGAATTAGATATTGTAGTTACGTCTAAAACAGGTGGTGCTGGTGATTCATTTGTAACAGCAGGTATTTCTTTTGGAATCCAATGTTCTGGGGTTAATCCTGAAGCAGTTCCAGATTATGCTTCTACAACAGAAGGTGTTGCTGTAACAATAGACATACTAGACAATGACATCATTGGTAGTGGATCTTTTGACACAACATCAATTACTAATCTTGGATTGGTTAATCCAGAAAATGGAACGGTTACATTTAATGCAAGTGGTCAAGCGGTTTATACCCCAGATGGCGGTTTCACGGGTGTTGATTATTTTCAATACATGGTTTGTGATACTATGCAATTATGCGACATCACCTTGGTTACGGTTGTTGTTAATTGTGCAGGCGGCCGCTTCGCTGAAGTAGCTAGTGAATTAGGATTAGACCTTGGAGGCAATAAAGATGGTGGTCTATCCTGGGCAGATTTTAATTATGATGGAAAACTAGATGTAATAGTTAACACTAGTAATAGCACCAATGATACACGGATCTATTTTCAAGAAGAAAATGGTGGACTAATATCCTTTACGGATGTAACCACAACAAATGCCTCTGGTTTATTAGATAATACCAATGACCGTTCAGTGGTTACAGCTGATGTGAATAACGATGGTTATGTAGATTTTCTTAGAAACACCTATAATGGGACAGGAATAGAGTTCTGGTATAATCGAGGACCCGGCAGCACACCTCCATTTAGCTTTGGAGATGGCAGTCAGGATGAAAATTTTAATGTCAATACATTCAATACAACCAATCAAACTGGAGACGGTTTCAATACTGAAGGCATTGCTTTTGCTGATTGGAACCAAGATGGATGGATCGATATCATAGTTGAAAATGATGGAGACGGTATAGAAATTCTTGAAAATGATAAGGATGGAACCTTCTCAGAAGTTGCTCATGCAACCTCTGGATTTGCCATTGGAACAGGAGGAAGTAATAAGGGAGATTACAGTACCGCCATTGATTATGATAATGATGGTTATGTAGATTTCATGGCAAGACGAACAGGTGACTTTGATTTATATCATTTTGATTCTGGAACAAGTAAATTCGTTGGAGTAGCAGGACTTGATCTTGAATCTGCCTCTGAAAAGGGTGGGATTACCTTCTGTGATTTGGATCAAGATGGTGACTTCGATTTTATTTGGGCCCACCAAGCAGACGATAATCAATCAACTGTTTACCTTCAAGCCAATGACGGAAGCTTTTCTTTTGGTACGACCTTGTTAACTGACTTGGGTGTCGAAGAATGTGATTGTGCAGATATCGATAATGATGGTGATAATGATATATTCCTTGGTGATGACGCTGGGAATAGTTTCCTATTGAAAAATGCAACTCCAAAAGGAGGTGCTTTATCTTTTTCTCAAGACAATGATTGTATAGCTCCAGGAGCTGATGTAGAAGGATCTGAATTTGTTGACTTTGACCAAGACGGTGACATGGATTTATACATGAACATCAATGGTGGAGCCAATCAAATGTGGCAAAACGGAACCAATGATAACAACTACCTCTTAGTTGAACCAAGAATTCGTTTAGCCAATGGAAGGTACCGATCTGCAACTGGTGCCAATGTTATGTTAATTGAAAATTGCACGGATACTTGCTTAATTAAAGACGTTAGTGGAGGTAGAGGTCATGGTTCTCAAAAACCTCCAGTTCTCCACTTTGGATTACCAAACGGGCCAGATAAATACTATAAGATCATTGTTTTTTATGTTGATTCAGTTGGCGAAAGAGATACAGTAATTAAATCTGTTACTCCAGCAAGACTTGAAGATCAAAAAATAATTATTTACCAAAATGATCCTGATTTTGATATTTGCGTTGATGCAGATAATGATGGAATTATAAATATTGATGATATAGATGACGACAATGACGGAGTGCTAGATGTTGATGAGTCATTTGGAGCAAATAACCCGGCAGGTGATGAAGATGGTGATGGTATCGAAAATTGGCAAGATGTTTCTGATGGTGGCAACGGAGGTGATGGGTCTGTAACAGACTATACTGATGCCGATGGGAATGGGATTCCAGATATCCATGACCCAGATGGCGATGGTGTACCTAATCATTATGACAAAGATGCAGATGGAGACGGTATTCCTGATATCATCGAAGCAGGAGGAACAGATGCTGACGGTGATGGAGTAGTTGATGGAGAATTTATGGATACCGACAATGATGGTTGGTCCAATGTGTTTGATCCAACAAATGGAGGAACAATATTAGTAGACCCAAATACAGACGGAGACGGTTTTGAGAACAGATTAGATTTAGATTCTGAGAATGATGGCATTGCTGATGTAATAGAAGCTGGTGGAACAGATTTCGATGGCAATGGAAGAATAGATGGACAAGATAGCGATGGAGATGGGCTTTATGATTTAGTTGATCCAAACAATGGAGGAGAAGCACTTAGTCTACCCGATACTGATGGCGATGGTGATAGAGATTATATCGATTACGATACAGATAATGACGGCATAAACGATAATATTGAGGGCCAAACAACAGCCGGTTTTAGGGCTATGGACGATGATTACACAAATGATGGTTGGGATACCCAATACAATGGAAATGTAAATGGAGGAGAACCAATTGTCATTAGCAATAAAGACGGAGATGCCTTGCCAGATCATAAAGACCTAGATTCTGATGGTGATGGCGCTTCAGATTATTTAGAAGGTTTCGATGATGACAATACTGGAGATGCTTTAGATGATTTAATAGCAAGAGCCACAACTTTTGAAGCTGCAGCGAGTAATCCTGGATTTTATGTGAATACCGATGATGGTGACAACGATGGCATCCCCAACTGGTTAGAAGATACAGATGGCGACGGTACTCCAAACTTCCTAGACCATGACAATGCGCTTTACGAAGACACCGATGGAGACGGTATTGTGGATCTTTACGATACCGATAATTTTGGTGTCGATTCGAATACACCTGACATAGATGGTAATGGAGAGTACGATTTTAGAGATGTAGGTGAAGCAATTTCATTGCCCATTAGTTTAGGATCCTTCAAGGCAAAGCGTCAAACCAACGATGTTCTCATAGAATGGACAACCTTAAGTGAAATAAACAATGATTATTTCTTAGTAGAGCGGTCGGCTAATGGTGTTGAGTTTGAAACACTTGGAATGGTTGATGGTTCAGGTAATTCCAATAGATTGATTAAATATCATTTCATCGACGAAGAGCCAATCAATGGGATCAACTATTATAGATTAAAACAGGTTGATTTTAATGGAGAATCTTCCTTTTCTCCAATTGATGCAGTTGAGTTTTTTGGGAAAGATTTTCAAGCAGAAATTTATCCTAACCCTGCACCAATAAAAAGAATAAATGTAGAGGTGTTTAACATTAAATCTCCTAGTATAGAGATTCAGTTTTTTAATTCTTCAGGGAGATTGATCAAACAAAGAACGTTATCAAGTAAAAAAGGCAAACTTATTTTCAATTTGACCGTATTAAGCATGAATGAAATAGAACCTGGTTTGTATTTTATTCGATTAATAGATGGTCAGAAAGAAATATTGAAAAAGGCAATTGTTCAATAAATGACAGTTTAATCGTTTAAATCTTCAAATCAATTGTATAATTTAGACGATTAAATTTTTCTTTCCTTATGTCAATTTTTAATAGATTTTTCTTAGCGATTAGCCTTTTGGCTTCACTAAGCGCATTTTCTCAAAATTTGCATACATCTTCATCTTGCCCTCCAGGACAAATTTCTGGTGGTGTAATATGGGGCAGCCCAGCAGGAGCTGGGGAATACGACTGGCCTGATGGCAATACCTCATTTACAGCTACCAACATTAATGGAACAAACGTAGATGTAGCATTTGTTTGGTCTGGTGAAACTGCATCCTTTGGTACCCTATCTGGCAGTAGTACCCCTAATGTGGGAACTACTCTTTCTGGAGGAACTGAAATTGTTGAAATAGTTACCAATGGTTTTACTGGAGCTGGGGCCACATTAACAATGACCATTTCTCCTCCAATCCCAGGCGAAATAGGATATGAGATTTACCACATGAATAGAACTGGCGCTGGTGGAGCTGGTGATATTTATACCATTCATGCAACTACAACAGAAGGAAAAATAATCTACCCAACTTTTACCGCCAACGGAACTCCCTCTTGGACAGAAACTGGGCCTGGTGTAGTTGATGCCAATGCAAATAGTACTGCGGGTCAAAATGATCAGGTAGGAGTGAACTTCTCTACCAATGAATACATAGAATCAATTACCATGGTTTGGAACGATTGCTCAACTTGTGCAACCAATCAATTTCATGGAGCAGCATTCGGAAGTTTTGATTTTTGTTTAGATGATTGGGATGCAGATGGAATTCCAAATGTTATCGATATCGATGATGATAATGATGGAATAACAGATGAAGAAGAAAAGTGTAGTGAAAACATTGCTGGTGGTACATTAGATTGGGATTCTGAAAATTGGGCTAGTGGCTCAGCAACAGGCTCTTTTACCGTGGCTGGAGTTACCATTGATGGGAATATCTCTTCAGATGGAAATGCTCTAAGTTTAATCAATGAAACCAATACCTTAACAGGTGGAACTGGAGAAAATGCATTGCAACTTTCTGTTAATCAAACATTAGAGGCAAGCACGGTAATAGCTTCCTGGGACTTTACAGATCCAGTGGATGACTTGGATTTTGATGTATTCGACATTGATTTAAGTGGTACCTCTTTTATAGATTCTATCCGTTTTGTTGGATTTAGTTTTGGAGAGCAAATATTTCCTACATTAACCCCAGGAGCATCCAATTCAGTCAATGAAAACAGTGCTTTAGCTACTGGAACCTCAGGAAATACTTCAGCCAACGGTAATGTAAATGTTTCATTTGACAATACCCTAGACAGTTTATTGGTCTACTTTAATAATGGCGAAGCTGCTAATGCAAATCCTGGCGCTCAAACCTTTGCAATTCATGATTTTACATGGTCTAGAACCTGCACCAATTATGATTTTGATGGGGATGGTGTGCCCAATCACCTCGATTTAGATTCCGATAATGATGGGGTAACAGATCTATATGAATCAGGTATAGATTACGCTACCATATTAACCTTGGATACAGATTTTGATGGCATTATGGACCCAGGCAATGCCGAAGGTGCCAATGGCTTGGTGGATGCAGTTGAAACTGCTGTTGATAATGGCGTTATTAATTATACATTATCTGATACCGACACGGATGGTACTTTAAATAGGTTAGACCTAGATAGTGACAATGATGGAATTAGCGATTTAGCAGAAAATGGAAATGGAACCGATGCAAATAATGATGGGATAGTTGATGGCTCAGATGATGCGGACAATGATGGATTATTAGATTCTGCAGATTCAGACGATGACAATAATGGTTCACCAAATACTGCAGCAACAGATACAGATTCTGATGGTTTCCCAAATTTTATTGATATCGATGCCGATAATGATGGAATTGTTGACAACATTGAAGCCCAAGTAACTACAGGAAGTCCTAGCGTACCGGTTGGATCAGATGGTGATTCTGATGGGACAGATGATACTTTTGAAAGTGGCTTCCTAAGTCCGGTTGATTCAGATAATGATGGAACACCAGATTACCTCGACATCAACTCTGATGGAGACGGAGAACTAGATATTCTTGAGGGCTGGGACACAAATAATAATGGGACTGCTAACACTTTGCCAGCAGGAACAGACTCAGATGGCGATGGATTGGATGATAATTTTGATAATGTTGCTGGTTGGAATTCTAGTACCAACATTACCAATAATGGACAAGATGCATTAGATTTTCCTAATGCCGATCAGACTGCTACAGTAGAACGTGATTGGAGAGAAGATGATGATACAGATGAAGACGGCATTTTTGATGGTTTAGACATTGATGATGACAATGACGGTATTCTAGATGTAGATGAAGGAGAAGGCGATAATAACCCTGTAGGGGATGAAGACGGAGATGGAATTCCGAACTGGGCAGATACTACAGATGATGGAGACGCAGGTGATGGCAGCACAACTTCATATGCCGATAGCAATGCTGATGGTATACCAGATGTTTTTGATACTGATAATGACGGAATCCCCAATCACTTAGATTTAGATTCCGATAATGATGGAATCGGAGATGTTATTGAAGCTGGTGGAATTGATAGTAATGGTGATGGCCTTGTAGACAGTACCACAGATGATGACGGAGATGGTTTAATGGATATTGTTGATCCATTGGTTGGAACATCTTTATCTACCACAGGAGATTGTTCTGGAACAACAAGCTCATATGTTCACAATATTTCTTTTAATTCTGGTACAACGGATGTAACGGGAGATGTTACTATAGTGTTTTGTGTTACAGGTGATTATGGAACTGGTGGCGGTTTTGAAACCATTAGTTTACAAGGCGAGTCTGGAGGTGCAACCGCTTATGATAAAGAAGACTCAGACAATACTGGGTATGCAGATTGTGGTGCAACTCCCTTCTGTGTGACCACAACCATCGCTCAGGCAGATTGGAATTCATGGAATAATGATGGTATTGTTAACTTAACATTTACACCCAATGCCAATGTTAATTTCTGTGACGACTTTTCTTGTTTAGGAGACGTTACCGTTTCTTTACCCTCAGGAACTTCTGGTGAAGCTTTAGGCAACCCAGATACTGATGGAGACGGATTAACTAATCACTTAGATATTGATGCCGATGGTGATGGCATCGTTGACATCATTGAGGCTCAAGCGAATGGAGTAATAACTATACCTAGCGGAACGGATTCTGATGGCGACGGTATAGATGACAATTTCGATACTGATTCAGGAAATTCACTGCTTGATCCTATCAATACGGATGCAGTAGATAACCCTGACTATACCGATACGGATTCTGATAATGATGGTGATTTAGATGTTTTAGAAGGTTGGGATACGAATAATAATGGATCGGCCAATACAAGTCCAGCTGGAACAGACACTGATGGTGATGGCTTAGACGATAATTTTGATAATATCGTAGGACCCAACCTAACCACAAATATTACTAATAATGGACAAACCTCTGCCTCTTTCCCAAATTTAGATGAAGCAGGTACAACTACACCAGATTGGCGAGAAGCGCCTTTTGACCCGAATGATATCGATGGCGATGGAATTGATAATGCAACTGATATTGATGATGATAATGATGGAATTCTAGATGTAGATGAAAATTGCATCAATGGAGTGGATGTGAGTGCTTCTGGAACGGGCTCTTTCACCGTACCAGCAGATGGTGAATATACCATTTCAATTGCCGGTGGAGATGGTGGTGGCGCTGCTACCGCTGGTGGAAGTGGTGCATCCATTACTTCTGTTTTCGACCTAACAAATGGAGATGTTATCCGATATGTAGTTGGAGCTGGAACGGCAAACGGAACTTCAGCCGGAGGGGCAGGAAGCACAGGTCTGTTTGTAAATAACACATTGATGATGGTAGCCGGTGGTGGTGCTGGTGGAGATAATAGTGGAGGTGGAGTTGGCCTTGGTGCAAGCTCAACAACAACTGGAGTTAGCGGTAATGGCGGTTCGCCAGGAATTGGAGGCGCTGCAGGAGCAGGTGCTACTGCAGGTGGAAGTAATGCTGGTTCAGGAGGCGGAATTAACTCCGCTGGGGCCAATGGTTCAAATGCAAACGGAGGGGCTGCAGCTGATTTAGTTCCTGGTGATGGGGTTACACTTGTTGCTGGTGGTACAAGCAGTGGTGGAGGTTTCTCAGCTGGTGGAGCAGGATTTACAGGCGGTGGAGGTGGCTCTACTGGAGCATTTTCAGGCGGTGGCGGCGGCTACTCTGGTGGTGGTGCAGCTGGATCCGGCGGTGGTGCTGGTGGAGGAGGTTCCTTCCTCAACACTGGTGCAGGTAGCTTTGTTTCGGGTTCTATTACGGCTGGTGTTACAGGTGGTGGTGGAGCAGTAAATTCAACTGGTTCTGATGGATCAGTTTCTGTAGTCTCTTGTGCCGATACTGATAATGACGGAATTATTGATGCTTATGACCTAGATAGTGATGGAGATGGCATTGCCGATATTATCGAAGCTGGGGGAGTAGATACTGATGGGAATGGTAGAGTAGATGATGCAACTGATGATGATGGAGATGGCTGGTCTAATGTCTTTGATAGTGATGATGGAGGAACAGCCTTAGAAGATCCTGATACTGATGGAGATGGATTTGAAGATAGAATTGACATTGACGCAGATAATGATGGGATTATCGACATAATTGAATCACAAGTAAGTGGAGTTTTAATTTCTCCTAGTGGCACAGATACCGATGGAGATGGCATAGATGATAACTTTGATCCTGACAATGGAAATGCATTGACTGTTCCTACTGATACTGATGGCGATACCTATGCAGATTATATCGATCTAAATTCAGATGATGATGCACAGGGAGACTTAATTGAGGCTTGGGATTCTAACAATAATGGGATAGCCAACACTTTGCCATCAGGAACTGATTCCGATGGAGATGGCTTAGATGATAATTTTGATAACATCGTTGGCCCCAATAACACTACTAATGTAACCAACAGCGGACAATCTTCTAGTAGTTTTCCAGATTTAGACAATACGGCTTCAGCAGAAAGAGATTGGAGAGAGTTTACCGATTCTGATAATGATGGCATTCCAGATGATTTTGATATCGATGATGACAATGATGGAATATTGGATTCAGATGAAAGAAATTGTACTTCTGGATTTGCAGATGCCATTACATTGGATGTTGGTGTAGCAACAGAGGTGAATGCCCTAGGAGCTTATGATGGCAATAGAGCTGATGTAGCCACAGGAGATACCTTAACAGTTGATCTTACAGACCTTGTTCCAGCCAATCATTTTGTTCGATTGAGAATTAGAAGAGAAAATGCCAATAGAATGTTGATTCAAGCTTCAGCTGACAATGTTACTTTTGATGCTGGCCTATTATACGGTACTCAAGATCCAATTGATATCCAAATTCCAGTAGAGGATTCCTTGTATTATTTCACTCATTCAGTTGGCGCTAACGGTGGAAGATATATACGAGTATCACGTCAATTTGGTGCTCTGGGATTTGATGCAGTAGGTTATGCGCCTCAATGTGCTTCTGTTGATACCGATGGCGATGGTGTTGATGATCATTTAGACCTGGATGCGGATAATGATGGCATTGCTGATATTATTGAAGCAGGAGGAGTTGATGTTAACGGTGATGGTAGGGTAGATGACGATACAGATACAGATGAAGATGGTTATGCCGATACTTTTGACAATAGCAATGGAGGAAGTGCTCTTCCAGTAACCGACACAGATGGAGATGGCATTGAAAATTACTTAGACCTTGATTCTGATAGCGATGGAATTTTAGACAACATTGAATCCCAAACTACACTTGGACACAGAGCCCCTCAAGGTTCTGATACTGATGGAGATGGTTGGGATGATGAATATGATTCTGATGATGGAGGTTCAGTAATTGTGTTTAGTAATGTTGATGGAGATGCCAATCCAGATCACCTCGACTTGGATTCAGATGCCGATGGAAAGTCAGATGCTGTAGAAGGCTTTGATGATGATAATGATGGTTTTGCTTTGGATGATTTAATTGCTAGAGCAACAGCCTACGAAACAGCCGCTGGCAACCCAAATCACTATGTTAATACTGATGATGCAGATGCTGATGGTGTTCCAGATTGGGCAGAAGATACTGACGGAGATGGTTATCCTAATTATCTGGATCAAGACAATGCTTTCTTTGTCGATACAGATGGCGATGGAATAATCAATCTTTTTGATTCAGATGATGATGGAGTTGCATCAATACTTCCAGATACCAACAATGATGGAGAATACGATTTTAGAGATACCGATAATTCTACAGCTGGTTTACCAATTGAACTATTGTCATTTGATGCAAGTAGGTTGAAAGAAGCAGTGCAATTGGATTGGACAACAGCATCAGAAATCAACAACGATTACTTTATTGTAGAGCGTTTAAATGTAGATAATAAGTTCGTTCCAATACTAGAGTTAAAGGGTGCTGGCAATTCAAATGAAGAGAACAATTACAGAACAATAGACCAAAATCCGTATACTGGATATAACTACTATCGCTTGAAACAAGTAGATTTTGATGGAGAATTTGCCTATTCTCAATTGAGAACTGTTTACTTCGAAAGTACCACATTAGTATTTGGAATTTATCCAAACCCTAGCAATGGAGATGGACTTAAAGGTAGATTTAAAAATGTGAAACCTGGAAGAATCAATTGGACTATACTTGATGAAACAGGAAAAGTAATACAGAAGTCAGAATTCAACCATATATCTGAAACCAAAAACCTTCAGATTGATCTGCTAAATGGTGTAACCCTAATTCCTGGATCTTATTTCATTCGCCTAACTACTTCTGATGAAGTGTTTACAGAAAAAATCATCATCATTAAGACCAATTAAATTTTCTTTTTATTAATCTTGTTAGGCCCCGCTATCTTTTAAGTGGGGCTTTTATTGTTGAACTTTATTTTGCAAAATCCGTACATTTGTCTGTTAACCATCACAGATTTTTTACTGAAATGAATAAAGCAGTATTATTTTTATTTCTTTTTTTTACAGGATTCATCGTAAAGGCGGGTGATCCAGACGTCTTTTATTTTGTTGCAGATGGCAATGATCGCTTATATTCAGTCGATAGAACAGATGGTACAGTGGTCAATATTGGGGCTACTGGTGTTTCAAATATTGAAGCCATTGCCTATTATCCTATTCCAGGTGCAAATCAATTATTTGCTGCAAATGGCGGTGAATTTGGGTCACTAAATATTTCTACTGGTGCCTATTCTTCAATTTCCGACATCGATGCCACTGGAGACATGAACGGTGCATTAGGGGCGCAATCAATTGATGATGTTGATGCAATGATGTTGGATGGCCAAACTTTTATCATTTGGGCAGCTCAAAGAAACAGCCCTAACGATTTATTGTTTCAAATCGACCCAACAACCGGCCAAATAATTAGAGATGCTTTTGGTTCAGGAATAGATTACATTGTAGTTTCAGGCCCTGGGATTAACGTAGATGTAGATGATTTAGCCGTTTCGCCTAAAACAGGTAGAATGTATGCTTCCAACAATGATGGAGGTTCTTCGGATAATTTAGTAGAAATTAATAAATACAATGCCACCTATTCTGTTATTACTGCAATAGGCGAAGACGACGTAGAAGGATTGGCTTTCCACAATGATGGTACTCTTTATGGTTCAGAAGGAGATACCGATAGAATGAGTGAAATTAACTTAACAACGGGTGCAACTACTAATCAAGAAACATTGGCAGGTGGAGATGTTGAAGCTTTAGCCGCCTTGGTTGCTGATGCAAATACAGTAAGCGGTACAGTTTATAATGACGATGATTTAGATGGTGTATTGGATGGAGGAGAAACAGGGGTAGAAGGCGTAATACTATACTTATATATCGATAACAATGCAGATGGTTTAATTGATCCAGAAGATACAAGAATTCAAACAACAACAACCGACTCTGATGGGGATTATGAATTTTATTATGCATCTACTGCAAATTTGTTGGTAAGCTCCGAATTCTCTTCTTATCCAGCAAGTTCAGCGCTTACCACTGATAATATTGAATCTGCCACCTTTACAGATAACGTAGATTTTGCAGAAGTAGATTCAGGAAATAATTTTGGAATTGGCACAGGGCCTGATTGTGATGGTGATGGTTTGCCCAACTTTTATGAAGGTGGCTTAAATTCTGACAATGACCCAGTTCTTGACAGTTGCGATTTGGATTCCGACGATGATGGAATACTTGATAGCGTTGAAGGAATCGAAGATTTCGACGATGATGGAATTCCCAATTACCGAGATAGAGATTCAGACGATGATGGAATTCCTGATGCAATAGAGGCCAATGCTGGAATTGCTTCAGCTGCCTATGATGAAGATGAAGGGAATCTTTCAGGAAATGATACCGATGGGAATGGAATTATTGATGGGAGAGAGACCTTTGCAGGAAGTGGCATTATGGTGGCACCCTTACCGGACTCTGATAATGATGGCCAATTAGACTATCTAGATCTTGATTCGGACAATGATGGGATTTTAGACATCATTGAAGCGGGTGGAGAAGACTCTGATCTTGATGGACAAATTGATGGATTAATCGATGCCAATAGCAATGGCTTTGATGATCGACTTGAAGGAGACAACCTTCCCATCCCTAATACAGATGAAACTTTTGAAAATTCAAATAGCTTAACTAACCTTCCAAATTACATTGATATCGATTCAGATTCTGATGGAATAGATGATACTAGAGAGGGGTACAGTACTGCCGATTACGATTTCCCAACCTTACTTACAGATACCGATGAGGATGGAATTATTGACTTTTGGGATGTATCTACTTTTTCCACTCCAATAACACCTTACGATAGAGATAGCGACGATACACCAGATTACATGGATAGTGATTCTGATAATGATGGAGTTAGTGATTTAATTGAAGGAAATGATGCCAATGCAGATGGAGTTGTGGATGTTACTTTATCTGGTGACGATGATGATAACAATGGCTTAGATGACGCACTTGACGATTTTTGTGGTGAAGAAACCGTGTATGCAAGTTCTAATGACTATGCAGAAGAAGATAATTCAGACGGTTCTGTAGATACTGGCAGTAGTGATTTAGAATTGGTAAATGAAGACGAAAACCAAACAGTTGGAGTTCGTTTTGGGAATGTTGAGGTGAATCAAGGGGCAAGTATATCATCAGCTTTTGTTCAATTTGAAGCAAATGCTATTTCTACAGGCTCAGTTTCTATTGTAATCCATGGAGAGTTGGATCCTGATGCTGATGCATTTACAGATGATGATGATGATGTTTCTGATCGAACCACTACAACTGCTTCTGTTACTTGGTCGCCAGATGATTGGGATCAAGTTAATGAGTCAGGTGATGACCAAAGAACAGTAAATATTGGTAGCATTATTGAGGAAATTGTTGGCCAAGGTGGGTGGTCTAGCGGGAATGATTTAGTCCTAATTTTTACAGGACCATCTGGAAATGATAGAAATGCTGAAACTGATCCATTATTAATCATCAATACTGAATTTGATGGAACGCCTACTTTAAATTATACCGCTGCCTGATTATGGTGAAGAAGACAACAGTGATGGTTCTATGGATCTTGGTAGTAGTGATTTAGAATTGCCTAATGATGGTGGTACCAATCAAACAGTTGGCGTTCAGTTTACAGGAATAGACCTAGATCAAGGGCAAGTAATCACCTCTGCTCACATACAATTCGAAGCAGATGAAGTTCAAACAGGTGCCATTACAATAACCATTGAGGGGGAGCTAGAAAACTCTGCAGATTCCTATTCATCCACAGCATTGGATGTAAGTGGAAGAACTCCAACCACGGCAACAGCTATTTCTTGGTCTCCTACGGATTGGAATTCTATTGGGCAGGCCGCAGCACCGCAACAAACACCTGACTTAACTACCTTGGTTCAAGAAATTGTTAATCAAGCGGGATGGTCAAATGGAAACAACATGTCATTTATCTTTACTGGACCTGCTGGAAATAGAAGAACTGCAGAAACAGATCCTATTTTAGTAATTGAAACTACAGCATCCTTTTCTTTATGTGGTTCAAGTGTGGCTCATCAAGATTTTGACTTCGATGGCGAAGATGATTTTAGAGATACCGACGATGATGCAGATGGAATCGCAACTTCAGCTGAGATACCAGATGCGGATGGCAGTGGTACCCCAGATTATTTGGAATTTGATGGAGACGAATGCGGACTAGGCTTCCTTGCCACTGCTTATACCAATGATTATACTGGGATTGAAGCATCTGAAACAGGGGTAATCAATGAAAATAATTTACCTGGAACGCCAAATGGTACCGTTACTCAATTTAATTCAAACAATGACGAGTACGTTATTAACTTTGAGCAAGTCTATCCAGCGGGATATCGATACATCATCACTTGGAGGGAGGCTGCTAGTCAATCTGGAACTGCTGAAATTGTATTGTCTGAATCGGATGATAACTCAGTTTTTAATGGAAGATTGGTAAATCCAACAACAAATTCCACTACTTTGTTCGCAGATACCATTACCTCTCAAAATGACTTCCAATACCTTAGATTTAGATTGGAAGACGGAGCTAGTTCAACTGACTTTGAAATTGATGCAGTAGGTGTTCTTGTTCCCACATGTGAAGCTGATTCCGACGATGATGGAATTGTAGACTCAGATGACATCGATGATGATAATGATGGAGTGCTCGATACAGATGAAGGCTGTGCTGTGGATCCCTTTATAGAATATGCAGCAACAGAAACCTCTCAAACAGGAGTAGGGTCTAGTTCAGAAATTCTTGGCTCTCCAGATGAGGTTTTTGCTGAGTTTCACGAAAACGATGACATTATTGTTCTTGATTTTGGAAGCATTCAGGCAGCTGGCACTTCATACAGAATCTATTGGAGAGAAAGAACAGGACAAACTGGAACAGCAACAATCGTTCTGGAGGAATCGACAAATAACTCAGCCTATAACACACATTCAAATTTACCAACAACCAATAGTACAGACCGTGTGCTTACTACCGTGGTTTCAGAAAATTCTTTTAGGTACTTAAGAATGAGTAAAGATAATCCTCCAAGTTCTACTGATTTTCAAATTGATGCGGTTGGCGTGGTACTTTGTACAGATACTGATGGAGATGGTGTGCCAGATTCTCATGATTTGGATTCAGACAATGATGGTATTCCAGATATTCAAGAGGCTGGAGGTTCCGCTTTTGATACCGATGGTGATGGAAGAGTTGATGACCCAACGGATACAGATGGTGACGGTTGGGCTGATGATTTTGATAGTACTAACGGTGGAACTGCCTTGGATGATGATGATAAGGATGGAGATGGCCTAGAAAACAGAATCGATATTGATGCTGATAATGATGGTATTGCCGATATCATTGAAGCAGGTGGAGTGGATATAGATAATGATGGTAGAGTAGACTCTAACACAGATACAGATGAAGATGGATTTGCAGATACCTTCGATAACGACAATTTTGGAACACCACTTCCTGTTACCGACGAGGATGGCGATGGCATTCAAAATTATTTAGATCTAGATTCCGATAGTGATGGAATCACTGATAATGTAGAAGGACAAACTACCGCTGATTTTCTTGCTCCCCTTGGTTCAGATACTGATGGTGACGGTTGGGATAACCGTTATGATTCAGATGATGGAGGAACAGCAATTGAGCTCAGTGATAATGATGGTTTTGGTAACCCTGATTACTTAGATGATGATAGTGATGGAGATGGCTTGCCAGATTGGATGGAAGGATTTGATGATAATGAAGACGGAGATGCACTTGATGACCTTTTAGGTAGAGCAACTACATTTGAGGATGATGCCAGCAATCCAAATTATTATGTAAATACTGATGATGGTGATGCTGATGGTATTCCAGATTGGTTAGAAGATGATGATGGTGATAATGTGCCAAATTTCCTTGATCCAGACCATACATTATATGAAGATACAGATGAAGATGGAATAGTAGATCTTTATGATACAGACGACTTTGGAGTAGCTTCAATAACTCCGGATAACGATGGAGATGGAGAGTATGATTTTAGAGATACCGATAATGAAATTAGCTTGCCTGTAGAATTACTTGATTTTACAGCTGAAAGGAAGGAATCTTACGTACACCTTAAATGGACTACTGTTTCTGAAATTAACAATGACTATTTCGAGGTTCAGCGATTAAATGAAAACAAACAGTTTGAGAAAATTGGTGAGGTAAATGGAGCTGGCAACTCCAATCAAGCTCTGAACTATTCGTTCATTGATTATGAGCCTATTGCAGGCTATAATTACTATCGATTAAGACAAGTTGATTTTGATGGGAAATTTGAATACTCAGACTTGAGAAGTGTTTATTTCTCTTCCCAAAGAAACCTTAAAAATGGCATTTTTCCAAATCCAAGCAATGGCCAAATTCTATGGATAGAATTTGAAGGAGAATATACTGATCCACTAAACTGGACAATTTTTGACGCTCAAGGAAGACTGATAATCGCAGGTAATTTGAATGCCGTTAATGGTGTTTATGAAAAAAGAAATTTACTTAAAGATATTCGCTTAGAATCTGGTATCTATTTCGTTAGCATCCAACAAGGTGATCAGACTACCACTAAAAAACTAATTATTAATTAGAATTTGGGTCTTCAGGAAAATTTGAAAAAATGGCAATGTCCTTATTGCCATTTTTTAATATTTCCCTCCAAAGATTTTTAGGAGAATTGAATAACATTTCTAGTGAGATGTCTTCAATCAACCAGGCATTATCAATCAATTCCATTTCAAGTTGACCTTTTTCCCAGCCAGAATAGCCTAAGAAAAAGCGAATCTTCTCAGGGTCTATTTTTCCCTCTTCTGCAAGTTTTTTTAAGACTTCATAATCCCCATTCCAATAGATGTCTTGATGAATGTGTTCACTGCCAGGCAATTCTTTCCCATAAGTGTGAACATAGAATAATTGTCGCTCTTGAACTGGCCCGCCCAAGCCAACAGTAGTTTCAAATGAAGGAAAATCAACTAGAAGGTCATTGATGTTTAAATCCAAGGGGTTATTCAGAATAAAGCCAACGGTTCCGTCGCTGTTGTTTTCTACCAAAAGAACTACCGCACGTTTGAAAAAGGGGTCCTCCATAAAAGGTTCTGCTAATAAAACTTTTCCTTTTACAGCCTTGTGCACATTTAATGAAGAGATAGGAGTATTGAATGGCTTAAATTGCATTCATATAAATTTAGGATTTAATGGAAATAACTTTCAGCTTTGAGCGCTAAAAGTTTATTTTTATTTTTTGATCCTACTTTGCTTAAAGATAAAAGACATTACTCCTGGATAGTTGCACTTGTAGCACTTTCTACTTACTTGAACACAATTCAAAATGGTTTTGTACTGGATGACGATGTAGTTTATCTAAAAAATAAATTTGTTCAAGAAGGCATTAGTGGAATCCCTGCAATTTTTTCACATGGATTCCTGTATGGATTTAATCAGAAGAACGATCAATCTTACCGACCAATAGTACTAAGTAATTTTGCCATTGAACATCAATTCTTTAGTAATGATCCCAAAATTCATCACTTTTTTAATGCCCTTTTTTATGGCATTATTTGTCTCCTACTTTATCGTTTTCTTTCCCTAATAATACCTGAAAAAAACAGATGGTTGATCATTTGGATTGCCCTAATTTACGCCATACACCCTGTTCACACCGAAGTAGTTGCAAACATTAAAGGAAGAGATGAGCTTCTTCATGCTATTTTTTACCTCCTTACTTTAATACATGTACTTAATTGGCTAAAAACTGACAAAAACAAAAACCTTTACCTGGGTCTATTCTTTTGTTTTCTGACATGTTTAACAAAAGAGATGGGCATTACCCTCTTAGCAACTATTCCTCTGACTATCTACTTAGTTCGAGATTTCAAGATGAAGGATTTAGCGATGAAAGTTGCATTTTTTAGCCTTCCAATAATATTGTATTTCCTAATTCGAAATTTGGTTTTAGATACCATTGCTTTTGAAGAGAAAATGACAATAATAAATAATGGAATTGCTGCAGCTCAGAATTACGGAGATCAATTGGCTACAACATTATTTATCTTCTTCAATTATTTAAAACTTTTATTTTTTCCACACCCATTGGCTTGGGATTATAGTTTTCCTCATTTCCAGGTTCAAGAACTTTCTTCACCTCTAATATTAATGTTAGGAATTATTTTGCTTTTAATAATTGTATTTTCTCTGCGTGAGTTCTTTCTAAAAAGAAACATTATAGCCTTTGGAATATTGTTCTTTTTAACATGCTTTTCCATAGTTTCAAACTTCTTCGTATTGATAGGCGCTACTTTAGGTGAACGGTTCTTATTTCTACCATCAATTGGTTTTGCTATTTCATTTGTAATTGGGCTCTGGTGGGTCTTTGAAAAACTAATTCCAAGGCCCTTAAGGAAAAAGAGTTTTGCCCTATTTTTAAGCTGCTTGATCATTCTAGGTTTCATAAAAACATTGGATAGAAATTCCGAATGGGAAAGCAATGAAAGTTTATTTAAAGCTGGTGTAGCCGCAACACCAAACAATTCAAGAGCTGTGTCTGCCTACGCTTCCACCTTTCGAGCAGAAGCTGAAATGAGCAATAATGTACAACAAAGGAAAACTGGTTTTATTTCAGCCATCAAACTATATAAGGAAAGTATTGCCCTATTCAATGAAAGTTCAGATGTTCATTATAATCTTGGGGTATCCTACATGGGAATACAACAGAATGAATTGGCTAAGCAATCCTTTCATACCTGCTTAAAAATCGATCCCAATCATCTTCAAGCATTAAATAACATCGGTGTTATTTACTTTCAAAGCAAAAATTTTATTGAAGCAGAAAACTATTTCAAAAGCTGCCTAAGAATAAATGCTGAATTCCAGAACGCATTGGCTAATTTAGGTGCTGTTTATCATAATTTAGGGAAAATTGAGAAGGCCAAAATTTATTATGATGAAGCCTTAAGAATAAATCCAAATGATGCCAATACGCGCCAAAATAGAAATCGAATCCAATAAAAGTGAGCCCGAAAACGATTAAGTGGATTGATAAGACGGTTGGCATTTTGCTTTGCGGGGCACTAAGTATATTCGAAATGCTCTTCAAAAGAAAGTCAAACAAAGAAATTGACTCTGTTGTTTTTATTAAGTTAATTGAGCAAGGAGCAAGTGTATTGGCCTATGCGGCTCTTAAGCGAGCTGTGAAACAATATGGTAAGGAGAATGTTTATTTTCTTGTATTTGAGGAAAATAGACCAATTTTGGACCGTTTAGAGGTGCTAGATCCTGCGAATATTCTAGTAATTAGGAATACTTCATTTTGGAGTTTTGGAAAAGATTTAATAAGTAAGCTAATCCTTCTCAATAAATTTAAAGTGAAAGCAGCTATTGATATGGAATTCTTTTCAAGGGCAGCGGCAATTATTGCCTATTTATCCGGTGCAAGTAGAAGAGTTGGATTGTACAGTTTTACTTCAGAACATCCCTATCGTGGGAACTTAATAAGCCATAAAATTCATTATAACCCTTACTTGCATGTTGCCCAATACTATTGGATGCAATTGGATGCATTGGAAGAAGTGGCCGACAAAGAACCTAGGTTAAAAATACCGATTCATATCAATCAGCTTGAGCGACCAGATTTGGTAGAGTCTATGGAGGATAGAAAGTTGCTCCTGGAAAAGTTAAATTTAGATGAAGATCAAAAAATCATTGTATTAAATCCGAATGCAAGTGATATGCTTCCCTTAAGGAAATGGGATGCTTCAAAGTTTTCATCCTTAATGAAAGAGCTAAGGATAATATATCCTTCTTATGCCATCGTGTTTACAGGTTTGCCGGAAGAAGAAAGGCGAATAAGAACGATTATTCAATCGAATGAAGACGATAATTTGCTTATCAATTTTGCAGGTAAAACTAGCCTTCACGAATTACTTGTTTTATTTGATTTAGCTGAATTGATTGTGACAAATGATAGCGGCCCAGCACATTTTGGGTCGATGTATAAAACAAAAGTTTTAGTTCTTTTTGGACCAGAAACTCCTAAATTATTTTCACCTTTAGGAGATGGGATCAGAGTAATCCACAAACAATTAGCTTGCAGCCCTTGTGTAAATGTGTTCAATCACCGCTTCTCTCCCTGCACCAACAATGTATGTATGCAACAAATCAAAGTGCAGGAAGTTGTTGATGAAATTAAAATCTTGCTCAATGAATGATTTTAGAAAGGAAATTAAAAATTTAAGAAGAGAATTTGACCTTGGACAACTGTCAGAAAATGATTTGCCAAATGATCCAATGGTTCTTTTAAAAGCATATTTAAATAATGCTCTCGATAACAACATCAAGGACGCCAATGCTTTTGTGTTGTCTACTGTCTCAGATTCACAACCAGATAGCAGAGTATTGTTAATTCGAGATATTGTAAATAGAGAGTTTCATTTTTACAGCAATTACGGAAGTAAAAAGGCAATGGATATCTCAAACAACCCAAAGGCTGCAGTAAATATATTTTGGCCAGAACTGGATCGCCAAATTCGAATGAAGGTGAATGTTTCAAAATTGGATCCTGAATTGTCGGATCAATACTTTAGTTCAAGACCGCGCAAAAGTCAAATTGGGGCATGGGCTTCAAAACAAAGTCAGCTTTTAAATTGCAGAGAAGATTTGGATCAAAGAATGAAAAGGCTAGAAGAGCAGTTTGATGGACAAGAGGTCCCAAGGCCAGAGTTCTGGGGAGGATATAAGGCAGAAATTGATACTATTGAATTTTGGCAAGGAAGGCCAAGTAGACTGCATGATAGATTAATCTATGAATGGAAAGAAGACTCCTGGGAAATAGCTAGATTGTACCCATAATGTTGGAGAACTACCTGAGCCGCTTCTCATATTTTAAAGAGGCTAAAATTAAATTTCCAACTGAAAAAAACCTGAAACACATTGTGGTCATTCCGGCTTATGATGAAATCAATCTAATTCCAGCAATTCAATCCCTAATTAAGGCAAAAAGGAATTTTCCATTGGAAGTTATTGTAGTATTCAATGCAAGTTTGAATGATACAGAAATCACGAAAAGGAAAAATAACCTTGCAAAAGAAGATTTAGAAGCATTTATTAATTCGACCATTATTAAAGGTTTCTGTTTACACGCTCTTTTGTTTAATGATTTACCTCCTAAGCATGCTGGTGTTGGTTTAGCAAGAAAGATTGGAATGGATGAGGCACTTCATCGCTTTAGGCAAATAGATGAAAAAAATGGAATTATCATCTGCTTTGATGCAGATAGTCAATGTGATCCCAATTATTTAGAAAAAATTAAAGAATATTTTGAATCCAATCCTAGAAAGGATGCTTGTTCTATCTATTTCGAACATCCAATTTCCGGTGAGGAGTTTAGTAAAGCCCATTATCAATCGATTGCCTTTTATGAAATGCATCTTCGATACTATAAAAATGGCTTAGATTATTGTGGTTTTCCTTTTGCATTTCATACCATAGGGTCCTCAATGGCAGTACGAGCTAAAGCATACATTGAACAAGGGGGGATGAATCGAAGAAAAGCAGGGGAGGACTTTTACTTTCTACAGAAATTCATAAGTATTGGAACCTTGGGTGAAATAAATTCTACCAGGGTAATTCCTTCATCTCGTGCATCTCATCGAGTGCCTTTTGGTACAGGAAGGGCAATTGAAGAAAGTTTGACTCTGAACCGTGATATATCTAAAACCTATGCGCTAGAATCGTTTCAATTTCTAAAGAAGATTGTAGATGACTTGCCAAATCTATTTGAAACAGGCCTAACATCCAGTAAGAAGTTGTCGCAGCTATATAGTAGCGAAGAACTGTCCAATGCGTATTCTCAAATTTTGCGCAATTCAAAAAATTTTGAGCAATTTGAGATTCGATTTTTTAAATGGTTCAATGCTTTTCAAGTTTTAAAAGCGATTCATCTCTTAAGAGATACTAAATTCAAGAACAAAAACTTGTTAGAAGAAGTTCCAAAACTATTAATATCATTGGGTAAGGAAGTGCAAAGCGCTACTCTACTGTCCTGTTTGGATCAACTTAGGAGTTTAGATAGGGTTAATTTTGACTAGCTAACCTAGATTGAAATAACTGTTGATACAGCTTTTCATCAGCAGGAATGTATCCTTGCTCAATCAAATCAAAAATAACTAAACCTCTTTCAGTTTTATAGTCGGAGCTAGTCTTTGAGCATAAAAATTGACTTTGCAAATTTATGTCCTTGAATAGATCTGAGTATTCAGTATTCTTCGTTTTTGTGCAATTTTCTCCCCTAGACTTTAACTGAATTACATTCATTTTAAAAGTTTCAAATTGCACCGCAATTAAACCATCTTTGGATTTAAAATTTAGATAATTAATTTCAGAAAATACACGATCGAAAGTGAGGTCTGAAAACTCCATTAATATCTTTAAAGCAAATTTTGATTGTTGGTCTTGAATCACATTCCACTCATAGGTATTCATTCCATTATGGTAAAGAAAATCTGAGAAATCTTCTTTTACTATTTCTAATTCTTGGTATGTCAAGTAGCGGTACTTCATGAATTCCTAGCTCAATATAAATCAGAATTCTCATTGTCACAAATTTTTGTTCTAAAATGCAATTAATCGATTGAGTCCTCAAAGCCTAGTATTGCCGATCGCATTTCATCGCTAACCGCACATGATCTACCTGATACCGGCTCTATGCAAACGATTACTTGCCTTGCCTTTGCAACCTTTCTGAACTCATTTTTCCCTGAATACATGATGCTTTCGAAATCAAAGCTTTTTGTTCCAATTTTAACTATTCTAGTTTCTATCTTAATGGCTTCTTGAAACCGAACAGGGGAGAAGAAGTCTATTTCTACTCTTGCCACCACAAAATTGAAAGCATCAATAGTAGTAAGTTGATTAAAAACGGATTGACAATAATCTATTCTTGCTTCCTCTAAATAATTTAAATACCTGGCATTATTCACATGGTGAAGCGCATCAAAATCCATGAATCGAGTTGCGATTTTTATTTTATGATTGAAGATTGCTTGAGCCATTGTGTTTGTTTTATCCAAAATTAATGTTTATCATTGTGATATCATTTTAATATCAAAATAAATTATGGAAAAAGTAATAAAACCCAAATCAGGATACACCATGCTCTTTGTAGTGTTTATCGTTATTGCATTTAGCTTATTTGGCATGATAGGCATGAGAAGCCCATTCTTTGGTCTATTGTTATTGTTAGGAATCTTTCTTTGCATAGGATTCTTTTTTGTTTACCCTAATGGATCTCGGGTGATGACTCTTTTTGGGGAGTATAAAGGAACAGTAAAGGAAAATGGATTTTATTGGGTCAACCCTTTTTTCGTTAGAAAGAAAATTTCATTGCGAGCTAGGAACTTTGATAGTGAACGTTTAAAGGTAAATGACAAATTGGGAAATCCCATTAACATTAGTGTTATTCTGGTGTGGAAGGTTAAAGAAACGTATAAGGCTGCTTTTGATGTAGATGTTTATGAAAATTTTGTTCGTGTTCAAACGGATGCAGCCGTTAGAAAATTGGCTGGTATGTATGCTTATGATAATTTTGACGATGACGAATCTGAAGTTACTTTAAGAAGTGGGATGATAGAAATTAATGACAACATGGAGCAGGAGGTATCTGAACGATTAAATATAGCTGGAATTGAAGTGTTGGAAGCAAGAATAGGCTATTTAGCTTATGCTTCTGAAATTGCTAGTGCCATGTTAAGAAGACAACAAGCAACTGCAATTGTTGCAGCTAGAATGAAAATTGTCGAGGGTGCTGTTTGGATGGTAGAAGAAGCCATAACTCAATTGGGCAAGAGGAATATCATTGAATTAGACGAAGATAAAAAAGCAGCAATGGTAAGTAATCTGATGACTGTCTTATGTGCAGACAAGGATGCTTCTCCTGTTATCAATACTGGAACATTAAATCAATAGTATGAGAAGGTACAAAATTCTAAAAAAAGGACTTTTTGAGTCGACAACTAATTTTGAAGAACGTTTAAATGGAATGTGTCTTGAAGGGTGGAAGGCAGTATCAATAAGTTCACCACAAGGCAATCAGATAATCGTTCTATTAGAAAAAGCGTAATCGATTATGTCGAAAAAGAAAGCATTTGCTTTAAGGCTAAATCCTGAGGTATTATCGGCTGTTGAGAAGTGGGCTGCTGATGAATTTAGGAGTAGTAATGGACAATTAGAATGGATCATTGTTCAGGCTCTAAAAAAAGAAGGCAGGTGGAAGAAGAAATCTTAGATTGATTCAAAAAAAGAGTCAAGGTCTACATTTCCTCCAGTTAGAATGAGTCCTACCTTTTTACCAATATAGGATTCTTTGTTTCTTAAAAGGGCCGCCAATGGAACAGCCGACGAAGGTTCAATGACTATTTTTAATCTTTCCCAGATCAATTGCATTGCTTTCTTTATTTCATCATCATTTGCTAATAATATCGACGAAACATTGTCTCTAATAATAGGGTAGGTGATGGATCCTAATGAAGTAATTAGTCCATCTGCAATTGTATTGCTTTCTGTTAATGGGACTAGTTTTCCTTCTTTAAGACTTCTATAAGCATCGTCTGCACCTTCAGGTTCTCCCGCTATTACTTGGCAACTTGGTGAAAAGAAATTTCTCGCTAAGGAGGAGCCAGCTAACAAACCACCTCCTCCAACCGGGCATAGAAGCACATCTAATTCATTTAACTCTTCAAATAATTCCATCGCACATGTAGATTGACCACAAATTATTGTTTCATCATTGAAAGGAGGGATAAATTTTGCACCAGTTTCCCTTTGCAATTCTTTTGTCATACTTTCTCTGGCCTCTAATGTTGGTTTGCAAAAATAAATTTTGCCTCCCAATTCATAAACTCCCTTTATTTTAATCTTTGGAGCGGTTTCGGGCATTACGATATAAGACGGGATATTTAATAGTTTAGCAGCCATAGAAATTGCCTGAGCATGATTCCCAGATGAATGGCAAAGCAAACCATCTTTTCTTTCTTCTGCGCTCAAACTTAAAGCCGCATTCATTGCTCCTCTTATCTTGAATGCTCCAATTTTTTGAAAATTCTCACACTTAAAAAATAGTTCACAACCCGCAATTTTATTGATAGAATCTGAAGTAAGAATTGGAGTTCTTATGACATGATCTCTAATTTTTTCTTTGGCCAATAGAAGATCATTTTTACTTATACTACTCATCTGTTTACAGCTTTATCATCATCTAAAAATCGGTAAGCTATCCCGAAATTAATTGTTAAAACCTCATAGCTTAAAGTAATCTCATTTTTCGATTGAAAACCATTTTCTACAACTAGCTGATCAAATTTATCTTGAAACAATAGGTAGCTTGTATTGGCCATAAAATCAAGGTATTCATTCATGTGAACCCTAACACCCATGCCAATCCCAAGCCCAAGACTATTTTTATTTATGCTTTGGTATCTTAAATAATAGGGTGATTGATTTTGGATTTCAGTTCCTTCAAATTGTATTGTAGGGATGTGAAAGTTAGCATACCCAAGCATGAACTTTAAATCCATGTCAGCAACATTATTCATCTTGCTGACTAGTAATCCGACTAATATTCCATTCAATTGGTAATCACCTGCAGTCCTTGAGTTGATTCGAACAGATGAGAAATTTAAATTTTGCTCTATATTGGCAATTGATACCTCATTTTTTGTCCGAAAATAACTAAGGCTTACCCCAAGGGTTTTTCCAATTCTAAACCCAGCATCTAATGCATTAAGATTACTACCTGCCTTAGCATAAGCTGAATTACCGAATTCTTCATTATGAGCAGAAAAACTTCCCATCGGTCTTGAAAATCCTCCACTTATTCCTATGTAGATCCTTTGATAATAGTGATTCGTATCTGAATTGGCTAAATCTGGCTCTAAAGCTTGTGCAGTACTGATTTGGTTGAAAAAGCAAATACTAAAAATAAATGCTAATGTTTTAGGCATTGCGCAGTTCCTCATTCATGTTGTCTACTTTAGCCTCCAAATCCTTTTTGTATTGATCTAATCTAGTTGCCAAAGATGCATCAGAAAGTGCAATGATTTGAGTGGCTAAAATGGCCGCATTTTTTGCACCATCTAGAGCTACAGTAGCTACAGGAACCCCACCTGGCATTTGCAGAATAGAAAGTACAGAATCCCAGCCATCTATAGAATTACTAGATTTAACAGGAACGCCAATCACCGGCAATCGAGTTGAAGCTGCTACCATTCCTGGTAAATGTGCAGCACCACCTGCTCCTGCGATAATTACTTGAAGGCCCCTTTCAACCGCTGTTTTGGCGTATGTTAACATTTTTTCTGGTGTTCGATGTGCTGAAACAATTTCAACTTCATGTTCTACATTAAACTCCTTTAAACAATCAATTGCTGCCTGCATCACTTTTAAATCAGAGATACTGCCCATAATTATTCCAATTTTTACGCTCATATCGATTCTATTTGGCATTAACTTTAATGCTGTTTTTAATATAAATTGCTTCTTTTTTTGCTGCCTCTAGGTCTTCGTTTAGAATGGTAATGTGTCCCATCTTTCTAAATGATTTCACTTCGTTTTTTCCATACAAATGCGGAAATACATTTGATCTTCCTAATGCTTTATCCAAACCTTCGTAATTGGCAATCCCCTTAGAACCCTCTTCCCCTAACAAATTAATCATCACTGCAGGACTCGTAATGCTAGTATCACCTAAAGGTAAATTAAGAATTGCCCTCAAGTGCTGAGCAAATTGAGAGGTAACATTTGCTTCTATACTATGATGTCCACTATTATGCGGTCTAGGTGCTATTTCATTAACCAACAATTGACCAGTTTTAGAAAGGAAAAACTCAACTGCCAACAAACCAACCATGTCAAGTTTGGTTATGATATCCTTCGCATAAGAATAAGCCTTTTCTTCAATTTCTATTGATACTGAAGCCGGTGAAAACAAGTATTCTACCATATTAGCCTTGGGGTTGAATGCCAATTCTACCAATGGAAAATGACGAACTTCTCCTGACTCATTTCTCGCAATTATTACCGATAGTTCCTTGTCTAAATTAACGGCTTCTTCTAAAACACTTGCTTTGTCAAAAGCTTTTTCAACAGCTGTTTTATCATCTATTTTTTGAACGCCATAACCATCATATCCCGAAGTTCTTAGCTTTTGAAAAACTGGGAAATTTAATAGTGAGAATCTTATTTCAGTTTTTCCTTTTATTGTTTCATAGGCTGAGCTTGGGATGTTGTTAACCTTATAAAATTCCTTTTGCAAACCTTTGTCTTGGATAATCTTGAGCACCTTCGGTTGTGGAAATACTTTTACTCCCTCTTTTTCCAGTTGAAGTAGTGCATCAGAGTTAACATCCTCAAATTCAATACTTACAACATCTTTATCTTTTCCAAACTGGTAAACGGTGTCAAAGTCTTTAAAGTCGCCCACTACAAAATCGGGGCTTAATGAACTACACGGTGCGTTTGGAGAAGGGTCTAATACAGAAATATGAAGATTTAAATTATAAGCTTCTTGCAATGACATTCTTCCTAGTTGTCCACCACCTAACATTCCTATTTTAAAGGATGATGCATGTATGTTCTTGGCCATATTCGATCTTATTCTTAAGACTGCAAAGATAAACCGAATTGTTAAGATTATTGATTCAATTTAAGATTGTAATGCTTGATTATTGATTAATTTGGCCCACCTAATCATCACTCGAAATTTTGAAACGATTAAAAATACACGATAAGGTATTTGAGCCTTATATTTCTGCAGAAGCAATTGACCAAGCAATTTCAAGAATTGCAACACAAATCCATCAAAGATACATTGGCAAAAAACCAATCTTTATTGGCGTTCTTAATGGTTGCTTCTTTTTTGCAGCAGATTTGCTCAAAAAAATTGATTTTGATTGTGAAATATCCTTTGTTAAAGTAGCTTCATATCAAGGCACACAAAGCACGGGAAACGTTCGTCAACTTTTAGGTTTAGACCAAAGCATCAAGGATAGACATGTTATTATTTTAGAAGATATTGTAGATACTGGCAATACTATTGAGTCTGTAACTGAAATCATCCAAACCATGGGGGCCAAGTCTGTTGCTGTTGCCACACTTCTTTTTAAACCTGAGGTTTATAGCAAAGACCTTGAAATTGATTACATTGCATTGGAAATAAAGCCAGATTTTGTCGTTGGCTATGGCCTAGATTATGATGGATTTGGTAGGAATATTAATGAGTTGTACGTGCTCTCTCCGGAGCAAAGCATGAAAAATGATAAAAGCATGTTAAATATTGTACTTTTTGGACCTCCAGGTGCTGGTAAAGGCACACAAGCTGAGGGATTGAAAGATAAATTTCAATTGACACATCTTTCTACTGGTGATATCTTACGTAACGAAATTCAACAAAACTCTGACTTAGGCTTGAAAGCAAAATCCTTTATGGATAAAGGAGAATTGGTTCCAGATGAAGTGGTTATCGATATGATCGAAAACTGTTTAAAGAACAATGAATCTGGAAATGGTTTCATCTTCGATGGTTTTCCAAGAACAACTGAGCAGGCACAAGCACTTGATAATTTATTAAGGTCTCATGGAACAGAAATAGACACCATGCTAAGCCTCGAAGTTGATGATGAAGAATTAGTTGCAAGAATTATTAATAGAGGAAGAGAATCTGGCAGAGAAGATGATAAAAATGAATCTGTCATATTCAATCGTATCATTACATACAATAAGAAAACTAAACCCTTAAAACAATATTACGGAGAGCAAGGGAAGTATCAATCAATCAATGGAATTGGTTCTGTAGATGAAGTTTTTAATCGATTGATTGAAGAAATAGAAAACAATTAGATTCTTATTCCAGCCATTAGAATATCATCAATTTGCTCTTCACCATTCATCCAAGATCGAATGGCTTGTTCCACTATAGCGCCTTGTTCTTTCATTTCTAAATGAGAAATTTTATTGATCATTTCTGAAACATTTTTCGTCATGAATTTTTTGCCTTTTGGACCTCCAAATTGATCGGGGTATCCATCAGAAAATAAATACATACAATCTCCTGGCTTAGCTTGAATTCTGGTTGTTGCGAATTCTTTGTTTTTTAAGGAATGTCCACCGATAGCGAACTTATTTCCCTTAATCACTTTTAATTCACCTTCCTGAACAAAATAGAGTGGTCGCATCGCCCCTGAATATTGAATCTCATTTGTTTTCTTATTCCAAGAAATAATTCCCAATTCCATTCCATCCTTACTGTTTTTGTCATTCCCATTTTGATTCAATGCCTGAATCACTCGTTTATCCAAATCGCGCAATACTTCCCCTAAATCTAAGTCCTTGGTGTCATTAAATATTTCATTCAATTGGGTGTAACCAATAATTGACATAAAAGCTCCAGGAACTCCATGGCCAGTACAATCTACTATGGCTAGGCTTACAAAATCACCACTTGTGTTGAACCAGTAAAAATCTCCACTTACAATGTCCTTGGGAGCGTAATAAATAAAGCAATCTTTCAAATGAGCATTCACTTTTCTTTGGGGGGGAAGAATTGAGGCTTGTATCCGTTTTGCATAATTAATACTCTCAGTAATTTCCTTGTGTTGATTTGCTACCAAGTCCATTTTCTTTCTCAACTCTGCAGTTCTATCATCAACTTTGTTTTCTAAAGTCACATTAAGAAATTGCAATTCTTTATTGGCTTGGTCTAGGTCTCGTAAACTTCTAAACAAGGCTTCCTCTGCATTTTTCTTGGCGGTAACATCTTTAATGATGCCTTGAAACCCAAGAATAGATTTTTGAGACCCATATATCACAATTGTATTCAATATGCAGGTTAAAACAGTTTGTTGGTCCTTTTTAATCAGCTTGATTTCATAATCTTCTATTTCACCATGTTCATTCAGCTCTTGGATCAATGCAATACGATCATTTGGGTTTTCATAAAGGTCACTGACCTTTAATGATTTAATATCGCTTTCTTCATATCCGAATAATGAAAGACCAGAGGGGTTAATGTCAATAAATTCACCCTCAATAGTTGACATATAAATGGCATCTTTTGATCTTAAAAAGAGATCACGGTATTTCTCTTCTGTGCTCTGAATCTTTCGCTCTGCTCTTTTCCTTTCTATGGCATATAAGATTGAGCGCTTTAAGGTGGCTTCAGTTATTTCATCTTCAATTAAATAATCCTGGGCACCATGATGAACCGCGCTTTTTCCAATAATATCTTCATGCTGACTAGTTAATACTAAAACTGGCGTTTCTTTGCAATGCTCCTTTAAATTGGTAAAAGTTTCTACACCAAAACTATCCTCTAGGAAAAGATTCAATAGGATGATGTCAACTTTAGTCGATTCTAATGCTGTAACAGCAGATTCTAGATTCTTCTCATGCCTAACATGATAGTCTTCAGTTTCTGAATTGTTAAGAAATTTGCAGATTGATTGAGCTTCCTCATTATTACTTTCAATTAATAAGATGTTGACGTTGCGAAAAAGTTCCAAATTTGAAATGCTTGGTTTTATGCCTAAATACTGGCTTATGGTTCAAATATAAATTTAACTATTAAATACGGCATCTAATTTATCTTCTTAATTTCTTTTACTTTAAGTGATATTCTAGCTTTATTAAATATTTTTACCAAAATTTTTTATGGCCAATTCCAATTTTATCGATTATGTTAAAGTTTGTTGTCGTTCAGGCGCAGGAGGTGCGGGATCAACACATCTTCATCGAGATAGAATGTCGGCTAAAGGAGGACCAGACGGTGGCGATGGAGGCAGAGGTGGTCATATTATCTTAAGAGGGAACAGTCAACTTTGGACGTTACTTCATCTTAAATATAGAAAACACATCATTGCAACAGAAGGAGGCAATGGAGGTGTCAATACTAGCTCGGGTAAGGAAGGAGAAGATCAATACATCGACGTGCCAATAGGTACAATTGCAAAAAACCCTGAAACAGGGGAACAGGAGGCTGAAATTCTTGAAGACGGTCAAACCATTATTTTGTTGAAAGGAGGGAGAGGAGGTCTCGGAAATGCCCATTTTAAATCACCTACCAATCAAACACCGCGTTATGCTCAAGATGGAGAGTCTGGTCAGGAAATGTGGAAAATTTTAGAATTAAAAGTGCTGGCGGATGTTGGCCTAGTAGGATTTCCAAATGCAGGGAAATCAACCTTACTTTCTGTAGTTTCCGCAGCCAAACCAGAAATTGCTAATTACGCTTTTACAACGCTTCAGCCCAATTTAGGGATCGTTGCTTATAGGGATCATAAGTCGTTTGTAATGGCCGATATTCCTGGAATAATTGAGGGAGCTCATCAAGGCAAAGGCCTGGGATTAAGATTTTTAAGACACATAGAAAGGAATGCAGTGCTGCTTTTTTTAATTCCTTCAGATAGTGATGATATAGCAAAGGAATACGGAATTCTTTTGAATGAGTTAAAAGAACACAATCCTGAATTGTTGGATAAAAATCGTGTTTTGGCAATTTCTAAATGTGACATGCTTGATCAAGAACTTAGGGATGAAATATCTGCTAGTCTTGGGGATGTTAAGCATCTATATTTTTCCTCAGTTAGTCAAGAAAACATTCCTTTACTGAAGGATAAAATTTGGGAGCAATTCAATTGAGATGATTGAATTTTTAGAGCAAATAGACTTCTCTTTATTAAAATGGATAAATTCTCATAATTATCCAGCCTTAGACCAATTAATGTGGTACATCTCTGGAAAGTACACAGCAATACCTCTCTATTTATTTTTACTCTACCTTCTAATAAAAGCAAAGGGAAAAACTTGGTGGAGATATGCCATTGCAATTGGAGTTCTAATAGCGCTTTGCGACCAATCTTCAGTTCATTTGTTCAAGGATGTTTTTCAACGCTATCGTCCTTGTCATCATAGTGAAATTCAAGATTGGATTCATTTGGTAAATAACAAATGTGGTGGTAAATATGGTTTTGTTTCTAGCCATGCAGCTAACGTTTTTGGTTTAGTAACCTTTCTTTTTATTGCTTTAAAAAACAAGCTAGGAAAAAATATTTCTTTCCTATTTTTCTGGGCTTGTCTCGTCGCATACAGTCGAGTATACCTTGGTGTTCATTATCCTTCAGATGTTCTTGGCGGAGCAATTTTGGGTGGTTCTTTAGCAATTTTGGTGCATGGTCTATTGAACTTTATTAATAATAAGATCAATGATTAGGGCTTTATTATTGGTTTTTCTAGGTGGCGGAATTGGTTGCGTTTTGCGTTTTCTTATAGGTAAAGGAATTCACACTTTCTATAAGCAATCATTGCCAATTGCTACTTTATTAGCAAACTTCTTGGCATGTTTAATATTGGGCATCACCCTGTATTTAATGAAAGAGAAGTGGAACAATGACATTCCCGAAAATATTAAATTGCTTGTGGTTTTAGGCTTTTGTGGCGGATTGAGTACATTTTCAACTTTTAGCTATGAAACACTCCTATTAATAAAGCAAGGAGCAATTGGAATGGCAATTTTGAATGTTGTACTTAAGTCTTCTTCTTATGTCTTTCCCTATTGTATTATTTCGTATAAGATCATGAAAAAACGGATAATGTTTGGAATCATTTTGGCGTTCCTAGCTTACATTTTTTATCTGCTTGTAAGGATGAAAAAGCAGGAGCCAAACCTAAACTATTAATCGGGATAGTGGTAGATCAAATGCGTTATGACTATTTGAGAAAATTATTGGGAAACTTTTGGAGAAGATGGTTTTAAGCGTTTAATGAATAATGGATTTGAGGTGAAAAATGCTAATTTTTCCTACAAGCCAACTTATACAGGGCCTGGGCATGCCAGCATTTTTACTGGTTCATTGCCAAAGGATCATGGGATAGTTGGAAATAGTTGGTTTCAGAAAGATCTAGAGTGAGAATGTTTATTGTGTCCTAGAGGGAAATGAAGACCATCTCTAATTCATGGGATTGGCTAATGCGAAAAACCATTGCAGACTACATTAAAAAGGAAAATGATTCTGCTAAAACTTTTGCAATTTCATTAAAAGATAGGGGAGCCGTATTGCCAATTGGTAGTACTTGCGATGGTGCTTTTTGGCTCGATTCGGAATCAGAATCTTGGATTGGTTATTCTAGCAGTTCTTCCATTGCCAATTGGCTAAAGGAACAAGGCAATATCAATTGGAAATCAAAGTATTTTATCAAAAATTGGGACTTAAGTTTAGATAGAACTAGCTATTTTTCATCCTTGCCTGATTCGAATTCCTTTGAGGGAAAATTGAGTCCGAAAGGAAAAAACTTTTTTCCACATCAATTGTCTGAAGCCTATGATGAAATTGGCCTGGAGCTGTTGAAAAGAACTCCAAAAGGAAATACCGCAATAATTGATTTAGCTAAAGTATTAATTCTGGATCAAGCACTTGGCCAAGATGGAATTATGGATTTTTTGTCTTTGAGTTTCTCTGCTACGGATTATGTAGGTCATCGTTTTGGCGTAGATGCTTTAGAAGTCCAGGATACCTACATTAAATTGGATAAAGACTTGGGCAATTTTCTTAAATGGTTAGATGAAAATGTTGGTTCAGGTGAGTATAGCTTATTTCTTACCGCAGATCATGGGGCTTCGAAAAATACAGGAATGTTAAAATCTTCGGGAATTGATGCTGGCAACATTAATGGACAAGAAATAAAGGAATCATTAAAAAATGGCCTTGACAGCATTTTTGGGAAGCAAGAATGGATAGCAAAATTTAAAAACTTAAATGTCTATTTCGATGAGAATGCAATTACAGCTTCTGGTTATTCAAGAGATACTGTTTTTATAACTTCGGAATCTATTTTAATGAAAAATGCAAGTGTGAGTGATGTTGTAATTGTTAAGCATTTTGAAGAGGACAGCATTGCAAACATGGTTTTGGCAGGTTGTTACAAGGGTAGGTCTGGAGAAATAGTAATAATTGAAAAAGAAAATTATGTTTCTTATGGAGCAACTGGTTCAACTCATGGTTCATTGTATGCCTATGATCAACATGTGCCTTTATTGTTTTTTGGAACAGGAATAATAAAAGGAAAAACTGAAGATTATTATAAGATAATTGACATAGTGCCAACGCTATCTAAATTGTTTGCTATTCCTATTGAAGAGAAGCTGGAAGGGGAAAGTATATGGTAAAAAAATGCCAACAAGCCCATCACAACTTGTTGGCATCGAGGGACTAAGCTACTTAGTTTTGAATAAAGGAAATGTAGTCCCTAGGTATAGTCTGGTTGTTTTTTGAAATGTTAATTCCTAGTTTTTCTGGAAGGCTAATCAATACACCATTCTTAGGGTAGGACGCCTGACTTTTGATTTTGGCTGCTTCATTTTGGAAGAATTTCTCGGATACTTGATTTGGGAATCCAAAATTCCATGCCTCAATTAAGTTTGTTTTTTTATTTTTTGATATAATTTGTTGAGCCACCTCATTGTGACCATTATTTTTTAAGTGTTTGGTATACGTATGGCTAAATATATTTTGAAGATAAAACTTATCCATTCCGAATGGCATTTCATCAATTAATTTCTTAACGAGTTTTATTAATTCTCCTAATTCTTGGCCACCATCAAATAACAATTGTTTTTGATTCGCAAACACAACCAACATTAATTTACTAAGGCAGTATATGGTATTGCTGGTTCCGTTTTTATTGTCCTGGTAAATACTTCTTATCTTTTTATAGGAAGAAATACTAGCTTTTAGTGAGGTTTCATTGAAGTCCTCAAGTAAATAGGATTGAAGTCCGCCATTCAATTCCTGAAAAATGTTGAGAATCTCTTTGTTCTTTGCAGCCATTCCTTGGTATTTTTCAGCCAAGTGAGCGTATACTGCTTCTAAAGGAGTTCCAATGTTTAGTTGGTGAAGAGCATTTAATAATTCTTCTGATTCTTGTTCAATTCCGAATTGTTTCATGGAGTGAAAGAGCAACTCCAATTCCTTGGAGTGCTCTTTCGCTGACTTTTGGTTGGAGCCATATAAAGAATAAAAAATTGAAGTATCGATTAGGTCCTTAACTGAAATGTCTTCCATTTGATAAAAACTAAGGATACTTCTAAAAATGCTTCTTTCAAAAACTTTAAACGGTATTGGTTTTAAATTCAAAGCATTCTGTGTTGGTTCATTTCCTTGTCCTTTCTCATACGCCTCTAGTATCAACAAGCTATATTTACTAAAAGCTTGATCAGAGGCTAGGTTTTCTCTTACTGCCTCTCTATGCTTAGGGCTTAATGTTTGAACCAAATCGAATACTTTACTCATAACCGTTTGTTTTGAATTACGATGTAAAAGTATTTCAACTCCTATTTAATACTAAGGACAAATTAGTGTAAATTTGGACAATAGAAATCTAGTAATAGTTAAAATATTACAACATATAGAACTGAAAATGAATGCATTAACAGTTAGAAAATATGACAATAAGAATTATTAATTTTCACTCCAATCCCCGAAACCGCCATCAGCGTTAGATGTTAATTCTATTTGGTGATTAAGTTCAGCCTCAGTTAGATTTGAAAAATCTGTTGGATTGCCGTAGCCTAGAATGGAAATTAGGATTGTTATTAAAGTAGTCATAAGAATTAATTTTTATCAAATATATTGTCCTAAACTCGAAGAGTTTAGGACAATATATTAAGATATGTGACAATACAAAAAAATATATTTAGTTATATCTATTTGTAAATAAGTATATTACATTAAATATTTATGACAATAAAAAAATCTACATCATTTGATTCTCTAGTTAACATTATTAAAGTTCTTGGGAAATCCGAGATTGATATATTAAGAAAGTATTTAAAGGGATTTTTATCAAACCATACTATTGGAAAAAACAAATTGGGTTTAATTTTTAAAGAAATAGTAGCTAATCCTGAAATTAACTTCAAGGAACTAAAGAGAAAAACCGCACCAAATTTACCTGAGAGTTCTTATAATAGACTACTTTATAGACTAATTGATAAGATTCAAGAATCCCTTATTATTGATATAAATATTAATAGGAAAGAATCATATTCAAAACTTTTTAAGTTAAGATTTCAAATAAAAAAGCAATTAATTTCTCTTGAAATTTTAAAAAGTAGGACACTTAATAGTATAGTCCTAAAAAAATTAAATAAGATTATTTTGACCTCAATTAAAATGGAGTTTTTTCAAGAGGTAGTGCTAGCTTTGTATTTGAAAAGAGATTTGTTACTGCTTTCTGGATTGACAAATGAAATTGACCAAATCAATTCAGAATTAATTAAATATGAGGGGCTAAATCTGATATTAAAAGAGTCAGATTTTATTTACAAAAGTTATTTTTCTAGAAGAATAAAAAAAGTTGAGAATAAGGTTGAGTTGAAAGATTTAAATAGTTGTTTAAAGAAACTGTTAATAAATTATAATAAGACAAAATCCTCAAATATTCAAAGCCTCTTTTTGCTTTTAAAACAAGAGCAGCAATCAATTTTGAGAAATTCCTATGGTGAGATAGAGCTAGGGAATGAGCTTCTAAGCCTCCTCGAAAGAGAGGCTAGTGTTTTTTCTGAATCTCGCATTGCCTATATCAATTTCAATCTAGCTTTTGCTGAAATTCAGCGAATCAATTTCTTAGCGGCCATTAATTTTTCCAAGAGGGCGATTGAGTTACTTTCGAAAAAGAAGGGATTAAACATTTTGATTGCTTTAGAGTTTAAGGCAAAAGCTGAATTATTAGAAGGAAATCTAGAGGCCTTCCACCAAACATACACGGAAAATATTAATAATATATCTTTTGATAACTATATTATTCAAAAGAATAAAATGACATTCCTGTACTCCGTTTATTTGTTTTTTGTAAAGGATTATAAATTATCATTAGTCAATTTTGATGGACTTCTTGAGTTTGAAAAAGATAAATCAGGCTGGAACTACTGGATTCGATTATTTAGAATTCTTTGTAATATTGAGTTAAATAGATTTGATTTATGTGAATATGAAATAGATAGTTTTAGGAAATACTGTTACCGATTGAATAGAACCAATTTATTAAATAAACGTCAAATGTTAATTTTAGAAATCTTGATAAGAGTTTTGAAATCAAATTATGATTTTCAAATTGTTTATAGTGAGTCTAGAAAAGAAATTGATAATTTGAGAAAAGTAAATAGTTCGTTTGGTTGGTTGGTATCATCTCCTGAAATAATAATATTTCACCGTTGGTTTTTAAATAAGCTCAACAAGAAACAATATAGCTTTTGCTTAAAGAAGTACAGGGATGCAGTTATTGGTGATTTAGAAAAGTTTGAAATTTATAAAGTTTAATTGTATTTTATCAACCCAACCAAAACTAAAATGTTTTCATGTTACCTAATTATTTGATTGAATTTCTTCAATTACTCAATGATCAAGAGTCTTTTTTTATTTCTGAAAAAGTCGAATCTGACACAAATCTTAGCTTAGATGAAAAGAGAGATATAAAATTGCTAATGTCTTTAAAGGATCAATATTTAAATCCAATTTCTCAATTAGAAGTGTCTGTTGAATCAAACTTTAATGATAAATTGAGAAACACCTACCTCACTTACAATAATTGTATAAAATTATTATCGCAATATAATATGACGACATATCGGAAGGGGCTAGACCCAAATGTTATTGCTTTAAATAATGTAAATGATAAAATCTCTATTTCTAAACTATTACATTCCAGAGGAGGAAACTTAATACGAGATAGGTTAATTAATGATGTTATAAGAACTTCAGAAAAGTTTGAATTATTTGAACAATTGATATACGCTCTTGGAACTAAATTGAAAATCCACTATAATGTGGATCAAATTAATGAAGGACTGATTCTTATGGGGGATTACGAGAAAGCAATAAAGAGCTTCTACTTGCTTAAAACAAGTAGACTTTATTATCACCCGTATGATATTAATGAAAGCAGGGAAACATATAAAAATTACGAAGAAGAAGAAATACTAAAAAAAATAATTCTTGTTTGTCAATTTTATAAACAAACTGGGTCAAAAAAAATCTATTCGATTTTGTTGTTTTTTCAGCTTCATTATTGTCATTCAAACAATTGTCTGGGAATTTATAGTGGAATTTTAAAAAATTTTAAGTCTATTATTAAAATGAAACTATTTTATACAAAAAAGAGGGTAGTTTTTTTTCAGATAAAAGAAATAGAATATAGTATTAGGTGTTTGAACTTTGAAAACTTTAAATATAATGGGCTGTCCTTTTCTATTTTGAGGTCTGATTATTTAAAAAATGGGAGTTATAACTTACTATTATCAAGATTCAATTTGTTGTTTTATAATTTAAAGTTTAACGAAATAAATAAATATAAAAAAAGCCAATTAAAAAATTGGTTAATCAAGAGAAATAAACTTACCTCTGATAAATTAAGTTTTACAATGTGTGCTTGCATTTTCCTTCAAAATGAATTTAAAAATGCATTAAGCATGCTGAATGAATTGGAAGAGTTGCGGCAAGATAAGGCAGGTTGGAATGTTGCCATTCGAATTCTTCGAATCATGATCTACATTGAGATGGAAAAATTTGATTTGGTGGATGATGAGATTGAAAGCTTTAGAAAATACATGGAAAGGAATGCCAAAAAAGGAAACATCCATCTTAGAGACCAAATGATCCTAAAAAGCTTTCAAAAGTTAAAAATAAGGGCCTATGACTTCATCGTATTTGAAGAAAAGCATCAAGACATCATGGATGAGCTTAGCAAGGTAGATGGTCCCTGTGCTTGGGAAATTAGCATGCATGAAAAGGTATTGTTCCACATTTGGTTAAAAGCCAAAATCAAGGGTGAAAATTATATTGTAGATTATGAACCTTATCGAAAATTTGCACATGAAGTATCCATGCAAAAAGAAAAGGAACTGAAGGCAAGACCTGATTATGATCAATTGGGATTTGAATTAACCATTTAAAAAAACTCAAGCCGCTTAAGGTTCAAAGCAGCTTGAGTGGTTTGGTAGGAGCCCGCTTTTAATTCGGGTTTCAAGGGTAAACTTCTCAATTAAGCGGTTGTTGTGCAAGGACAAATATCTAAGAGAAAATTGAACCATGCTTCGTTTTATGTCCGGTAAAGCGACTTAAAACGGTATTTCTGAATAAAGATTTAGGACAAAAAAAAGCTGCAACTAATTAGTTGCAGCCATTTTTATCCTCTAGATTGTTTAACTGTAGTTTCGAGGATGGAGGGTTCTTAAAAAGGATTGACCATTTTAATATGAAAATGATACGAATGATGATTCGATTTTGTTTCCTCCTGTTTCATCTTAGCCTTTAAATCACTTAGCTTTACTTGATTTCCTAAGGCAAGTAGTATTGCTAATCCAATAAGGGAGGGAATGACTATTTTTTTCATTGTTATTTTTTTATTATTCTTCTTCTTCTTCTTCTTCTAATTCTTGATCTTCTTCCTGGGCATAAGACCAATCACAGTCAGTGCAAATCAATCCTCGCTCGGTCATTAACCAATGGTGCCCCATCATGTCTCCATCATATGTATTACTTACATTTTTGATGTCATAAATAATGTCTCTTGATGATTCATCCAAGTAAACGCTCTTACCCACAGGCAGTGCCAGGCTAATCATCACTTCTTGGTCTCTATATCTATCATCTATCGGACTTGAAACGTATTGACTAATGGAAAGGTTACTTCCATCAATTTCATATTCAAATAATATGTTCTCCGCTCTTTTACCAGCATCTTTTCTGTTTTTTCCTCTAGAAGATTTTAAGATCTTGAGTTCGGCATTCCCACTTTTACTTCTTATTACATCAACCTCTAAATTGTCTGTAAAAATTTCATCACCTTCAATTCTTAATTCTTTTGGAGGATAGCGATTACTGGAGTAATGGTTCTCTAGTGAAGATAAATGGATAGTATCTCCTTGCAAGCTATCCAAGCTAACTACTTCACTCATTTGCTGATCTGTAGAGTAGTGGCTAGCTGTACTAGTACCTACAATAAATAAAAGAATAAAGCCCAATACCCAAAGTGAAAGTCCCAGTAATTCCAACTGTCCTGTTCGAACCTTTTAAATTAAATAAGATCCGAATCCCGCCATAGAGTAATCCTAATATTGGAATCAGTAGAACCAATGAGGCGCCCAATAATCCTAGGCTAAACATGCCACCTGAAGTGAAAAAGATTTCAATAAATTCTGGTGTCCAAATTCCTTCAAAAGTTCCGTGGTCTAAGTTTACATTTATTGGTCCCCCAACTAGGAAAGATATAAATCCGATTAAAAATGTAACCGACATAATGACCAATATCACTGCAAAAAATTTGATTAAGAACTTGAAAAATCCAAGTAATATTTTTCCTGCAAAGTCAAAGAACTTGTAAAGTGCATTACCTGCTTTATCCCCCATAGAATTCATTTCATCATTGCCAACTTTTTTTTTAAATGAGTTGAATTCGTCTTTTATCGTGTTGCCAATGTTCTCCACATTTATTGGTTCACCTTTCATTTCAAGTTTCTCTGAAGTACTTATGGCCTTAGGAATTATGGCCCAAAGTATTACGTATATGATGAAACCTGCTCCAAAACCTGCAACTATCGCTATTAAAAATAGGGCTCTTAACCAAATCCTATCAATTCCAAAGTAATGACCTAAACCAGAACAAACGCCACCAAGAACTTTGTCGTCTGGATCTCTAAAGAGCTTCTTTGATTTTATCTTTTGTCTGTTTCCTGATTCTTCCTGACTAGTTGAATGCTTGTAAGATTCATGATCTTCATCCATGTACTGTTCTGGTTCACCCATAATTTCAACTACACGTTGAACTTCAGCCTTCGTTATTACTTCTCTGCCATTTTGTAATGATTCTCTGAATAGTTCTGCTATTCTGGATTCTATGTCGGCCATGATTTCATCCTTGCCATCAGAATCATGAAAATAATTACGGATCGTTGTTAAATATTGATGCAATTGCTCGTAAGCCTGCGACTCAATATGGAATACTATCCCACTTATATTTGCTGTTACTGTCTTATTCATTATTGCTTAGTTTATCTTATTTGCTTTTTTTTCTTGTTAATTCTACTGCTAGGACTAAATCATCCCAGGTTGATTCTAATTCCTTTAAAAACTCTTTTCCAACTTGAGTTAATTCATAATACTTTCTCGGTGGCCCCGACTTTGACTCCTCCCAGCGATACTTAAGTAATCCGGCATTTTTTAATCGTGTAAGTAGAGGGTATAAGGTTCCTTCTACCACAATTAATTTTCCACCTTTTAATTTCTCAATTATCTCTGAAGGATAGGCCTCTTTTGATGCAAGGATCGAAAGAATACAAAATTCTAAAACCCCTTTTCGCATCTGTGCTTTTGTGTTTTCTATCTTCATCTTTTTTATATTATTTTTTAGATACTTTAATTTTTCCAAAGACCGAAAACAGTACTACTTTTTCGTCCTCCGCAGCAATGAAATGAGCCTCACGAATCACTTTTCTATCTCTACTGACCAACAAATAAACTTCTCCGTCCTCATCTTTGTCATTTTCTTCTTCAACATCTATTAGTTCAAAGCCTTCTTTTAAAAACATCTTTTTTATTCCTTCTCCCGAATGTTTGTTTTTAAGAACCAATAACTTACCACTATTAAAATCTCCAGTAATCCATCTTTCTTTCCCATTTAAATCAAGATCTAAATCGAAAAAATCTACCATTGTTTTTGATAGACTCATGCTAAAGGTTTCATCACCATCTTTTAATTGTGAATATATTTTTGCCGATTTATCATTTCCAGCCATCAAGACAGTGCTTAGAATTGAAATGCCGATTGTTAAAATTATTTTTTTCATTTTTCCTATTTTGTTTAGCAAAGATATATATAAAAGATAGTATTATGCAATACATAGTACCATTTATTTTTCAAAATTATTTTCAACCAATTGATTTGGAGGCAGTTAATTCTGAAAGTTTTTTTCAATTATTAGTGCTGACTTCGTATTTTTGTTAAAAATATTGACATGGAAATTTTCTTAAACTCCGAAATTTGGATTAGTTTACTTACGCTTACCTTCTTAGAAATTATTTTAGGAATTGATAATATTATCTTTATTTCTATTGTTTCAGATCGCCTTCCAGAAAATGAACAAAGCAAAGCCAGAACTATAGGGTTGATATTAGCAATTGCCATTAGGGTAGGTTTACTTTTCGGAATTTCTTGGATTGTTCACCTTACTGAACCCGTTCTTAGCTTTAGAGGTTTCGACCTAAGTTTTCGAGACATTATCTTAATCCTTGGAGGATTATTTTTATTGGCAAAAAGTACCTCTGAAATTCATGAAAAGATTGAAGGGGAGGAGGAAAGCAATAATAAAACCAATGTTGGCTTCACCATAAAGCAGGCAATTATTCAGATTGTTTTGTTGGATGTTGTATTCTCCTTTGATTCTATTCTTACTGCGGTTGGACTTTCTGATCAAATTCTTGTTATGATTCTCGCTGTGATCATAGCAATGCTAGTTATGTTGGCATTTGCAAAAAAGGTAAGTGAATTTGTAAATAGGAATCCAACGGTTAAAATGCTTGCACTGGCTTTCTTAATAATGATTGGTACCCTACTTATTTTGGATGGATTTCATGTGCATGTGCCTAAGGGGTACATCTACTTCTCACTTGCTTTCTCACTATTCGTGGAATTTCTAAATCAAAAAATAAGAAAGAGAAGAAGCTAATTTAGAATCGCTTCAGGGCTTGAATAATCCTTAATAGTATTGTAAACACTGTCTCTTTCTATTGGATTTCTGCCAACTTGATTGATTAATTCAACAATTTCATTTGTACTCATAGTGGGGTTCTGCTCTTCGGCACCAGCCATGCTATAGATTTTTGTGCTATCATCTATAGTCCCATCAATATCATTTACACCATATGCTAAACTCAATTGAGCAGTTTCACGACCAATCATCGGCCAATAGGCTTTAAGATGAGGGAAATTGTCCATAAATATTCTACTAACAGCATAAACCCTTAGGTCTTCAAGTACATTGACTTCTTTTAGATGTGACATCTGATTGTTTCCATTTCTAAATTTTAATGGAATGAAGGTATTGAAGCCACCAGTTTTATCCTGTAGTTCTCGAAGACGGTTCATGTGGTCTATTCGATTTTCAAAAGATTCAATATGTCCATATAACATCGTTGCATTAGATGGCATTCCTATCGAGTGAGCTGCCTCGTGGATGGAAAGCCATTCTTGAGAATTGCATTTGTCTTTACAAATTTCCTCTCTAACTGTTTCGTCAAAAATCTCGGCGCCACCGCCAGGCAAGGAGTCTTGCCCATGATCTTTTAATACTTGTAATCCATCCTTGTAGGACACTTTAGCCTTTCGACACATGTATTCTAACTCTACTGCAGTAAATGCTTTAACATGCAAATCTGGTCTAATCTCCTTGATTTTTTTTATGAGCTTGGCAAAATAATGCAATCCCATTTTTGGATGAACTCCTCCTACAATGTGAACTTCCGTCACATCACTTTTTTCATAAGAGCGAATGGTTTCGTAGATGTCTTCTTCTTTCATCTCCCAAGCATTATAATCACCTTTTTCTCTAAGCAATTTCGAATAGGAACAAAACTTACAATCAAAGACACAAATGTTGGTAGGTTCTACATGGAAGTTTTTATTGAAATAGGTTTTATCACCGTGCTTTTCTTCTCTTACAAAATTTGCCAAGGCACCGAGTAAATTGAGTTCTGCCTTTTCAAATAGAAGGGTTCCTTCTTTAGGGGATATTCTTTCTTTATTTAAAACTTTCTCTGCAATTGATTTAATCTCCTGAGGCACAGAAGCATTCAATAAAACCTCTAAATTCATAGCTTAATTCTAATTGTATACAAAGCTAAACAATGCTTAATTGCTTTTGTTGAGAATCAGCTTTTTAATTATTACTCCATCCTCTGTGCTAACTTTCAGGAAATAAATACCCTTCGGATAATTAAAGTTTAATCTGACTCCACCTTCATAAACCATTAAACTATTCTCTAAACTCTGGCCATTTATGTTGTAAACTGTAATCGCAACTTCTTTACCAATATTTCTTTCTTCCAATTGAAGAGTTGTTTGTCCATTTGAAGGGTTTGGGTAGAGCTTTGTGTTTTTTTCAAGTATTTTTTCTGAAAGTCCTATCGCTAAAGCTCCCTTGGAAGTTAAGATACTTGTTCTTAATTGTTCAAGTGCATCTCTCATTCTAGTTTTCTGGTCCTCCGTAAAGTTTGCCATGCAGGCATCATTCACGTACCCCATAAAATTGCTTAACATGTCCTTTGTGCTACAAGAGAAACGTGGTGCAACTGGGCAACCACTATAAATTGTGCTTTGTAAGGGGGTGTCATTTATACCATCATCACTAGTGCAATTAGGATTGCTTCCCCATGGATGAATTAAATCCAACCAATGACCAACCTCATGCGTAGCGGTTCTTCCTAAGTCATAGGGAGCAATTACAGAACCTCTGTCACCAAAATTTGTATAATCAATAACTACCCCATCTCGATCTGCCAAGGACCCTGGAGGGTAAGCAAAACCAGCAACATTGTTTCCAATATCACATACCCAAATGTTTAAATAATCATCTCTATCCCAAATGGGTGCTACCTGAAAGTATTGATTGCTATTGCCAATATTATCAATATTGGTAGTATACCTTAAAATCCCATTTGTAGACTGACCTCCAGGAGTGCGTTTTGCCAATACAAACTCGATTCTTGTATCTGCAATTGAAAAACCTTGCTCAACAATGGTAGTGTCTGAATTACGTTTTCTAAAATCCTCATTTAGAACATCAATTTGAGATTGAATCTGTGCATCAGAAATGTTTTCCGTATTATTTTTATATACAACATGCACAACAACAGGGATAAAATAGATGGTGCTTGACTTTAGCCCAAAAGATTCTTTACTGTTCTTTTTTTTCAAAACAACATCATTGCTAGGAACATTTATGGTCCCAACTATAGAATCAAACAGACATTTATTTTTCACATTGTTTTGCGAGAAAAGACTGTTTGAAATAAAGATTAATAGGATGCTTACTATTCGATTCATAACTCAAATATCAACTTTTTAATTTCTAAAAGCAACGATTTTTACCTAGTTGCCGTCTTTAATACGTAAGACTTTGTGGTAGATATCTTACAGCTATTCCCTGAAAAGGCCCTTCAAATTGAAGGGCCTTTTGTTAGCAAAAATCACAATATTCAGATTCGACATTGTGCTTGAATTTTTCATTGGAATTCAACATCAAATCGATTAATACCTCATAGAATTTAACCGCCAATTCCTGCGGGTTTTCTACACTTTCTAATGGTAGGAAATTTATTTCTTCATTTTTTGGAGAAATGATTCCAATATCAAAATCGTCAATTTGGTATTTCGTTTTAATCAATTGGTAGTAGTGCATTAACTGAATTTGTTTAGCATGTTTATTATCAAATATTGCCTCTAAATTAAAGTCCAATTTTTTGTCAACTGTCCCTGTTTTATAATCAATGACTCTCATTTTTCCATTCAATTCATCAACTCTATCTATTATCCCTATTAATAATAAATCCAATTTTTCGCCTTTATGAATCATTTGGATTGACGATTCTAATTGAAGTTCTAAATCAATCAAACGAATCTTATTTCCATTTTTTAGTTCATTTATATCATGTTCAACAACACGTTTTACGTAAGACTTTACAACCTCTGCTAGCAATACTAGTCCACCTTCAATTTTTTGCGTCTTGAAATGCTTAAAAATGTTTGATTCTACCAATTGATTAAGCTCATTAATTAAGTCAATTAAGTTTGCTGAATTCAGAAATGTTCCAATCATTGGGCGGTAAAAATCTTCTAATGCTTTATGGACCAAACTTCCAAAAAGAGAAGGATCAAAAATGTCTTCTATGCTTTCCTCTTCCTTAATTCCCAACAGATAACGATGATAGTAGTTTAGAGGGCAATTAATGTATGTATTGATTGCTGATGCTGATATTCCTTTTTTTAGGTGGTCCTTTATTTTTCCTTTCAAATTTTCATCCAGAAGAATTGATTTGTCAATCTGGGTATTTTGAATGGATTGCTCTTGCATTTGATGTTCTATGATTTTTATTTTTGGATTGTAGTGATATAGTTCATGCTGAATTTGCATTAAAAATCTACTTTTCCCTTCATTATTTAATCCTTCAACGCTATTGTTATACAAGAGGTGAACATTTTTAGCCCTAGTTATCAATCGATAGAAATGATAAGCAAATATGGCATCCTTTTCTTTATAAGATGGCAGTTCAAATTTTCTTTTAATGTCATATGGGATGAAACTATTTTGTTTTTTTCCTGCTGGAAGAATGCCTTCGTTTAAATTGCTAATTACTACACTTTCAAAATCTAGGCACCTAGTTTCAAGAACCCCCATGACTTGTGTACCCGTGAGTGGCTCACCAACAAAAGGAATAGATTCCGTTGCGATGATTTGAATAAACAATTGCAACAATGACTTCTGGTCCATAAGTGCTGGATGCTCATTGTTTATGGTCTCAAGTCGTGTGAATATAGAATGAAATTGATAGAGCATTTCCATCTCTATAGCATCTTTTAAAAAAATTGAACTTTCTTTTAAAAGCTTGCTGAAAGCAATGAATTCTTTTAGTTGATGACTAATTAGAAGTGATGAAAATAATTCCATGCCGAGGGCATTTTCTAGCTTTTTAAGTTGACTCGTTTTTGCATAAACTTGCTTGCTGTCTTTTAAGTCCTTTATTGTTTCCCCAAGAAGTAAAATCAAATCCTGATTCAAAAATTTCCAAATTCCATGATTTAGAATAGAAATGATTGAACTGGTTTGCAAGAGAGAATCACTATTGTCAATAATCTTAAGTCGGATTAATTTTCCGAAAAAATCATACAACATGGATTGTTCAAGAGGGTAGGACATGGTCACATTTAATCCTTCTTCTTCATTAGGTAATGCTTCAAGCACTGGAAGTAACATTTGTTCCTCACTTAAGACCAAGGCAATTTCTTGATTTCTTTTTTCCTTAAGATCACGAACAATTTCACCAAGCATCTTTGCCTGAGAAATGGAACCATTTACTGGATAAATATGGATTTCCTTTTCATTGCTTTGAAGAATATGATCTACCCATTTTATCTCTGGATCCCTTTTCATTGCTCTTCTTAAAAACATTCCAGCCTCTTGTTTGGAATCATTCAAGTAATAGGAGTCAATATCATATAGAAATTCTCCCTTTTCATTTTCACAATAATGATCTAAGATTTTTTCCTCTGCCTTAGTAAGTGCATTAAAACCTACAAAGTAGTGGTATTGCCTTTCTTCAATTATATTTAAAAGAATCAATTGGTCGGCTATCGATCTAAATATCATTCCTTGATAGGCCCATGATTTACTTTTTAGTTTTTCTTTAAATAGGGTGTAATAGGAAAAAAGTTTCCCCCAAAAACTTAAATAGTTGGATTGAAATTCAGTTAGGTTTTCTTCCCCAGGATTCCAATTTTCTAAAACTTTAACCTCTGTTAAAAAACCAAACAAATCGCCTGCATTGATAAGGTATCTATCTATTTCATTAAAATCTGCCAATAATATGTTTCCCCAAGAGATGAAGTCAGAGAAAGACTCTGAATGAATGGTTTCAATTTCTTGATGAACCTGATAAAGAACGGTTAAAAGTTCAAACTTTTCTACTTGAATCAATTCACTTTTTTGACTTATGAAAGTCTCAATAGAAACAACATTTGGCGACCAAATGCTTTGTTCTGTTCTAGTTGAAATTTCCTTCCTTAGGAATACTGCTGCTCGTTTGCTAGGCAATACTATCGTGCAATTTTCAAGCTGTGAGGAATGCTTCTGTAATAACTCTTGCGCAACTTTAGAAAGAAATTTTTGCATCTAGTAAACTTAATAAAAGCAATATTCCTAACTGTAATTTTGTTTGGAATAAGATTTGTCAAGGCCCGAGCCTCAAACACAATATTCTTAAATTTGCAGCAATGAAATATAAGGCACGCATTATCTGTTTTCTGTATTTTTTAATATCTAGCACTTTTAGCATAGCTACAGCTCAAGAAGGTGCGAATAAAGTTGATGATCAAGGCAGAAAGCATGGAACCTGGCTTGTGTATTATCCAAATGGCGAAATCAGGTATTCTGGTACTTTTAATTCAGGAAAACCAATTGGAGAATTCAAGTATTATTTTAAAGAAGGAGAAATCCAGAGCATATTAACCTACAATGACAACAATACGGTTAGCGCAAAGCATTTTTATCAATCTGGTGGAAAAATGGCTGAGGGTCAATATAAAAATCAGAAAAAACACGGCCATTGGATCTCGTATGGTGATAATGAAATCAAAGTTTCTGAGGGGGATTATCTCAGCGGCCTTAAAGAAAACTTATGGACTACCTACTTCTTAGATGGCAGTAGGGCCGAAACTATTGAATTTAAAAATGGGCTTGAGGTAGGCGAGTACATTGCCTATTTTAAAAGTGGCAAGATTCAACAAAAGGCAATTTATATCGATGGTTACCTTGAGGGGCCAACAAGTTATTATGGTACAGACGGAAAGCTAAGTGTAGAAGGAAATTTTTTAAAGGAGGCTAGACATGGTGTTTGGAAATTTTACAACGACAAAGAGAAACTAGAAAGGGAAATTGAGTTTGACAAAGGAAGAAGAATTACTCCATTTTCTGAAGGGGAGTCACCCCATGATTTAGAAAAGTATTTAAACAATGTAAAAGACGAGCTTGAATTTGAAGATCTTCAAGGTCCAATTCGATATGAAAAATAATTCCAAAGGAAAAGTGCTTGTTGCCATGAGTGGTGGCATTGATAGTTCTGTAACAGCTCTTTTATTGCATGAAGAAGGTTATGAGGTGATTGGAGTAACTATGAAAACTTGGGACTATAGCAGTTCTGGGGGGAATAGAAAATCTACAGGTTGCTGTAGCCTAGATGATATTAACGATGCAAGAATACTGGCAGTAAACTATGGTTTTCATCACATGATTATTGATATAAGGGAAGAGTTTGGAAACTTTATTGTCGACAATTTTGTTGATGAATACATGGCTGGTAGAACGCCAAATCCCTGCGTGTTATGCAATACACACATCAAGTGGGATGCCTTGTTAAGAAGAGCTGACCAGTTAGGTTGTGAATTTATTGCTACTGGTCATTATGCAAATGTTAGACAAGAAGAAGGTCGATACGTTATTTCTAAAGGAAGGGATGAAAATAAAGACCAATCATATGTTTTATGGGGTTTGAGTCAGGAAGCATTGGCCAGAACGAAATTCCCACTTGGAAAGTTTACCAAGCCAGAAATTAGGCAAATGGCGATTGATAGAGGTCATGAAGATCTTGCGAAGAAAGGAGAAAGCTATGAAATTTGTTTTGTGCCGGATAACGATTATAGAGGCTTTTTAAAACGAAAAGTTGAGGGCTTGGAGGAAAAGGTTGCTGGAGGAGATTTTATTGACTTAAATGGAAACATTCTTGGGCAGCATGATGGCTATCCATTTTATACTATTGGTCAAAGAAAAGGATTAAAAATAGCGCTAGGTGAGCCAATGTATGTTATTCGAATAAACCCCGAAAACAACACGGTGGTTTTGGGAACTAAAGAGGACTTAAATCGCCAAACCATGAAAGTGGGACGATTAAATCTGGTAAAATATAAGTCATTGCCAAATCAAATGAATGCCCTTACCAAAATAAGGTACAAAGACAATGGGGAGATGAGTGAGCTTTTTGTAGACGATAGTGGAATATTGAATGTCTTGTTTGATCGTGAGGTACAAGGCGTGGCTCCTGGTCAGTCTGCTGTGTTCTATGAAGGTTCAGATTTAATAGGTGGGGGTTTCATACAATAAAAAATGAAAGCTAAATCCATACTTCTTCTAAGTGTTTTATTTGCGCTGTATGGTTGTGAAAAGGAGAGTGATAAAGGATCTTTGCAGAATCATACCAATTATTACCCAATTAATTTAGGCGATGAATTAGAATATAAAATAGACTCAATCGCCTATGATGAATTTACAGGAAGGGTGGATACCTTTAAATATCTATTGAAAGAAATAGTAGAGGAGGAGCTCATTGGTTTGGATCAATCCTTATCGTATCGAATTGGAGTGTATGTCAAGAAAAACGATACTTTGCCTTGGAAAAAGTCAAGGATTATTCAAAAGTCAATTTTGAATACAAGAATAGAGGTATTGGATAATAACTTGATTACCATTCCAATGACATTTCCAGTAAGTTTATTTGTGAATTGGGATGTTAATTCAAAAAACACTAGATCTTCTCAAGAATTTCAATATGAAAGCATTCATGAAAAAGAAACTTTGAATCAGATCTCCTACGATTCGATAAGTACTATTATTGAAAAGGATGTTTTTTCATTCATAGAAAGAGATTATGCCTTTAGCAAATATGCTGCAGGACTGGGCTTGGTAATCAGAGAGGAAGTAAGCATTCAGAAAAACCTCAATCAAGACACCATAAGTGGTTTTCTTTTCAAAAAGAAAATTATTCGATAAAACTAAATGCTCTTCATCAAAAAGGAAATTCCTGAAATGAACATGATTAGGATGATGAGTGTTCTAAATTGAATTTCACTTATTCTTTTCAATAAGATTTTGCCCGCAATATTTCCAAAAATTGCCCCCAAGCCAATGAAAATTCCATATAACCATAGTTTATTATTAAGACTATCTAAGTAAGCATAGCTTCCAATTTGGACAAAGCCTACTAGAAATGAGTTCATCGTTTTGGTGGCAATTAGTTTCTCCTTCACCAAACCATAATTCAATAGGAAGGGATTTAGTATTGCTCCAGTAGCTCCAAAAACAGTAGAGATAAAACTGACAATAGCCCCTAAAGGAATAAAATGCCAGGCTTTAACATTGAATGTTTTATTTTTTTTACCCCACTTAAATTTGAATGCTGAATAGATTAGGAAAATACCTAGAATGATTTGGAGATATTGAGCACTTAACTGGACAAATATCAGGGCACCAAGAAAGGCGCCAATGAAGGCACTTGGACAATAATAGGCAACTAGTTTCCATTCTATGTGTTTCCAAAATAAAATGATTCTAGCTGGCCTCCCAATCATGTTTCCAAGATTAACCACAGGTGCAATTTGTGAGGCGGGTAGAAACAATCCCATAAAAGGCAGTAATAAAATCGCTCCCCCACCGCCCGAAAGTGTGCTAAGTGTGTATGCTAGAGCACCAGCAAGGAACAATACAATTTCTAGCATTGCTTGTGACTTCTATGTTTGGATTATTCCCACATTGTATGGCTTTTCAATTGGGGAGTTATTGGCCGCTTCAATTCCCATAGAAATCCATCTTCTAGTGTCAATTGGATCTATTACGTCATCCACCCACATTCTGGATGCTGCATAATATGGAGAAGTTTGTCGCTCGTATCTTTCTGTAATTTCTGATAATAAGGCATCTTTCTCCTTATCACTTATTTTTTCTCCCTTAGCTTCCATAGTAGCCACTTTAATTTGAAGCAAGGTTTTTGCAGCCGAAGCTCCACTCATTACCGCAATGTTTGCTGTTGGCCATGCAACAATTAAACGAGGATCATAAGCCTTTCCACACATGGCATAATTGCCTGCACCATAGCTGTTGCCTGTTACTATTGTAAATTTTGGTACAACAGAATTGGCCATGGCATTTACCATTTTTGCTCCATCTTTGATAATTCCACCATGTTCTGATTGAGAACCAACCATAAAGCCAGTTACATCCTGAAGGAAGACCAAAGGGATTTTCTTTTGATTGCAATTCATGATGAACCTAGCAGCTTTGTCGGCCGCATCCGAATAGATGACCCCACCAAATCGTGCTTCCCCTTTTTTAGTTTTTACCAGCAATCTTTGATTGGCCACAATTCCAACGGCCCAACCATCTATTCTGGCATAGGCGCAGACGATTGATTTACCATATAATTCCTTGTATTCTTCAAAGCCTTCTTTGTCTATAAAATGGTTCATTAATTCTCTTACATCATATTGCTTGGTTCTATTATGAGGTATTTTTAAATAAATGTCTTTGGGCTTAGATATTGGGGCCAAAGCTTTAATCCTATTGAAGCCTGCCTTGGGAGAGGCTCCTAGCTTATCCATGATGTTTTTAATAGAATTTAAGCAGGATTGATCGTCTTTGCATTTGTAGTCGGTAACTCCAGAAATTTCACAATGAGTTGTCGCTCCGCCAAGCGTTTCGTTGTCGATAGATTCCCCAATTGCAGCCTTAACCAAGTAGGAACCTGCTAAGAAAATGGAGCCGGTTTTCTCTACAATCAAGGCCTCATCGCTCATGATTGGCAAGTAGGCTCCTCCAGCTACACAACTGCCCATTACTGCTGCAATTTGAGTAATACCCATACTAGACATTACGGCATTGTTCCTGAACATTCTACCAAAATGCTCCTTATCTGGGAAAATTTCATCTTGCATTGGTAAGAACACTCCAGCACTATCTACTAAATAAATAATTGGCAATCTATTTTCAATGGCAATTTCTTGAGCCCTTAAATTCTTTTTAGCAGTAATAGGGAACCATGCACCTGCTTTAACTGTGGCATCGTTGGCCACAACAATACAGATTTGTTTTTTTACATATCCAATCTTTACAACAACTCCAGCAGAAGGGCAACCGCCATACTCTTCATACATTCCATCGCCTGCAAAAGTTCCTACCTCAATTGCATCTTCAGAATTATCGAGCAGAAAGTCTATGCGTTCTCGTGCAGTAAGTTTTCCTTTGGCATGTTGCTTATCAATTTTCTTTTGCCCCCCTCCAAGACTTGTATGGTCAATCTTCTTTCTTAACTCGGACAATTGAAGCTTAATGCTGTCTTCATTCATGCTCTCCTCGAGATCAATTTTCTTTGCCATAATTTAAAGCTGGATGTTAAGTAAATACTGTTGCGCTGAAGGCCCTAAGTTAAAGAGAAGATCAATAATACTCAAATTGGGAATGAATCCATGCTTTTCTTCAAACACTTGCGGGTAACGTTCTAATTTATCATTTGACAAAATCATGTCTCCTTTTTGGTTTAAAATGATTCTCCAGTCGGGTTCCTGTGCAACATATGAGCTAGTTGGGATGCCTTGTTGGGATAATTGAAGTAATTCGGTTATTCCTTTTAAAATCTTTGCATTAAAACCGACTAGGTTTTTCTCCTTCAAATTTAGAAATAGAGCTGATAAATTGGATTCATAGTACTCAAAATAGGGAGATGCTCTATAGGCTGACTCTATTGATTTCCAGTGAATTTTTTGCCAATTTTCATCGTAAGAAATTTCTATTTCATGAATTGGTGTATGGTTCTTCCACTTTCTTAATGGAATGCTCAATGCAAGAGAAGCGTTTGCTCCATAAATTGTACAACGACTTCTATTGCTTTGTTTCTTAAAGTTCTCGAAATGTTCAATGCACAAATCTGAGTTTTGAGCATAAAGAGCAAACCAATAAATTGGCCCAAAGTAGGAGGTAGGAAGTACAAGCATCTAGCTAAAAACTTGAATGGCTTCTTTTAAAAGCATAGCCTTATTAATAGGAACTACTCCTACATTTTCACAAACCAATCCGCCTGCCAGGTTGGATAATGAAGCAATTAATTCTTCATCCTTCTTGCATGCCAAGCACAAGGAAGCAACACTAATTACTGTGTCTCCAGCTCCAGAAACATCGGTAATATCTCTTAGGTGAGCCTCTATATGATGTTCCGCATTACTTGATTTTATGTAAACCCCTAGTTCAGAAAGAGTTAATAGTGTTGAGTGATGTTCAAGTTTTTCCTCTAATTTTTCGATTGCTTGTCTTAATTCACTTGAATTTTCAGCCTCAAAATCAATCTTTAGACCTTCTTTTAACTCTTTTAAATTTGGCTTAAAGAGGTCAACATTTTTATAGTTGGTAAAATTTACTTTCTTAGGATCTACAGCAGTTGGAATTCCTTGTGCTTTTGCAGCATTTACAATTTCAGAAATTACTTTTTTTGTGATCGACCCTTTGTCATAGTCTTCGAAAATAATTACGTCTATTTTATCACTAATTAAAATGGATTTTATTTGATCGATGAATTGGTTTTCTTCTTCCTTACTAATCGGATTAGTAGTTTCAGCATCAATCCGTAACATTTGATGATGATTTCCAATTATTCTTGTCTTTTTTGTTGTCAGACGTCCAGGAAATCTGACTATTCCTTTATCGCTTTGCTGCTTATTTTTTAATAATTCAACAAATTCATCTCCTTCTTCATCTTGTCCAATTATTGAACACAATATTGGCTTTGCACCTAAGGCTTGGATGTTTAAAGCAACATTTGCTGCGCCACCCATTCTTAGTTCCTTTTTATTTACAGCAACAATGGGAACAGGCGCTTCAGGAGATATTCTGTCTACAGAGCCCCAATAATAAGCGTCTACCATAACGTCGCCTATGATTAGGACGTTTTTTTGATTGAATTCTTCAAACAACTGAAGAAGCTCTTCTTTACTAACTTTCATGTTAATGTTGCTTTAAGGCTTTTCTAATTCTTGACATGGCTTCCAATAGAACCTCTTCTGAGCTGGCATAAGAGATTCGAACGCAATTAGGGTCTCCAAAAGCTTCTCCTGTTACAACTGCAACTCCAGCATTTTCTAACAGGTACATGGCAAAGTCATTCGCATTCTTTATTTCAAACCCATTGATTGTATTCCCAAAGAAGGAGGAGACATCAGGAAAAACGTAGAAAGCTCCAAGTGGAACATTACTTTCTATTCCTGGAATCGATTCAATTTCTTTTAAAATAAGATTTCTTCTTTTCAAAAAAGCATCTTTCATTTCATGGGTAACTGAGGAATCAGCTTTTAATGCTTCTGTTGCTGCTTTTTGCGTAATGCTGCATGTTCCAGATGTAATCTGCCCTTGCATTTTGTCACATGCTTTTGCAATCCAACTCGGTGCTCCAATATAACCCAATCTCCATCCGGTCATAGCAAATCCCTTAGAAACGCCATTAATTGTGATTACTTGATCGTAAACTTCATCGAACTGAGCTAAGCTTTCATGCTTAGCACTAAAATTGATGTGCTCATAAATTTCATCCGAAATCACATAAAAGTCTGATTTTGTTTTAATTACAGCAGCCAATTGCTCTAATTCTTCCTTGCTATAAATAGAGCCAGAAGGATTGCAAGGACTACTGAAAATCATCAGTTTTGTTTTATCTGTAATTGCATTCTTTAATTGTGATGCAGTTATTTTAAAATCTTGTTCAATCCCGGCTTCAACAATAACCGGCACACCTTCAGCTAGTTTCACCAATTCAAGATAGCTCACCCAATAAGGGGCTGGCAAAATAACTTCATCTCCAGGATTAACGAGGCTTAGAACAACATTGGCTATGCTTTGTTTTGCACCAGTTGAACTTACAATCTGATCTGGGGAATAATTTAATCCATTGTCCCTTTTAAATTTTAATGATATGGCTTCCCTTAAATCTAAGTAACCTGAAACAGGTGTGTAATGAGAATACCCATCATCAATTGCTTTTTTTGCTGCTTCATTAATGAAATCAGGTGTATTAAAGTCTGGTTCCCCTAAGCTTAAACTAATGATGTCTTCACCAGCTTCTTGAAGGGCTCTACTTCTTTTAGCCATTGCAATTGTTTGCGACTCAGAAAGGTTGGCTATTCGATTTGATACTTTAGACATAGTAAGGCTTTATATTGCACAAATCTAATAATTTTGAATGCTTCAAGAGAAGCCCCATTAAGATATTATGAGGTAGAAAGAAATCAATTATTAGCAACAGATAATTAACTTTACTTAAAATTAAATTATGGAAACTCTTTTAGAGATATTGAAGTATGTGCTGCCGTCCATTATTGTTTTCGTAGGAGTGTATTTCATTCTGCAGAATTTTTTTGAGAATGAACAGAAGAAAAATGCCTTAAAGTACAGGACAGATAATATGAAACTAATTACTCCTGTTCGACTGCAAGCATATGAAAGGATGATATTATTCCTTGAACGAATCGGTTTAAGCAATTTGGTGATGAGGGTTTATAAGCAAGGGATGAGTGCTAAAGATTTGCAAGGGGCAATGCTTCAAACTATTCGGAGTGAATATGATCATAACGTCTCTCAACAATTGTATATCCCAGTAAGTACGTGGAAATTGATCCAAGCCTCTAGAGAAGAGAATGTGAAGGTGATTAACAGCTGTGCTGAGCAATTAAGCGATAAAGCAAGTGGACTGGAATTGAGTCAGTTTATTCTTGAATTGGCAGGGAAAACGAATAAACTTCCAACCGAAATCGCAATAGAATCACTTAAAAGTGAAGTGAATAAATCCTTCTAAGGTTCATGATCTCCAGGTTACCTTCTTTTCAATTTCACTAATCTGAATTTTCTCTTTTAAATTAAGCTTTGCTTTTGGAAGTCCTAAGATTAGAAAACCCATGCAGTGGTCTTCTTGATTAAGTTTGAAAAAATGTTTGGTTTTGTTTGAAAAGGCAAGGTTTCCTGTGCTCCAATATCCAATTAGTCCAAGCGAATCAAGACCAAGGAGCATGTTTTGTACCGAACAAGCAACAGCATATTCTTCTTCCTGTCTCGGAATTCTTTTTTCCTCATCTCTATGCATGCAGACGGCAATAATATGAGAAACTTGGTCTTTCTTCCTTTTCGTCTTTAAAATTTTTTCGGCCTTTTTCTTTGCTGGTATTTTGGAGTCTTGAATGAACTTGATCTGAAAGTCTAGAAAATTCGATAAACCATTTTTTTCCATTACAATGAAACGCCAAGGCTCAGTTCTTTTATGGCTAGGCGCATAATTGGCCAATTCAAGTATTTTATGAATAGATTCATTAGGGATTTTAGAGCCTTCCTCCATTTGCATAGGGTAGAGGGAGCGTCTATTTTTAATTAGGTTTAAAACTTCTGCGTATTCCATGCTTAGAAATTTAAATAATATTCTCTTGTTAAATTTTGATATTCTTTGCTGTACTGATGCCTGTTTTCTAGCTCAATCGCAAGAGTAGATTTTTTGGTCTCATGCACTTCAAATTTTGAAATGATTGTTAGAATTCGCTTCGGTTTAGAATTCAAGTTTCCTTGAACATAACACATTTCTTCCAAGAATAAATTCTCTTGGTCCATGAGCAATTTTAAAGAATCTTCTTGCTGTATGGGTAAAATAAAGGCCATTTTCCCATTAGTACTTAACATTTTTCTTGCAGAATGAATTAAGGATTCAAGGCTTAAATGTTTGTTGTCTCTTGCTAAAGATCGTTTCTCAAGTGCTGTAGTGCCAAAGAAAAAGGGAGGGTTGCTGATAATTAAGTCAAATTTCTTGGATGTTTTTTCGCAAAACTTTTTTAAATCGATGTGTACAATTTCAATTTGGTCTGACCAAGGTGATTGTTTTACATTAGAGCAGGCCTCTTTAAAAGCATCCTCTTCAATCTCAATGGCTGTAATTGCTGCTTTCGATCGTTGTGCAAGCATTAGCGGGATTAAACCAGAGCCAGTGCCGATGTCTAAAATGGTTTTGCAATTATTAATGTTTACCCAAGCACCAATGAGAACTCCATCAGTGCCTACTTTCATTGCACTTTCCTGATGCGCTATTTCAAATTGCTTAAACTTAAAAACCTTGGACTTACTCAAGGTAGATGTTTATTAAGCCTTCCGGAGAGTTGATGTAAATTTCCTTCTTTTCTCTATCTAATTTAAGGATGCTGTTATCACTTATAGGTACCAATATCTCTTTTTCCTTAAATTCTATGGATAGCAAATTGGAGTTGGAGTAGCTTAAAACTTCCTTAACCATTCCGACCCAGCCATGCTGTCTGTCATTTACTTTAAATCCGGTGATTTCATGAAAGTAAAACTGATTTCCTTTCAGTTCAGGAAGTTGTTCTATCGGAAGAAATAATGATTTACCAACTAACTTTTTAGCAGATGATTGGTCTTCTATTCCCTCTAAGGCACAGCGAATTGTACCTTGATTGGTTAATTGTGATTGCGTGAGGAAAAATGGGATTCCTTGTTTATTGCTTGCATGTTCTTGAACAAGAAGCATTTTCATATTGGTATATGAAGAAGGGGAATCAACATCTAATTTTAATGCTAATTCCCCTTTTGTTCCTATAGTTTTCTGTACATAACCTAAATAAAAACAATCCTCGATATTCATCGATTGTCTTATTCAGCTTTGTCAGCGTCCTTCTTTTCTTCAGCAGCAGGAGCTTCTTCAGTCGCAGCTTCAGTCGCAGGAGCTTCTTCAGTCGCAGCCTCAGCAGCAGGAGCCTCTTCAGTTGCAGCTTCAGCAGCAGGAGCTTCTTCAGTGGCAGCTTCAGCAGCAGGAGCATCTTCAGTGGCAGCTTCAGTAGCAGGAGCTTCTTCAGTTGCAGTTTCAGCAGGAGCTTCCTCAGCAACTTCACCAGCTAATTCAGCATTTTTAGCAGCAATTGCATCTGCTTTCCTTTTGTTTGCTTCTTTTTCACCCGCTAATCTAGCTTGAGCTTCTTTGTCAGCATCTGCTGTTAAACCATCCAATTTTGCTTGGATTTTCTGACCTTTACCTTCAAGCCATTCCTCAAACTTAGCATCAGCTTGTTCTTGAGTAAATGCCCCTTTAAGCACACCTTTATCTAGGTGATTTTTGTAAAGGATTCCTTTGTAAGAAAGCAAAGCTCTAACAGTATCTGTTGGCTGAGCTCCTTTTTTAACCCAAGTTAAAGCGCTATCGAAATCGATATCAATTGTTGCTGGGTTTGTGTTCGGGTTATACGTACCTAATTTCTCAATGAATTTCCCATCTCGTGGGGCACGACTATCCGCGATCACAACGTGAAAATAAGCGTAACGCTTTTTCCCGTGTCTTTGTAATCTAATCTTTGTAGGCATAATCTGTTATTAAAACAATGTATAAAAATTTGAGGCGCAAAAGTAAACGATTAAAATTGAAGAAAAAAGGTTTTACAAAGATTAATCTCGCAATTCAATGATCAATAAAAAAGCTTGGTAGATTTTATTCAATTATTAGTTGATTAGATCGTAATAATCTCTTCTCCTATTTAATTTTAAATCTTGTAGCACCTGTGATTTTACATTTATTGTGATCATGTAGCTTTGCCTTGGCCCGTAAGGAACCCAATTGATTGCCATTTGCCAACAATGTAAATCTCTATTAATATTTACAGAGGTGTAGGTAAGGTCTTCTCTTTCAAAATCCCAGCCAGAAGTAAAGCCAATTTTCCATTTTTCTGTCAAGCTTAAATCACCAGAAAAGTTTAAAGTTTGTGTAACGTTTTGTTCAAAAGCTGGTTTGCTGTAACGAATATTATATCCAATATTTAAGGACCAGGGAATGCTAAAGTCGATGAATTGTTCTGGATTGGCATTGATAAATTCTAGTTCCTGATCTGTTGCCAATTCACTCTTCTTTGGCTCTTTTTGTTTTTTATTGCCTCCTCTTAGATTTAAATTCAAGGCAAGATTTCCGTTGGTTAATCGTGCAATTTTACCTGTTTGTTCATTCCAACTGGTGTTGATTTTCCTTCCACTTGTATCCAATCCATAGGGGTCGAAACCACCATTGAATTGTAAGGTTAGAAACTTTCCGATTCTTGTTCTTCCTGTGATTATTACATTAGACCAATTCAGTGAATCTGCTGCTGTATTAAAACTTGAGCTGAATCCAAGATTTTCGAAGATAGTTATTTTTTTTGTTCCAGAACTGTCTTTATCAGTCCTGACTTTCATCTCTAGGTTATTCAACAGGTTCAATCCCAACCTTCCGCTCTCAGTTCGATTTGGCCTTCCGTATATGCCGCCCTCAAATATAGAGTACTCCACGGTTTCATTGTTGCCATCTTGATAGGATCTAAGTCCAGTTTTTACTTCTGGTTGATAATTAAATGAGATTTGAGGAGTCATTACGTGTCGTATGGCCTGAATTTTTCCCTTTTTAAATTGGAACATCCCATAAACCTTGGTTGTTAAGGCAGTATTGAAATTGAAAGAACCTCCTCTAACTAAGCCTGCAATGGTATCTCTTTCCACAGTATTTGTGCTAGCCTCATAGTTTTCTCTAATGCTAGTGAAGTTCCATATTTCACTATAGTTAAATGAAGGGTTAAGGTTGAAGTATTTCAGTAATTTAAAAGAAGTATTGATAGGAATTGCATGCCGAACTCCATTTGTGAATTCTTGTTGCAGTTCTCCCATTCTATTGATAGAAATTAGTGTGTCAACCGTTCTCAATTGATTGCTAGCCACAGAGGAATAACTTAGACCAAAGTTCTTATAGATGCTTCTCCACCATTCGTTCCCAATTTTACCAAACTGTTTGAATGGATACAGCCGAGAAACATTGAATGCTGCATCAGGAAGGTTAATGTTAAAGGCACCTGTTTGAGTGTTTTGATTGTGCCTTGCACTTAAAGTAAGGTTAAAAGGTTTAGAAGGAAATGAGTTAGTATATGAAACGCTAGACTGGAAGGTATTGGTTAAATAATCTTGAGTAAAACTATTTAGATTGTTGGTGAAATTACTTCTTGTTCCAGCATTTACATTTGCTGAGAATCGACTGCCTGGCCTAGATTTCGGGTCTTGAGCATGTGTCCAACGAATAAAAAACTCTTTACTTTCACTAAAGTCTGGAAACTCTTCATAAGAATTTTGAATGTTTGCAAAGCTCAGGTTTAAGTTTCCATTGTATTGATATCTCTTTTTGTACCTAGAATTAAAGTTTCCTCCATAGCTGCCTAAGGAATAGACATCCCCTGTTAGGGTGATGTCGATAAATTCGCTCAAGCCAAAGTAGAAACCGCCGTTTCTAAGAAAAAAGCCCAATGCACGGGAATCTCCATAAGTTGGAATTACGATGCCTGAGGAGCGGCCTTTTTTATTAGGGAAAAATCCAAATGGCAAGCCAAGAGGGGTTGGTATTTTGCCAATCTTAAGTATAGTAGGGCCTGTAACAATTTTATCATTTGGAATTATCTTCAATTTAGTGGTTGATAATGAAAAGTGAGGTTCATCATGGTTGCAGGTGGTGTAATAACCATTTCGTATATACATCACATCATCGCCGGTCTTTTTTACTTCATTCCCTTTGATAAAGCCTTCTCCTTCTTGGGTTTTAACTTCGCTAATCTTCCCTTTCTTTGTGTCAAAGTTGTAGGTCATTTTACCAGCTTCATACTCTTGCGCTCCCTCTTTGAAGATTGGTAATCCCTGCATTTCGCCTAAACTATCTTCTATTCCGTTTGCAGTAACAACATTTGATGCTAGGTCAACTTCTATGTAGTCTGCATTCAATTGAATGTTTTCATAATTCACTTGGGCATTGCCATAGAGGTAAACTTTTTCATTGCTCAAGTCGAACCGCATTGAATCTTTGGCCTTATAGGATACAGTAGATTCTATCGCATCTTTTGATAAACTGGTATCAACTTTGATTAGCGCGCTGTCCGAAGAAGTTTCAACAATGATAGAGTCAGAAAGAAGGTTAAGCTTAGAGGAAGTAGAATCTACAGGCTGTGAGAATCCCTTAATTTGTTCTTGTGCAAGAAGACAATTACTCCAAATGTTAGTTATTAACATTGACAGGAGGAAAACACGCGAAATGGATGAAAAAGATCGCAACCTTATAGTGCTATTTTTGTGTAAAATCCTAGTATTGGAAACGACTTCAAAACTAATTATTTTATTTAAATCCGTTAATTCTTATTAGGGATGAAGAACGCATATTTTATCATGTTCATTGCCTTTGCATTTCAGCTTAATCAAACTAAGGCTCAAGAGATGGAAGATTTCTATGGCTCATTAAAAACTGTTGTTATTGATGCAGGGCATGGGGGAAAAGACAAAGGATGCTTAGGTTCATCTAGTTATGAGAAAGATGTAGCACTTGGAATAGCTTTGAAATTGGGAGGTATTTTAGAAGAAAAGTTTGAAAATCTTAATGTAATCTACACAAGAAAAACCGATGTCTTTCTTGAATTAAGTGAACGAGCAAGATTAGCAAACATCAATAAAGCTGATCTTTTTATTTGTATTCATGCCAATGCTGCAGGATCAAAAGCCGCATTTGGCACAGAAACCTTTGTAATGGGTAATGCAAAAACTGAAAAGAATTTAAAAGCAGCACAGAGAGAAAATGCGGCCATTTTGTTAGAGGATAATTATCAAGAACGCTATGAAAACTTCGATCCTAATTCCCCAGAATCCTACATCGCATTAACCATAATGCAAAGTGCTTTTCAGCAGCAGAGTGTGAGTTTTGCAGAAATGGTTCAAGCACAATTTAGAGATCGTGTAGGTAGAAAAGATAGAGGGGTAAAAATGGCTCCATTTTTAGTGCTTCACCAAACTACAATGCCAAGTGTATTGATTGAAACCGGGTTCTTAACCAATGATTCTGAGGAAGCATTCTTAAAATCAGAAATTGGACAAGATTATTTAGCATCAGCAATATTTAGAGCATTTAGATCTTATAAAAAGAAATTAGAATCAACAACTAAGCAGCTGGTGCCCAGTGATACTGATTCAAATGAAAGTTCTCAACAAGAAATTGAACCCAATCAAAAGCCAAAAGAGGAAAAGGTGTCTAAATCGCCTTTAGCAAACATTAAAAAGGAGGGTTTGGTATTTAAAGTTCAATTATCAACCACCACAAAAAAAGTAGATCCAATTCCAGGAAATTTCAAAGGCTTAGCTGGAGTTGATTTCTATGAAGCGGGTGGTTTATTTAGATATACCTACGGAAAGGAAAAAACGTGGGAGCAAGCATCTAAATTGCAAGAGAAAGCCCGTTTAAATGGATTTGAAGATGCATTCGTAATTGCCTTCCATGATGGGAGGAGAATAGCCGTTGGTGAGGCAGTAAAACTCTTGAAGCAAGGAAGATAAATGTTAAATTTGTACCCATGAAAATTAGAAAGGAAGTTCGGATTGGTTTTGTGATGGTTCTGGCCTTAAGCCTTTTATTTTGGGGGGCTAACTACTTAAAAGGAACAAACATCCTTAAAAAGCAGCGGCAATTCTATGCTGTTTATGACCGAGTAGATGGATTAGGCTCAAGCAATCCTGTTGTAATTAATGGATTTAAAGTTGGGCAAGTTGATGAAATAACTTTCTATCCTGGGAATTCTGGAAGTCTATTGGTGTTATTCTCTGTTTCTGAAGATAACTTTAATATTCCTGTTGATACAAGAGCTCACATCATCAGTTCTGATATTTTGGGCTCAAAATCAATATCATTGGAACTGGGCGAGTCGTCAGATTTAGCTCAAGATAAGGATACCTTAAACTCTGCTATTGAAAGTTCTTTATCAGAATCAGTAAATCAGCAAATTGCTCCCTTAAAGAAAAAAGCTGAAGACTTAATTTCTACCGTTGATTCTGCCATTATAATAGTTAGTCAAATTTTCAATAAAAAGGCTAGAGGAGATCTCGATGCTAGTTTTACGAGTATGCGAAGTTCATTAGAAGCCTTTGAAAGAACAATGAATCGTGCAGATGAATTTGTAGTTAGCGAAAGAGAGCATTTGTCTAAGATTTTTATTCATGTTGAGTCAATTACTCAAAACTTAGCAAGCAACAACCTCAAGCTAAGTAATACATTGGCTAACATGGAAGCGATTACAGATTCTTTAGCTGGTGCCGATTTAACGCAGACGGTTAACAATGCTTCAAATGCTATGAAACAGGTTTCTGAGGTAATGGATAAAGTAAATCAAGGCCAAGGATCTATTGGACAGTTGTTAAATAATGATACCTTGTACACCAATCTTGAAGCCGCAGCTAATGATTTAGATCAATTACTTTTAGATATGCGATTGAATCCAGAACGTTATGTTCATTTCTCCATTTTTGGAAGAAAGAAAAAGGATGCTGAGCAGAATGGAGATTAAAAATTAGGAATTAGACTATTATGGGGATACCTAACATCATTTTTACCGTACTATTTATTGCTGCAGTGTTTTTATTCAGTAAAAACCTGAAAAAAATTATCCGAAACATTCGTTTTGGTAAGGATCAAAAAATAGAGGATCAGAAAGAATTAAGGTGGAAACAAATGATCCGAATCGCACTTGGTCAATCTAAAATGTTATTCAAGCCGTGGTCTGGTTTGATGCACATCATTGTATATGTTGGTTTTGTTGTTATCAATTTAGAAGTATTAGAAATCATCCTCGATGGCATATTCGGAACGCATCGATTATTTGCTGGCGCATTAGGAGGAGTATATGACTTTTTAATTGGCAGTTTCGAGATATTGGCCATTTTGGTTTTAGTTGCTTGTGTTATTTTCTTAATCCGAAGAAATGTTCTCTCCATAAAAAGATTTGGATTTAGAGAAATGATTGGCTGGCCAAAAACAGATGCGAACATCATCCTTATAGTAGAAGTATTATTGATGTCGGCATTTCTTACAATGAATGCAGCAGATTCCTTGTTACAAAGTAGGGGGGAATTGCATTATAGCCAAGCAGGCAGTTTTCCAATAAGTCAATTTTTACTTGGCTTTTTCGACTCATTTAATAATGCCCAATTAATAGCAATAGAAAGAAGCACATGGTGGTTCCACATTATAGGAATATTCTCATTTCTAAACTATTTGCCTTATTCCAAACATTTCCACATCCTGCTGGCGTTTCCAAATGTTTACTATGCTAAGCTTGAGCCTAAAGGTCAATTTGACAATATGGAATCTGTTAAAAAGGAAGTTGAACTCATGTTCGACCCTGAGGCTGATCCTTACGCAAGTCCAGAACCTAGCGATAGTCCTCCAGAGCGATTTGGGGCAAAGGATGTAGGTGATTTAAGTTGGAAAAGTTTAATGGATGCCTATTCTTGCACTGAATGCGGTAGATGTACAGATCAGTGCCCTGCTGCCCAAACAGGTAAAATTCTTTCTCCACGAAAGATAATGATGGATACAAGAGATCGAATAGAGGAAGTTGGAAAGAATATCGATAAAAATGGTGCATTTAAGGAGGACGGTAAAAGCCTTTTAGGAGATTACATTCAAGAAGAAGAATTGTGGGCCTGCACAACCTGTAATGCATGCGTTGATGCTTGCCCGGTGATGATCAATCCATTGTCAATAATAATGGAAATGAGAAGATCATTAATCATGGAAGATTCCAAGGCGCCAAATGAAATAACAAACATGTTAAACAATATTGAAAACAATGGTGCTCCATGGCAGTTCTCTCAAACGGATAGAGCAAATTGGACCAAAGAAGCATAGAAAGATGAGTGTAAAATTGAAAGAGTTAAAGGAGAATGGACAATTAATTAGTCCAATTTTAGAGGAGGATCAAAAAAATTATTTAATTGACATTGATGGAACCATTTGCGATGATATTCCTAATGAAGAGCCAGAAAGAATGGCTACTGCAGAGCATTACCCTGATGCATTAGTTACAATAAATGCATGGTTCAATGAGGGGCATATTATCACTTATTTTACTTCTAGAACAGAAGACCATAGAGAGATTACAGAAAAATGGCTGAATGATAGGGGCTTTAAATTCCATGGTTTGTTAATGGGGAAACCTAGGGGAGGAAATTATCATTGGATAGATAATCACATGGTAAGAGCAACACGTTATAAAGGAAAATTTACAAACTTGATTGAAGAACAAGTCAGCATTCAAGTATTCGAAAAATAAGCATATGAGCGAAGATATTCAAGTAAAGACAATGGCTGAAATAACCGCAAATGGTGAAACAGCAGAGATATTATTTTGGGTTGGATGTGCTGGCAGTTTTGATGACAGGGCAAAAAAGATTACCCGATCTTTTGTCAAAATATTGAACGAAATAGGGGTGAATTTCGCAATATTAGGAACAGAGGAAAGTTGTTCTGGTGATCCTGCCAAAAGAGCAGGGAACGAATTTTTGTTTCAAATGCAAGCCATGTCAAACATTCAAGTGTTGAATGGTTATGAGGTGGAAAAGATTGTTACTACTTGTCCTCATTGTTTTAATACCCTTAAGAATGAATACCCAGGCTTAGGAGGCAATTACGAGGTCATGCATCATTCTCAATTTTTACAAGCCTTAATGGAAGAAGGAAAATTAAAAATTGAAGGTGGTGAGTTTAAAGGAAAGAAAATTAGCTTTCATGATCCCTGTTACCTTGGGCGAGCAAATGATGAATATGAGGCTCCAAGAGCTTTGTTAAATGAATTGGATGCTGACTTAATAGAATTAAAGCGTTGCAAAAGCAAAGGCCTTTGTTGTGGAGCTGGTGGAGCTCAAATGTTTAAAGAGGCTGAACCGGGGAATAAAGAGGTAAACATGGAAAGAATGGAGGATGTTTCAGAAGCTGAACCTCAAATTGTTGCCGTAGGTTGTCCATTTTGCATGACCATGATGACGGATGGTGTTAAAAATTCCAACAAAGAAGGTGATTTAAAAGTGTACGATTTAGCAGAGATAATTGCCGAAGGAAAGGGGCTTTAATGCTCCAACTTGGAAATTGCATCATGAATGGTGTTCACTTCCATTACGGCAGCACTTCCATACCATTTTTTCATTTCTAGTTTAAGACTACCATATTGAATGGCAGGATCGGTATTGGTCCATTTTAAGGCTGAATCCAAAGAGGAAGTGTCGAATAAATAAATTCCTCTAAGGCTGTCATTTCCATAAAATGGTCCAGCTAACACCAGTTTTCCTGCTTCAGCAAGCCGACTAATGTTTTTCATATGGGCAGCTTGTAATCTCACAGATTCGATAGAGTCTAAAGGAGGGTTTGGTCCTCGTTTTAGAAAAGCCATCACATATGTTTTCATCCCATATTCATCAGCTCCAAGGCTTTTTGCTAAGGCTTCATCATACATCATTTGCTCTTCTGCCGGAATTTGCAGTTCTTTAGTTTCATCCTTATTTTCATTGCAAGCAATAAACATTGGAATAACAAAGGTGGAAAGCAGAATTAGGGATGGAATATGTTTCATGATTTAAAATTAGGTTTTTCAATAAAGCCAAGAACAACAATTAAGTTGGACAATGTGTATTTTTGGTAAAAAAAGATGAATTACCAAGAACTTGCAGACAACAGTAAGGTTTGGATCTACCAATCTGATCGATCTTTGTCTGATTCAGAAGTTCAAGAAATTCTCCACTATGGTAAAGAGTTTATTCAAAATTGGGCTGCTCATGGAAAAGAGCTCAATGCAGCCATAGAAATATTTTACAATCGTTTTATTGTTTTATTTGTCGATGAGAATCAAGCCATCGCATCAGGATGCTCAATAGATTCTTCAGTGCGTTTTATTAAGCAAATTCAAGATGCTTACCAATTGGATTTATTCGATCGATTAAACATTGCATTTAAGGTTGGGACAAAAATAGATGTTCTAAGAATGAATGATTTTGAACAGGCTTTGGCAAAAGGAAGTTTGACTTCCTCTTCGATTGTCTTCAACAATTTAGTTGATACTAAAAAGGATTTTCTAGAGAAGTGGGAGGTGCCTATTAAAGAAAGTTGGCATCAGCAGTTGCTATAAGCTAAATCCAAGACCTAAATTTATAATAGGAAATTGCCGCATATTCTCTAGCCACTTTTACTTCATATTGAAGATAACTCCAAAAGTTATATCGGATGGATAAAAATTGCCCACTGCTTAAAATTTTCTTCTTTTTATCCTTTAAAACAGATTCTTCATTGGGTACCTCAAAGCAGGGCAATGTGCTAAGATTTTGAAATCCAATTGCTTTAAAACAGGCATAGGCACGGTAAATGTGTTCAGGCGAACTAACTATGCAAATGGAGTTCGAACTATCCACCAACTTACTGATGTTAACGACTTGGGTATAGGTATTGAATCCACTTGATTCATATAAAATTCTTTCGGAACTAATTCCTTTAATCATCAATTCATCCCGGTATAAATCCAATTGTTTACTAGAGCCATCTTCATTCTTTGGAAGCGCAATGATTATTTTAGCATTGGTATCAGCATTGGCTTTTGCAGCAGTGTAGTAGCTTCTAATTAAACCGTCTGGAGAAGGCATTCCATCTCCTCCTAACAAAACTATATAATCAGTTTTTTGGTCGCTAATCTTCTCAGTAAGTGCTAAATCGTAGTAGGCATAGTAGGGGAGGTCTGTAAATGCCAAGACTAAGATAATAAGTCCAAAAAAGCCACAAACAATTAAAATCTTTTTAAGAACAGCTATAAGCAATAATTTTACCATTTAGGCAAAGGTAAATGATTTACTCTTTCTTACGTTTCAAATCGCCATTTCTCCAAGCCTCAATGAACTTGGCCCAAGCAATTGGATTCAATAAATTGTTTGGTCGGTACTGACCAGCATAGTACAATTGGCTGTTTCTTTGTTTCATTTGCCATTTGAAATTCAGACTCCCGTTCATGGGCATTGCCGCCATTTTTCTAGACATTAATCCAGGATCCAAGTTTTTTCTGGCAATTTCTAGATTATCATCAGGAATGTTTAGTGCTAAAAATGCTTCTTTAAATTGTTGAGGAGTAGGCCAAGGAAAGATCTGAACAGTTTCTAGCTCTATGGTGTCTCTATCCATTGATTGAATCAATGAAAATCGATCACCAGGTAAACTATCCGGAACAATGAATTCAGAATTCTTAAACGAAACCGAACTAAAAATTAGGGTATCATGAGGTTTGGCCACAAAAGAGAAATAACCATAATAATCACTTGTGGTTCCTCTTGAGGTGTTTTTAACCAAAATGGTTGCAAAGGGAACAGGACTAAGGCTGTCGCTTGTTACCACAACTCCAGAGAATTGGATAAGCTGCTTTTTATTATCTTGTGAATAAACAAAAAAGAAACTAAAAAATGCAATTGAAAACAATAGCTTTTTCATGACACAAAAGTAACTTATCAATGGAAGATTAAAGACTAAATTTTGTTAACGAGTAAAATTCGCTTCAAAAATGGAAGTATTGTTCATTTTATCTTTTACAATTAGTTTCAAATGGTGTTCTCCCTTTTCAATTCTGCCATCAAAAAGATGAAATAGATTTTTTCTTTTAGGATCGTAGTGCATTAATAGCCAATCACCATCAATTTCCGCTCGGTAAAAGGAGACTCCAGAAAAGTCATCACTGATTTTAAAAGAGATTTCTGTTCTATTTGATAAGTTGCTCCCATTTGAAATATTCAAAGGGGTAATTTTTGGATTTACTGTATCAATAGCAATTCCATAAGCAGCAAAACTTCTTGTTTTTACTTTGATGGTGTTTCCATTCCAATCTCCACCCTCGGGATATTTTGAACGACCATCAGTGCTGCTAAATATGAGGGCCTTCTTTTTTAATTTTGAGTCTAATGGTGGAGACTTAATGGCCACAGTCATGTACTTATGAAGAGGAGTAAAGTGATTATGCAAATGATAAGTAGGGCTGATTGCTCCTTTAATTGCTGCTTCCTTTCGATATTCAAAATACAAATCCTCATACAAAGAGCCTGCAGGTATCTGCACAAGTAGGTCATCCTTGATAAGTGTGTTTTTCTGCATATATGGAAAGAACCTTTCAACCTTTGTTTTTTGCTTTGCTTCCTTATTTTGTTTTAAAGGTTTTGCTCCAATAATTTCAAATTGTAATTTAGATTCATTTCCGAAATAGTCTTGCATCTTATAGTCTATTCCATAACTTTTTTCATCATCAATATTAATGCATCCCTTTTTTGAGTTGGTTTCATAGCATCGTAAGCGATTTCCAGGTGCAACAAAACTTTTCTGTATTCTTTTCCTAAACCGACGATAATAGGCGTAATCAATGTGGCTGTTAATGTATCTTCCTTCCGTAAAATCAAATTCCTTCAGCAGTTGTTTAAAAACCAAATCATCGTTTGATTTCAACTCAATCTCATTTATACCATAAGCATTGCTGGTGCCGTTCATCCTATCAATTCCTTCATATCCAATTCCGATTTCTCCATAAGCTGAAATTGAAGCACTTTGTTTTAATCTGTATTTACCATTAGAGCCTATTAGAGGAAATCGGCTCCTACCTTGACCGCCGTTAACGTAGCTGGTATCATTTAAAGGGTAAATGTGAATGGCATGCAGTTCAGGGGGGCGATTATCATGAATTTCAAAATCAAACTGCAACGGATTGATAGGATGCTCACTTTTAGTTTCCCTAATTTCAAAATGCAGATGCGGTCCACCAGATCCTCCTGTATTTCCAGAGTATGCAACTAGGTCTCCCTTGTTCACTTTAAATTGCAAACTACTAGGGAATAACTGAATAGAAAAAGTCTCTTGCTTGTATTGTTCTCTTTTTACATATTCTGCTATTTCTTTATTGTAGGCATTTAAGTGCCCATAAACTGAGGTGTAACCATTAGGATGGGTGATGTACAATGCATGTCCATATCCATAAGGGGAAACTTTAATTCTACTTATGTACCCTTCCTCAACAGCAAAAACTTTATGGCCAATAGTTCCTTGAGTTTTTATGTCTAAACCAGCATGAAAATGATTGGACCTTAGCTCACCAAAACTTCCAGATAAGAATAAGGGAATATCTAGTGGAGACCTGAATGTACTACTCTCTAATTTTTGAGCTAAAACATTAACGGAGAGGGTGTTAAAAATGATAACAAGTACAAAAAGGAGGGAGGATTTCTTCATCTATTAAGCTTTGAAAATTAAGATAATATTTAAAAGAAATTGAAGAAACTATTCAAAATATTGACCTTACAATTGCTGATTTTTCATTAGCTTTGTTTAAGTGCTTATACTGAAATATGGATCACCTAACAGCTCATTTGGAATTGATAGAAAAGCAAGTTGTTTCTCTAATCAAAAAACGTGAAGAGGATAAGGTATATGCAAGTCAGTTAAAGCAAAAAAATGAATCTTTAAGCGATCAACTTAGAGATAAGGAAAGGGAAATTGAAGCATTGATTGAAAAAAACAAGATTTTAAGAATCGCTGGAGGGCAGGACCAAGGCGATACAAAAGAAATCAAGTTGAAGATTAATGAAATTGTGAGAGAAGTAGATAAATGCATTGCTCAATTGAATCAATAAGAATTGAAAGACCTATCAATAAAAGTGAATATTGCCAACCGGATTTATCCGTTAACGGTAAAACAAGAGGAAGAAGAAAACATTAGGTTGGCTGCTAAAGAGATCAACCAAATGGTAAAGGAGTATGAGCAGAATTATGCAGTTAAGGACAAGCAGGACTTGTTAGCCATGTGCGCCTTACAGATTACTTCTCAGCAACTAGATCTTGGCAATAAAACAGTTATTGATGATGATCAATTTGAAGAAAGACTGATTCGATTGAATGAATTATTGTCGAAAAGTCTCTAGCGTTCTTAAAATATTTCCGCAAGGAAGAACCTGCCCGTGCAAGTTTGTTACGTTTGGTAAACTCAACGTTTTTATAAATGTGGGTTTTACTTAATTGTAGAAAAAACAGACCTTACTTAACCAATTCATTTTGGTGATTCATCTTAAGATGGACGTTGGAAGTTTGCTCTACATAGAAAGCCCAGATCCTTTGATTAAAGGGGTTTAACAATCCAACAAACTGGCACGGGTTTTTTATAAAAGAAATTGAAATGAATACCATAGAGTTAATTATTGGATTAGTGATAGGCTTGGGAGCAGGTCTTGTCATTTTTTATGTTTTGCTGAAAAAAGGCAATCAGAAAAAGACACAAACCATTTTGGATGAAGCCAAACAAGAGGCAGAAGTCATAAAAAAGGATAAAATGCTTCAGGCCAAAGAACGTTTTCTTCAATTGAAGGAGGAACACGAGAAAAGCATTGGTGGAAGAGAACGTAAAATGAATGAAGCTGAAGGAAGAATTAAGAAAAAAGAAGCCTCACTTAATCATAAACTCCAAGAAGCGAATAAGAAAGAAAGAGATCTTAGCTCATTAAAGGGCAACTTGGATCGTAAGCTTCAGGCCAATGAACAAAAACAACAGGACTTAGATAAAAACCTAAGAAAACAAGTTGATTTATTAGAAAAGGCGGCTGGAGTATCTGCCGACGAGGCTAAGAATCAATTGGTTGAGGTTTTAAAAGAGGAGGCCAAAACCGAGGCGATGGCTCACATTAAAGACACTGTTGAGGAAGCTAAAATAAATGCCAATAAAGAGGCTAGAAAGGTGGTCATTCAAACCATACAAAGAGTAGCAACAGAGCAAGCTATAGAAAATTCTGTTTCCATTTTTAACATTGATTCTGACGACATGAAAGGAAGAATCATTGGTCGTGAAGGAAGAAATATACGTGCACTTGAAGCTGCTACAGGTGTTGAAATTATTGTTGACGACACTCCAGAAGCTATCATACTTTCTTGTTTCGATCCAATCCGAAGAGAGACAGCAAGACTAGCTTTGCATCAATTGGTTGGCGATGGTAGAATACATCCTGCAAGAATTGAGGAGGTGGTTAGAAAGACTAAAAAGAACCTAGAAGATGAGATTGTTGATACAGGGAAAAAGACTTGCATCGATTTAGGAATTCACGGGTTACACCCAGAATTACTAAGAATGGTAGGAAGAATGAAATATCGATCTTCTTATGGGCAAAACTTATTGCAACATTCTAGAGAAGTGGCCAATTTATGTGCAACCATGGCGGCAGAACTTGGGTTGAATGTAAAGATGGCTAAAAGAGCTGGTCTTTTGCATGACATTGGCAAGGTGCCTGATGATGAGCCTGAATTGCCTCATGCATTATTAGGAATGAAACTGGCAGAGAAATATAAAGAGAAACCTGAGGTGTGCAATGCAATTGGTGCTCATCACGATGAAATTGAAATGAACTCTATCATTTCACCAATTGTGCAGGTTTGCGATGCAGTTTCTGGAGCTAGACCAGGCGCTAGACGAGAGATTGTAGAGTCTTATATCAATAGGATAAAAGAATTGGAAAGTCTAGGCATGTCACATCAAGGTGTTGAAAAAGCCTATGCCATACAAGCCGGAAGAGAGTTAAGGGTAATCGTTCAAAGTGAGAAAATTTCTGATACCGAAGCGGATAAAATTTCTTTTGATATTGCACAGAAGATTCAAACAGACATGACTTACCCAGGTCAAGTGAAAGTTACTGTAATTAGAGAAAAAAGAGCAGTAAACTACGCCAAGTAATTAGTTTCCTTTTATTTGCTTAAGAATTCTTAGGCTAAGAGAATTGGATTTTTCTAAACATGAAAAGCCATGAAGAGATCCGCCAAAACCCCTTAGATAATGTTCTATGCTTGGAATAGAACTACCCTCAAAATTGAATTGACTCAAGCCAAGCTCTTGGGCCTTTAAAATGCTTTTCCACATTAATAAAGACATCGCTCCAGAACTATCCTTTTCATCATTTTTTCCGCCAATTAAATAATAAGCAGCCTCTTTATCCCATATGCTAAGCAGGGCAGATACCACATCTCCAGAATTGTTTTTGGCAAGCAACAGCTGACCACAATTGTGCTTTTTTAGGTAATCGATAATTCGTTGAAACAAGATGCCCTCTTGAATTGGATTTGCTAATCCTTGTTTTTTGTAGGATTCGCTAAAAGCCTTTTCTAATTCTTTTGAAGTTAAGCTAACCTCTATTTTAATGCTTTTTTCAGCTTTTCTTATGCTACGTCTAATGTTTTCCCTGCAAGATGACCAAAGCTCTTCCTTAGGAGCTTTTAAGTCAAGCAAGTAAGTAAATCTTCTTTGGTCTATGAATCCCTTCCAAAGCATTGGGAGGGTATTAATGAAGTTGATTCCAAGGTTTTGCTTAAAACTAGAAAATTTAGGCAATTGATTCATTAAATTTTCTAAGACTTTTTTTTCGAAACTATGCCTTGTCGTATTTTTCTGACCCTTAGGGTAATTTAATACTGGACCAACATAAGGCGTAAAATGGGGTTGAACCAATAGAGTCCAGGGGCCTCTTTTTCTAATTTGGTAGGGCCAAACACCAAAAACAACCCCTTCTTCTTGGTAAATGGCAACATCCCAATTCTTTTCTACCACTTCATTCCACCAGTTATAATGCTGACTGAAGTGCAAATGTCCTTTGTATTGCTTACAAAATGATAGAAAAAGTTCTTTGTTACTCATTAATGGTTTTCAATATTGTCCTAGGCGAATATAATAATCTCTCAGCTGAGATTAAGATTGGTAAAAATCTTTGTTACTTTGCCAAAAGAAAAACCCTATGTGGCAAAGAAAGCAGACTTTATACTTATCACTCGCAATTCTAATGAATTGCTTGATATTTTTTCTTGACTTGGCTCATTTTTCCCTAGAAGAGACCCAGCATAAATACAACATGTATGGAATCAGCAACGGTGAAACGGAGGAGAAGTTGTTTGGGACAATTATATTGGCTTGTATATGTAGTATTTCTATTCTTTTAAGTGCATTTGTGCTTAGTCAATTTAAGAAACGGCAACTCCAAATGAAATGGACAAGGTTTAATCTTTTGTTTCAATTGGTGTTTATTGCAATTGTATTTTTTGGACTCGATCAAGGCCTCAAGACTATGGGCTTAGATTCTACCTCATTGGAGATCAATTATCAATTGGGAACCTTTCTAAGTGTTCCTCCGCTTATTTTACTATTCTTTGCAAATAAGGCCATCAAAAAAGACGATGACTTGGTTAGAGCCGCCGACAGAATTCGTTAGACTCTTTTTTCCAATTCAATGATTTCCAAATCGCTTATTTTAGATTGATGCACATTAAAGCGCATTAAACTTAGTACTTGATGGAATCCAACTTTTCCACATGCCCCTGGGTTAAGGTGTAATAAGCCATGTTCATGATCGTGAATTGCTTTTAGGATGTGAGAATGGCCACATATGAATAGTCCAGGTTGGTATTGCTTTAATTTCGTTTCAATACGAACTGGATATCTTTTAGGATATCCTCCAATGTGGATCATGAAAACTTTAAGGCCCTCTACTTCAAAATTTAAATGTTTGGGATAACTTGAGCGAATTTCTGCTCCATCGATATTTCCGTAAACCGCTCTTAATGGTTTGAAATTGGCCAACTTGTCTGCAACTTCTATATTGCCAAAGTCGCCAGCATGCCAGATCTCGTCACAATCTTTAAAATGATGAAAGATTCTAGGATGCAAGAACGAATGTGTATCTGAAAGCAAACCTATTTTTTTCATGCCTTAAAATTATGCAGTTCTAACTTATATTGACTGGAATTCAATTGGTTATTTTTGCTGGGCTATGCTGAAGCAATTTGACCCCATTTTTTGCCAAAACTTGAATGTAGAATTGTCTACCCTCTTATTGGAAGGAGATTTTAGCAGTATCCATGTTTTAATGGATGAAAATACACATCTAAATTGTTGGCCGCTGATTCATAAAGAAACATGGCCGAAATCCCCTAAACAAATTGTTATTCCAGCAGGTGAAGGTTCAAAGAATCTAGAAACTTGCAAAAGGATTTGGGCTACTTTATTGAACGATGGAGTGGATCGAAAGGGTTTAATTATCTCATTGGGTGGTGGAATGATCAGTGATCTAGCTGGCTTTGTAGCTGCCACTTATAAACGTGGAATTGAGACGATTTATATACCAACAACATACCTGGCAATGGTAGATGCTTCAATAGGAGGAAAGTGTGGTGTTAATTTCGGAAATGCAAAAAACCAAATTGGTTTGTTTTCACTTCCCTATCGCATACTGATAGATACAGTTTTTTTAAACACACTTGAGAAGAAAGAAACACTAAGCGGTTATGCAGAGACTATCAAACATTCCTTAATTGTTGATCACGATTTTTTTTACTCATTAAAAGAAAAATTGAATACCGAAGTTGTAGTTAGTAAAGAAATTATTCAAAAATCTTCTTCAATAAAACTAGACATCGTAAAAAAAGATCCGAGTGAAAATGACCTTAGGAAGAAGTTAAATTTTGGGCATAGTATAGGGCATGCCATTGAATCTTTTTTTATGAACAATAGTAAAGGACTGCCTCATGGTTTTGCCATTGCTGTCGGGATGTTACTTGAGGCTGATATTTCAAATCAAAAGGGAATGTTGACTCAAATAGAATTTTTAGAATTGAAAGAATACATATTAAACACTTTCCCCTATTTAAAGATTCCTTCAGATCAATTCAATGCCCTTTTAGAATTGGTTCATCTTGACAAGAAAAAACAAGAGAAAAAGTTAAATTTTACCTTGCTAAGTGGGATTGGTTCATCTGAAATTAATTGTGATGTAAGTGATGATCAAATTCTTATTGCATTGGAGAATTATTTGAATTATGGGGAAATTAATTAAGCTTCCTGTAAAACAAGATATTGAGGGAATTGATTTGCCAATATCCAAAAGCATTGCAAATCGGCAATTGCTAATGTTGGCTTTAGAAGAAAAAAAATTACCAAACCTTGATCCAAATTGGCCTGAAGATGTGAAAGTGATGCATCAAGCCTTGGGTGAAAGAGGTCTAGAAAAAAACCTTAAGCTTTCTGGTTCAGCATTGCGATTCCTTTTAGCATATTTCTCAATTAAAGAAGGCATTCATGTTCTAGTTGGCGAAAAACGCCTAATGGAGAGGCCAATTAATGAATTGGCTATGGCATTAGGTGAATTAGGCGCCGAGATATCCTTTATAAAACAAGAGGGTAAGCTTCCAATAGAAATAAAGGGAAAGCCTTTGGAGGGTGGACAAGTGTCTATTAATGTATCACAAAGTAGTCAGTATTTAACTGCACTTCTTCTAATTGCGCCCTATTTGTCCAAAGGTTTAAGCATTAATTATAAAACAGAAATTAGTTCAGTTTCATATGTTCAGTTGAACATAGGAATTATGAAAAAAGCAGGAGTTTCAGTTCATTCAATGAGGAACTCCTTTTCAGTTGAACCGGGAAGGTATTGCAATGTAAACTGGGAGCCAGAGGCAGATTGGTCTTCCGCTTCATTCATTTATTTGGCATTTCTATTATCAAATATTGAAAGCCTAATCATCAAAAACATAGAGAATAACTCTCTTCAAGGTGATCAATCCATACTGGGAATATTCGAAGAATTTGGAGTTCAATCCACTTTTGAAGGCGATCATCTTAAACTTGGTAAGAAATCTAAAGTTTTGGAAAAGCATGAATTCGATTTAAATGCAAGTCCTGATTTAATCATGCCTATTGCTGTTGCATTAGCGGTGCAGTCCTCTAAAGAAGCTGTAATTAAAGGAATTCAAACCTTAAAGCACAAGGAGTCTGATCGTGTTCAAGCTTTAATTTCTGAGTTAAAAAAGATGGGATCTATTCTAGTAGAAAAGAACAATGAACTCATAATTAAGCCATCCACTCAATTGCCTAAAGCATTAACTTTTGAAGCCCACAATGACCACAGAATAATAATGAGTTTGGCTCCTTTGGCATTTTTGATACCTGAAGTAGGAATAAGTGGAGGAGAAACAGTTAATAAAAGCTTCCCTCATTTTTGGTTACAATTGGCAAAAATGGGATTAGTACTAAATGCCGATTAGTGGTGTTTTTTATGGTGCTTTCGCTTTGCATTCTCCCTAGTTATTCTAGCTTTTAACTGCAATGCAACCAGTACAATGTAGGCTAAAAATAGGCTTAGAAAAACGTAATACAGGATGATAAAATTAAGTATACTGTAGTCCTGTGAAATCAGGTAGGAAAGAGAAGCATTAAATAGGTTTACAATAATTGCAATGTTGCTGCTTCTTCTCGAATTTTTAAGAAATGAAGCTAAATTCAAAAGTCCATTAAACAATATAATCATCCCAAAATAAAGGTCATTCCTAATAAAGAATTCGAAGGAGATGCTTAAATAAATTAATGTGCTAACAAGAAAAAAGGAATTGTATATTTTTTGGTTTTGTTTCATTTTAGAATTTTATTCTAAGTTGGGTCTTGATTTCACTTTTGAGATGTCCAGAAATAGCATCTTTTCCACTTCCTATTTCATTTCGGTCTGCATAACTTGTTTGTGCATATCTCAACCATAAATCAACTCCTCGAGTAATGTGATATTTACAAAGTAAATAAAATCTAGTTCCTCTTCCAGAGTATGCAGGTATAGAAAATGCATATAGGACATCATTTTCATAGGCATAAATTCTACTATCATAAGAATCGCTTTCAAAAATGGCAAATCTGGCTGAAAAGGACAAGGGAGAGCTTAATTTTTTGTAGCTAATGTCTTGATACATTAAAAACCCACTAGATGTTTCTTGTTTATCTAATGAATAATTGGAAACCTCTATTCTTGATTTTAATCGGATCTCCTTAGAGGCTTTATAAGAAAAATGAAAGCGATAATTGTTCAATTTTTCTTGCTCCAAAGAGTTTAATCCAATCTGCTCAAGAGAAGTGTTTCGATCTCTTGCACGTTGGCGGTATCTAAAGTATACTTCAACACTTTTCCTTGGTTTATAATCCAACTGCACCAGGTAGCGTTGGCCTTTTGACGGAGCGTCTGTTTGAAACCTTAACCAATTGAAATGGTACCGATCTACAAAACTAGAGAGGTTGAATTGTTTGCTTATTTTGAAGTTTACTCCAATAAAGGTGCTATTCTCATTGGTGTTGAGTGAATTTTCTCCGATGGCATTACTTTGAATTGGAATGTAGTTTCGATCAAATCTTCTATGCTGAATTGCCACTGATAACCTTGGGTCTAGGACTGCAATTAATCCATTGGTGTAGGCTATTCCACCATCTATGCTTTTTGCAAATTCTCCAAAGAAATTGATGTTTCGCATTAGGTAGTTGTAATCCATTCCTATGTTCGAATTGCTTTCGTCCAATTGACTAAACTGATTGTATATTCGTTGAGATGGGTTAAACTTTCCTCCCAATTGATTATGTACTCCTGTTAGTCCAATTTGGAAATTGTCTTTTTTATATTGGATGTTTCCTCCAGTGTACTGATTGAGAATTGAATTTTTATTCTCAAGTTCTCCTTTAGTTCTGTGGAACCCGCCCTCCAATAGAGAGCTAACGATTACCTCATTACTTATGCTATCTAATCCTGATATATTTGCATCAACTTTTTGACTAGAATGAAAGAAAGTAATTGTAATGGGCTTTAAATCTATGCTAATTCCGCCACCACGTAAAAACAGATCTTCTTGAACTGAAGAGTATCTTCTTAAACCTGGTGCATTACGTTTTAAGGTAAAAATATTAGGAGTTCTGCCAAATGCAAGGCCAGACCAGAACGTAAGGCCTTGTCCGAATTGAGCCTGAAAATCACCTATTGCTACTTGTTTTACCTTTCCAAAATTTTGCAAAAAGAGATGAGCAGAGTAAAAATCAAATCCATTCTTCTGTTTCCCTTTAAAAAATTGCTCCCCGGCATCTTTTTCGCCTGTAAATCCAAAACTTAAGTTATTGGCATAATTGAAACGATATCTTGTAAAGAGTTTATCTGGACTACCTAAATACCTTGCATTTTCATTGTCTAATAAATCAGCCTCACTAATTTCACTAAAACCTTCTTGTTCTTCCAATATTCTTGTATGCCGAATAAATAATTCAGAACTCCCTTCTTTTAATATTCGTTTAAGGTTAATATTTGGTTGATCTAAATCCTTTTTTACTTGAACAAAAGGCCTGAGCATTAATATGTCATCAATGTCGAAGCCATCTATACTTTGTAGCTCTTCAACAGCTATTAATTTGCCATTTTGTTTGATGTGCAATAATAGATTATTGATTTGAAGTCCATTCATTAAGCCTAAATCAAGCAGTTGAGATTCATCCACATGATTGATATTAAGTGGATGTTCAAAAAAGTAATCCAGTTGGTCAAATAAACTGGTGTAGTCATTTGTCCCTCCTTCATTGCTTTCAAGCAAGAAATCGACTCTTTGTTCTATGATTTCATTTTTAGTCTGCTCATTTTGCGAATACAAAAGTGAGGACCCAAGAAACAAGAAAAAAACCAGAAAATACTTCAGTTTATTTTTCATTGTTTGCTTGGTTTGACTTCTTTATTCTATAGGCCAGAGAGATTTGTGGACTAAATCCTAATCGATCATATAATTGAGATGATAGGTCCAATGACCAATCTCCAAGCAACAAGCCAAAACCAAAGCTTGGCGAACTTGGCTCACTTGCATAACCTAATCTAAAAAAGAATTGTTCGTTTGGTTGATATTCTAATCCCATTTTTACATTAGGGTCATGGTCTAAGTCCTTGTCGTATTCGTTAAAAATTTGAACCTTTTTACTAATCTTATAGGCAAGTCCGAGCCTAATAATGCTTGGGTAGGCCTCCTCATTGTATTCATTCAGTTTAAGTCGGTTCGGATTAATTACTACTGCTGCAATGCTAAGGTTGTCATTTAGTTTTCCTTGAATCCCTACATTCCCTGATAAACCAGATTTCTCGCCATAACCCTCACCAATTTGAGTACTTAAGTAATTCAGTTGAACACCTATCGAAAAATTTGGGCTTAATTGTTGGCCATAACTTAAACCAATTTTATTTTCTTGATACAACTCAAACCCGAACTGTTGTATGCTTAATCCAAATGCTCCATTTGAAGTAGGGTAAGCGATTATGGCAGATTGTTGGGCTAATTCTTCTAAAAGAAAGTAGTTTTCATAGTTCAAGCCTCCAGCAAAAGATTTTACTTGTGAAAGTCCGGCTGGATTATTTTCTGCAGACCAAAGGTCGTATTGAAGGCTTGCAATACCTGATAAACCAGCAGACCTTGCACCAACGGATTTCCCGTCTTTGCCAGCAAATACAAAGGAGGCCTTAAGTAGAAGCGAAATCGAGAGAATTAAGTAAGCAGTAAATTTCATAAACCGAATGTACAAATCTTAGCTAAGTTTTTTCGGATGTTTTAGTTCTAAAAATTCAGACTTTCAAATGCTTTGATATCTTTACAAGATGCGAATGTTATCCCAATTAATCATGTGGTTGAGCTCTTGGAAAATAGTAGGTGATGCTCCAAAAGAGAAAAAATTCATCATGATTGCTGCGCCTCATACTAGCAATTGGGATTTTTTATATGCACGCTCCGCATTCTACATTCTTCGAATACCAATGAGGTATACAATTAAAAGTGAATTGTTCTTTTTTCCGCTTGGAGCAATTCTAAAAGCCATGGGTGGAATTTCAATAGACAGAAATCAAAAAGGGAACATGGTCGACAAAATGGTTGACATCTATAAGGGGGAAGATCAGATGAGTATCCTTATTACACCCGAAGGGACTAGAAGTCATTCACCAGAGTGGAAAAAAGGCTTTTATTACATTGCATTAAAGGCAAAAATCCCTATTTATTTAGGCTATTTAGATTATTCTAAAAAGCATGCAGGGATAGGACCTAGAATTCTACCTAGTGGTGATTACGAAAAGGATTTAAAAGAGATACAGGATTTTTATCGTGGTATTGTTGCAAAGTACCCTAAAGATGGTGTGCACTAGGCTCTTATCGCAAGCTTAAAACCAACTCCATGAACGTTGATGATTTGAATTTTATCATCTTTCTTGAGGTACTTCCTTAGCCTAGAGATGAAAACATCCATGCTTCTCCCATTGAAATAATCATCATTTCCCCAAATGCTCTTTAAAGCTAAATCCCTATTCATTACCTGGTTTACAGATAGGTATAACAAACGCAGAAGATCCGCTTCTCTTTTTGTTAATTTTTGAATTTCTTCATTAAAAATGAGGTATTGGTTGGTGTAGTCGAATTCATAATCTCCCAATTTTATAATTTTCTCACTTTCTTTAGATTTTGGCAATTCGTTATTACGATCGAAAATGTTACTAATTCTTTGTAGTAATTCATCCATTTCAAAAGGCTTACAGAGGTAATCCTCTCCTAGCTTCAAGCCCTTCAATTTATCACCAAGCATAGATTTGGCGGTTAAAAACATGAATGGAAGTTCTGGTTTACTTTCTACTAAATCTTCAGCAACATCAAAACCGCTTTTTTGAGGAAGCATAACATCTAAAATTGCCAATTGGTATACACCATTTAAACATCGTTTTAGCCCATCTTCTCCATTTGTCGACCAATCCACTTCATATCCATTTGATTCTAATTGGTCTTTGATAACAAAGCCTAGATTCAAATCATCTTCTATCAAAATTATTTTTGCTTTATTCATTGTAGCCAGGTAAATAAACTCTAAAGGTTGAACCAGATTTAATTTGACTCTTTAATTGGATTTTTCCTCCGTGTTGACGAATAATTTTTCGGACATAATTTAAACCAATTCCAAAACCTTTAACATCGTGCTGATCACCAGTTGGCACTCGATAGAATTTCTCAAATACATGTTTCTGCTGCTCTCTAGTCATTCCAATCCCGTTGTCTTTTACACGAATATAAATTCCTTTTTTATGGTCACTGGTGCTGATGTCGATGTTGGGCTGGCCACTACTGTATTTTATAGCATTATCAATCAGGTTAAACATTATGTTCGTTAGATGGATTTTATCTCCCTTAACTAAATTGTTGCTTGCTTTTAACTGAGAATGAATTTTTCCTTCGTTTTTGTTGAGAATAAGCTCGAAACCAGTAATTGTATTGGTAATTACATCATGGATGTCTACTTTTTCATTGTCAAAATCCACCTTCTTTTTGTCTAAAGATGCCATTTGCAAAACCTTTTCTACCTGATTTTTCAATCGTTCAGTTTCTTCCTTAATGATCTTAGCATAATTGCTCAAGCGCTCTGGATTCTTAGTGATATTAGGATTTTCTAAAACTTCTGTCGACAAAGAAATGGTGCTAATGGGAGTCTTTAGCTCATGGGTCATGTTATTAATAAAATCTGTTCTGATTTCAGAAAGTTTCTTTTGCTTAAGAATTACCCAAATGGTATAAGTGAAAAACCCAACTACCAGCAATAGGAATAGGGTAGAGACGATCCAGATGTCCATCTCATTTACGATATAAGAAGTTTTATTAGGAAAGTATACTCCAAAATAATGGGAAACTTGTCGCCATTTCTGATCTTTTGTGGCCGATACCACTAAGTTTTTTTCTTCTGATCCAAGCGAAACATAATTTCCAAAAACAATGGAATCGTTAAAGCAATCATACACTACATATTCAAAATCATAGTCTAAGTTTCTATTCTTGAACTCTTGTTTTAATAAATTCTCTAAAACATAGGGGTGGAGGGTATCATTAGTGAAGGCTAGATAATAATTTGAAGAGAGCTGTTTAACTGTGGTTCGTAAATAGCAGCGCTATCGGAATTCATTTTTTGAACTTCATGAACCACATTCGTAAGTGCAATGTGAACCCTGTCGTTGAATTGCTTTTCTTGAAGGCTAAAGGCTTTCTTTACCCAAAACACCTGAAAGCTAAATACACCAATTACAGTAAATAATGCAAAGAATACGATTAGTCGAATTGTTTTTCTGTTCATGGTCTTGCGAATATAATGCTAATCTAAATTTGAAATTATACGTTAACTTATTATTAACAGTTTTGCGTTATTTTGACAAATGATATTTCCTCAATATAGAATGTACTCAAATGGTTTGTCTTATTTTGAAATACTTAATGAGTCAAATTTTATTGAGTACAAAATGTTGGGTAAGAAAGTTGAGGTTTATAACATTGAAGCAAAAATATTACCCGAAAGAAATTTCATTCAAGACATGTTAGTTAATGAAGGAAACCATTGGCTGATCATTGATGAAAAAGAATTCAATAAATTTTTAAATAATAAACTACTAATCAATTAATACCACAAAATGAAAAATAAAAAGTCCCTAGTAATTTTTTTCAGCATAGGTCTTGCGGCATGCTTAGGCGCATGTTCTATGGGAGAAAAAGAAACAGAAGAATCAAATCATGAAGAAGCGGTTGCAGAAGAACATGATGATTTCGTTTATACAGCTGATCAATTTTCAGATTTAAAGGTAATTCGATATAAGGTTCCAGGTTTTGAAAACTTGAGTTTGAAAGAAAAAGAATTGCTGTATTATTTATATGAAGCAGCTTTATCGGGAAGAGACATCATGTACATGCAAAATTATCAACACAATCTTGCCATTAGAAAAACTCTTGAAGCGGTGGTTGAAAATGAGAATGAGTTTAAGAATGATGAAGAATATCCTGAGCTTTTAGAATATGCAAAAAGAGTATGGTTCTCAAATGGAATACACCATCATTACTCCAATAAGAAATTTGAACCAGATTTTAGCAGAGATTACTTTACTCAAGTATTAAATCAACTAGCTGAAGGACAACTGCCACTAAAAGAAGGAGAAAGTAAAGAAGATTTTATTGACTTGTTAGCTGAAGTAATTTTCAACCCTGAGATTGCTCCTAAAAAGGTGAATCTTAATCCAGATCAAGACCTTGTTGCAAGTTCGGCGGTAAACTTCTACGCAGAAGATGTGCAACAAGCTGAAGTTGAAGCGTATTATGAAGGCATTGATAAATTGGAAAAGAATCAGCCAGAATATGGATTAAATACACGACTTAGAAAAGTAAATGGTCAAATTATTGAAGATACCATGAAGGTTGGAGGCCTCTATTCTGAGGCCATAGAAAAGATCGTTTATTGGTTGGAAAAAGCCAGCACAGTGGCTGAAAACGAAGAGCAAAAATTAAGTCTAGATCGTTTAGTTCAATATTATAAGTCGGGCTTAGTTTCTGATTGGGATGCTTATAACATTGCATGGGTAAACGATACCAATAGCACAACAGATGTGGTAAATGGATTTATTGAGGTCTATAACGACCCATTGGGCTACAAAGGGTCTTTTGAATCTGTGGTATCCTTTAAAGATGCAGAAGCAACTAAAAGAATTGAGGCAGTTAGTAAAGAGGCTCAATGGTTTGAAGACAATTCAAGCATTATGGACGAGCATAAGAAGGCGAATGTCACTGGAATTACCGGAAAGGTTATTACTGTAGTGGTTGAAGCAGGAGATGCTTCACCGTCTACACCAATCGGAATTAATCTTCCTAACAGCAACTGGATAAGAGCAGAGCATGGCTCTAAAAGTGTAAGCCTAGGAAATGTAGTTGCAGCTTATGAACATTCTTCAAAAGAAGGCAAAAGCTCATTGTCTGAGTTTGCCTACTCAGATGAAGAGATAGAAAGGTCTAAGAACTATGGTGGAATCGCAGATTTATTGCACACAGATTTACATGAGGTAATTGGACATGCATCAGGAACCATCAATGAGGGAATAGGAACCCCAAAAGAAACGCTTAAAAGTTATGCGTCAACCTTAGAAGAGGGGAGAGCTGATTTAGTTGCTTTGTACTTCTTACATGATCAAAAGCTAATTGACATGGGATTAATAGAATCTTTAGATGTTGGTAAAACGGCCTATGATGATTACATCAAAAATGGAATGATGTTGCAATTGAAGCGTTTGAAAATTGGAGATGAAATTGAAGAAGCACACATGCGTAATAGACAATTAGTCGCCAAGTGGGCCTTTGAAAAAGGAAAAGACAAAAATGTAATTGAGCAGGTAAAGAAAGAAGGCAAAACTTACTTTGTTATTAATGATTACGACGCATTAAGAGTGCTTTTTGGCGACTTGCTCAGAGAGTTACAGAGAATTAAGTCTGAAGGTGATTATGAAGCAGGCAAGGCCTTAGTTGAAGATTATGCAGTTAAAGTAGATCCAGAATTGCACCAAGAGGTCTTAGAAAGGTATAAAGAGTTAGACATTGCTCCTTATGGCGGGTTTGTGAACCCAAAACTTGAAGCAGTAATGGAAGGAGATAAAGTAGTTGATGTGAAGATTACTTTTCCTGAAAGTTTTACAGAACAGATGATGGAATACGGTAACAACTATTCCTTTCTGAAATAAGTTATTGAAGGAAGGAATTAAAAAAAGCCCCGCGGAAGCGGGGCTTTTTTTGTGTTTTATTAATTGGTGTTTACTCTACACCATGCATTAATTTCTTTAGTGGCTTGTTAAATAGAGCGATAAGTATCGAAATTCCAATTAGTACATAACCAATAGTAGAGAAAATCTCAGTGTAGTTGGCTAAGCCTTGCTCAGTTGTTAATACTTCTCCTGAATCTCCATGTCCGCCAGTTAATGCTCCAATCTTACCACCTACATAATTGGCAATGGCAAAACTAAGGAACCAGGCTCCCATAGCAGTTCCAGAAAAACTCTTAGGAGATAGCTTTGTCACCATTGAAAGCCCAATAGGAGATAAGAATAGCTCCCCGGTAGTGTGCAACATGTATAAGACAACTAGGGTTAAAATTGGCACCTGAAATGCATCGTTGGCAAATGGAAGTGCTACAAGGGTAACTAAAAAGCCCAAGGCCAATTGGAAGATACCCAATGCAAATTTCATTGGAATACTTGGATTCTTTCCAATCTTAGAAAGTTTAATCCACATTACAGAGAATATTGATCCGAAGGTAATGATGAAGAAAGGATTAAAGAACTGAGTCATCGCCGCTGGCATTTCCCATCCAAAAATTATTCGATCAACGTTTCTATCCGCAAAGAGCGTAAGTGAAGTTCCAGCTTGTTCAAAACAGGCCCAGAAGGTAATGTTGATTAGCATGAAAATGATCAAAGCAATCATTCTATCTTTCCAAATGTTTACCCCTTGCAGCTTATCTTCTTTTATCCCAGCCATTATAGCAACAGCAGAGATGTAAATGAAAAGACCAAGTAGGATATAATCCATCCATTCATTGTTTTGAATCAATAGATAACAGAGTGGAATTAGCAATAGGGAGCCTGCAGTAATCACCTGATACATAGGGATTGGTCCCAAAACTTTCTTTCTTCCTGCTTCTGTAATGTCTAGTCCTTCTGCCGCAGCGTAATTTTTTCTTCCACCATAAAAAACAAAGAACCCAGCTAACATACCAAAGCCAGCTAATGCAAATCCATATTTAAATCCATACACCTCACCAACATAGGCCACAAGAGTGGTCGCTATTAAGGCACCAATGTTAATTCCGATATAGAAAATGGTAAACCCTGAATCTCTTCTAGGGTCATTGTCTTTGTATAGTTTACCAACTATAGTAGAGATGTTTGCCTTGAAATAGCCATTTCCTATAATAAGTGCGCCCATTCCAACCATAAGCATGTGTTCAGATCCTCCAAGTATGATGAATTCACCAATGGACATTAATACGGCACCCAATAATACGGCATATCGATAACCTAAAAATTTATCCGCCATTCTACCACCTAGGATTGGCGCAGCGTAAATTAAACCAGTATATGCACCATAAATTAGTATTGCTTCAGCATCACCCTTCATTATGGATTTTACTAAATACAATGTCAGTAATACACGCATGCCGTAATAGCATACCCTTTCCCACATTTCTGAGAAAAATAAGGTCATCAGCCCTTGAGGGTGGCCTTCATTGGCCGTCACAGCCTGATCGTTTTGTACTTCTTCGCTCATGTTATTTAAATTATTGATTTGTTAAAAATAGATGATTTAAATGAATTATTAATTTTAAAGGTTTTCCAATAGGAAATCGGTCATTTTTTTATACAAATGAAAACGGGTATTTCCACCATAGATTCCATGATTCTTGTTAGGGTATACTGCCAAGTCGAATTGTTTATCGGCTTTCACTAAAGCATTGATCATTTCAGTAGTATTTTGGAAATGCACATTATCATCTGCAGAGCCATGTACTAATAAATAACTTCCTTTTAGTTTGTCTACATGATTTATTGGGGAGTTGTCGTCGTAACCATCTTCATTTTCTTGAGGCGTCTGCATGTACCTTTCCGTATAAATGGAATCGTAAAACCTCCAATTGGTTACAGGGGCAACAGCGATGGCTGCCTTGAAATGTTCTGCTCCTTTTAATAAACAAAGAGAAGACATATAGCCACCATAACTCCAGCCTTGGACACCAATTCTATTCCCATCAACATAAGGCAAGTTTGCCATGTATTTTGCTGCCTCTATTTGATCTTCTGTTTCGTATTTACCTAACTGTTTGTAGGTTATTTTTTTGAAATCTACCCCTCTTGCTCCGGTTCCTCTGTTGTCGACAGAAATGACGATGTACCCTTTTTGAGCCAACATTTGATGCCAGAAATAGTTTTGTCCTCCCCAAGCATTTTTTACAGTTTGAGATCCAGGGCCACCATATATGGTCAAGAAAACTGGGTATTTCTTAGCGGGATCAAATTGAGGAGGTTTTATCATCCATGCATTTAAAGAATGTCCCTTACTTGTTTTTATGCTAAAGAACGTCTTATTGCTAATGGCATATTCACTTAAGCGATCTCTTAAAGCTTGATTGTCTTCTAAGGTTCTTATTTTATTTCCATCTGATTGATGCAATGTAACCGTGGTAGGCTCATTAGCAGTGGTGTGGTAATTCATAAAGAACTTGAAATTTTTGCTAAAAATGGCTGCATTATTCCCGTCTGATGAGCTCAGTCTTTTTTTCTTTTTGCCATCTAAGCCAATGGAATAAATATTTCTATCCATCGGGCTAGTTTCTGCAGATTGGAAATACAAGAGTCCATTTGCATCATCTACCCCATAAAAATCGGTTAAGGGCCATTTACCTTTGGTGATTTGCTTTACCTCATTTCCTTTCATGTCATGCAAATAGGCATGTCTGAAACCGCTTTTTTCGCTCAAAATCACAAAATGCTTACCGTCATTGGTAAAATAAACTTCAAAAGGCATTTCGATATAAGTATCACTTTTTTCTTGATGGATGCTCATCCCCTCACCGCTTTGTGCATCAATCAAATTGATGTGCAATTCGTTTTGATGACGATTGGTACTTAATACAGCCAATTGATTTGGATTTCTTGTCCAATGAATCGCTGGAAGGTATTCATAAGCCTGAGTAATTTGAACTTTTACGTTTTTCTCCTTATTCAGGTGAAAAATGAATAAACTAACTTTTGCATTATCTTCGCCGGCTTTTGGGTATTTAAATTCCTCTGTTGAAGGATAAAGTCCATCGTACATCTTCATGTTCCATTGCTTCACTTTGGATTCATCAAATCGATAATAGGCAATTTTATCTCCATCTGGAGACCATTCAAAAGCTTTGGATAATTCTAATTCTTCTTCATAAACCCAATCAGATGCGCCATTAATGATGTGATTAAATTCTCCATCCTTACTTATTTGAGTGTTTTTATTGTTGGAGAAGTCTTTTACAAAAAGGTTGTTATTGTAAACATATGCTACCTTATTTCCAGAAGGCGAGAAGCTTGCATACATCACTTTATCCTCATGCAAAACCTGTAACTCTTTACTGCTTAAGTCAAAAACGATAAAATTGGCCTTCCAAGAACGTCTGTAAATTGATTCCTTGTTGGAGGCAATCAACACCTTTTGTTCGTTGCTTGAGAATTCATAGGCACTTATGCTGAAGCTAGATCCATCCTGCTTTAGATCATTAGGATTGATTAAAATTTGAACCAATTTACCTGTCTTATAGGAATACTTAGCCAATTGCTTACCATTTTCAGTATTTTCAAGCACAGTGTAATGCGCCCCATCATTCATTGACCTTAAGCCAGAAACTGACTTAGCATAAAAAGCATACTTTTTCCAAATATCCTCTAGGTTGATTGCCTTTTTGCTGTCGGAGAATTCCTGACTATTAAATTCTCTATCCACCGGTGCCTCTTCTTGGCCATAAGACAAGTTTGAGCAAAGGCTAATGCCCGCTACAATAAGGCCAATTGTAAATTTTGTGTTGAACTTCATTGTTTGAATCGTTTATTCTAAAAATTGAAAACCGAATTTACATAAATTAGCTGGTCTAATCTCTATTGATGAATAGCAGCAATTCTTTTAGTCCATTAAGTGATAAATCAGTCCCAATTTTTCAAGGAATTCCTTAGTCCAAATCAAATCATAGAAGGTGAAGAAGAAAGAAAGGAATACGACCACGATTACACAGAAGATCTTCATTATTTACCAGAAATTGTATTGATTCCAACAACCACTGAAGAGGTGTCTATAATTGCTAGGCATTGCAATGAAAATGAACTTCCTTTAACGGTAAGAGGAGCTGGGACAGGTTTAAGTGGAGGAGCCTTGCCTGTTCATGGGGGAGTGGTACTTTCAATGGAGAAGATGAATAGAATCCTAGACATCGATGAAGAGAACTTTCAGGCGACAATTGAACCGGGTGTAATTACACAGGTGTTTCAAGAAGAAGTTGCTAAAAAAGGCTTGTTTTATCCACCAGACCCTGCCAGCAAGGGTTTCTTGTTTTATAGGAGGGAACCTAGCCGAAAATAGTGGTGGTCCTAAAGCAGTAAAGTATGGTGTGACTAAAGACTATGTATTGAATCTAGAAGTGGTATTGGCAAATGGTGATATCATTTGGACTGGTGCAGATGTTCTAAAAAATGCAACTGGTTTAAATTTAACGCAATTGTTCATTGGAAGTGAAGGTATTTTAGGGATCATTTGCAAAGCTGTATTTCGTTTAAATCCCCTTGCCGAAGCATGATGTTTTGCTATTGGCTCCATTTAGGAAAGCTGCAGAGGCTTGCGAAGCTGTTAGTTCAATCTTTCATGCCGGCATCACTCCAAGCGGGTTAGAGTTCATGGAAAAGGATGCTTTATTGTTTGCTCAAAAGCACATTCCAGGAATTGAATTGGAAATTGCCGATGATGTAGAAGCTCACCTTCTTATTGAATTGGATGGTAATCAGATGGATCAAATTCTGAATGATGCTGAAAAAGTTTTTGAAGTCTTGGGTAATTTTCGATTGTGATGAAATATTGTTTGCAGATAATCAGGCCATGAAAGACAGGCTTTGGAAACTTAGAAGATGCCTCGGTGAAGCTGTTAAAGTAAACTCCATCTATAAGGAAGAGGACACTGTAGTTAAGCGTGCCTATTTAGCTCAATTGTTAAGTGGAGTGAAGGAGATAGGGAAATCTTATGGATTCGAATCTGTTTGTTATGGGCATGCGGGAGATGGAAATCTTCATGTAAACATACTGAAGGGCAATATGAGTGACGCCGATTGGAATGGGAAATTGAAAGAGGGCATTAAGGAAATCTTTTTGTTGTGTAAGTCTTTAGGTGGAACAATCTCAGGAGAGCATGGCATTGGATTGGTACAAAAAGAGTACATGCCTTTGCTTTTTAGTGAAACAGAACTGAACGTTCAACGTAGTATTAAACAAGTTTTAGATCCTAAAGGAATTTTAAATCCAGGAAAAATATTTTAGTTCTGTCGTTGACAATAATCTTTACAATGAAACTTTAACTTTGTTAACATGCGTTTTGCGTTTCTATATACAATTTTTCTCCTTTTTTACTCTTGCTCCATCCATAAAAAAGGAAAGGACAATCAGGAATATTTTACTCCAATAGAAATGCCATTGTTGGATGAAGTTTATGTTCAAACAGAAGTCCCAGGAATGTCAGATGAAGGAAATAAGACCTATTTGAATTTAAAATTTTCTCCGGGCATTATTGAGGGAGCTGATAGCCTAAAAACAATTTTTTCGAATACTATTCGTGAAAAAATATATGTTGATAATGAGTTGAAGTCCAGAGTTTTAATTAAAAACACCTTATTTGATGATTCAAGTAAAGATTTTTGGTCTAATCAATTATCAATTCGTGTATATAAAGGGAAGGAAATTTACATGCAAACCCTTAACGAAATCCCAATTAAAGAAGCCATTTACTTGCCATAAATCCCAATATGAAAAATTTAATTAGCCTAGTTTTTATAATATTTTCAGTAGTTCTTTCTGCTCAAACTGTTCACACTTATCAGTCAAAAGATTATAAAGCCGCAATGCAGGATAAGAGCATTAATTTCTATGAAGTTGTTCGATTAGCCGAAAGTCATTTTGAGAGCATAGATAAATCCAAAAAGGGGAGTGGATATAAGCCATTTCAACGTTGGAAGGTTCTGAATGAATATAAATATTATCCAAGTGGAGAAAGGTCTCAAATTGATCCAGCCTTTGTAGAAAAGGAATATCAATCTTTTCAAAGAAAAAACAAAGTACAAAAAAACCTTCACAATGGGGAATGGGAAGAACTTGGGCCAAGAAGAATAGACAGTATCTCCGGTCATTATGCTGCAGGTCTAGGAAGGGTAGAAGACTTATATGTTGATCCATTGGATTCAAATGTCATTTATGTAGGATCTAGAAGTGGAGGATTTTGGTTTACAAATGATGGTGGGCAAAATTGGACAGTAAGCACAGATACCTTGGTAGCAACAGGCGTAAATACTTTTGATGTATCTCCAAGCAATTCCGATTCAATTTTAATTAATGTTAGGAATCCTCAAAATGGGCATTCACATGGAATTTATCAAAGCGCAGACGGAGGTTTAACATGGACACTTACTCCTTTTAATCACCAAAACTTAGGTTTGGGTGGCTTGGGTTCTTATTTTCAAGTTCTTGATATTAAATACCATCCTAGAATTAAAGACTTGGTCTTTGTAGGCACAAGCAATGGCATATATAGATCTACAAACAATCTTCAGAATTGGACGCTAGTAGGGAATTCCCTTGATGCTACCCAGATTTCTTTTCATCCCACAAATGATAGCATTATTTATCTGTACGATAATTATTTCTGGGTCAATAGTAAGAACATCATTCAACGTTCAACCGACTTTGGACTTACTTATTCTCCTTCAAATTTCATACAAGGCAACAACAATCGAAGAAATGCATGGATAAGTGTTAGTCCCGATTGCCCAGATTGTGTCTACTTTGCTACAGATAATGGAGTATGGAAATCAACTGATAAAGGAATCAATTTTCAATTTCTCTCCAACTCACCTGAATCATGCAGGGCTTTTGCCGTAAGTGATATTGATACTTCTAATATGGTTTACGGTTATGTAGACCTTGATGCCAGTACTGATGGCGGTAATACATTCATCAATAGAACTCGCTGGTCACTAGGAAATACAAATGGAGCCGGATCTGGTCACCAAGCTAGTTATAGAAACAGCAGCAATTACATTCATGCAGATCTAAGAAATGCCATCGCAGTAAACGGCGTATTTTATGTTGCTACTGATGGTTTCGTTTCCAAAAGCTCAGACAATGGTGTTACTTGGACCAACCTTGGAGAAGGTCTTGGCATTAGAGAAAACTACAATTTAGGTGTTAGTCAATCCAACTATCATCGAACTATATCTGGTTCGCAAGACAATGGAACAAGCATCAATACTGAAAAAGGATGGTTAGAATTTTATGGTGCCGATGGAATGGAAGGATTTATTCATCCTTTGAATGACGATTGGATGATTGGAAGCTTTCAGTATGGAGGAAGAAGGCTGACAACCAATGGTGGACAAAGTTCCAGTGGAAATAATCCTTCAGGCAGTTCCAATGCCTATTGGATAGCGCCAATGGCCCTTGACCCTAATAATCAAATGAATTATTACGATTTTAGATCAAGTGTTTATTTGAAGGAGAATTTTAACGGACCATCTACTGTTTTAGGAAGCCCAACTAGCTTTACAGGGGATATTGAACATGCAGCTATTGCGAATAACAATAGTAAGATCATGTACGTCTCTCAAGATCGATTCATTGACAAATCCATTGATGGAGGAAAAACATTTGTAAATGTTAAAAGAACTCTCCCGAATTATAGCATTACAGACATTGCAATAGATCCTAATAATGATGATGTGGTTGTGGTTACTTATGCAAGGTATCAGCAAGACAATCAGAAAGTATTCATGACTAATAATGGTGGAAATACTTGGACCAACATCACAGCCAATTTAGGAAACATGCCCATCAATAGTGTTGTTATCGATCACAGCCCGCAATCCAATATCTACCTTGGGGCGGAATTGGGAATTTATACCAAAGCCATGAATGGAACTAATTGGGTATTGCACAGCAACGGATTTCCTAATGTAAGTACACGTGAATTGGACATCCATTATGGTAGCAATACATTGCGTGCAGCCACTTGGGGTAGGGGTTTATGGGAAGTAGCTTTGGCTGGAAGAAATTCTTTTCCAGCAATTGTTCAAGCAAGAATTAATAGTACACCAAGTTTAAGTGCTCCAAAAACTAAAACTAGACAGTTTCCAGAAGCTGAAATTTCTTATTCAGGGAATTTAAGTAGCGTTTATGTTGAGTGGTCTCAGGATACCAACTTGTTGTCGAACAGCATTCCGATGAGTAATACCAAAGATTCTACTTGGAAAAGCACGATGCCCTTGCCTAATGGACCTGATAGCAGTCATATTTTCTTTAGAATAGTAGCTGTAGGGGCCAATCAAGATACAAGTAAATCTTATCGATACATGTATGAATTAAGACCTTACGAAGTTTGCGCTGCTAGTGGTTTACAATCTTCTGTATTGCACATTATTAATGCAAGTATTAATAATGTAAGTACCACCACCACTAATGATGTCTATTCTTTAGATACAGTAAATCTAGTTGATTTATACTTAGATTCTAGCTACTCAGCTAACTTAACAGCTAGTTTTGTTTTTCAAGGCAATGATTTTGGAGTTTGGATTGATTTCAATTCCGACGGAGAATTTTCTGCCAATGAGATGGTTTTAAATGCAGTTAATAATGGTGTTAATGCAACTCAAACTTTTACTGTTCCAAATAATGCATTTGTAGGCGACACCGTAAGAATTCGCTGCAGATTGTCTGTTCAAGGAACACCACAAGCATGTGGTACTTTTGATGGAGAAGTGGAAGATTATTTAGGAGTAATAAAAGATGGAACCACGGGAATTGCCAAACAAGTTGGAATAGTAGAGAAGGCAGGCCTTTTTCCAAATCCAAACGATGGAAATTTTCAATTAAGACTTGAAAAGAATGTCAATTTTTCTTCCATTCAAATTCACGATATTTCAGGAAGGTTGGTATTTCAGAAGAGAACAAACCTTATTGATGGGAGTCAGATCGATAGTCAATTGGAATCGGGAATCTATTTAGTCCGATTAATCGGAGTGAAGAAGAATGAAGAGTTTAAGCTGATTGTTCGTGATTAGTTGAATTAGGCTTTAAATCTTCCAATCGCTTGATTAGTTCTTTTTGTTGTTCTTCTTCCATGTTTTGAAGAGCAATGACCAACTCCGTCTTATCAGTAGTGATGATTAAGTCACCAGCAAAATTTTTTATGCTGCTGATGTCTTTAAATAGCACTTTTCTTGGAAAAGGGTCTTGTTTAATTATAGCTTCACCATTTAAAATCACAAAAGGTCTAAATCGCTCTGCAAGGATTAGCATGAGATAAACTAGTCCCATGATCAGATAAAAGTTGTTAACTCCGCTTTCTCTATCCCAGTAATACGAGAGAAAACACAAAGCAAACCAAAGAATTGCAAAAAGTAAGTGAACGTGAATTTTTGATTTTTTTACCGGAATTTTTAGATGGATTGTATCCTTCATGATTAGGACCTTCTAGTTCCTCCTTCTATTGTTGTTTCCAAAACCACCTTGTTTCTTCTTTCTATTTTCAAAAAATTCTTGACGTTTTTTTCTCTTTTCCTTCTCAAACTCCTTTTTTTCCGCATTATTCATTGGACGGTCTGTTTGAGGGAAAGGGTGATTTGTAACTTCCTCTATTTTCTGTTTGATCAATTTCTCAATGTCTTTGATGTAAGCGTTTTCTTCGGCATCACAAATAGAAATGGAAACGCCTTCCTCGCCAGCTCTTCCACATCGTCCAATACGATGAACATATGTTTCTGATTCATTCGGGATGTCATAATTGATCACATGCCTTAATTTATCTATATCAATTCCTCTTGCTGCAATGTCTGTGGCCACCAAAACCCGAATGTCTCCAGATTTAAAATCATTTAAAGCACGCTGCCTTTGGTTTTGTCCCTTATTGCCATGAATGGCTGCACACTTGATTTTTTTCTTTTGAAGATTTCTTACAATACGGTCTGCTCCATGCTTGGTTCTTGAGAACAGTAGGACCTGCTCAAGCTCTGGATTCTTTAATAAATAGAGTAATAGATCGTTCTTTTTGTTTTTATTGGTTTTATACAATGATTGTTGTATCGTTTCTGCAGTAGAAGAAACAGGATTAACTGCAACTTTTCTAGGTTGATGCAATATCTGCTGTGAGAGTTTAAGAATGTTCGGCGGCATGGTTGCGGAAAAGAAAAGGGATTGCCTTTTCGAAGGTAATTTTGCCAATATCTTGTTAATGTCGTGAATGAACCCCATGTCCAGCATACGATCTGCTTCATCGAGTACAAAATATTTGATGTCCTTTAAACTAATGAAGCCTTGGTTCATTAGATCCAATAAACGACCAGGAGTAGCAATAAGAATATCAATTCCTCCTTTTAATGCATTGGTTTGTCTGTTTTGATTAACTCCACCAAAAATTACCGTATTCCACAATGTTGTATACTTTCCATAGGCCGTAAAGCTTTCACCAATTTGAATGGCTAATTCTCTAGTAGGGGTAACAATCAATGCTTTTATTTTTCTTTTTCCGTGCTGGTGGTCATGTTTTCCACTACTTAAATGATGTAAAATTGGTAGAGCAAATGCAGCTGTTTTACCTGTGCCCGTTTGGGCGCTTCCTAAAACATCATGGCCGTCTAACAATAGCGGAATAGATTGTTCTTGAATTGCAGTTGGGTTTTGGTAGTTTTCTTCGTTTAAAGCTTTTAAAAGCTCAGGAAGAAGGTTTAAATCAGAAAAAGTCATGTGTAATTTGAATCGTGATCTGCCAATTGGCAAGGGATTGAGTGTGCAAAGGTAAATAAATGGATTGCAATAACTAGGCTTTGCGAACAAATTCAGACTTTAAACCCATGGCACCAAAACCATCAATCTTACAGGCAATGTCATGATCTTCATCCACTAAACGAATGTTTTTAACCTTAGTTCCAGCCTTTACAGGTTTAGGTGCGCCCTTTACTGGTAGGTCTTTTATAACGATAACTGTATCTCGTGTTTGTAAGGGATTTCCATTAGCATCAAGAACTGCAGAGGATACAGCTTCTTGAGCTTCTTTTTCCTTGGGATTCCATTCTAGACTGCATTCTGGACAAGCATATTTATTCTCTTGCAGAAAATAACCATAGGGGGACTTGCATTGCGGACAAGGAATTAAGTCTTCTGACATTTAGCTATTGCTTCTTGGATCTTAAATTCGCTGCAATTTTTCCACCAATCCATGCAGTTGGCAAATAAGCAAGAATTAAATCGAGTCCTGTAAACCACATAGGTGCTGGGATTAAAAAACTAACAGTGATTCCTCCTATTAAGAATAGTAAACCAATTCCCAAGGCAAATTTCATGTGATGACTTGCTGCCACCAATCCTGCAATCATTCCTCCTACAAGTGTGCCCAAAGCATGAGCCAAGAATGGAAAAATAAAATACTCAGCGCTTAAGCTTGGCATAATCTCAGCCATTGCTTCCATGTTGTTAGGGTCTAATCCTTCAACAGGAAGAATTGCATGACCTGCCATAACCAATCCCATATTAACAGCACTTCCGCCAGCCCATCCTAATATAACGGCCAGAATATTTCTTAAAACTATTTTCAACATAATTGTTTTGTTTGAGGCAGAAAGGTAGTGAAATTTGATAATAAACAAAGATGAGGATTATTCAATTTAGATTATTTCAAAAAAGCATTTTCATTAATAGTAAATTGCATTCCTTAATATGATCAACATGAAAAAGATATATTTTTTAGTATTTGCTTCACTTCTAAGCTATTCCTCTATTGCGCAAGTAGAAGACTCCTTGCAGATTAGAAAAATTTTTGATGAAGCTTTGGTGAAAGGGCATGCTTACGAGAATTTAAGGTCGCTGTGTAAAGATGTTGGAGCTAGGTTGAGTGGTTCTCCTGCAGCAGATAAAGCCGTAGAATGGGCTAAAAATCTGTTGGAATCCTATGAGTTTGACAAAGTATATCTAATGCCAGTAGAAGTTCCCAATTGGAAGCGGGGTGATGTAGAAAAAGCTGGTTTTAATGGAAAAGCGATGAGCATAAAAACTTTAGGAGGTTCAGTTTCGTCAAATGGCAGGATTGAAGGAGAGGTAATTGAAGTTCAAAATTTCGAGGAACTAGAAGAACTTGGTGAAGACCAAATAAAAGGAAAAATTGTATTCTACAATAGAGCTTTAGACCGCTCTTTGATAAGCACCGGATCTGCTTATGGTGGATGTGTCAATCAAAGATGGGCAGGAGCGAGCAAAGCCTCTAAGTATGGTGCAATTGCTGTTTTTGTTCGGTCTTTGAGTCATCATCAAGATAAACATGCCCATACTGGATCCATGTCATATGAAGATGGAGTAGTAAAAATACCAGCGGTGGCACTAAGCATAATCGACGCAGATTTGTTAAGTAAATCCCTCAAGGAAAATAAGTCAACAAAAGCCTACCTAGAGATCAATTCGGAGACTTTACCAGATAAAACCTCATACAATGTAATTGCAGAAATTAAAGGGACGGAAGAGGCAGATAAGATCATCACCTTTGGTGGACATTTAGATTCATGGGACGTTGGTGAAGGAGCTCATGATGATGGCGCAGGCGTGGTGCATTCTATTGAAGCCTTGAGAATTTTAAAAGAATTAAACTATCAACCAAGGTATACTTTGAGGTGTGTTCTATTCATGAATGAGGAGAATGGCAATAGAGGTGGGAAAACCTACGCTGCAGTTGCTAAAGAAAAAGGTGAGCAACACATTGCAGCGCTTGAAAGTGATGCCGGTGGTTTTGTTCCAAGAGGATTCACTTTAGATGGAAGCCCAGAACAAGTTGAACAAATGCAATCTTGGGCACATTTGTTAAAACCATACAAATTGCACATTTTGGATAAGGGTTGGGGTGGAGTAGACATAGGACCTCTGAAGGAACAAATGGTGCCATTAATTGGATTGAGACCTGATGATCAGCGTTATTTCGATCATCACCATTCAGATACTGATGTTTTCGAAAATGTGCACCGAAGAGAATTGGAACTTGGCGCTGCCTCCTTTGCTTCAATGATATATCTAATCGACATGCATGGATTGGGTGAGCAGTTTCAAGCCAAAATTCCAGAAGAATAGTAAAATAAGATTTTGTATCTCCTCTTTACCTAGCTGATGATGATCGATCTACTCGAACTTGATCATCCAAGAGTACTCCACAATAACTTTCCTATCCCTTTGCATTCCTGGAGAAAACTTGGGCATTTCTTTAACATAAACCAATGCAAGACTATCTAAACGCGGAGAAATTCCTTTTTTAACAACTGCCCAAGGGACATGACCAGAAGTATCAACAAATGCAGTTACATATACTTTTCCCTCCAAAGCCAAAGATTCTTGTTGAACCCTACCTTTAAAATACTCAGCAATGGCTTGATCAGATGATTGTTTATCTGTTGATCCATTGAAGAGTGGCATTTCTTCAACAAGATAAAACACTTCCTCGTTCTGAATTTTAGATTTCTTTTGTGCTAAGCAATCCGATACTGATGAAATCATCAGTATTAACAATAGGCATTGATATTTTAACAATTTATTCAACTTTTTCGAATTTCACATTCCCAAAAATTATGAAACTGATCGCTTTAGAATCTTCGGTATTAAAATTAAGTTTTTCTCCATCTTCTGGATTAACGAATTGATCTTTTTTTACTGGAACCATCCGGTATTGATAATCTCGGTCAATACCATTCAATTCTCCGTCTTTTTCAATGACCTCAATGTACCAATCCTTTCTATTCTCTTCTTTTGGTCTAATCGCCTTATATCTGCCAATTAATGGACGCAGATTCTCAATAGCTTCCTGATAAACAAGGTCCGACTTTTTATGCCCCAATTTTTCCATTTGTTGGATTGCATTATCATTTCCAGGATTTATTTCTAAGGATTTTTTGAAATTGAGGGCAGCCTTTGCAGTATCTCCCGATTCTAGCAATGCTTCGCCATAACTGTCATATACATTAAAGGAGTAAGGAAATGATTGAGTATTCAATGCAAAAACTGCTTTAGCTGCTTCTATTTGCCCATCTTTCAAAAATTGATACCCGGTTAAGTTCATTTCGTCTTCATCTAGGTAATGATCATATCCAACCCTAGCCTTCTCATAATCTATAAGCGCTTGTTCTAATCCATTTTCACTGATATTGGTGACAAGTGTTTTTGCTAATGATTTCTTAGGGGTTTCATAGTCCTCACCATTCAAAATGCCTGCAATTCCTATAGAAATTCTGTTCAATCGAACTCTTCCCGTATTGTTTAAAAGTATGATGCATTGTTCTTGACTAGGTATACGAACAATTAAACTATTGAAGCCATCAATATTACCTGAATGTTGAATCGCTTTCACTGTTTTATTGGTATTTCCTAAAGGCAAGTCAACAATGAACCAGCCATATCCATAATGACCATTGTGGGTTGGTATTTGATTCTCAAACATTAATTCCCTAGAATTTTTGTTCAAAATTTGGTCTGTATATAATGCTTGATTCCATTTGTTTAAATCTTCTACGCTCGAATACATTGATCCTGCTGAGAATGGAACCGACATGTTAATGTAATCCGCTTGGCTCAACTGGCCCAATTCACTGGTATATCCGCTTGCAATGTTTTTAAGTACAGATTTACTGTCTTCCATTCCAGAACTATTCATTTCCAAGGGATTTAAGATCTGCTCTTTTAAATATTCAACATAACTTTTCCCACTAATCTGTTCAATAATGTGCCCCAATAATAGATATCCAGAATTGCTATAAGCGAAAGATTCCCCTGGCTTAAATTCTAAAACTAAACTAGAAAAGGACTCGACTAACTCTTCAACGCTGTGTTCAAAACGTTTAAGGCTGTCTAAATTTTTCTGATTTGGTATTCCAGAACTGTGATTAAGCAGGTGATGAATGGTAATTAGACTTCCACTTTCTATCGGATAATTAGGTAAATAGTTGCTAATGGGAGTATTTAAGTCGAGTTGATCTTCTTCATGTAATCTCAAAATTAGCGCAGCTGTAAATTGCTTTGTGATGGAAGCGATGCGAAATTTTGTGGCTATTGTATTCTCAATGTTCAACTCTACATTAGCCAATCCAAAGGCATTTTGGTAAATGATCTCTCCCTTTTCTGCCACCAATATGCTTCCATTGAATTTCCCATGTTGATCGTGCTTGGAGTAAGCGCTCATCATTTGAGATATCATTTCTACTTTTTTGCTATTGGTCCTAGTTGTTCTACTGCAGCTAATGATGCCTGCGCCAATTGAACAAAAAAGAGCAAGAGATAAAAGATGGAAACTTTTTATGTGAAAATTCATGTTATTTAGATTTATTTTCATCAAAAATATATTTCACCTGGCATTTAAAAGTTTAATCCAATGTAAATTAATGTAAAATGATTTAAAATCGATTTTATTCTTCTTTTCTTTAGGATAGATTTGTAGCATGACATTGTCAGTAAAAATAAAATACATCCTAATTTGTTTGCCTTTGATGATTCAATTTGAATTGAACGCTCAATTGCAAAATGAATATGAAAATGGTCAAGTAAAGGTGGCCATGAGAATGATCGGACATCAACTACTGTTAAGTGCAGGAGACAGCACCTCTAGAGTATTAGCAATTGAAAAAGAGAAAGAATCTTATCTCATTAGCTTTGAGTTAGGCCTGTCGATTGTCCCTGATGAACTAATACAAGTAAGCGACAGTGTAATTGCACTTAGCTTATTAAACAGTTCTTACCTGGTTGAAGTTCTTTCTTGTGAGGAAGGAAAGGTAGAGTACAGTTATACGAAAGAAATTCCTATTGAGACTTCTATGGTGGCCTGTTCTGGTAGGTTATTGGACTCTGCGTGTTATCAAATAAAAATTACGTTTCCTACAGTTGTAAAAACAAGGTTAAAGCGGAAAGATGATTTAAGTGAATTGGGTTACTTTATACCACTCATTTTAATTTTAAGCTTCCTGACCTATTTTTTTCAAAAGAATAGGATTCGTCTCAACTTGAATCAATTCATTTCTGTTGGCAATTACCGTTTTGATAAAATTAACATGCAGCTTTTATTGGGAAAAGAAATCGAAGACTTAAGCAGCAAAGAGGCTGACCTTTTATCATTATTGGTAGATTCTGCCAATTCAACATTAGACCGTGATCACATTTTAAATGTAGTTTGGAAAGACGAGGGAGATTATGTTGGAAGAACATTAGATGTTTTCATTTCAAAACTGAGGAAAAAATTAGAAAATGATCCTGAAGTGAAAATTGTAAACATTCGTGGCGTTGGCTACAAAATGATTTTAAAGGATCATGGCTTTTAAGCCCATTCTACAATTTTATTTTATTTAATTTTTTTATTCTCATTACCGGACCAGGACAAAGTGCTTGGTGACAAGACATGCAGTTGCTTACCATGTTTTTATAAAACACTTTTGCCTGTTCGCCTTCGTAAACTTTTAGACTATCGATGTTCGATAAGAAAGCTTTTGCAAAGGCTAAGTACTCTGGAGATTTTGCTTTTTCAGGTTCGGTAGCATGAGCACTGAGTATTTTTTCATAATCGAGGTTTATTGTAACCTGTTCCTCGTTTTTCAGTTGTTTCCCAATCAACTCAGCTTCATCATACATTGCCCTCATTAAAAGAGCCAACTCACTGTCTCCATTAGGATTTAAATCACTTTTCTTTTCTACAGTAACTTTAGTTGGAGAAGATTCTTCTGGTTTTTTTTCAGCAGTATTGCACCCAAGCAAAAATCCTATACCAAGAATAAAAATTGCTTGCAATTTCACAGTAACATTCATAAAACAATTTTACAACAAATAAAATTCATTTTAAAAATAGAGTCAATTCAATTAAGATTTAGAGTGTAAAAAACAATTTTCATATAAGCCTTGGGCAACATGTTGATCATTTTTTCGTGTCTTTATTCTGAACATGCAATAGTGCACAACAACAATAAAATTTGAAGCATATGAAAACGCTCGTGAATTTCCTAGTTGTTTTTTGTTTCTTGTCGCTAAGTGCGCAAGAGAAGGGCAGCATAAAAGGACAAATTACTGGAATGAAAAGCGGGGAAGTAATTCCTTTTGCAAACATTACCTTAAGTCATGCCAAGCATTCTTCAAAGTCTACTACTTCAAATTTTAATGGCACCTATCAAATTAATCAATTGGATACTGGTCTTTGGGACATCCATGTTGCTTACGTCGGGTATCAAAGTAAAAAAATCAATGGGATTGAGATAAAACCTGGTGAAATAGTGGTGCTTGACATCACTATTGATCAAGGGGCTAGCTTAAGTGAGGTAGTAATAGTTGGCTATAAACGGCCCTTATTTGAAATGGATCAAACAACAATAGGTCAAACAATTACCCGCTCAGAGATTAGGAACATGCCTGGAAGAAGTGTAAATGACATCGCAAAAACTGCGGGAAACGCAACCTTTTCAAGAGATAATGCTTCCTATATTCGAAGCAGGGGAGGAAGAACTTCAAATTCTGTAATTTTTGTTGATGGAGTAAAAGTGATTGGCAGCAAGCAATTGCCCAGCTCGGCAATAAAAGAGGTCAAGGTTTATGAAAAAGGTGTTCCTGCTAGGTTTGAAAACCTAATGGTCATGCAGGAGGAAGGGCTACCTAGGGAAAGCGCTGTTAGAAATAGAAACATTAGAAAACGAGTAAAGAAGAAAGATAAAGAAGTAGTCTTGGATTTCGCAGAACCGGAAGAGGTATTGGTGTATGAAAATGAGTTGTACCAAGAGATTGCAGATAATCCATTTGAATCACCCAAGAAAACTCCTCTTTCTACTTTTAGCATTGATGTTGACAGAGCAGCTTATGCCAATGTTCGGAGGTTCCTTACACAAGGAAGGATGCCTCCGGTGAATGCGGTTCGAGTAGAGGAGATGATCAATTATTTTGATTATGATTATCCAGAACCAGAAGGAGAACATCCTTTTTCCATAAGCACAGAATTGAGTGAATGCCCATGGAATAGTGAAAGAAAGTTAGCATTGATAGGCATACAAGGAAAAAAAGTAGACTTGGAACAAGCTCCGAATAGCAATTTGGTTTTCTTGATCGATGTCTCTGGCTCCATGAACTCTTATGATAAATTAGATTTGGTTAAAAAAGGATTAGGCCTATTGATTGATGAGATGAGACCAGAAGATCGTTTAGCAATAGTTGTTTATGCAGGAGCAGCTGGAGTGGTTTTAGAATCTAGTCTTGGAACAGAAAAACGTAAAATTAAATCGGCCTTAAATCAATTGAGCGCTGGCGGTTTCTACAGCTGGTGGTGCAGGAATTCATTTGGCTTATCAAATTGCACAAGATCATTTTATCGAAGGTGGTAACAATCGAGTGATTTTAGCGACTGATGGAGATTTTAATGTTGGAACTAGCGGACAAGAAGCATTGGTGAAATTAATCGAGAAGAAGAGAAATACAGGCGTTTTTCTTTCTGTCCTTGGCTTGGGCTCAGGCAATCTTCAAGACTATAAAATGGAGCAATTGGCCAATAAAGGGAACGGCAATTACAATTACTTAGATAATATCTTAGAGGCAAAAAAAGTTTTGGTAAAAGAAATGGGGGGCACCTTGTTTACCATTGCCAAGGATGTAAAAGTTCAGGCTGAATTTAATCCAGCTAAGGTAAAAGCATATCGACTCATTGGTTATGTGAACAGAGCTCTAGCCGATGAAGACTTTAATGATGATAGAAAAGATGCAGGAGAATTAGGGTCGGGACATAGTGTAACTGTTTTGTATGAAATTATCCCAGTTGGCTCATCAGAAAAAATAATGGATATTGATAGCCTAAAATATCAATTGGTGGCCAACACTAAGGTTCCTTATTCTGATGAAATATTAACGGTAAAGTTCAGGTATAAACAACCAGATGGAAAAGTTTCTAGTTTAATTACTCAGGCAATGAAGAATCAAACGGTGAGTCTTGATAATGCATCACAAAATTTACGCTTTTCTGCATCTGTAGCAGGTTTTGGAATGAAACTGAGGAAATCTGAAAGTGTAGAGAACTTTAGCTTTTCTGAATTGAATATCATCGCTAGAACTGGAAAAGGGATCGATGAAAACGGGTATCGATCAGAGTTCATAAAATTGATAGAAACAGCAGAATTGTTAGCCAAGAAATAGAGGCACTCTCTGAGAAAGCCCCTTTTAGTTTGATTTTAAGCTAGGAGGGGCTTTTGATTTAAAAAGGATTCGAGCATCTAGCCTCGAATGGGAGTTCCATAAATTTCTCTAGGATAATTGGATAGTCGTATTTGTTCTCCATTTCAATTCTCTTAAAGCATCCTGTGCAATCCATTTTGAAGTTTTGTTTTCAGAATTTATTAATTCCTTGCAAAATTCAATTGCAGAGTGTCTTAAATCAGGGTTTCTTTTTCCTATGCTTCTTAATGCCCAATTCACTGCTTTCCTAACGTACAATCGATCATCATGAGCTTCTGTTTTAATTAAAGGAAAGAAAGCTTCAAACACTTCATTATCGGCCTTCTTATCTGACATGCAGTAAGCTGCCATAGTTGCAAAGGCAGTTCTTTTTTCAAATTCTGCAGATTTTGAACTGAAGTTTGATATGATGTCTAAGGCCAAATCACTTTTAGCAAAAAGTTTCATTGAAAAGCTATCACAAATTTCCCATGTATCGAATGCTTTACTCCAAGCCAGCACCAGGCCCATTCTTAAATCAATGGGATGGTATATCTTACTGCAAAGGATCCTAGCATCATACAAACCACTATCAAAAAGTTGGATGGCCAATTGGCTATCCTTACCAATCATCTTGGCGATAATGTTAATGTCCTTTTGAGCTATTCCTAAGGAGTTATTTGTATCAATTCCAAACTTTTTCCTTCTTGACTCTGCCTTTTCTTTATCCTCAAGCGCATGAAGTCCTTCGATAACATCTTGATAATTCATAATTGTGTTCTTGAAGAAAAATTCTGTCTCATCTATAGGAGAAATTCTAAATGGCTATTTTCTCGATTCAGCAAATGCTTTAAATTGATCCATCCACTTTTGACTTTGAGCTTTAAGTTTGCCTGGAAAAAGCCTAAAGATTATTTTAATCAATAAACCATTGAATTTTATGTAATTTACCTCAGAGGTATACCTGGTATGGTCTTCATCAATTGCACTGAATCTACTCGACTGAGTATTTACCATGTGCTCATGTTCATATAAGGCAAGTTTTTCATCAGGAAGATTATATTCTAAAATGGTTTCAATCAATTCCATTTTCCTTTGGTCTTCTAAGAATGATTCTGGATTTTGTCCCCTTTACATTTGCTTCCCCACTAATAATTTCTATCGATTGGAAGCCATCTTGCCACTCTTTAAACAATTCTTCATTTTCCCACAGCTCAAGGGTTTGCTTAAGAGGAAGATGAATGTCAACAGAGCAGGTATAGGATAAATGCACAAGTACTAATTAGGATAGTTGAACAAATTGCTATTCTATCAAGCATTATTTCTCAGAATGCAATCCTATTCTGTTGCCTTCAGTGTCTATGCATTGTGAGATGAAACCAAATTGTCCAATAGACATTTTAGGAAACAATACTTGTCCGCCGGCAGCTTCAACTCTGCCTAGCTCAGCACTTAAATCATCGCATTGGAAATAGATGATACTTCCTTCAGCAGATGGAGTGTTTTGTTCAGAGCTAACCAAGGCGCCCATGGCTCCAGGGCCTTCTCCACCAACAAACATGTACATTTTTGTGTCGGGCATTTCTATGTATTCAAAACTTCTTTTGAAAACATCAGTGTAAAATGTTTTAGCTCTTTCAAGATCTTTTGTGGCGATCTCAAACCAATTAACTGGATGATTCATCTTTTATTTTTTTTCTAAACTAAGAAATAAAATCTGCTTTCAGATAAAACAGCAACATTTACATCGATAAGGAAAGGAAAGTGACAAAAGGGAAGACTTTTAAATCGCCATATTAGGAGGTCATGTTGGAACTTTGTAATAAGTCATTTAGATCATTCAATTCTCCTTTATTCAATTTTCTCCATTTGCCCAATGGAACATCAAGTTTGATGTTCATGATTCTAATGCGTTCTAAATGACTGACTTTATTTTCTAGATGTTCACACATTCGTCTAATTTGTCGATTAAGACCTTGGGTAAGCGTAATTTTAAATTGGTATTTACTCAATTGCTCAATTTTACATCGCTTGGTAGTTTGCCCCAGAACAGGAACTCCCTTAGACATGTTTTGTATGAAAGATTTGCTAATGGCCTTCTTCACAGTTACCAAATATTCCTTTTCATGCTTGTTTTCTGCGCGTAATATCTTATTAACGATGTTGCCATCACTCGTCAATAGAATTAAGCCTTGACTATCTTTATCTAAGCGGCCAATAGGAAAGATGCGCTCTTCATGACCGATGTAATCTATGATGTTATTCTTTTCCTTCTTTGTGTCTGTAGTGCAAACTATCCCCGGGGGTTTATTAAAAGCAATGTAAACCAACTTTCTTGCCTCACCAGAAACTAGCTCTCCATTCAGTCTAACTTCATCCTGAGAAGAAACTTTTGATCCAGTGGCGGCTAATTTTCCATTGATGGTAACTTGTTTGCTTGCAATTAATTTGTCGGCCTCTCTTCTTGAGCAAATTCCAAGTTCGCTAAACAATTTATTTATCCTTACCAAATGGTCTTGTTTCATTTTGTATTCAATTTTATCAGGGCTCAATATGCTTTGCAAAGAAACTAAATCAAGGAATTAGGAAGTAGAATTAATTCGATTTTCTGTATAAACTCTATAGATTAAGCCAATTAATAGATTGATGATGACCAAAATGGCAAATTGATGGAAGTAGGCGTAACGTTCAGGGCTAATTAAGGAAACAAAAGTCTTTATGATGAACAGGCTTGAATTGACGATGTAAAGAAGGATGAGAAAGTATATTCTTCCACTCAATATTTTGCTCAATCCAAGAATGACTGGGGCAAATAAAATCAATCCAAAACTTAGCACCCCATGCACATGTTCTGCTGGGATAAGCTCTAGGTGTTTACTATTGAAATTTCCAAGTATGAAAGAGAAATGAATCAGATGATTCAAAGCAAAAGCAAAGACAAGTAGATCAAATTGTACTTTTCGTTCTCTTTTTTGAAAAAGTCCTTTTAATCCATAATGAACAAGTTGTGATAGTAGGATGATGTTTATTAAAGCTGAGGCTTTTCCTGAGTTTCTTGCACATTTTTCAAAAACATAATCGGAATACTCCACACTAATGTTCGCCCAAAGGAATACAACAAACTCTAACAAGATCACCATAAAGAAGGTTAGTAGGTAGGGATATTTAATTTTCATTAATCGATGCCGTTATTTTGGAAATGTTTGGTCCATTCTTTTATCCATTTCATTCGCAATTGCTTTACTAGACTCATCTTGCTGGTTCAGTTGAGCAATGATGTTTTTATAACTCTCAAGGTCTCTGTCCTGACTTAATTTGAATACAGTGTCAATTTCGTCAACCTCAATTTCAAAACCTGCAATGGCTCCCATTACTCTTTGTTTGAATTCTGAAGGTAGATTTTGATAAATCGTTGGTGAATTCTCATCATAACTCTCAAAATGAAGGGAGGTCATTTTTAGAATGTTAATCAATTCTTCTTCTTCAAGAAAACGCATTTTACCTTTGATGTGAACACTCATGTAATTCCAGGTAGACGGACTGTTGGGATTAGAATACCAAGTGCCACTTACATAGCAATGAGGTCCAGAAAAAACAGCTAAAATTGAAGGGTTCGACAAAAAAGCGAGATGATGGTCGGTTTGTTTCATTAAGTGACCCCTTAACACTTTTTTGTTGTTTTTGATCTCTAAAAACATTGGAATCTGAGTAGCAATTGGAGTATTGTTTTGATCTACTCCAGACAAATATGCAAAGGGATGTTGTTTAAGAAAACCATGAATGATTTCTTTGTTCTCCTCTTTATGGTAGGGAAGATTGTACATCTATCGGGGATTAAATGTTGTGAATTCGGCCATTGATTAAAAACTTATTGCCGATGGAGCTCTTCAATCTTTTGTTCCAATTCAATTATTTTTTGATTGGCAAGTTCAATTTCGGCTTCTAATTTTTTGATTCTTTCTTCTTTATTGGGATTGGGATTACATGCGAAAAGGAAGAGACCGATGCATGAAATAACTAGTGTCTTTTTCATAGTGTTTGTTTAGACTTAATAACTATGAAGTTAGATTATTATTTTGTTCTAATCCAACAAGATACCAAGTCTTAGTAAAATTTCTTTTTTAACCAAAAAGAGACTTTAACCAAAAGAATTAATGCAGGCACTTCAATTAATGGTCCTATCACTCCAGTGAATGCTTGTCCGGAATTTAAACCAAATACCGCAATAGCAACAGCAATGGCCAATTCAAAGTTGTTTCCCGCGGCAGTAAATGCAACAGAGGCTGTTTTTTTATAATTTGCTCCAATTGTTTTAGTAAGGAAAAAACTCAATAAAAACATTAGACTAAAGTAGATCAATAGTGGAATCCCAATGAGTAGGATATCCATTGGTATTTCAACAATCAATTCACCTTTTAATGAGAACATAATGATAATGGTGAACAATAGAGCAACTAGAGTGATAGGGGAAATACGCGGGATGAATTGCTTTACATACCATTCCTCACCTTTAAGTTTCACCAGAATTAATCGACTTAAAATTCCAAGTAGAAAAGGGATACCTAAATAGATGGCAACGCTTTCTGCAATAGTTCCTATTGAAATATCTACGATCGCTCCCTCAAAGCCAAAATAGGGAGGAAGGATCGTAATGAAAATCCAAGCATAGAAGCTATAGGCAAAAATCTGAAAGATGCTGTTTAAGGCAACTAATCCAGCTCCATATTCACTACTTCCTTCAGCCAGATCATTCCAAACCAAAACCATGGCAATGCACCTTGCTAAACCAATTAAAATAAGCCCCACCATGTATTCTGGATAGTCCCGTAAAAAGACAATTGCCAATGCAAACATCAGGACTGGTCCAATTATCCAATTCAAAATCAAAGAAATCGATAGAATTTTTGTGTCCTTGAATACTTGTGGTAAAAGCGAAATAATTTACTTTAGCTAGAGGAGGGTACATCATCAATATTAATCCAATGGCGATTGGCCAATTGGTAGTGCCACTGCTCATTGAGTTAATTAAATCTGGAACATTGGGAAAAAAATCACCAATTGCCACTCCAATGGCCATTGCAATGAAAATCCATAAGGTTAGGTTTTTGTCAAGGAAGTTTAGCTTTTTAGGAATTGCCATTTTTATTCAATTGAGAGTAAACAAAGTAAATTTCATTTGCAATTTGCAAACTTCGTTCTAAGTATTTTTTTTCCTGTTCAGGAGTGGTATCAAATGCCTTAGGGTCTTCATAAGTTATTGGGATTCTTTTATCTGCACCTGAAATTATTGGACAAGCCCCCATCAGCTTCATTACACGTTAAAACTGCAGCAAAATTTGATTGAGGATTGAAAGCATCATTGTATACCTTCGAAAACCCTTGAATGGCTTCCTCATTTTCTGAATATTTTATGGCATAAATGGGATTGTCTCCTTCGTTCAGTTGATCTATAACAAACCCTTGCTTTTTTAGTGTTGAGACCACAACAGGATACAAAGCTGTTGCCTCAGTCCCTCCTGAATTTGCTTGCACCTTTGGAACATTAAAATAATGGGCTAAACTTTGACACCAAACCTGGGAAAGATGACTCCTTCTTGAATTATGGGTACAAATAAAATTGATATTTATTTGCTCATTTTTATCAAGTTTAGCTTGAAAAAATTCCACTAATGGCTGCAATATTTCTTTTCTGCTTGCAGGAATTTCCTGTATTCTTAATTCCTCTATTAGGGCATTGAGTCGAGGAAATAATTTTGAATTCATATTGATTTGATATTTAGCAACATCCTCCTCCAGGAGTACAACAAGAACTATCATCTAACTCTGCCAATTGCATTTTTGGTTTCTCAGTAGGAACCCCACAATCGTCTTTTGCCAAGCAATCTGTATGTTTATTTCTTAACAAAAACATTTTTCCATCGAAATCTAATCCGAATTTCTCAATTGTATTGCCTTGGTATTCTACCTCAATCTCTGCATCTTCAATGTTTAATACATTTTCGGAAAGAGAAATGATGTTGATTAACTTCTCTGGATGAATGCGGTGATCATAATCATTGGCTTCCCACAATTGGAAATTGATAAGCTCTTCTTTTCTTACGGTTCCTCCGCAATCTATAAAATGTTTACTTGTTTTCCCCACTTCAGTTACGTGAAAATGACTGGGTACTAATTCTCCATTTGGCAATTGAAACCCAAGTTTAGGTAGGCCTTCTAAAGCTAATTTTACTTCTGATAATTTCATTTTTCTATTTTTTAAGTTTTAAATACTAACAACAATCAGTATTGGATATGTCTTGATCTAAGAATTGGAGCATGATCCTCTTCATTTCGGCCCATTTCTCAGTATTAATGCAATAGCAAACGCTAGTTCCTTCTACATTTCCTTTTATTAATCCCATTTGCTTTAATTCTCTAAGATGCTGTGAAATGGTTGCCTGTGCTAAACCAATCTCATTCACCAAATCGCCACAAACGCATGTTTTAATCTTAAAAAGATGCTGTAAAATGGAAACCCTTGCAGGATGACTAAAGGCTTTGGCTAAAAGTGCCAATTCATTAATTTGATCAGTAAATATTTCTGTTTTTGCTAATCCCATGTTTGATTAATTGCTTCATTGCAATATTGCGATTAAAGATTGACTTGACCAAATTTTAAAAGAAATAATTTTTATAGAATACTTAGTTTATTGGAGCCGCTTAATTTGAACCTTTGTCTTCTTTAGTTTAAGCTTGTTTAGCGAACTGACTAGCTGGTTTGATTTGGATTTTGGAACAGCAACAAAGGCGCAATCTTGCTTTAATTCAATAAGTCCCAATTCATCTTTCTTCAAATTGCCCTGTTTAAAGAAGAGTCCAGCAATGTCACCTTTTGAGATTTTGTCTTTTCTCCCGCCTGAAATGATTAAGGTATCCCAATCACTTACTCTAAAAGACCCCTTAGATTCCAATTGTATTGGTTGGTCTAATTGAATAAAGTCTGGAAGGTCTTTTCCTTTTAGTCCTAGAACATAAGCAGATCCTTGGGCATTCATTCTTGCACTTCTTCCATTTCTATGAGTGAATTCTGCTTGAGAATGGGGCAGTTCATAGTGAATAATGAAGTCCATTTCTGGAATGTCGATTCCTCTTGCTGCTAAATCAGTTGCGATAAGTAGATTAGAGCTGCCATTTCTAAACTTAACTAAGGCATTTTCTCTATCTCTTTGCTCTAATCCACCATGGAAGCAAACATGAGCTATTTTTTGTTTCTGCAAAAAGTCACTTAATTCTTGAATGCTATTTTTAAAATTGCAAAAAACTATCCCATTCCCTTGTCCGATGTGTTTTAACAAGCGGTCAAGGATTGATAATTTATTTTGATTGGTATAAATGACTTGCTCAATTAATAATTTAGATGCTGTCTGGCCTAGAAAATTGATTGTGTTCGGATCTTTCAATCCTAGAAAGGAAGGAATTTCTATCTTTTGAGTGGCCGAAGTCAATATTTTCTTTTCTAAATTGCCAAGAGCCCCAACAATCTCATTCATTTCGTCCTTGAAACCGATTTCAAGAGATTTGTCAAACTCGTCTAAGACTAGAAACTTGGTGAAATTGGTTTCAATGTTTTCTCTTCGAATATGATCGGCTACCCTTCCAGGTGTCCCAATCAATAAACTTGGCGGATGTTTTAATGCTTGCTTATCCATGGAATTTGACTTTCCTCCATAAACTAAGGTAGATTTAAACCCACTTCCTATAGATCTAAAAACTTGTTCAATTTGTATGGCAAGTTCTCGTGTTGGGACGATGATCATGGCTTGAACTTCTTGTAGGCTCGGATTCAATTGATCAATTAAAGGCAGAAGGAAGGCCAAGGTTTTACCAGAACCAGTTGGGGAAAGCAAAACAATTTCAGATTTATTTGAAATCGTATCATAGGCCCTTTCTTGCATGGGATTCAATTTCTTGATGCCTAACTTTTCTAATATTCTTTGTTTTTGCTCCTGAATCATAGTGCAAAAGTAAATGTTTGTGTTGCTGAAATTCTTAATCGATGTTTTTATTATTGGCTTAAGGACCAATTTTACAGGCTAAATCCATTTTTTAGCTTTTGAATGGAAGGATTTACATTAATTTACATTCGTTTAATAAATGTCAGAGATAGAGCTTTTACATTCGTGGAAACATTAAATTAAAAAAGATGAAAAAATTTAGATTAGTTCTCTTATTGACTATAGTTGGAGTTGGCTTTCTTTCATTAAATGCCTTTTCAATTGATAAAGAAATTATTGACGATGAAAAAGGGTTCCATTATGAAGCAAGTTCAGATCAACAAATTAATATGTTCATTTCTCATGGGCATTGTAGTTCACCATTTAGTGCGAAGGCGAAAAATTTAAAAATACAAGCACCCTACGATGAAGATTTAGGAAATCCTTTAGAAGGGATGAAAATAAATTTTGAAATAGCGCCTGAAAGCTTTGTTTCTTGTTATGGAAATAAAATGACTAAAATAATGCAAACTCCAGGGGTATTTGTTGGAGAGCATAATGAAAGCTTGCTTTTTAAATCTAAGAATGTTTATACAATGGGATTAGACTGGTACCAAGTAAATGGTTCCCTTTCCATTAAGGGCGAAGAAAGAGATGTTGTATTGTTTGCTACTGGAATAAGAGCAAAAGATGCGGTATTGCCGACAAGTCTTGTTTTAGAAGGCAAAATGGATTTATCTGATTGGGGAATCGATTATGACCTTATAGTGAATGGTAAATCTGATGATGTACCAACAAAATGGTTTTACATTAACATGCGATTGGACATTTAATAAGTTAAAATTCGCCGACTTAGCTTTACTTTTGAAGCCTATCCATTGTTGAATAGTTTCAATTAAAATTCATGAAAAAAAAGCTTGCATTAATAGGAGGGGGGACTTCCAACTTATTCCTAGCTAGCTATATTGAACCCTCATTATTTGATGTTTGCATTTATGAAAGGAAAGCATCCTTGGGTAGAAAGTTTCTTGTTGCTGGAGATGGTGGATTCAATTTAAGTCATTCAGAAAACCTCAGGGATTTAAAATCGAAGTATGAGCCAGTAAATTTTCTAGATGAAGCTCTTGATTCCTTTACAAATGAAGATATGAGGGAATTTTTAAATGAAATTGAAGTTCCTACTTTTATTGGTAGCAGCGGCAGAATCTTTCCTAATAAAGGCATCAAACCAATTTTTGTTTTAAATCAATTGAAAAAAAAACTAGAAGAGAAAGGGATCGCTTTTGCTTTTGATAAAACCTTGACTTCCTGGCCTAATCAAAATGAACTGATGTTCAATAAAGTAGAAAGCGTTCAAGCAGATGTGATTGTTTTTTCTTTGGGTGGAGGAAGCTGGAAAATAACAGGTTCAGATGGTTCATTTCTTTCAATATTTAGCGACAAAGAAATTAATACCAATGCTTTCCAATCTGCGAATTGTGCATTTGAAGTCAATTGGTTAGATCAATTCATTAAAAAACATAAAGGCAAAGCTTTGAAAAATTGTATCCTTTCAATGAATGATAAAAAACAGAAGGGAGAGGTGGTAATTACCTCATTTGGGCTTGAAGGAAACGCCATTTATGGGCTAAGTTCTACCATCCAAAATCAATTGAATTTGAAGGAGAAAGCAATTATCACAATTGATTTCAAACCAAGCCTTACTGAGAGCCAATTAATAGAAAAAATTAGAGCTTCAAACAAAAACCTTAGTCAGACTTTAAGAGAAGTGATTAAGTTGAGCAAAACACAAGTGGACTTAATTAAATTAAGTCTAAACAAAGAAGAGTTTCTGAACTTAGAAAAATTGGTTCGAGCAATAAAGCAATTTCCAATTGAACTTTTGTCAGCTGCTCCTTTAGATGAAGCCATTTCTACTCTTGGTGGTATTGACCTAAATGAGGTAGACTCCAAATTTGAATTGAAGAAATTTAAAAATCATTATTGCATAGGGGAGATGCTCAATTGGAATGCTCCAACAGGGGGATACTTGATTCAAGCCTGTGCTAGTCAGGGAGTGTTTCTAGCCAGGCATTTAAACGAGAAAGAGGCAGAAATTAAAAATTAAAAAAGCAAAAAACATTCATTTGATCCCGACTTGCCTTTTCAAAAAATTGGTTCATATAGCCTAACTCGATTTTTAACTTATCGTTAAGCTTTAATCCAAGTCCGCCATACAAGCGATTTCTATCGAAAACCGAAGAAGTAGAATTTAAAAACACTTCATCGTATGCTGAAAAATAAGGAGCCTTTTTCTCTCCTTCTTTAAGTGGAATGTTTAGACCTAGAAAATACCTAAATCTCATTTTAAAACTTGATTCCACAAATCTTTGCTCAAATCGGTATCGATGATTTAACTTGATGGATCCAATATTTTGTTTAGAAATGAATTGTTGAAAAATACGATGTTCATTGATACTAAGCTTCTCATCGGAAACCCCAATGTAATTTTCCGATAGGATGTATCCATAACCCAGTAATACATTGTTCTTGTTTTCATTGAAACTAATGCCAAGACCAGTTCTAATCAACAATTGCTCAAGATCTCCAAGTGCATTGTAATTTCGGTGTTGAACTTCATTGTGCCAATTCCATTTGCTATCGATCTGTTTGTTGCCAATGTAAATCAACCAATTCCCTAATTCACTTTCTTTGCCAAAAGTAGAAAGTGGCAGCATCAAGCAAATGCTCAATACCACCACTAATTTATTTTCAATTAAAGATCTCATTCTTTTTTACTCTGAAAAATGCACCACTCCAGAATGAATATCGTACATGCCCCCAATTATCTTTATTTCATTGTTTTGCACCATTTCAGCCAAAACAGGACTTTCATTAAGGATGTTTTGAATGTTCATTTCAACATTTTTATTGGCAACTTCATTAACAAATTCGATGTTAGAAGAATTACGCAAGCTAGCATCCTTTGGCTGAGATACTGAGTTTACAGCAGGTGTTATTTTGGCCAACATGCCGGTTAAATTTCCTAGTTCTGCATTATCACAAGCTCCCTTAACTGCACCGCAAGCCGTGTGGCCTAAAACAACTAAAACTTTTGTTCCAGCCAACTTGCACGCAAATTCCATACTGCCTAATATGTCTGAGTTAACAAAATTTCCAGCAATTCGAATGCTAAAAATATCGCCAATCCCTTGGTCAAAAATCAATTCTGATGAAACTCTAGAGTCGATGCAGCTTAGCACTGTAGCAAATGGATATTGCCCTGTGCTTGTAGCATCTTTCTGTTCTAAAAGGTCTCTATCGGCTTGTTGGTTGTCTAAAAATCGTTTGTTTCCTTTCTTAAGCATTTCTATTGCTTTTTCAGGAGTCATTGCTGCTTGACTTTCTTTGCTTTGTGCTTTCATAGTTGTGTGTTTTTATTTTGAAATGGGTCTAAGTTTGAAGAATTCGATGTAGCTCGGTGGATTTTCAACTTCTCCACGTTGAGATACTAGTTTAATAGTAATGTTTCTTTCCTGAGCTTTAAGAGCAAAGTCCTCTAAAATTTCAATAATATCATTGTCTAAATAATTGGTTTTTCTTACGTCTAGTTCCAAATATGAATCTTCAGGTAAATTGTCCAATTCATTTAAGATTGCGGCTTTATTGAAAAAGGTAACTTCTTCAGCTAAGGTCATTTTTAGTTTTCCATCTTTTGCATTTTCTCCTTCTTTATGCAAGAAGTGAGAGTTCTGGTAACTTTTAAACAATATGATTACAATTCCTACGGCTAATCCCAATCCAATTCCATAAAGTAGATCAATGAACACAATACCAATTACTGTAACAGTAAATGGGATAAATTGTTTCCACCCTAATTCATACATGCTTTTAAATAGTGCAGGTTTCGCTAATTTATAACCAACAATTAGCAGAATTGCAGCCAAAACGGAAAGCGGGATCATGTTCAATAAATCTGGAATAATCATAACAGATATTAATAACATAAAGCCATGAAGAATAGCTGACATCTTAGTCCTTCCTCCAGACTGAATATTTGCAGAGCTTCTAACAATAACTTGGGTAATTGGCAAACCGCCGATCAATCCAGAAATAATATTACCTGTTCCTTGAGCCAATAACTCCCTATTGGTAGGAGTAACGTTTTTATGAGGATCTAACTTGTCTGTAGCTTCAACGCATAAAAGAGTTTCGAGACTTGCCACTAGGGCAATCGTAAATCCAACAATCCAGACTTTAGGATTAGATATGGCTTCGAAATTTGGAAAACTGAACTGTGCAAAAAATGATGAGGCATCGTTGGGTACTGGCACATTAACCAAATGAGAATTAGCAATGGATAAGAGCTCATGTGTTTTGCTTAATTGATAAAATACAATTCCCGCAACCACCGCTACCAATGGTCCTTGGATGATTTGAAAAAGTTTGGCTTTGTCGCTTAAGACTTTTTCCCATAAAATTAAAATACCAAGAGCAACAATGCCTATTAATGCTGAGCCAGGCTGTATGTTATTTAAGGCTTCAACTATTTCAGAAAAAGTATTTTGTCCATCAACTTGAAAGAAGGCAAAATCTCCTTCAGGATCCTCATCATAACCAAAGAAATGGGGAATCTGTTTTAAAATGATAATGATTCCTATCCCAGTTAGCATTCCTTTAATGACAGAAGAGGGGAAATAGTATCCTATAATCCCAGCTTTAAGGAGACCAAATATCAATTGAATTATTCCACCTAAAACTACCGCTACAAGAAAATTCTCATAAGATCCTAAATTGCCAATGGCTGTCAAAACTATTGCCGCTAAGCCTGCAGCTGGACCACTAACTCCAATTTTTGATCCGCTTAAAGATCCTACAATTATTCCGCCGATTATCCCTGCGATTAGGCCTGAAAAAAGTGGAGCACCACTAGCTAAAGCAATTCCTAAACATAAGGGAAGTGCAACAAAAAAGACCACAATACTTGAAGGGAAATCATTTTTGAGAGAAGAGAACATGTTTTTCATTCAATTTTGTTTTAATTTTTTGCAAATATAATAATACTTTTTCATTTGATAGTAATGCTATTATTTTGAATTGTATAACTTTTCTTATGTTTGTCGGCAAATTGAATTATTGTCTCCAAATATCTTTTGAAAGCAAATGAGCATAGAGATTAAGATTTCTTTAAATGAAGGACTTTACCTTAAGGAACCTCAAGACTCAAAATTGGGTAGAAATATTATCCACCATAGCATCTTATTAATTGATGAATGTGGTTTTGAATCCTTTACGTTTAAAAAATTGGCAGAGCGTATCAATTCTACAGAAGCTTCCATTTATCGGTATTTCGAAAACAAGCATCTTTTATTGATCTTCTTGGTGAATTGGTATTGGGAGTGGGTAAATTATCTAATTCAAATCAACACTTTAAACATAGAAGACCCAAGAAAGAAATTGGAAATTATTATCCATTCCTTTGTTTATGCAAGTCAGGAAAACCCTAGTGTAGATTATGTTAATGAGAGTAAATTGCATAACATTTATATTGCAGAAGGAGGGAAGGCCTATCACACAAAGGATGTTGATGCAGAGAACTCAAGGGGTTTTTTTAGCAGCTATAAACAATTGGCAAATTCGGTTTCTCAAGTAATTAGTGAAATAGACCCTGATTTTAAATACCCCAATGCTTTGGCTACTAATCTGTTTGAGATGTCGAACAATCACATCTATTTTGCAAGCCATCTTCCTCGATTAACAGACATTACAATAGAAAAAGAGGACAGGAGTGAAGTAGTGAATATGTTAAACTACTTTGCATTCAATTTGCTCTCCCAAAAATAATCTTCAACATTAATAGGTTTAATCACCTTCATCAATGCCTTTTATCATTTGAATAGCTTCTTTTCTAGGAGGATAAATTTTAGAGACAATATATCCTACAATCATGGCAATTAAGAAGGATGGAGCAAGAACATCTAATGCTATAAAGTATTCTCCTAGTTCAGGCAACTCTTTTAAGAAGAAATTGAAAACAATAACAGAAACGAAGCCTGATATCATAGAGGCTATTGCTCCCTGCTCAGAATATGACTTCCAAAATAAGCTAAGGATGATAACAGGACAAAAGGTAGCTGCAATTCCAGACCAACCAAAAATGATGACCCAAAAAATTTGTCGGTCGGGTGAAACAATGTTCATTACGATGGCAATGATTAAAGCAGAGAAAGCCATCAAAATGGTCGCCTTTCTTGATATTTTAGTCAACTCCTGATCTTTTATTTTTGGCCGAAATATCTTCTGATAAAAATCTCTTGTGATGGCGCTAGAAGCAAGAATAAGCAATGAATCTATCGTTGACATGATGGCCGACAAAACGATGGCAATGAAAACTGCAACTAGAATTGTAGGAAGGAAACTTTCTGTGATCATGCTAAGTACATTTTCTCCATTGTTACCAAGAATTAATTCTGGATCTTCTCCGCTTTTGGTAAAATAAATTCTTGCAAGTATTCCTATACTTACTGCTGCTGCGTCTGTTAATAGCGTAAATAAGCAAGCAACCCATTTTCCTTTATCAATTTCTTTTTTGTCTTTGATGGACATGAATCGGACATATACTTGTGGTGATCCCAAAAAACCTAGTCCAATCATTGAGAAACCCAAAAGAGTGAAAAGATTCATCCAGGGATCATCACTTCTTCCCCAAATTTGTGTTAGACTAGGATCAATAGCATTTAAGCCATTAGTGACACCGGCACCTTGATCCATGGAAAACCAAACGACAATTGGTAGGAGAACGAGACCAAAAAACATCAACAGTCCTTGAAACAGGTCAGACCAAACTGCAGCAACAAACCCTCCAACAAAAATGTAGCTTAAAACGATAAAGAAACCTATTAAAGCACCAAGTCTGTAATCTATTCCAAGCATGGATTCAAATGCAATTCCCGTTACATCTATTTGAGATGCCACATAAATGACAATGAATACAACCAAAATGGAGGCTGCAATAACCCTCAGTTTATTGCTTGTAGATTTAAAATGACTGACTAAATAATCTGGAATTGTAATGGCTCCATAGGCGTCAGATCTCTTTTTAAAACGTTTTGCCATGAATTGCCAGGAAACAAATACACCAAGTAATTCGCCTAAAACAACCCAATATGCAGAATACCCTGCCATTGCACCCATACCAGTTAAGCCAATTAACAACCAACCAGATTCTCCTGTTGCTCTTGCAGAGAAAGCGACTGCCCAGAATCCCATTTTTTTTCCACCAACATAATAATCGCTCATTCCCTTAATTTTACGGGAGGCAATTATTCCGATTAAAAATAAGACCCCCACATAAAGGCCTAGGACTAGTATTTTTATGCCAAATTCATGGTCAATCATCATGCTTAAATTTTATTCCTAAATAAATGGATTATTGATTGATTCTGGTTTGAGGTCAATAATCATGATTTTTTGCAATATGCGTAATAAATTGAAAAATTTAGCTAAATCTGTCCAATAAAAGCCTGTTATTGAATAAAATCGACTAGTTTTTGCTACTTTTGTCATTGTAAATTACTTGTGGAAATCGTTCCAAAACAAGTAATTGGATTTGGGCAATGACCTTTGAATTGCACATTGAAAAAAGCAAAAAAGGCATTAAGCATTTTGAGTTCGAAAGAAGAAAACCTCCCATCACAGCAATCCTTAGACGAGTTTATTGAAGCACTTTTAAAAAGAGATAAAAGCGAATACTCCAAAATGATCAAATCTTTGGCATTGCCAATCAACTCCTTTGATCCATTCATTTCATGGTCGTCTGACTGTTATACTAGAAACTGTATCGTAGAAAATGAAAAGTTTGAACTAATATTATTGTGTTGGGAAAAAGGGCAAAATACGCCGATTCATGATCATGGTGGAGAAGAATGTTGGGTGAAAGTTCTTGAAGGTGAGTTTAAAGAAACCATTTTCGATATAGCAAATGAGGAATTAACAATAAAAAGTTCCAAATTATCAAAGCAAGGAGACGTAATCTACATGATTGATTTTATGGGCTGTCATCGCCTGGAGAATTGTTCAAATGGTAGGAGCATGTCCTTGCATCTTTATGCAAAGCCAATTCGCTATTGCAAATTATTCGATGAAGATTCTAGTAAATTTGTTCGTAAGGAATTGGTTTATGATACAGTTTCTGAGCTGATGACAAATAATTAACACCCTTTTAATGTCGGAATTGAGAAAAGATTTAAACCTCTTCAATGAACTTGTTGAATTGTTATTGAAAGAGGAAGAACAGCATCCAGTTGCAGACCGGATTGAATCAGAAAAGTTGTACCAATCCATAGATCTTTCGCTTACAAATGAAGCGATGATTGACGCTAAATTCGAAGAAGTTTTAAAAGAGGTGTTGATTTCAACACCTAAAACGGCTACCAGTTTATTTTTTAATCAATTGTTTGGAGGTCGTCAAAGCAAAGCGGTATTAGGAGATTTACTTGCGGTAATGCTGAACAATAGCATGTATACCTACAAGGTTGCAGGACCTCAAGTTGGCATCGAGCAAGAGATTATTCGTCAATCCTGTTCACTTATCGGCTATGGTTCAAATAGTAATGGAACTTTTCCTACAGGAGGTTCCATGAGTAATTACATGGCCTTGGTTATGGCAAGAGATGCTAAAGATCCTGAATGTAGGGCCAATGGAATGAAAATGCCATTAGTGGTTTACACCTCAAAGGAATCACATTATTCAAATGCGAAAAATGCGAGTTTTGCCGGGATTGGTCGAAACAATATCCGTTATATCTCCACCGATAAAGAAGGTAGAATGTTAGCTTCAGAATTGGAAAAACAAATTCAAATTGATATTGAGGAAGGGCTTGTACCTTGTTATGTGAATGCAACAGCAGGAACAACAGTTTTAGGAGCATTTGACCCCATAGATGAAATTGCTGATGTTACTGAGAAATTCAATGTTTGGCTTCATGTAGATGGCGCCTATTCTGGTAGCGTCATCTTTAGTAAAAAGTACAAACATCTGGTTAAAGGAATTGAAAGGTCTCAATCTTTCAGTTATAATGCCCATAAGATGCTAGGTACACCAATGACTTGTTCAATCATTTTGGTGAACGATAAAAGGCAATTGCATGATTCTTTTAGCAATGAGGCAAATTACCTTTACCAAACAGATGGGGATGATTTTAACTTAGGGAAAACCTCTTTTCAATGTGGCAGAAGAAATGATGCTTTAAAATTTTGGACCCTATGGAAATCTATAGGCACAAGTGGATTAGAAAGTATCGTAGATCATCAATTTGATTTAGCTAATGTGGCAAGAGACTATGTGAGCAATCATCCAGATTATACTACTTACAGTTTTGATGACTCAATATCAATTTGTTTCAATTATAAAAACATTGACCCAATTGAATTGTGCACAGCTTTGTATGAAAATCAAGAAACTGTTGTAGGATTTGGAACTTTTCAGAATCAAACCTTTGTAAGGTTGGTCACGATCAATGCCAATAATAATGCAGAAGACATTCTACATTTCTTTAAGGTATTGGAGGAGTTTGCAAACAAATCTCCAAAACTTCAAAAAAACGATAGAAACGGCCCAAGAGGTTTAGTTACTTCAATGTTTTAAATCTCTGAATTTAATTTATCTAACAATTCAGTTTGCCGTGATTCAGGTATTCCAAACTTTGGAATTGGCCAATTCAATCGACTAAAATAGGAGATGCATTCTTTTAAGGAATCAGAGTAAGTACTTGGCTTATATAATCCAGCATCAAGGGCTTTTGAATTAGAATAGGTAAAGTGATTTCCTTTTAACCAAAGAGGAAGGTCCTAACCATTCATGAATATTATTTGCATCCAAAAAGCTTGAACTTGCATTAATTGGATTAATTTTTTTACTCATTATTGAATTGCCCTCTTCAACAATTTTTTTTATCGAAGATCTAGGATCTGTAATGATATTATACGTTTTAGAATGAGTATCCTGTTTTAATGAGTTTACAATTGCGGAAACAAGATCTTCTACATAAGTAATGGAGAAATTACCCAGGCCATTTTCCGGAATAAGGATTTGATTTTTCATCTTTACTTGATAAAGCCAATAATAAAATCGGTCACTTGAATCATATTTCCCAAAAACCAAGGCTGGTCTTAAGATGGAATAATTATGTCCAGAGCGTTTTAAAATACGTTCACATTCAGCCTTTCGGTTCCCATAACTTAGGTCAGTCCTGTCAGTTTTCTCAAAAGTCGAACAATTAAGTTGTTCGGCGTTCTCTGTCTTCATCTCTTTAAGATTCTTACTATTATATACAGAACATGATGAAATCAATAGGTACCTTAAATTTTGACCCTTTAGGTTCTTAATCGTGGCTTCTAAATCTTGGGGAAAGTAGCAAGACAGGTCAATCACAAAGTCCCATTGGTGATTCGAAATTTGATTTATTTCATCAGTTTCCCGGTCTCCTTTTATCTTGTTAATGGTTGGAAAGAGCTTGGCATTACTCAATTGGCGGTTAAATAAGAAAATTTCATATATATTTTCTTTTAATAGCTGCTCAACTAAGTTCCTTCCTATGAAATTTGTACCTCCTAGAATTAATAATTTTTTCAAAAGAAATTTTTAAATGTGAATAATCTAATCTTTAATGCTAAGAATTGAGTCAATTGAATGATTCAAATCTTTAGATTCTGACAAGACCAATTGGTAATTTTTCACCTTTTGATCAACAATTGATTTATAGATCATCAATTTATTCTTGAATATTATTAAATCAATTTCATCTCTTATCTTCATTTCTGAGAAATCAGCATTTTCACTAAGCCAAGCTATCAGTTCTTCCATAAAATATTCTACTTGAATTTCATTCTTTTTTATGCATTCAAGTGCAACTCCATCATAGTATTCGTTCAACTTTTTCATTAAGTATAAATCATTAATTAATCGAACATTCCCAGAAAATTTCATTGAATTATAGGTAGAGGAGGTAGGAGAATAATTTTCAATTTGAAATAAGTTCGGCAGTTGAGTATTGATCTCCTCATAATCCTCTTCCAGCACCACTTTTAGCAATTCATTGATGTTTTTTTGATAATTAAGATTTATTGGAATTTGGTATTCATCATAAACCTCTATGTCGGTACTTAAATCATTTAAAATTGACACCATCAATGTTTTTGATTCTTTCTTATTTTTTGAGGCAATTGCCTTTTCATTAATAAAAAAGGCTAAATAAACACCTAAAACTATGGCCAATAGATTTAATAAATGGTTAGATAAATTTCTTTTTCTTTTCATGTTGCCTGTGAATTGCTTGTGCGATTATTAGGGATAAAAAGTGCGAAAAAAAATTATTTTATATATAAATGCAACATTGTTGCATTATATATATATATTTGCCACCTGTAATGCTTATATGATGAAAAAAACAAACTTATTTTTTGGCCTAACAATTATTGGTGCATTAATTCTAAGCTCATGTGAAAAGGATAAACCTAGTAATCCTACAATTCCAAATGAGGAAGAAGGTAATCACAAGTTTAACTTATACTTTAATATCTACTGTTGGTGGTGATACCGTTGTATTTACCTTCTTAGATCTAGATGGTGATGGTGGCAACCCTCCAACGGTTACTAGAGGAATTTTGGATACCAACACTACTTATTCAGGTTCTTTAACCTTACTGAATGAATTAGAAATGCCTGCTGAAGACATTACCGCAGAGGTTCGTTCTGAGGGAGATGAACACCAATTCTTTTTCGAAAATACACTAACTGGTTTGGGTATAGCTTATGATGACATGGACAGTCATGGCCTTCCAATAGGATTGTCTAGTATTGTTACTACAAGCGACACTAGTTCTGGAACAATTAAGATAACTTTGAAGCATGAACCAGACAAAAATGCTGCAGGAGTTTCAGGTGGAGACATTACTAACGCTGGTGGTGAAACAGATATTGAGGTTACCTTTAATGTTGAATTCAAATAGATTAGCACTATTTCTTTTCTGTTGTGTATTTAATATTGTTAATGCCCAATCCCAGGATTGTGGGTTCAGCATTAGCGGCAAGGTAAAAGATGTATCAAGCGAACATCCTATACAATATGCAACCATATTTTTAAAAGAATTAAATTTTGGAATTTCCAGTGATAGCACTGGAAATTTCAATTTTAAATCCCTTTGTAAAGGAAACTATCACATAAGTATAAAGGCATATTGGTTGTGAGACTCAAGAGATTTTTATTCCGCTTCAAAAGAGATACCAACATTAATGTCCTGTTAGATCATAATAGTCATTTGCTGAATGAGGTGACCATTGTTTCTGAGGAAGCCACAATAAATTTTCAAGAGAGTCAGTCCATCAATTCAGAAAGCATTGCCAAACAGTCGAGTAAAAATTTGGCCAATATGCTCGAAGAAATATCTGGCGTAAGCACTATAAAAAATGGCAACGGAATAGCTAAGCCAGTCATCCATGGAATGTATGGCAATAGAATTAGTATTCTAAACAATGGAATTGCTCAAAGCGGACAACAGTGGGGCGTAGATCATAGTCCAGAAATTGACCCACTAGTTGCCAATAAAATTACCGTTGTTAAAGGAGTTGGGGCATTAGAATATTTAGGTAATTCTTTAGGGAATGTTATTTTGGTAGAACCAAAAGCAATCAATAAAGAGCCACACCTTCATGGTGAAAGTCGTTATTTTTCGAGTCAAATGGCTTGAGCAATGGAGTTAATCTTGAGCTCCAGCAATACAATAAAATTCTGGCTTGGAAAATTGTAGGTACCCTCAAAAAGAGTGGTGACAAGATGAGTCCTAATTATTATTTATCGAATACAGGAAGTCAGGAAGCGAATTTAGCCATCCAATTAGAAAAGGCTTGGAGTGAAAAATGGGTTAGCGATATTTATTTCAGCTCTTTTAATGCAGAACTTGGAATACTTCGTGGTTCTCACATCGGAAACATTAGCGATCTTGAAGAAGCTTTAAAGCGTGATGAACCATTTTATACGAAAGATAAATTCTCTTACAATTATGACTCACCCTATCAAAGAGTAAATCATCAGTTGTTCAAGTTTAAGAATAGATACAGCATAAATGAAAATCAGAGCTTAGAATTGGTTTATGCTTGGCAAGAAAATCTAAGAAAAGAGTTTGATGTAAGAAGGGGAGGACGGTCAATTTTGCCTGCTTTAAGCCTTGATCAAACTTCAAATTTTCTGGAATTGAAATACAAGCATTATTTGGCAAAAGAGTGGACCTTTTCCACAGGAATTCAACTGAACCGAATTGAGAATATAAACCTTCCGGAGACAGGGATTCTGCCGCTTATTCCGGATTACATAAGCTATGAATACGGCGGCTTTGGTGTTTTGGCAAAATCATTTGAAAAAACAAAAATTGAATTTGGTTTTCGATCTGATCAAGAAGACAGAAGGATTGCCACAATTTCTTCAAGTGTTCCCAGACGAATTATCAGGTATGAAAACAAGTACAGTAATTTGAGTGCCATGCTTGGCATTAGTCAGGAATTAATAAAAGGATGGAGCACGTCCATTAATTTGGGCATTGCTTCCAGAGGCCCTGAGGTGAATGAATTGTATAGTAATGGTCTTCACCAAGGAGTTAGTGGGATAGAATTGGGTGATCCAGATTTAAACATCGAAAATTCATTTAAAGGAACTATTTCTTTAAAAGGAAACCTAAGGAAGAATTGGTTTCTAGAAGGATTATTCTTTTATCAAAGTGTAGAGGATTACATTTATTTACAAGCACAAAGTGAAATAGCCCTAACCATTCGAGGAGCTTTTCCAGTGTTTAAATACGAACAGACCAATGCTCAACTCATGGGTTTTGACCTGGCAAGTAATTATCAAGTCTCAGAACATATCAATATCACATCTAAGTATAGTTTTATTGAGGGAAGAGACCTGAGCAATGATATTCCTCTTGTTTTTATGCCAGCTAATAATTTAAGCAATGGACTACTATTTCAATTTCCGAAGTTTAAAAAATTCCAAAATATCAGTTTAGAAATTAAGAATAGAATTGTGTTTAGACAAAGCAAACTGTTGGCATCTCAGGATTTTGTTACTGCACCAGACGCCTATTGTTTATTCGATTTTAGTGCTTCAACTGAAAAACAGTATTCAAAATTAAATGTTAGGTATTACCTTAGCATAGATAATTTGTTAAATACAGAATACAGAGATTATTTAAACAGACAACGCTATTATGCCGATGATATGGGCATTAACTTGAGACTTGGCATTAACCTATCCTTCTAAGATCAACATCATGAAATCTAGTTCACAATATGCTTCATTACTTAGAGATAGAAACCTAAAGGCTACTAGCATCCGCTTGGAAATTCTAAACCTAATTTCTAATTACAACAAGGCCATTGCGTTTTCAGAAATACAAAAAAAGCTAGCCAGTTTTGATCGAGTTACGCTTTACAGAACGATGCAAGCCTTATTAGAAAATGGGATCATACATAAGGCCATCGTTGAAGAAAATGAGACCTTTTATGCGATTTGTAGCTCAAACTGTACTAGTCATTATCATGAACACAATCACATTCATTTTATGTGTACTAATTGCAAGGAAGTGACCTGTGTGCATTCTACTGAAGGTATAAAAATTTCAATAGAAAACCATAGTATCTCTAGCCTTGAAATAGGCGCAAAAGGAACTTGTCCAAGTTGTCTTTAAAAGCAATGAATTAATTCTTTGCTCTTAATTGCACGATTGAAAGAACGTGCATGAAAACAGCAGATGGCATTAAGAAACCTGCAACCAATACATAAGGGTATTTTACCGCATCGATTGGTAATAATTGATTATCGCTTCCAAATAATTGAGGAAAGTATACCGAAGATTGGAATAGGAATATGATACTTGCTATGACTGCTAAACCCAAGTAATTCCAAACAAGAAGGAGTCTGTTTGAAAGGATGTTTTTGTAGCTTAAAAATCCAACAAGAAGAGCAGAATAGGCAAAGATCATGTCATAATTATAGCCTAGTATGGTCACTTCTGGGTTCAAGATGCCGTTTGAAACTGAGGCTACAAAGATTGACTCTACAAAAATTCTGAAGGATTGATAAAAAGCCAGCCAATGCTTGGGTATATATTTAATCCATTTACTATTTCTGCTTTTAAATAGAAAAATGCCTGTAAATAGGAAGAGTGGAAGAATTAGAAAAAGAAAAAATCTAGGAGGGAACCTGAAATTATCTAATATTCCTGATTTAGCTGCAATGAAAACAAAGGCTTGCCAAGTTAGTAGTCCAACTATTAGAATGATTTTTTTCTTAACCGAGGAGCCTTTGCTTGTGGATTGATTAATGGCATTAAAACCAATAATTGCAATTATGAAAATCATCAACGCAGACAAGGCCAAATAGGCCAACTTTAAGTTTTCTATACTCATGGTAATAATTTATTTGTTAGTGTTTCTAAGGCCTCAATACCGTCCTTTTCTAGTAAACTTTCAATTTCTCTCATCGCCTTTTCCCATTCAGGATGATCTTTTCAACTAGATTTTTCCCTTTTGTTGTTAGGTTTAACTCTGATTTATTCCCATTGCTGATAAGATTGGCTTCAATTAAGCGTCTCAAGTTTCGATTTAAAGATGATTTTTCTAACAATGCGATTTCAGATAAAGCCTTTTGACTTAGGTTTTTCTTTTTGCTAAGTATAAAGAGTAGAGTAAGCTGACTATCTGTTACATTAAAAGGTTTTAAATACTTTCTAAACACGTTTGCAGTAAGCCGATTTAATCTCATCATTTTGCCAGAGATGCAATCTTTGGGATTAAAAGTTGATTCTATTTCCATTGATTAACAAAAGTAATTATATTGTTGTATATACAACTTAGAAAAATTTGAATTTTTTCTCCATATTATTCTCAAGTCAATTGATTAATAATTAGGAAGCTGAGCAATAAATTAATAGGGGTTTTTCTCTATGCTAGCAAGATGTATGGAGTAGTTC
>CBDCLY010000015.1:0-142466 GCA_965218715.1 Vicingaceae bacterium
ACTTATTGAATGGATTACAACTGACCAGTGGCTTAAATTATGCCAAAAGAACTGCCTTAGACAACAATACCAGTTTTAGAATTTTGTCCTACGGTAGCAAAAAATTTACGCCAAACATCCCAAGTAACTCATCAGCAATTTTTGGAAACGCATTCGAAAACCATTTCAGTTTTAATTATGAAATGGAATTGAACTACACGCCAAAACAATCTTACACCTTTCGACGAGGTGAAAAAATAATGCTGAGGTCAAGATACCCAAGCTTCTCTTTCAATTGGGAACAAGCCCTTCCTGGAGCATTCAAATCAAATAGTCAGTATGCCAAATTCGAATTGGGGCTTGAGCGCTCTCAGCCAGTAGGATTAATTGACGACATCAGTTTTTCTGCTAAATATGGTAGATTTATTGGAAGCCAATCTGTGTTTTTCCCAGATTTTAAAAGCTTTGCCTCTACTCCATTTTTTATAGCCCCTAATCCCAGTAAAGATGCTTTTCGTCTATTGAATTATTATGGCTTCAACACGAAGAATTATTTTCTAGAGGGCCATGTATCCATTAGTGATAATGCGTTATTATTGAAACGCCTCCCTATCTTAAGTGAAACTGGATTAACAGAAACAGCAGCTTTTAATTACTTAATTACCGAACAAGAAAAACATTACATGGAATTGGGTTATAGCCTAAACAACATTTTGTTTTTTATGAGTCTGGAAACTTATGTGTCCTTCATCAATTTTAAGCAAGATGCTTTTGGAATGAGAATTAGTCTAAATTTTTAGGCTTCTTATTTCCTTTGAGGTACCTATTGGTCATTTCTACATAAGATTTCCCCCAAACTTCTGAGCCATCAATTTCACCAAATGCCTCACACATTCCCTCCCAATAATAGAACGTTTTAAATAAGCTAAACTTTAATTTTAGTTCTTGATTTGGCATCCGAGCTGTAATCCTAGTTTTTAACTTCAGTTTGGGAATGTTGACTTCCCATGCAATTGGGTAGTAGGCATGTGATTGATGGCTTTTCCAATGGCCCAACTCCTTTATGTTTATTTCATCTTCTTTCAATTCCACAACTTTCCCTAAAGAGTCGATATAAGTACCTCCTAAAATTTGGTCATTTCCTTTTATTTCATATAAACGATAAAGCATCAACTGACTTTTACTTTCTTCAAATTGAACAGAAAACCAATCCCAGGCCGATTCGGTATTGGTAACTCCGCTGCAGTTCCATTGCCGGTCGTACCATAGTTCTCCCTTTACGCTATAATCTTGGTTTTTTATTCTAATGCTCCCTTTTGTTTTTAATGATGGAAAGGATAAATAACCTGCCCTAGCTTTGTCGCCATAATTTTTATAACCTGTTTCATCATGAAAAACTACTTCTGTATTGGAAATGCTTGTTAAGGAAAATTCTACATCATGTCTATCCATAGAAGCCTTCAATTCATATTTTCCTGAATGCCCTACAATACTTGCGGTTGCATCCTTATCCAATTCCAAATCCAAGGGCAATCCCTTTTTAAGTTCGCCCTTAATTGGAATCAATTGATAATCGTAATAAAAGGCCTCACTTTCTGGATCAGAAACCGCCATATTAACTAGCAAATAGGATTTTAGTTTCGTTGGAGTAAAATGAAAAAAGACCAATTCTATGCCCAATTCTCTATCCTCAACTTCATCATATAAATGCCCAGTATAATACCACCATTCCATTGAATTAGAGGCGTGTGGACCTTCGTCCTTTGCTAATGAAGCAGGGATTAGTGATTCATCATTGCCAGAATATAAGGTAGGATTACAAGAGAAAAAGGACAAAGAAACAATTAGAAATAAAGCCAGAAAATTTACTTTCATAAAGGAAAATTAAATCAAACAGAATTGCCTGCCTAAATTATACATTTCCTTACTTTTGCGGCCCAAATATCAATGCCATGATTGAAGCTCAAAACATTTCTCTACAATACGGAAAACGCATCTTGTTTGACGAGGTAAACATTAAATTCTTTGGTGACAATTGTTTCGGTATCATTGGAGCGAATGGTGCAGGGAAATCAACCTTTCTTAAAATTCTTGCTGGAGAAATTGATCCGAATTCTGGTAATGTCTACTTAGAACCTGGGAAACGCATGGCTGTGTTGAGTCAGAATCATTATGCTTTTGATGAATTCACTGTATTGGATAGCGTAGTTAAAGGGCATGAGACTTTGTGGTCGATCATGAAGGAAAAAGATGCGCTTTATGCCAAAGAAGATTTCTCTGAAGAAGATGGCATTAAGGCTTCTGAATTGGAAGCTGAATTTGCTGAGATGGATGGCTGGAATGCTGAATCAGACGCTGCAGCGCTATTGAGTGGATTAGGGATAAAAGAATCTGAGCATTATAAATTAATGTCGGAGATGAGTGGAAACCAAAAGGTAAGAGTTTTGTTAGCTCAGGCTTTATTTGGAAATCCAGACATCCTGATTTTAGATGAGCCTACCAATGATTTGGATGTTAGAACCATTTCTTGGTTAGAAGACTTCCTATTGGATTTTAAAAACACGGTAATTGTTGTTTCGCACGACAGGCACTTTTTAGATACCGTTTGCACCAACATTGTAGACATCGACTTTGGTAAACTGACGGTATTTTCAGGGAATTACACCTTTTGGTATGAATCTTCTCAATTGGCATTAAGACAAAGACAATCGGCAAATAAGAAGGCTGAGGCAAAGAAAAAAGAACTACAAGAATTTGTTTCAAGGTTTAGCGCCAATGCTTCTAAATCTAAGCAGGCCACCAGTAGAAAGAAATTACTTGACAAAATCAATCTTGATGACATCAAGCCATCTTCCAGAAGATACCCAGGAATCATTTGGACACAAGAAAGGGAAGCTGGTAACCAATTGTTAAGGGTAGAAAACCTAAAATACACCGATTCTCAAGGAGAATTGCTTTTTGATAAAGTAAATTTCACCGTTAACAAGGGAGATAAAATTGCCATACTTGGCGATCCTAGAGCTGTTCGTGCCTTTTTTGAAGTAGTGAATAACAATGCAGGGGAAATCAATGGTGAGGTAGAATTTGGTCAAACCATTAGTACTGCTTACCTGCCTTCTGACAATGCAGCCTTCTTTGATGGTAAGGAAAACTTAGTGGATTGGTTAAGACAATATGCCGACGGAGAAAAGGATGAAGTATATATTCGTGGATTTTTGGGTAAAATGTTATTCTCTGGTGAGGAAGTGATGAAAAAATCCAATGTCTTATCAGGTGGAGAAAAAATGAGGTGCATGCTCTCTAGAATGATGTTGGCAGAAGCTAATTTCTTAATGTTGGATGAGCCTACCAATCACTTGGACCTAGAATCAATAACAGCCTTGAATAATTCCTTAATCGACTTCAAAGGAACATTATTATTTACTTCTCATGACCACACCTTTACGCAAACTGTTGCGACAAGGATCATCGAAATTAGTCCAAACGGAATGTTAGACAAAGTGATGACTTATGATGAGTACTTGGAAAATGACAAAGTTTTAAGTCAGAGAGAAAACTTGCAATTGGCTTAATTGATTTCCAGCAATTTGTTTAAAGAAGGCAGATTATTCGTTTGAATGTAATCTGGATTTTTTAGTATCATTCTTTGATTTCCCTGATCAGATTTTGCTTCATAGGTGATAAGCCCTATCCCTAATTGATGAACTCTTGCGCTCATTTCCTTGGTCAAAATGCTCCGTTTCACCGCTATCAATTTTAATTCATTTTCTGTGGCGTAGGAAAGGTCTGAATCAACATCATAAAGCTCTAATACATAAATAAAGGGTGACTCTATCTTCTTCGCATGAAAAATAACGTTTTTGCTTGGACTTAGAATTTGAATTTTATCAAGCGGAACTTGAGCTTCAAGCAAGAATTGATTCAATTGAATAGTCATTTCTCTTTCCCAATTCTCATTTTCTTTGGGACTAAAACATTCACAATAATTTCTCAGGTCCAATTGAAGGATAGGAAATTGATCTAAAGAATTTAGGTAATTGATAAGGCTTGCTAAACTGATTACTTTTTCTTCTTGAAATAAATCAAATGGATAGCCTAATTGATATTTACTTGTTTCTAGATCACTTAATAAGGTTTGCTCTGGATATCCATGTCTATTGGTTTTAGAGCTCAGGTTTTTATCGTGGTACAAGACAAAATTGCTATCGGCAGTCATTGTGAACATCCACTTCAATGCCGTCGGCTTTGTTTTTTTCTAATGCCAATTGTATACTTGACAAACTATTTCCAGGCAAAGGATTAAATGGGTACCAGCGTGCAAAACCAGATCCTGCGTGACCAATTCTTTTGATCTTATTTTCAAGGTTATCGATATCTTCAATATCAACCGAATAGCATGAAAGCAGGATACTACAAAATGAGATGAGAATTAGAAATGGATAGAATTTCTTCTTCCACATTGGCTTTACATTAATTTAAGCATGCGAAGAACCTTTACTACTACATAATACAATAATGTAGCAACCAGGCCATAAAGCCAAAAACTCTTTTCAAGGTAAAAGGCATCCAGTTGAAGGTAGTTTTCGATCAATTCAAAGATCCAAAAAAGAAGAAAAAGAGCCAAAATTCCATTTTTCTCTTTCTTGATTACCTTCTTCAATTGAAAGCTTACCTCAGCACCTTTGTAATTTGACAAATTAGGAAGGATGGTATTGGTTTTAGAAGACCACTCTTCATAAGCGCCGCTAAATTTTTCTTGTAAGAATGCTTCTTCTGCATACATGATTCGCTCGTAGTAAAGCATGTAGAACAAAGTAAAAGCCACCATGAACCAAAGATTTTCAGTTAACATGGCTACACCTAGCCACATGAAAAAATTTCCTAAATACAAAGGGTGACGAATGGTTGAATACAATCCTGTGGTATTTAATACATCAGCCACTTGTCCTTCTTTGGTATTTCTTCCACTCGTTTGTGGCGGCGTGTAGGCAACAACATGCACACGAATTAGAAACCCTAGGATTCCCACCCCAAAGCAAATGTATTCCCAAAAGTTATTTCCTAGTGCATCAGAAAACATCAAGTCACGATTCATTTGTTGGTAGAAAAACACTGCCAAGCCAATGATGATAATGATTAATGGTAAATTACTTCTATGTCTGAATAAGAAATCACCTTCTTTCCTTAGTTGATCGCGTAACATCATGTTGTTTCGTATTGAGTTGCTTCGAAAATATAAATAATTGCTGAGACCTTAAACTTTTGATGCTCTTTTTCTATCGGTTTCATTCAAGAGTGTCTTTCTTAAACGTAGCGATTGTGGTGTAACCTCAACATATTCGTCTTCTTGAATGTATTCTAAAGCTTCTTCTAAAGAGAATTTGATGGCTGGTGCAATTCTCATCTTGTCATCTGCTCCTGCCGATCTCATGTTACTCATCTTCTTGGTTTTGGTAACATTCACCACCAAGTCACCAGCTCTTGAATTTTCTCCAATCACCTGTCCTTGATAAATTTCCTCATTCGGGTCGACAAAGAATTTTCCTCTATCTTGAAGGTTATTCAAAGAATAAGGAATGGCTTTTCCAGTTTCCATAGAAATTAATGAGCCATTTTGGCGACCAGGAATTTCTCCTTTGTAGGCTTGGAATTCTGTAAAACGATGCGACATGATCGCCTCTCCCGCTGTAACAGTCAGTAAGTAATTTCTTAAACCAATGATTCCTCTAGATGGAATGATGAATTCCAATAGCATTCGATCTCCTTTTGGCTCCATATTTAGCATCTCCCCTTTTCTTAGGTTAACGGCCTCAATTGCTTTTCCACTTAGATCTTCAGGTAAATCAATGCTTAATTCTTCAACTGGTTCATGCTTTACACCATCAATTTCTTTGATGATTACTTGAGGCTGACCAATTTGCAACTCATATCCTTCTCTTCTCATGGTTTCAATCAGCACCGAAAGGTGAAGCACACCTCTTCCAAATACATTAAAACTATCAGCAGACCCAGTGTCCTCAACTCTAAGCGCTAAGTTTTTCTCTAGCTCCTTGTCTAAACGTTCTTTCAAGTGCCTAGAAGTCACAAATTTTCCTTCTTTACCAAAAAATGGTGAATCATTAATGGTAAAAAGCATACTCATGGTAGGCTCATCAATTGCGATACTTGGCAAAGCTTCAGGGTTTTCGATGTCTGCAACAGTATCTCCAATCTCAAAACCTTCAAGTCCAACAATTGCACAAATGTCTCCGGCTTTCACTAGGTCAGCTTTTACTTTACCTAAGCCTTCAAACACATACAACTCTTTGATTTTGCTTTTGCTAATCTTTCCATCTCTTTTTACCAAACTCACTTGTTGATTGGTTTTTAAGCTTCCTCTTTGCAATCTTCCAATGGCAATTCTTCCGATGAAAGATGAATAATCCAATGAAGTAATTAATAATTGTGAATTTCCTTCCTCAGGTTGAGGAGCTGGAATGTATTCAATAATGGCATCCATTAGGGCGGTTATGTCTTCTTTGGGATCTTTGTAATCCTCACTCATCCAACCTTGTTTAGCTGAGCCATATACTGTAGGGAAATCCAATTGTTCTTCTGTTGCACCTAGGTTAAACATCAAGTCGAATACCTTTTCTTGAGCAATATCAGGAGTACAGTTTTCTTTATCCACCTTGTTCACAACCACAATTGGCTTTAAGCCCAACTCAACTGCTTTTTGCAATACAAACCTTGTTTGTGGCATTGGGCCCTCGAAGGCATCAACTAAAAGTAAAACTCCATCAGCCATGTTCAAAACACGCTCAACTTCTCCACCAAAATCTGCGTGACCAGGTGTATCAATGATGTTGATTTTAGTATCACCATAAAAAACGGACACGTTTTTAGATAAAATGGTAATTCCTCTTTCCTTTTCTATGTCGTTATTGTCCATGATCAGTTCTCCAGGAACCTCGTGATCACTAAATAATTTTCCTGCCAAAAGCATTTTATCTACCAAAGTTGTTTTACCATGGTCAACGTGAGCAATAATTGCAATGTTTCTAATCTTCATGTGCCAAATTTTCAGGGCGCAAAAGTAGGTTTAAACATTGATTAATTTTACTTTTTGCACATCGTATAAAAACAGCCCCTATTGCTCTTCAATCCTTAAGAATAGAATTGAAACCAAAAAGATTTAATAAGTTTGTTAAAACTCCTTTTGATGTCTAGATTTCTTCTCATTTCATTCCTTTTTTGCAACCATTTATTATTCGGCCAAATACCAGAGAATGCACAGCGTCCTGCGCTTGTTAAATCTGAGTTCATTGAATACCTAAATGTTTGCAAACAATTATCTAATGATTTCATCAACAACATGAATGCTGGCCAGTATGTTGCTGCACATGCTCCATTTACTGAAGAATTACAAGAAAGTCTGACTCCCATAAAATTGCAGGGCACTTGGGAAAGCATAAAGGAACAATATGGAGATTTTATTGGATTAGGGGCATCTATACCAGACCAACGAGCTGAGGCAACCTATTACCGACAAGAAATCCAATTTGAAAAGGAAAACTTTGGGCTATTATTGAGTGTAAATGATGATCAAAGAATATCTTATCTAAGAGTTGTTCCAGTAAAAAACAAGACCACTTGGACCTTACCTCCTTATTCTAATTTGAATGAACAAAAATTAAGCTCATTCAAATTCCAGGCGAAGACCCCTTACTTGCAGAATACATTGCTCCCAAAGAAGATAAAAAAGAAGCCATTGTAGTAATGGTTCACGGTTCTGGCCCAAATGACATGGACGGAAGCTTAGGTCCGAACAAGCCACTCAAAGACCTTGCATACGGACTTGCAGCCAAAGGAATTGCCAGTATCCGTTATAATAAAAGAAGCTTCGATTATCAAAGATCACTGCAAAGCAAAATTAATGAGGTTGACATTAATCTAGAAGTTGTAGACGACGCTGTTCTGGCCTTGCAATTGGGTAAAAAATTAGGGTATCGAAAGGTAATTTTAATTGGCCATAGCTTAGGTGGACATATGAGCCCGAAGATTGCCTCAATAGAAAAGGTAGATGGTGTAATTAGTTTGGCTGGAAATTCCAGTGCCTTAGTTGATGTAATTGGCCCTCAACTAGAATACCTCATGAAAAACGACTCAACAAGTGGCATTACTCAATTTCAAATTAACATCATTAAACAGCAATGCGAAACGGTTAGAAGTAAGAAGTTTGATGAGAGCACTATTGGATACAATTTACCATTTGGTTTGTCGGGAGTCTATTGGAAATCCTTAGAGAACTATTCACCAGTAAAACTGGCAAAAAAACAAGACTGTCCTTACCTAATTTTAAATGGTGACCGGGATTACCAAGTTACTCAAGAGCAGGCAAAAAATTGGAACAATGGCAATAAAAACATTTTGAGTAAGACCATTATTTACCCAGGATTGAATCATTTGTTCTTTTCTGGTGAAGGATTGTGCTTGCCGGCTGAATACATGAATGAGCAACATGTCTCCTCTCAAGTAATTTCCGACATCAGTGATTGGATCCATCGTCTTTAAAATACTATAGTGAAGAAAAGCATTTCACATCTTCCATTCATCATTGTCCTTATCCTTGGAGCAATTTACCTCTTTCAAGGTCAAATGAGCACGTATCCAAGTCATGTTCATGCTTGGACCCAATCCGATCGCTTGGCATTGGCCATGAATTTTCAAGATAATGGTTTCGACCTTTTCCACCCTGCAACGTATAACCTTTTAACTAAGGACGGAATAACGCAAGTAGATTTTCCAATTCACGATTACAGCGTGGCATTAATTAGTTCAGCATTAAAATTGCCCATTGTCAGCACATTTAGATGGTACATGTTGATTTTAAGCTTTTTGGGTTCTTATTTTTTATTTAGATCAGGATTGAATTTTGGGCTCTCAAGCCTGAGAAGCGCACTTATGAGTCTTTTTGTATTTACCCTGCCCTTCTTTAGCTATTATGCCAATGGCTTTTTACCCTCTGCGGCGGCATTTAATCTCTTCCTATTTGGAGTCTTCTTTTTAAGCAAAGATTTCAGTGATAAAAAGAAAAAAAACGCATACTGGGCCCTTTTCTTCTTCAGTCTTGCAGCATTAAGCAGAAGTCCTTTCCTTCTATTTTTAATGGTTATTGTGACTTCCATGTTTTACACAACTTGGAAAAAAGGGGGATCTCAGAAAAACAACATCATTGCAACCTTGCTTAGTTTAAACGTTTTCTTTCTTTACTTTTTCTATAATCGCTATTTGGGAGAAGAATATGGAAGCATGTTTCTGGGACAATTTTTAAGTCCAGATTCATTTGCTGATTTCATTCGCATTTTGAAAGAAAGTGTAGAGCGTTGGTCTGGAGACATCATTAGTCCATTTCATGGAATATTATTAATCGCACTTTTACTTGCAGTTGGCACTCAGTTATTGAAAAACCCGATCATCAATCAGCTAGAAAAAAGATGGCTACTCATTTTGCTGCTCAGTGGAATAGCAAGTTGCTTCTTTGCACTATTGATGGGAAAACAGTTTGTAGATCACGATTACTATTTGATCGATGCCTTCTTCCCAACACTCGTTTTTCTCTTGATTTTTTGTATGAAAAGAATAAAGATTGATCAGCGATGGTACACTCCCATTACCTTGTGCTGTTTCATTTTTGGGATTTATTTCTTTTCCTATGCAAAAGAGCGAAAAACGGATCGTTACACTCCTGAATTTAATGATAGGATTCATTATGCCTATACCGTTTACAAAAATGCTAAAGCAGATTTTAAGCAATGGAACTTAGATAAGGACGACACTTTAATTGTATTGGAGGCAAATTCTACCAACATTCCATTTACCATATTGGGCCACAAAGGCTTCACATCTCTAAACAGTTTGGAAGATAGTGTAATTAGCATATTGAAGAAACCACATGATTATGTTTTGCTGATAGATAGCTTTTTTCGATTGGATACCTATAGAGATTATCCAGACATTATCAATCGATTAGAATTGGTGAAGAGCAATAAAGAATTGAGTTTATACCAATTGAAAGAACAGGGTAATCCAGCCAATTTTTTTGACAATGCTTTTTTAACTGAACAATTTGATTTTGAGAAAGATCTGCATTGGACAGAAAATTGGAACACTAAGTTTCAATACCAACAATTGGATTCTAGCAGAGCTTATCTCATTGATTCAACAATAAGTTATGGTTTAGCATACGAAAACCATCTTCATCAAGTTCAGAAAGACGATAACATTCATGTAATCATCCGCGCGGAATATGCTGCAGCAGATAGTGTAAAGGTTCAGGCAGTTTGTAAATTTGGTGATTATTACATGGCACATTATTTAGAAAACACCTTAGAAATTGATGGAGAGTTTCACCTGAAGCAATATCAATTTAAGATTCCAACACGATTTAATGTAGAAGGTGAACAAATAAAAGTGTTTTTCTACAATCCAGAGAAAGAAGAACTGCTAATCGATAACTATTCACTATTAATATATCAATGACAATTCCAAATAAGTTTAAAGCATTTGTTGTAAGAGAAAAATCAGATGGCTCTTTTGAAAGAAATATTGAAGAGAAAAGCATTGAGGAGTTACCAGAAAATGATGTACTTGTTCAAGTAAAATACGCTGCCTTAAATTACAAGGATGCCTTATCTGCTCATGGTCATAAGGGCATTAGTAAAAATTACCCACATACCCCTGGTGTTGATGCTGCTGGAGTAGTTGTCCGTTGCCAGGATGACCGTTTCAATGTTGGTGATGAAGTGATCGTTACCTCATACGATTTAGGCATGGGCACTTCAGGAGCTTTTCAAGAATATATCCAAGTCCCAAGCGCTTGGCCTGTGCATTTACCAAAGAATCTAAGTTTAGAAGAATCCATGGTTTTGGGTACAGGTGCATTTACAGCCGGATTGTCTTTATTTAAGATGGAACAAATGGGCCAAACTCCAGGCATGGGTCCTGTTTTAGTGACAGGTTCAACAGGTGGGGTTGGAAGCATGGCTGTTGCCTTGCTGGCTCAAGCAGGATATGAAGTGCTTGCTGCAACAGGAAAAGAAAGTGAGCATGATTTTCTTAGGAACTTAGGAGCCAGTAAAATGCTAAGCAGAGAAGATGTTGACGACAAAAGTGGTCGACCCCTACTCCGTTATCAGTGGGCAGGTGCAATAGATACCATTGGTGGTAATACATTGGCAACCTGCATCAAGGCTTGCAATCGAAATGGAAACATAGCAGTTTGTGGCTTGGTGGTTTCGCCTGAACTCAATACAACGGTATACCCATTTATACTAAATGGTGTAAACGTATTGGGCATTGAAACAGCAGAAACCCCTAGGTCCATTCGTTTGCAACTTTGGGAAAAACTAGCCAATGAATGGAAACCAAAACAAATCGATGATATAAAAAAGGTCATATCTTTAGCCGAATTAAACGAACATCTTGAAAAAATGATTGCTGGGAAATCGAAAGGTAGAGTTCTTGTCCAGTTTTAAATCTTAAAAAGCTATACTTGCAGGCAAGAATGGCATCTAAAAATCATTATGAAAAAATTAAAGTATTCTAAAAGATTAATCGGCTCTTTAATTGTTGGAGCTTTTGTTTTTTCTAAGTTCATGTTCCGACAATGAAGATAATCTTGAACCTTTTGTCCCAGAGGAAGATACTAGCAAATTAAACGATTGGCGCCGAATTGAAAACATACGTTTGGGCAGATAGTTTAAGTAAAGCGCTAGTAATTGGAGGCTTGAATACAACTGTTCAAAGTAGTGGCACCTTTACCCTATTTGCGCCGAACAATCAGGCTTTTCTAAATTTATTAGCCAGTAAATCACATTGGAATTCTCTTTCCGACATTGGCTCAGATACTTTAGCAAATGTGTTAAAATACCACATGATTGGCTCAATAGTTAGCACTGCAGATCTATCTGGTAATGCTTATCTTCTCAGCTTAAATACTCAAGGTTCTCACAATGAAACAACCGTAATAGAGATTGATTCTATGCCTAGGTATAGTCTTAACGATACTGCCTTATTCGTGGACTCTAAACATTGTGGCAAGCAACGGGTTAATTCATCAGGTAAATCAATTGATGATCCCCCCAAATGCATGCGAAATGGTGCGTTTTGAAGAACGACTAGCAATGTTCAATGATGCCATGGATATATTTTGGCGATACCGTTTCAGGCGAACTTAAAAAAGCTGGTAGCATCACCTTATTTGCCCCTTCCAATGGAGCCTTTCAATCTTTATTGGATGGAAATACTTCTTGGAATACCTTGTTTGATATCCCAAGAGCTGAGCTTAAAGGAATTTTATTGCATCACATTGGCTCAAGCAACAATTTCCAGACCGATCAATTTGTGGATGGACAAACCATAAACACACTTGGGGCTTCAAGCTTAAGCATCAACAATGGTTCTAGTTTGCAAGTTGGAACAACAGCAAGTTCTAATGCACCAGCAAATTTAATGGCGAATGACATCCAATCGATCAATGGGGTAATCCACATTATTGACAAAGTGTTAATGCCTTAGCAATTTCATTCAAGTTATTATACTTAGGCAATAATCTCATTTCCATCGTGTTAAGAATGCAAACAAAACAACATGATTGAGAAAACATTAATAGGCATAACTGTGATAGTTGTCGTTATCGGCATCCTCATCTTTAGACCAGTTCCTATCGTCACAGAAGATAAAGCATTAGTAGTTAATGGCACAGTTACGGGCATTTATGAAGGCGGAATAAAAGACGTTATTTTTAAACTCCAAGAAGATTCACGGTTGTTCTACATAAACCGCGGATTGGAAAATGGATTAAATCTAGATAGCCTTAGGAAAAACTTAATTGGAGAACAAGTGGTAATAAAATATCCTTCCTATTGGACTCCTCTTGATTGGGATGAAGAAATAAGACATCTTTCGAAATTAGAACACAAAGGAGAGGTCATTTTCAATGAATTGGCTGCCAACTGAATTTTAATTTCATAGTCTAATTGCTTTCAAAGGTTTAATTTAGATCCATCCCATCGATTTCTACAACCATGAATGACAAAAAAGAAAACATCAACATAAAAGAGCAAACCATAAAAAGAATTGGGGGTTACCTGCATCGTGTTGTTCCCATTGCTGATGTTTCTGGTGAGATTCTTAGCTATGTACTTAAACCATTAATGGTTGAGTTTAAGCCAAGAGACATCATTCAGGTCATTGTTGGTGCAACGATTTTGGCTACACCAATTGCACTATCTGAAGAAGCTTGGAATTTAGCAAGTGACCTTGAATCAATTAACATTGCATCAATTTGCCTCCTTTCAATCTTATTCATTGGCTTATTCGTGTATTTCAATTTTTACCGTTTTAACCTCAAGGGGCATGTATTCAATTATGTTAAAAGGGTTATTGGAACCTATATTATTTCTCTTATAGTGGTTGCAATGATTTTATTACTATTTGATAAATTACCCTGGGAGAGCAATTCTGTTTTGGCCTTAAAACGTTTAATAATTGTTGCATTTCCAGCTGCCATGAGCGGAACCCTTAGCGATTCATTGAAGTAAGGGTTATTTATCTAAGGCCTCTAATTTTTCAAGTTTCCTTTTGAGATAGGCCAATTGGTTCTGATAGGTTTCATCACCAATTTTCTTCTTAACGCCCTCCAAAGCTGTAAAAGCATCATTGTAAGCTAACCTTGACTCCTTTAGTTTACCTTCGTCCAATAAGATCCAAGCCTTGTGCTTCCGCAAGGTATAATTGTTAGGGTATTGTTCTATCGACCAATCGAAAAGCGCAATGGATTTTTCAGGAAAACCTAAAACTTCATAAACCTCAATGGCAGCTCTTGAAAGGTAACCAGCCTGAGGAATTTCAATAAAATCATACTGACTCTTTCTTGATTCGTAAAATTGTTTGATTTGATCTGTTAGTTCTAAATCAGGATTCGAGGCCATATCAAATATGGTTTTTTCATCAACACGAAAGGCTCTTGTCAATTCTACCATCGCATCACTTACTGAAGGAGCAACACAAGTCCAGTGCCCCATCCCTTCAAATTTATTCTTTTTCCAAATCAAGCCATTATTCGGTCTCTCCCCAATGATTGAATCCAATTTTCGAATTCCCTTTCCAAAAAGAATCTCCCTTTCAGCAACCGTTCCAGAAGAGCAATACAAAAATTTATTAAGTGTCTTATTTTCTGAAAAATAGTGAATGGCATCCTCAAAAACATGATGTTCTCCAGGTCTTAGCGCAGGACTAATGGCAATGTAAGCATCAAATAAATCGGGTTTGGCAAATAGAGCAGACAAAACAAACTCCCCACCTGCTGAATGTCCGATAATGCTGTTGAAATTTTTTCTTCTCGAATAAATTGAATCCACTATTGGCCTCACTTCACTTTCAAGATGTTCAATTAATTCTGGTGCCATGCCGCCTTCATAGTCAACTTCTTCTCCCTCCAATGGCATAGTAAATTCCCAACCTCTGTTAATTTGATGAATTCCAACCACTATCGTAGGAGTGTATTTGTAATTATAAGAGCCATATGCAATCACACTTGCCACCATATCGATAAAGGGAGCATGATGTCCGTCTAAGACATAAGTTACTGTAAAACTATCATTCGGATAATCATAATAATCTGAGGGTAAATAAACTGTGAATTCTCTTTTCCCTTTGAATGCTTTCGAATCTATTTCATAATTAAATTTATACTTTGATTCCTGCTTACCTTGAGCAACCATTGTGCTGGATAAAACGGTTAAACAAATCAAGAGACTAAAGAAATTGCGTTTCATACTATTTTTTGGCTTTTGCTAAAGGTATTAAATTCTTAACATAGAATAAATCAAAATATGACATTCAAAGGACTCCCCTTCAACAATCTAAGTTATTGGGAAAAGACCCATTTCTTAGAAGGCATCGATTTGCTTATTGTTGGTAGTGGATTGGTAGGCCTTTCTACTGCCATTCACTATAAAAGGTCACGTCCAAATGCGAAGGTTCTACTACTAGAGCGGGGCATCATGCCTAGTGGAGCAAGTACAAAAAACGCTGGCTTTGCCTGTATAGGAAGTCCGAGCGAACTCTTGGCTGATTTAGAGAAAAGGCCCAGTGATGAAGTATTTGAAACCTTAAGAATGCGCTGGGAGGGTCTAAATTACCTCAAAGAACTCCTGGGTCCAGAGTCAATCAACCATCAGAAGAATGGGGCCTATGAGTTGTTTCTGATTAATGACGAAACAAAGTTTAAGCTATGTTATCAGGCATTAGGAGATTTAAATCATGAATTGCAAAAAATTACAGGAATTGATAAATGCTTCAAAATTGATGATGACATCATTAAAACTTCTGGTTTCTCTGGTTTTTCGAAGGCCATCTCTCATGCTGCAGAAGGTCAAATCGACCCTGGACTAATGATAAAAAAATGCATTCAAATTGCACAAGGCTTGGGAATTTCCATATTAAATGGCATTGAGGTACAAAGAATAGATGGATCAGAAATTTGCACCCAATATGGCAATATTTCTTTCAATCAATTGGCAATTTGCAGCAATGGATTGGCCAAGGATTTATTGAAATCAGAGGACATACAAGCAACGAGAGCACAAATTATTCTGAGTAAACCTCTTTCCAATTTAGCATTCAAGGGTATTTTCCATTTTGATGAAGGATATTATTATTTTAGAAATCTTGGACAAAGAATTTTGTTTGGCGGTGCTAGAAATAAAAATTTCAGCGCAGAGAATACTAGCGATCTGGCAACCAGCAGATTCATTACAGATCATTTGAAAGAGGTTTTGACTAGTCACATTGCTCCTAATGAAAAAATCGAGATAGAACATGCTTGGGCAGGTACCATGGGCTTGGGAAAGAGCAAGAAAGCGATCCTCAAGAAAGTAAGTGATCAAGTATATTGTGGGGTTCGTTTAGGTGGAATGGGCATAGCCATTGGCAGTTTAATAGGGAAACAATTGTCAGAATTGATTATTTCGGATAGATAATTAGCGCACAAATCACGATTTGTTGAAATACATAGGCTTTGCCAATTTTACAATATTATTGTTATATTGCAGGGTTAATAAGCGAAGACAATAATGGCAGGAAAAGTTGAATATACTATGGAATTTGTTGTAAAAGCATCCCCTAAAATGCTTTACAAATTTCTATCTACACCCTCTGGATTATCAGAATGGTTTGCAGACAATGTCAATTCTCGTGGAAAGAAATTTACTTTCATTTGGGAGGGTTCTGAAGAAACTGCATTATTACTTAGCAAGAAGACAGATAAATTCATCAAATTCAAATGGGAAGAAGAAGAGGACGAAGATGCCTACTTTGAGTTCAGAATAGAAACAGATGATCTTACCAATGATGTTTCCCTAATTGTTGTCGACTTTGCTGATGAAGATGAAGTTGAAGAGGCCCAATTACTTTGGGACAGTCAAGTTCATACCCTTTTGCACGCTATTGGCTCCTAATTTGCGTTAGCTTAACTTAGCATCCTGTAAATTGTCAAAAATAGAGCTTGAAAACATCCTCTAAGTTTATATTAAAATCTTTTGCCTCTCCCTTTGTCGCCACCTTCTTTGTGGCTGTCTTTATTTTATTGATGCAATTTGTGTGGAAACACATTGATGACATGGTGGGTAAAGGCCTTGAATGGACAGTCATTGCGCAATTACTTATTTATGTTTCTGCCAGTCTAGTGCCTATGGCACTTCCTTTATCCATTCTGCTCTCTTCACTGATGACCTTTGGCAATTTGGGAGAGCACTATGAATTAGTTGCCTTTAAATCTGCTGGAGTCTCTTTAAAGAGAGTGCTTAGACCACTTGCAGTTTTAGCCGTTTTATTAAGCATAACCGCCTACCTTTTCTCCAATTATTGGCTGCCTGTCGCAAACTTGAAAAGCAAATCATTGTTATACGACGTAAAAGAGCAAAAGCCTACCATGGACATCAAACCTGGAATCTTTTCCAATGAACTAGACGACTATACCATTCGGGTTCAAGACAAGAAGGTTATTGATGATGTTGAACATCTATATGATTTATTGATTTATGACCATAGCGATGGAAAAGGAAATCGATCTGTTATTGTTGCAGAAGAAGGCATCATGACTTTAACTCCAAACAAACGATTCATAGAAATGAGACTGTTCAATGGAGAAAATTATGAGGAAGATATTGATGGCGCTAGAACAAAAAAATATCCACTTATTCATTCAAAGTTTAAGGAAGATTTAATCCGATTTGATTTGTCTCAATTTGCCTTAAACAGGACCGACGAAGACTTGTTTAAGAATAATTACAAAATGCTTAATATCAATCAATTAAGTAAAGCTATTGATACTTTGAATTTAATTAAAAATAATCATTATTTAAATTTTCAAAAAAGCATGAAAAAAGGCTTTTACATGTACACAGATTTAAAGGAAAGGAAGTTTAAAAACATTCGAAATTATCGACCAGAAAGCATCGACACCTTATTTAATCAAATGAGCATTGTTCAGCAACAACAGGTAGTAATCACTGCAGCTAATTTAGTTCGAAATGGCAAAGCCAGATTATCTACTATTCAAAACGATATAAAGGACAGAGAGAAATACATCCGTAACCACGAAATACAATGGCATAAAAAATTGACTTTATCTTTTGCTTGCTTGGTGCTATTTCTAATCGGAGCTCCGCTAGGTGCGATCATTAGAAAGGGCGGTTTAGGGATGCCTATTGTGATTTCTGTATTGTTCTTCTTATTGTTCCACATTCTTAGCATTACCGGCGAAAAGATGGCACTTGAAGGTGCTATAGCTGTGCCACAGGGGATGTGGATGGCCAGTGCAATTTTATTGCCCATTGGGATATTTTTCACCTACAAAGCAACAACAGACTCTGCAATGTTTAGGGCCGATGTCTATGTGAACTTTTTCAAAAAGATTTTGCCGAAGAAGAAAAAATCAATTGAAGGATGAAACTAGGCATACTCTTATCCAGGTTTCCGTATCCTCTTGAAAAAGGTGATAAACTAAGGGCTTTTCATCAAATTAAAGCTTTGTCGGAAAGGAATGAAATATACCTTTTGGCACTTCATAGCGGAAAATTAAAACAAGAGCATTTAGAACAATTAAAACCCTATTGCAAAGAGATCAAGGTCATTTACCTTTCCAAAATCGGCATAGTATTCAATATTTTTTGGAGCCTGTTCTTTTCTCAAATCCCTTTGCAAGTTGCCTATTTCTATAATCGAAAGGCTAAATCAAAAGTCCATCGCTTTTTTAAAGAAGCAAAGATTGATCATTTGTATTGTCAGCTCATTCGAGTTAGTGAATACGTTAAGGATTATCGAATATCGAAGACTTTAGATTATATGGATGTTCTATCACAAGGCATGGGAAGAAGAATAGAAAAAGCCCCTTTTTACCTGAAGCCATTTGTAAAAATTGAAGCATTACGGCTTAAACGATATGAGCATTTCATTTTTAAATACTTTAATCAACATAGTATCATTTCTAGTCAAGACCAGGGTTTGATTGTTCATGCGAAAAATAAAAGCATCCATGTTATCCCTAATGGTGTAGATCAAGATTTTTTCAAACCTAGAGCAATTCCAAAAGAACATGATTTAGTATTTACTGGAAACATGTCCTACCCGCCAAATGTAGATGGTGTCTGTTACATTGTAGAAAAGATTCTTCCCTTGGTTTGGGGAAAAAACCCCAATGTTAGATTGGTTGTTGCGGGAGCAAACCCTAGTGCAAGAATTACAGGTTTAGTACAGGAAAGGGTTATAGTAACCGGCTGGGTGGATGATATTCGACACTATTATGCGGCTTCTAAAGTGTTCATAGCTCCTATGCAAATAGGAACAGGATTGCAAAATAAATTACTGGAAGCCATGGCCATGAAAATTCCATGCATTACTTCTACTCTTGCCAACAATGCCTTAAATGCCGAGCCAAATAAGGACATTTTAATTGGTCAGAATCCTGATGAATATTGCAAGCACATTTTAAACCTGCTTTCTAATGAGGAGGAACAAGAACGTTTAAGCGAGGCTGCTCATCAATTCATTCAAAAGCATTATAATTGGGGACAAACTGCAATCAAATTAGAAGCACTATTTTTACAGAATGATTGAACTGAAGCAAAAGATAGAAGAAGCCTGGGAAAATCGAGAACTCCTTAACAGTTCTGAACACATTAAGGCCATAGAAAAGGCTTTGGCTTTAATCGATGAAGGAGAATTAAGATGTGCTCAACCTGAAGGTGATCATTGGATAGTTCAAGAATGGGTAAAGAAAGCAGTTGTTTTATACTTTCCTATTCGACAAATGGAAACCATAGAAATTGGTCCGTTTGAATTTCATGACAAGATGGCTTTAAAGTCAAATTATGCGAAAAAAGGTGTAAGAGTAGTTCCACATGCCATTGCAAGATATGGCTCTCATGTTGCGAAAGGAGTTATATTAATGCCTTCTTATGTCAATATTGGGGCATTTGTTGATGAAGGAACCATGGTTGACACATGGGCAACTGTTGGCTCATGTGCTCAAGTTGGAAAAAATGTACACCTAAGTGGTGGCGTTGGGCTGGGCGGTGTTCTTGAACCATTGCAAGCCAGTCCTGTCATTATCGAAGATGGCTGCTTTATAGGATCAAGATGTATCGTTGTTGAAGGTGTTCATGTGGAAAAAGAAGCGGTACTAGGTGCGAATGTAGTGTTGACTAAATCGACAAAAATCATTGATGTGAGTGGTGACGAACCGATCACTTATAAAGGAAGAGTGCCATCTAGGTCTGTTGTTATTCCTGGTTCATATACCAAGAAATTTCCCGCAGGAGAGTTTCAGGTGCCTTGTGCATTAATCATAGGCAAAAGGAAAGCAAGCACCGATTTAAAAACCTCTTTAAATAATGTTCTACGAGACTTTGAGGTAGCCGTTTGATGAAAAGGATTTTAATCATACAAACTGCTTTCATAGGCGATGTGATTTTAGCAACTCCACTTATTGAGAAGTTGAACCAACATTATCCAGATGCAAAAATTGATTTCTTATTGAGAAAGGGAAATGAGAACCTCTTAAAGGAGCATCCTAAACTAAATAAGATCATTGTATGGAAGAAAAAAGAGAAGAAATACCGCAATCTAATACGAATCATTAGAATCATCAGAAGAAAAGAATACGATGCAGTGATTAATGTGCAGCGCTTTTTTGCATCGGGATTCATCACATTGTTTAGTGGAGCAAAAGAAAAAATTGGTTTTGCAAAAAATCCATTGTCATTCTTCTTCGACCATAAAATCCCGCATAAATTAAATGGCTCTCATGAGACCAATAGGAACCTCAGTTTAATCTATCACCTCTGTGATATTAAATACAAGGGACCAAAACTTTACCCTCGCAAACAAGACTATGCAGCCATAGAAAAATTTCAGGGTCTTCCCTACTTATGTGTTGCACCAACCTCTGTCTGGGCGACTAAGCAGTTTCCTTTAGTCAAATGGATAGAGCTCATCCTTTCTTTTGAAGACGATTGGATCATTTATTTATTGGGCGGACCAGAAGATTTTGAGCATTGTGAAGAAATTCGTTTATCAACAGAGCGACCTAATGTTGTAAACCTTGCAGGCAAGTTGAATCTATTATCATCAGCCGCTTTGATGCAAAGTGCAGAAATGAATTATGTAAATGATTCTGCACCGATGCACATGGCGTCTGCCATGGGTGCTTCTTCAAATGCGATTTTCTGTTCTACTGTGCCTTCCTTTGGTTTCGGACCATTGGGAATCGATTCTAAGGTCATTCAGACAAAAAAACCTTTGGCCTGCCGTCCTTGTGGCTTACATGGCAAAAAATCTTGTCCATTGGCTCACTTTGATTGTGCCCATAGCATCCAATCTAATCAATTTGATCGTCCTGCTTATCCAAAGAAGGCCTAGGGCCAAAATAAGAATCAAGCAGCGCTTGAAACCCCTTATAATGCTTTAAATTATTGTGCCCTCCCCCCAAAATGCTTTTAAATTGTACTCGATCATTAAGAGCGCTCAATGCTAAGCCTTGTTCATAGGGCACTACCCTATCACTAGTTCCATGCACAATACAAATGGGAGATTTTACTTTTTTAAGGTATTCAAAAGTGGGAAACTGAAACTTTAATATTTTACGGGATGGAACAATGGGATATCGAATTGACATCAAGCTATCTAGGCTATAAAAAGGTGTTTCTAGAAACAATTGTTTAACTGGAAATGTTGCTGCTACTGCTGTTGCAAATGTTGCCCCTAATGACCTACCGTACACCAGAATGTCTTGTCCATTGTATTCTTCACTTATCACTTCGTAAATGGCCAATGCATCTGCATAAAGCAATTCTGAACTTCGCTTTCCTTTGCTTTTTCCATAACCTCTATAGTCTGGCAGAAACACTTCCCATCCTCTATTAATTAAGTCTTCCACTTCAACAGCCCATTTACGAACGTCACCAGCATTGCCATGAAAATAAAGGATTTTACCTTTAGAATGCTCCGGTTTCAAATGCAAAATGTGAATTACTCCTCCGTCTTCAGTATGAATGTTTCTTTCACTAAAGTTAAATTCGGAATCTATTACTGTTGCATCATCAAATTGAGTGGCAAGAAAGATGAAATTTTCTTGAAAATTGTACAAAACCATTAGGCTCAATAAATACAAAACTAGAAGGGCAGTTGCCCATTTTAGAAGCATCATAAATTTATTTCGCATGATGGTTCACCTTATGACTTGTGGTGCTAAGATCTACCTTTCCCGACTTATCTTTGATAATGGCTTCCATCATTTGATGATAAGATTCGAAAGTATTTAAGTTTTTATGTCCCCCGCCAATTACAGGCCATAACCTTGTGGTATCTGCCTGAATCTTAGAAAGTTTTACGCTAGAAGAAAATGGTATCAGTTTATCATTGGTCCCATGAATGATATGAATGGGGCATTTAACATATTTCAACCATTTATAAGTTGGTAATGGATACCGCATAATTACCGAATAAGGCATAAAAGGCATGTACCTTTTTGTCACATGTTTTAAGCTATAATAAGGAGCATCTAAAATTAGCATTCTAGGATTGTTAGTCGATGCCAATTTTGTAGCAAAGCCAGAGCCTAAAGAACGTCCGTAAAGAATGATGTATTTTTCATCAACCTTCTCCCTGATCTTATTGTAAATGAATTGGATGTCGTTTTGTATTGCTTTTTGAGAACGCCTTCCAGTACTTTTTCCAAAGCCTCTATAATCTATCATGATTACATCATAGTTGAGTCTGGTAAAATCTACCGCAAATTTACCCCAACCTTTTATGCTTTTAGAATTTCCCTTAAGGTATAAAACCACTCCTCTAGGCTGTTCCGTTTTGAAATGGAGCCCATTGATAACAGCGCCATCTCTCGTTTCTAAATTGTATTCTTCTACATTTTGATTTTCATAGGCATATTGAAACTCCTTGGGTAGCTTCTCTGGCTTGAATAAAAAGATCTCTTGCAAATAGTACAGTAAGATGCTGACTACGATATAAGCAGACAAAACAATAAGCAAAATCCAAACCCAGTATGGCATGATTCTAAAGTACGATTTTTGAGTTTAGATTAATTCAACTTAGTCTATGATCACTGGAATGCTTTCTACTTCTCCTCCTTTTATTTGAATGGAAAGGAAATAAATTCCTGAAGAGATTCCTTCTAAGTGAAGGACCTCCTTATTTACACCATGTCTAAAATTTCGATCCTCTATCTCTTTCCCCATGCTATCTATTAGTTTAATGCATTGAATTTTCTGTCCATTAACTCTAGTTTGGATGGTCAGCAGGCGACTGCTGTTAGGATTTGGATACACATCAACTAATAACTCAGTCTTGCTATTAATCTCCTCTAACCCTACTTCGTTAACAACGATAAATTGTCCCATCATGCCTCCATCTTCATGAAACAGGTTATGACAATGAAACATGTATGGAATAGTATCATTTGCGAAATCTTCAAACTGCGTTATGTATCGAACAGTATCATAAGGCAAAACCAAAACAACATCTTTTCTTCCTCTTAAATCTGGAGGCGGTGGATTACCATTGATGTCTAAAACAAAAAATTGAACATCATGGATGTGCCAAGGGTGTGCTTCATCTGTATTGTTGATCAGGGTCCACACTTCGATATCATCTAATTTTACTGTGTCATTAATAACTGTCATGTCCATTAGGCTCCCATTAATGTAAAAGGGAAAGCCACTCGAATCAACTGTAAATTCTTTAACACGAAAACGGTCTGCATTGGCTTCAAGGGGTCTTGTGATGTTGTTCAATTGGTTGGGAATTCCTAAAATGGGATTCGAATTTTGAGGAATCACACGAAATTCCATTATTTCGAAATCCACTGAGTCTAATAAATTATTTCTTTGCCCTCTCGGACCTCTTGGTCCACCAGATACACCTGGACTTAGCTCAGAATTATAGGAAGTCATGACTACAGAACTGTCCTGCAAAGAGCGAAAATCAATGACAATTTCTGCGCGCTCTCCTGGCGCTATCTGCACTCTATTTAAGGGCAATCTATTTTCCAACAATCCGCCATCAGATCCTACTTGCCAACCAATGATATTACTAGTAAAACCTAAATTATAAACCCGCTGGTTAGATGCATTCAATAAGTGAAAACGAACCATTTGTGCTGGGACTTCAAGAAAAGCGCCAAGTGTTCCATTCACCATCATGGTATCTGCCATTTGCGTATAAATAAATTCGCTCTGGTTATCGAAGGATTTATCTTGGATAATCAAAGGAAACTCATCAACACCATAATGATGAGGCAGTTGATTGCCCGCTGGGTTTTGATCGCGGACGATAATCATCCCGGCGGCTCCTGCATAAACTTGCTCTGCCGTTTTGTGGTGCAGATGTGGGTGATACCAAAATGTAGTGGCTTCATCCAACACTTTAAAAGAGGGCGACCAAGTAGAATCAGCGAGAATTGGGGTATGAGGACCACCATCATTTTCTGGTGAAACATGCATGCCATGCCAATGCATTGTGGTTGTTTCCCCTAGTTTATTGGTGACGTTTAAAGTGATGCTATCATCTTTAGAAAAAATCAAGGTTGGACCTAGATAATCTGCATTTATGCCATAGGTATCACTAGAGTCAGTGCCAACAAATAAGGCCTTACTTGGTTTTACCAATAAATCAAAACTAGGTCCCTTCAGTGTATCAGGAACATGCAAAGGATTTGGAAATTGTTGAGCTTTAATTTCAAGCGCAGCCATCCCTATCAGGCTTAAAAAGAGAAAAAGACGTATTTTCATCAGTGAAAAATACAAAAAGAAAAGGCCATAAATGCAATTCGAGAAACACAAGGCTAAATTGTTGCAAAATTTATTTGCTCTTTTTGAACTGATGGCAGATGCGGCTGAATCAATCATTCGTCAGAACGATGGCTATAAGAGTGTAGAATTTAAAAACAATGCCTGGCCAAGGATGAATTTTGATTTTCAGGACAAGGTTTTGGATCAAGATTGGGAGAAGATAAAATTGCAAATCGAAACCGGCAGTGCTCCACCCTATTTCATCTGGAATCCTGAACAAGAATTACCCAACAATTGGAATAAAATTATCCAAGATTCATCAAGAAACATCAAGTGGGCCGCAATGTATTGCAGATTATCAGCTGAACTTAATTATGACTTGAACAAGGGTCAAATCATCCATGAAGTTAAAAGTGCAAATGAATTATCCAATTGGATAAAAGTCGCTGAATTGAGCTTAATGAATGGCAAATCCTTAGATGTTAAGCTGTTTGAAAAAATGCTCAGAAAAGAGGAAATCAGCTTGTTCATTGGAAAAGAAGATGGTGAAGCCGTCTCTGTTTCCATGCTTTTTAAACAAGATGAAATCGCAGGAATATATATGGTTGGGACTTTAGAGGAACAAAGACGAAAGGGATGGGCAAGCAAGATGACTAAAATAGCAATGCAAAAAGGCAATAAACTTGGCTGTCAGTTCGCAATTCTACAAGCAACACCAGCAGGAAGAGGCGTTTATGAAAAATTGGGCTGGGAGACTTGGAGCGAGATTGAGGTTTGGGGTTTATAATGAATTCATAACAAATGATTTGCCGAATTGCGCATAATATTATAGGTTTGAGAAAACTAAACCAACTATGAGAAATTCTACTTTATTATTATTCAGCCTATTTTTCTTTCTAAATAATCAGCTATTTTCCCAACCAATTGGTAGAATAGATGATCATTCAAGACAACAATCTTTCACATTATTTGCAAACGGCTACGTAGAACAAGTAGGCAATCCGTTGAATAGAGGCCAAGCAGTTAGAGACCCCTCTGGTTTCATGTATTTAATGCTTCCATCAACTACACCTCACTTCAACGCCTTTTTTATCAATTGGAATAATCAATTAGTTGAAATTGGTGCTAATACTGGAATTCGAATTGTAGGAAATTGTTTATGCCCTCCCCCCGTCAATCCTTATATTAACATTTATCAGGCTCCAAACTACAGCAGAAATATTGGTATATCTACTCCAAATGGATTTAGGCCTTTTCCAAATCAACTTAGTAATCATCAAAATCCTTATGGAAATGCACTAATTACAAATGAGAATCAAGCAAGGTTATGCTATGAGTCTTCATTAAAAAATGATGGAACCTTAAATGAGAAAAAATTTGGCAATTGCATGGTTGGAAAATTAGTGGGCTCAAAAGAATTAGAAATATACAATTGTGTGAAGAATGCAAGCTCGGAGGAGGATCGAACAATTTGCTTATTTGGAATCCTAGGGGGTCTAAAAGAAAGGGAAATTGCACAAAAATTAAATGAATGCTATACTACTTATGGTAATGAATATTCAAAATATCCATTATGTCTTTCTGGCAATTCAACCGATGGCTCGCTTGGAAAAGTATTAGCTTGCATGGAGCAGCAAAGCAAGCAAGGGGATGTTAGCATAATGAAAACTGCCATTTGCTATGGGGCAAGTAACTTGGATATGAATCCTGAAACTCAGATCATCGTTGAATGTGCAATTGCTTCTGGTGGCGAACCTTATTCCTTTGCAGGTTGCGCTGGTGGGCAATTGGTTTCAAGAGAATTGGATAAATGCCTAGACTATGGCATCGGAGGCGAAAATGGTTGTTTTGGAGAAAACAATGATATAATTAAGGCGCTAAATAATGTAGGAAACGTCATCAATTTCGAATTTGGTCCGAACAATGAGGTGAGTAGATTATGGAACAATAGTGTACGTGACATTACAGAGGGTCCAGGTCAAAATCATGAGGCAGTTAAAACACTTAGGAACATTAGCAATGAAGTAGGTAGAGCAAAAAGTAATATTGATCGAGAGTTAACTTCTACATTTAAAAAAATTACGGGATTATTTTAATAATACATTATAAGATATTTATTAATTCTATTAACCTTCTCTGTATTCTCAGGCACAGAAATTGAACAAAATAATTTTGAAGTTTTAATTGACCATTCCTATGTTACTAGAGATTGCACTCAAGGATATCTATTTATTAATAATGAAGCTATTTGTTACACATTAGAAAAACCGTGGAAAAACAATCAAAATGAAATTAGCTCAATTCCAGTTGGTTCTTATGATGCAGTTGTACGATACGATCATAATGACAAATGGAGGATTGAACTTTTAAATGTGCCTGATAGAAGTTCCAATTCAGATTCACATCGGTAATTACGTTGATCAAACCAAAGGATGCATCCTTGTTGGAGATGGCGTAAAAAAATGTACTGAATTATCCAGTAAATCTGCGTTTAGTAAAATACAAATTGATCTAATTATAGAACTCGGCCTGAAGAAAAGTTCTTCCAATTCTCAAACTATTGAAATTTGTAACTTTCCTACTGAATAAATTCGGACCATAATGAATGGTCAGTTAAATCGATGAATATGGATCCCAGCACTTCAAACAATGATCAACAACATGCCTGAAAAGACAGGCAAATCCCTAGAAGAATGGAAAGTTGTATTGGCCAAAGAGAAATTTGAAAAACATGGAATTGCGGTAAACTTCTTAAAAAAAGAACATGGTGTTAGCCACGGATTTGCTAACACCATTGTGAGTTTATCGAAAGATGAAGGCAATACAAATGAAGATTTGGTGAAGAATCAATACCAAGGAAAGGAACAACTCATTCCGATTTATGAAAGTCTTTCCAAAGTAATCTTGGAATTGGGAAACGATGTGAAAGTCAGCCCGAAGAAAGGAAGTGTGAGTTATATCAGAAAGAGGCAATTTGCATTGATAAAGCCTGCCACAAAAACGAGAATAGATTTAGGATTAAAGCTACCAGGAGTTCCTACAACAGAAAAATTAGGTGATTCTGGTCCCTTCGGAAGCATGTGTACCCATCGAGTTCAAATAAGTAAGTTGGAGGATGTCGATGAAGAATTGATGAGCTACCTTCAAGAAGCCTATGGATTATCAAGTTAACTTGAAAATCAATTAAACAGCTCCAATACTTTCAATCATTTGATAATTCCTTAAATTGTGCCGAGCCAATAAAGTGAATCACAGTTTCCTTAAGCTAGCCAAACTATTGTTGTCATTCAATTATGAAAACCGTCTTATTCATTTTTCCTGAGATTCCCTATCCACTTGACAAACGGGATAAATTAAGAGCATTTCATCATTTAAAATGTCTTAATCAAAAATCAAATGTTCACGCCATTTGTCTTAGCGAGGAGGAGCCAAGCGAGGAGGCTTTATCAAAGCTATCAAAGCATAGTAAGAGCCTTAGTTATTTTATTCTCCCAAAAAACAAAAGATGGTGGAAACGGGTCTTTGCATTTTTTAATGGACTACCTCTTTCTGTGGCAGAAGCCTATAGTTCAAAATTTAAGAAGGAGATTGAAAAGAAAATTCTGGAAATAAACCCAAGTATCATTCATTGTCATACCATAGAAACAGCATTTTATTCGGCAAGTTTCCCAGAGATTCCGAAATCAATTGATTTTATGAATAGCCAATCTTTAAAACACTTGAAAAAGATTCAGCTAATCAAAAACCCCATATCAAAATTGCTGACTTGGATAGAATACAGAAGAATAAAGCGATTTGAATACAAAACCTTGAATGTATTTGATCAAGCATTTGTTATTGGTAAATCCGACAGGAATGGGTTTTCTGTAAAGCATCAAGACCAATTAGAAATCCTACCAAATGGGGTGAATATGCACTTTTTCCAAGCAAAAGAAGTTGAAAAGCAATATGATTTGCTAATGACCGGCAATTTGGATGAATACCGAAATGATTGGTCCATTAACTATTTAAAAGAGGATGTAATGCCATTATTGCCCTCCTACTTTAAAGTTTTGATTGCTGACATTGGAAACAACAGTAAAAGCACGCAATCTTTTGGTGAACAATTCACTATAGAAAATAAATTCAAGAATTTAAGAGAGGCCTACTGGGTTTCAAAATATCTCATTGTTCCAGTTTTTAATGAGTTTGGATTCCAAAATAAAATTCTACAAGCCATGGCCATGAAGGTTCCAGTAATCTGCTCTAGTTTGGCCAACTCTTATATCAATGCAGAACACGAAGTCTCCATCTTAATTGCTGACACACCAGCTGAGTACGCCCAAGCAATTATGCATCTTTCTGCAGATGAGGAATTTGCAGGTAAAATTGCTCAACAGGCCTTTGATTTTGTTAAAAAGAATTACGATTGGCCTACCGTAAATCGATCTTTTGTCTTGTCACTAGTTGAATAAGGCGAATCCTGATGAATTATATTCCAAGCGAGAATTTAAAAGCATAGAAAATCATAAATTGCAAATCTTAATAATTGCAGATTAAAAGCGCTATACCCATTATGTTTACTCAAAAAGACGTTGCTGAATACTACAACACTACTCAAATACATTATGAGAAATGGTGGGATCTTGAAAAGGGACTTTCATTACACTATGGAATATGGGAAGATGGAATAAAAAACTTTACTGCCTCTCTAGTCAACACCAATAGAGTTTTACTTGAAAAAGTACAATTGAAAAAAGAAGACCGCATGTTAGATGCAGGATGCGGCGTTGGCGGTGCTGCCTTATTTGCACATCAAAATAGCAAAGCAAGAGTAACAGGAATTACACTCAGTGAAAAGCAGGTGGCTTATGCCAATGCAATGGCAAAGAAAAAAGGTGTTGCTGATCATGTTGATTTCCAACTGATGGATTATACCAAAACAAATTTTCCTGATGAAAGTTTTGATGTGGTTTGGGCATGTGAAAGTGTTTCTTCGGCGCCTGATCAACATCTGTTTATCGAAGAGGCTTTTCGATTGCTAAAGAAGGGTGGTCGCTTGATCATGAGCGATTGCTATTTGACTAGCAAAGACCAAAAGGATCCTAAAAACTGGATAAAGAAATGGGGAGAAACATGGGGCGTTTCAAAATTGGTAACGGTAGAAAACTTCCAAGAGGGTTTAGAGAAAAGTGGATTCAATCAAATAGAAATTATTGATTATACTCAACAGGTAGTCAATAGCGCAAAACGCATGTATTATGCTGCTTTGCTAGGGGCCATTCCTTCAGAATTTTACAATTTATTCCACCCTAAAGTATCTCGTTTCGCAAAAAGTCATTACAAAAGTGGCTATTTCCAATACAAAGCTTTAAAAGAAGATTTATGGGTGTATAAATTGGTTCATGCCGTTAAATAAAGAAAAACGAAAGAAGGGACAGCCTCAGATGATGCTGTCCCATTTGATTTAACACCCTTCATTGTCGGCAGACCACGTTTTGGAGCTCGCATCATAAGTCACTACCAAACAACCACTCGGATTGGCTTTTAGATAATCACCACAACATTTTGCAAAAGTTGCACCTATAAAACCAGAGCAGACTACTCTCGCTGGATTGGGTGGATAGATTGAACCATTGCCATGAGGCTGAATTGTGATTTCGATATAACTGCCAGAAATCGGTTTCAGGCTTACCGTTGCTTCAGGATAATCTTCTAAAAGCAAGGAACTATTCAATGGATCAGTTAAGGAAATGAGTTCATCTTCTATTTCGGCAAGCGGAACAGTGTAGACATAATCATCTGATTCTGGGCTTGCCACTTCCTTTGTTTCTTCTTGCACTTCTCTTTCTTGATAGTGAAGCGATTCTTTTTCGCAAGCGCTAAGTGCTAGGGCTATGATACAGATAAAGGGTAAAATTTGAATTGATTTTTTCATGATAAATAATTTAGTTTGATTTGGTTTTGATTCAACCTGTTGAGGCCAAGTTCTGCCTGAATTGAAAAGGTCTCCCAAAATTTTGATGCGAAAATGTCGCCGACATGCTGGTCTGACTTTGCTATTCTATCCAAAGCTATTACTAAAGCCAATTAAAAAAATGGACAAATTTTTGAAAAATTTGAAATGGTTAAGAATGCTAAAGCTCCAAAACAAGCTTCTCGCTTTTGGCATAAACGGATTTCAGCCTCCATCCTGAAGTGCTCATCCCACTTCCAATTGAAACTCTAGTTTAAGGCCAAGGGATTGAGGCACTCCTCCGTCGGCCTCCATCCTGAAGTGCTCCTAGGTCAAAATGAAATCCCAATTCCTTTCAGGAATTAGATTTTTTTGTTTGCTAAAGCTCCGAAACAAGCTTCTCGCTTTTGCAAACAAAAAAATCCCACCTTGCAACGCAAGATGGGACTTCATTCTCTAGTGATCGAGACAGGATTCGAACCTGTGACCGTCTGCTTAGAAGGCAGATGCTCTATCCAGCTGAGCTACTCGACCAATATGTTTGCTACTTCCTTAAAATTCACTTCGAGTAGCGAAGCTGCTTGTCCGACTTTAAAAAAGGCGGAAGCTACTCGACCAAGAATCAAAAAAAACAAAAGCCCTCCGCCATATGGAGGAAGGCTTTTGCGGTCCGGACGAGACTCGAACTCGCGACCCCCTGCGTGACAGGCAGGTATTCTAACCAACTGAACTACCGGACCAAAATTTTTAATAACGTTCGCCATATTAGCGGAGGGCAAATGTATAATTTTTTTTATTTCTAAATGCAGAACGGACTAAAAAAAACCTGCAATTATCCCATCTTTTTTCGCTGAATCAAAAAGGGCAACAATACCTGATGAAATCCATCCTCTATGTTGGCTTCAATATACTCTACCCCAAACTGTCCGCAACGCAATTTCAAAGCATCTCTCCTCGCCCGCATTTCTTTCACATAATTTTCTTTCACCTCATTCGGATTCAACTTCAATACCTCGCCACTCTCCATATCCACAAAACGATAAGGCCTCTGCTCATACTCAAAATCCAATTCTTTCGACTTGGAATGCACATGAAACAGCAAAACCTCATGTTTGTTATGCTTCAAATGTTGTAGTGCTGAAATCAATTCATCATGGCGTTCAGAATTGTCCATCATGTCGCTAAACACCACCACCATCGATCGTTGATGGATGCGCTCAGCAATCTCATGCAGTGCAGTTACCAATGAAGATTTCTTGTCCAATTGCTCCTTCCCCATCAATGCTTCTAAAGACTGATACACCAAGTGCTGATGGGTCTGACTCGATTTCGCTTGGGTATGGGTATGCACTTCTTCATCAAATAAACTCAAACCAAATGCGTCTCGCTGTCGCTTCAACAATTCAATCAAAGCAGCTGCCGCATAAATGGAAAAACCCAACTTGTTTTTATGGTCCTTAATCAATTCCGTAGGAAAATACATGCTTGAAGAGGTATCGATGATGATCCTGCAACGTAAATTAGTTTCCTCCTCAAATCGCTTCACAAAATACTTGTCGGTCCTGGCCAATAATTTCCAATCTAAATGACGAGTAGATTCTCCAGTATTGTACAAACGATGCTCTGCAAACTCTACAGAAAAGCCATGAAAGGGACTTTGATGTAAACCCGTGATGAATCCCTCCACCACTTGCTTGGCAAGTAATTCGAGATGAGTGTAAGCCTGAAGTTCCTTACGATTTATTGGAGCCATTTTTCTAAATTAAGCAAAGCATAAAAAAACCTCGAATGCTATTCGAGGTTTTTTTATAGCTAAATTCAATTATGCCATTTGAGCATCAAGCTTTCCAGCATAAGCCGACTTTGGAGCAGCTCCAACTTGCTTGTCGACAATCTCTCCGTTCTTAAAGAACAAAACTGTAGGAATGTTTCTGATTCCATACTTCGCAGAAATTGCTGGATTGTTATCCACGTTTACCTTTCCTACTACCGCTTTATCACTGTAATCATTCGATAATTCCTCAATCACTGGTCCAACCATTCTACATGGTCCGCACCACTCTGCCCAGAAATCAACCACTACTGGTTTATCTGAGTTTAATACCATTTCTTCAAAATTTGCGTCTGTAAATTCTACCGCCATAACTGTTGTTTTAATTATTGATTTATCTTTTCGTTTTCTAAATTTAAGCTTTCAAATACTTAACCAAAGCCATTTCCCGACAATCTGTCATTATGAAACACCATAAGTTATTTTTGGATTGGATTCCAACTTATCGATGATTTCCTTCTCCAAATTTACCTTTACTGACCTAGACTTCAATTCTATTCTCTGTTTATTTTTTGTATCCATGATGTTCACCTGCATCATGCAAACGCCTTTCTTTTCATCATGCAATTCCTTTAGCCAATCGACAAAGTTCTCATCTACGTCTTTGTAATTGACTTGTATGTCTATCTTTTTTGCTTCCTTTTCTTTCAGTTCTGAAAGTAATTCTATGCCACTAATCTTAAATTCCAATTCATCATTCCAAGGTCTTTTCTGCACTTTTCCTTTCACATAAAGGAACCATCCTAAACTTAAAAAACTCTTGAACTTCAAATAATCATCTGAAAAGAGCATGAACCTAAAATTTTCTTCATATCCTTCTAAAACCAATACGCCATAAGGCTTACCAGTTTTAGTCATGCGGTGCTGTGCCTCTGTGACAATTCCTGCCATGCGCATTTCTCCTCGCCTGACATTTTGTTCCAAATTGCTCAAGTCACGAATCCTTGCATTGGAAAAATGTTCAATCTCAAATTTGAAATCATCTAAAGGGTGACCAGAAAGATAGATGCCCACAACTTCTTTTTCTTTCGACAGCTTTTCCATTCTTCCCCATTCCAAACATGCTGGAATCTCTGGTTCCGGAATTTGCACCTCAGACTCTCCTCCAAACAAACTTGCTTGAGCAGAATTTTCAGAATCTTGAAACAACGAACCAAACTTAATGGCCTTTTCTAAAAATGCCACATCGTCTTTCCCTGGATTGAAATATTGAGCCCGATGAATTCCTTCAAAAGAATCGAAACCACCAGCCAATGCTAAACTCTCAAAGGTTTTCTTATTGGCCGCCCTTAAGTCGATGCGTTTGGTTAGATCAAAAATATTCAAATATGGGCCCTTCTCTTTTCGTTCATTTACTATGGCTTCTACAGCCCCTTCTCCTACTCCTTTCAAAGCACCCAATCCAAATCGAATCTCTTTCTTTTTGTTCACTGCAAATTTGTAAGAACTCTCGTTCACATCTGGGCCTAACACTTTCGTTCCCATTCTCCGACATTCTTCCATGAAAAAGGTCACCTTCTTTATGTCGTTCATGTTGTTGGTGAGAACCGCCGCCATGAATTCTTCAGGATAATTGGCCTTTAAATATCCCGTTTGGAAGGCCACAACAGAATAGGCTGCAGAGTGAGAACGGTTAAAGCCATACTGAGCAAACTTCAGCATGATGTCAAAGACTTCTTCCGATTTCTTCGGATCAATGTCGTGCATCTCCTTTGCACCATCAACAAACTTCACTTTTTGCTGCTGCATCACATTCATTTTCTTCTTCCCCATCGCCCTTCTCAGAATGTCGGCTTCTCCTAAGGAATAACCTGCCATGATCTGAGCGGCTTGCATAATCTGCTCTTGATACACCATAATTCCATAGGTGTTTTCAAGAATATCTTTTAAGAGTATGTGTGGATATTCTACCGGTTCTTCGCCCTTTTTTCGCGCAACAAACAAATCAATGAATTGCATAGGACCCGGACGGTACAAGGCATTCATCGCAATTAAATCTTCAATATTATTCGGCTTCAGGTTTTTCAGGTGCTTCTGCATCCCTGCAGACTCAAACTGAAAAGTTCCATTGGTTTCACCACGCTGATACAATTCATAAGTCTTGGAATCGTCTAGCGGAATTTCATCGATATCGATTTTTACTCCATAATTCTCCTCAATCAAGGCAATGCTGTCTTTGATAATGGTCAGGGTTTTTAATCCCAAGAAATCCATTTTCAGCAGGCCTGCATCTTCAACTACTTTATTGTCGAACTGGGTGAGCAATAAATCGGAATCTTTTGAAGTACAAACGGGAACGTAATTCTTGATGTCGTCTGGAGAGATGATGATCCCACAAGCATGCACACCTGTATTTCTCACTGAACCTTCCAACACTTTAGCTTGAGTAAGGGTTTGACCTGTTAAGTCATCGCCCTCAGCTAATTTTCTTAGTGTTTGTGCTTGCCCAAATTCTTCCGCGTTTAGGTTCTTCTTGAGTACCTTTTCATCGCTATCGAAAATTTTTCCCAATGAAATGTTCGGAACCATTTTGGCCAACTTATCCACTTCTGGTAGGGGAACATCCAAAACACGACCTACATCTCTAATGGAAGACTTGGCGGCCATCGATCCATAGGTGATGATTTGTGCCACCTGGTCTTTTCCGTATTTATCTACCACATAATCAATGATCTTTGACCTTCCTTCATCATCAAAATCGATGTCGATATCTGGCATGGATACCCGCTCAGGATTCAAGAAACGTTCAAAAAGCAAGCTATACTTTATGGGGTCGATGTTGGTAATTCCCACACAATAAGCTACTGCAGAACCTGCCGCTGAGCCCCTTCCCGGACCAACAGAAACGCCTATTTGTCGGGCTACAGTTGTAAAATCCTGTACAATCAAGAAATAGCCTGGAAAACCCATATCGGCAATAATCTTCAACTCAAAATTCAAGCGCTCTTCTATCTCGGCAGTAATCACACCATAGCGCTTCTTCGCCCCTTCAAAGGTGAGGTATTTCAAATACTCATCTTGGTTCTTAAAGCTTTGAGGTAAAGTGTAATTGGGCAATAAGATGTCGCGGCTCAATTTAGGCGGCGTTACCTTATCCACAATCAAATTGGTGTTGTCGATTGCTTCAGGATGATCGTGAAACAATTGATTCATTTCCGCCTGGGTCTTGAAATAGAAATTGTTGTTGGGGAAACCAAAACGATAGCCCTTTCCATCCCCTTTTGGAGTGCTTAGCTTGTCTCCGGTATTGATGCAAAGCAGAATGTCATGCGCTGTCCAATCGTCCTCATCTACATAATGAGAATCATTGGTGGCAATCATGGGCACGCCATATTTCTTCGACCATTTGATCAAAATCTGGTTGACATCCTCTTGCGTTTTGCCAGTGCCATCAATTTCTCCAATACCATGCCTTTGCAACTCGATGTAATAATCATCACCAAAAAGCTCAAACCATTCTTTAAAAACCGCTTCCGCATCTTCTTCAGATTTGTTCAAAATGGCTTGTTGGATCACCGATGCGATGCAGCAAGTGGTGGCAATCAATCCTTCTTTGTATTGCTTCAACAATTCTAAGTCGATACGAGGATATTTAGAATACAATCCTTCGATATACCCTAAAGAACATAACTTCGATAAGTTTTCATAACCCGTTTGATTCTTGGCCAAAAGCAATTGATGATATCGCTTATCGCGCTTTCCTCCCGTAAATTCTCTCTTGTGCCTATCGTCTACCAAATAGAACTCACAACCCACTATTGGGGTTACTCCAAATTTTTGCGCTTCGGCCACAAACTTAAAGGCGCCAAACATGTTTCCATGGTCTGTTAAAGCAACCGCGCGCATGCCATCTTCCTTGGCTTTTTGCATCATCGAAGTGATGGGTGCAGCGCCGTCTAGAAGGGAAAACTGACTGTGACAATGAAGATGTGAAAAATTCGGCATTTGACTCTTTTGGGCTAATAAAATTAGAGAATAAAAAGACTAGAATTTCGGAGTGTTGAAAACTGCTTCAATTCATTTATTGCACGCATAGCACATGAGATTTTTATGTTCATAACGCCTTATATTTGTTGGGAATTCAAACTCAATTGCCATGGAAAAGGTCGAATCGGTAGAAGCGTATTTAGAAATACACAGCAAATGGAAATCTCAATTGGAAGACTTGATCAATCTTCTTCGTGAAACCAATCTAAAGGAAGGCATTAAATGGAGTGCTCCTGTGTATTCTCTTAATGGAAAAAATATTGTTGGGCTATCTGGTTTTAAAAATCATTATGGTCTTTGGTTTTTTCAAGGCGTCTTTTTAAAAGATGAGCATCAAGTTTTGGTGAATGCCCAAGAGAATAAAACCAAAGCATTAAGGCAATGGCGCTTTGAAGCTGGAGATGAATTGCCTCTTGAATTAATCAAAACCTATGTTAAAGAAGCCATACGAAATCAGCTGGATGGTAAAGAAATTAAACCGGTGCGCAACTTGAATTTTGAAGTGCCGCAAGAACTACAAACAGCATTGGATGCCGATCTGCAATTGAAAAAGGCCTTTAATGCCCTCACACCAGGTAAACAAAAAGAATATGCCTTATACATAGCTGATGCTAAACAAGAGGCCACCAAACTGAAACGCATTCAGAAAATTGAGGGAATGATCTTAGAAGGAATTGGCTTAAACGACAAGTACAAGAACTGCTAATTCTCTGCCGACCAAATTTCATGGATGCGCTTGCCTAAATACAAATAGCTGCCGCCTCGCATGTGATCGTCGTAATTCCAATACATGTGTTTTCCAGAATTTTCTAAAGATCTAATCTCTGGACTAAAATCATGGAAAGGAATGCCCAATTCTTGGCAATACTGAGTAATGGTTTTTGCATGAACCTGATAAGCATCTCCTGTTAAGTCGATGAAATCTGGACATTTCTGCAAACATGCTTGTCGTTCGAATTGAAAATAATAAGCACTCACCTGACTCCGACTTGGAACATAAAAGATGTTCAGTTTGCACTGATGCCGTTCTAAATAATCGCGCATGAAAGCAAACTTGTTCTTCAAGTCGATGGGAGATTTTAAAAACTTTTCCTCCTCCAAGATCCAATTGCTTCTGAAAAAATTAAAAGTGCCTGCCTTCATGGCTGCGGCTATTCTAGGAGTAACGTGCTGTTTCAATTCCTGTTCTTGATAAGTCCAGGGATTTCCTGGATCTGGAACGGCTTTGTAAAAGGGCCTCTTCTCTGGAGAAAAAGCAAAAGGAATGGGGTCATCTGCTTTTATTCGGTTGAAAAGGGTCTTCAAACGCCAATCCAAAGTGTTCTGAACTGGATAAATTGGAGCCTCTGGCCAATATTCTCTTTGGAAAGGCAAATCATTGGAATACAAGACCAAAAAGACTTCATCGGGCTTAAAAATAGGAACCGCATCTACAATGAATTTCATGTATTCATTCAATCCTATGCCCATCATGCCACAATTGAACCACTCGAAATCTTGCTGGGCACTTGCCTTTTCAAAACCCACTGTGATGGTGGCATCCGAAGTGCTCATCATGCCTTCTACAAAACTATCGCCTAAAAAAAAGAAGCGTTTTTTACCCGCTTCTTTTTCCTGTTTCCATTCTTTTGGATCTCTATATCCGTAGCCGTTTAGTTCATGCGTAAAAGAGGCATTGGTATCCACAGAAGAATTCCATTGCATGTGAATGTTGCGAATGAAGGAACTCTGCCCTTGAGTTTGATCCAATATCTGATAATTGATTCGATTGAAATTCCTCAGCTCTGGAATGGGGAAGCAAAAACGCAGGACCACTTCAATCAAAACAAGCAAAAAAATCAAATAGAGCGCATAGGCTAATCCTTTCTTCATCTGGTTTCAAATAAAGGAATTCTTTTCCAATCCTTTACTTTTCTTCCTCCTCTTTTTTAAGCACAAATCTTAAACCGCCATAGGCCATCCTTCCGAAAATTGGTCCCCAAACCATAGAGGCATCGAATGAAGGTCCATAAGGATCTTCTGCGCTTACGATTGGGTTTTCTTGTCGGTAATCCAAAATGTTTTCCACTCCGAGATAGACCGTCCAACGTTCATTAAAATTCCGACTCACTTGTCCGTTCAACAACCCAAAAGAGGGCGACTTCTCTTCCCTTTGGTATTGAGCAGGATTGTAAGAAGTGTTGGGTAAGCGCTTCGGACCCAATATCTGCAGAGTAAGATCGAAAGCCCAATTGGCCTTTTTCACATTTTTCTTGGTATTGTATGCCCAATTGCTAAAAATCCTGTGCTTGGGGGTTAAGGCATTTTGCAAACGGCCAGATTTAAAATCGGTTTCCACTTGGGTAAAACGGTAGGCCACTCTCCAATCCAAGAACTTAATCAATTCATAGTTCAACTCAACCTGAGCACTTGTAGAATAGGAATAACCCGCCAAATTATAGAACAATGCCGTTTGGGTGTAATAATCTACATCTACCACCATTTGCTCTCTAAATTGAGTGTGGTAGGCATCAATGTTCAGCTGTGCTTCGCGATAATCGATTTTAAAGGATTGGGTGTAATTCAATCCAAAATTCCAAGCCTTTTCTTGCCTCAAATTAAACGGATTGTTCTTTGCCGTACCTAAAAATTGAAATGTTCTAGACGTTGCTAAAAGCGCTTGCTTATCAACCAAAGGCAACGGCGATCTTCTTCCTAAACCAGCTGCAGCTCTAATCACTGCATTTTCTGTTGGTGCATACCGAAGGTGCAATCTTGGCGTGAATTGCTCGCCAAAAATGGAATGAAAATCATAGCGCAATCCCACAACTGCAGTGAACAGATTGGAAGGAATGAAAGAATATTCAAAAAAGGCTCCTGGCACTTCTTCCTTCCGCTTGGAATAGATGCTTTCGCTTGCCTCTTCAAAATCATCCAATTGATAAGTTAATCCCGTCTTGAACTGATGAAAACTATTCACGATGATGGATTGATAAATCAAATTGGCATAAAGGGACGACTGCGTTCCACCGTAATTCCGGATTCCGAAATGAGAATCTTGCTCATGCTTAGATGCCGACAATTGTAATCCTACACTCTTGAATTTTGAACCATTAAAGACATAACCCATTTTCCCAAAAGCCATGAGTCTATTGGTTTTAATAGAAACTTCATAGGGTTTAAAATTGACGTCGGCTTTTTCTTCTTCCTCAATTTTATCATTGCTTTGGCCGCCATTCTTTTCATCTTGTATGTATTGAACTCCAAACTGACCCATCCAACCTTTCTTATTGTCGAATTTCCATCTGTTCATCAGGTTCACTTGATCTTGCAAGGGAAAATCCATGAAGCCATCCTCATTATTATCGCGCTCAAAAGGGCGAGTATTCCCATGCAACAATAAAGTAGTTCCCCAATTCTTATTGATGGGAATGGTTTGCACCAAATTGGCTTCCGTTCTACCCGATTGGTTACCATAAACATTAAAGAAGGTTTGTTGCCCTTCATCGGGTTTCTTCAACTCGGTGTTGATTTGCCCCACCATGCTTTCATAACCATTCACTACAGAACCTGTTCCCTTGCTCACTTGTATGGAACTGACCCAACTGCCTGGAATAAAAGACAATCCAATGTTATTGGCCAAACCTCTCATGCCTGGCATGTTTTCCCTGGTGATGGAAGTATAGGGTCCAGCCAATCCCAACAGGTGAATTTGCTTGGTGCCTGTGATGGCATCGGTAAAGTTGACATCCACGGATGGATTGGTTTCAAAACTCTCCGACAAATTACAGCAGGCGGCTTTAAAAAGTTCCCTTTCAGAAATGTTTTCCAATTGTATAGGGTTGATGAAAGACATCTGAGAAGTCTGTTGTCGGGCCACCACTTCTACCGTTTTCAATTGTATGCTTTCCTTCAAAACCACACTGATTACTTCGTCGAAATTCTTGACTTTCAAAGTATCCGATTGATAACCAACGAAGCTGCCAATCAATGTTTTGCTGTCGGGACTAATGGCCAATTGAAACACCCCATTACTATCGGTGCTGGTGCCAATGTTGGTGCCTTGCCAATAAACGGTAGCAAAAGGTACCGGATCTAATTTCCCTTTCTTGTTCTCAGAAAGTACGAGACCTTTAACTGAACCCTGACTATATCCCATAGCAAGGCCCACAAACATGAATATGCTTGTTAGAATAAAATTCCTCATTCTAATGGGATTTTACCGACTCGTCGTTGTACTGGCAACATTTTGGCAACCGCTGGTAAGCGGCTGAATCTGCAGCAAACTTTTCTGTCTCATGACCAATCTTTGTCATGGCAATGTGAATGCTGTCTTCATGATTCTTAGTGGTATTGAAAACCACCTTCATGTTGTGCGTGATTTTGTCCCACTCGGCCAATTTCACGCCTTTTAAACGCATGGCATTTTCTTCTAAACGCTCTTTGCATTCTCCGCAAACGCCATTGACTTTGAAATTGATTTCTTGAACTTTTTTTGTTTTGCCTTCTTGAGCCTGTGAAGCGGTGAAGCTGATTAGGGCCACTAGGACTAAAATATATTTTTTCATTTTTTTATGCTTTAAAGATTAATGTGTGTTTCAATTGAGAGATCACATCAATCAGGCATAGAGGATTAATTGCTGTTGTTTCAGGTAAATGGGAAGCGATTCATTGGGGGGCGGACCGCGATATACGGTCTTTTTGTTTTCTTTTAAGATAAGCTTGCGTTTTTCTGGGGCAAGGATAAAGGTGGAAAGCACTGCAATTTGTGGAGAAAGATGAAGTGCATTTTGAATAGTGAAATCGATGTCGAGTGCATAAGTTGCCGCCTCATCATCGCAGCAATCGTCTTCAAGGTTGATGTTGCAAGCATCTTCGCCTTCTTCTTCAGCACAAGGATTATTAGGAATGAATAAACTTAAATCGGCGAGGTAAGAACCGCAATAATGCTTGTAAACTTGTATGCCAACAGCACTAAGGCTAAGGTTAAGCACAAGTACAAGAGCAAGTATTGTTTTAAGAGTTTTCACGCGGTAAAATTAAGGAAGATGTTACACAAATGCAGGCCAATTGAGCGACATTAACACTTATTGTGCTTTCGGTTTGGGTTTGATGAACTTCTTGACCACTCTATTCTCAGCAGAATGAGCAGTTTTTTTCGCTAGGGCATTTGCAGGCTTATCTTCTTTTTTGGGCGCCTTCTCCCCTCTTTTATAGATGACCAAACCATTGAGGAAATTGCGGAGAATTTGATCTTTCAGTTTTCGATAATGCGGATGGTCTTCATTGCGAAAAAAAGCGCTAAGCTCAGATTTGGAGATGTCGTAATCGACCAACTTTAAAATCTTGATAATGTCCACATCCCTTAAGTGAAGAGCAACTCGAAGCTTTTTGATGATGTCGTTGTTTGTCAATGCCATAGAATTGAAAATTAAGCAAAGGTTTTTGCTCTGAGAAATAATTAGCTTTGGTAGATGTTGGAATTGTTAAACATAGAGGAATTGAATTGGAAGCCATTGCATTTGAACCGCAAGGAGTTTTTAATACAAGAGGGCGAGGTAGAACGCTACATCTATTTGGTAAAGTCTGGTGCACTCAGGGCCTTCAACCATTTAGACGAAGAAGAACACACCATCCGCTTTGCTTATACTGGATCATTGTTTGGCTCTATTTCCTCGTATTTTACAGGAGAACCGAGTGAGTTGGCCATTCAGGCCTTAAGAGAATCTCACATTTGGCAATTGCCCAAGGCCGACTTTGAAAACTATTTGATGGGAAGCCCAGAGCGATTGGCTCATTACAATTCTTTGCTGAAAGAATTGGTGGTGAGCTTCTTCGACCGTGAGTTGGATTTGCTGTGCAAGGGTCCGAGTCAGCGCATCGAGCGCTTGCTAAAAAGGAGTCCACAGGTATTTCAAGAAGTGCCGCATAAATACATCGCCAGTTATTTAAGGATGAGTCCAGAAACCTTGAGTCGTTTAATAAATCTTGATTTCAATCAAGAATAAAATGGAATTGCGCCCTTAGCTTTACCAAAAAAAAGATGACACAAGCTCAACATCTATCCACCCTCAAAGAATTAGCAGCAGCCAACATCGCTGCTTTGGAGCAATTGGCCGTTTTGCCCTTGGAAAAACTACAATCTAGACCACATCCCAAAGCCTGGAATGCTTTGGAAAGCATACAACACATCGTTTTGTACAGCAATCATTACAATGCAGCAATTGCCAACGCAATAGCGGCAGCGAAAGCTAGTCCGAAAGCCAAAGACCAACCCTTTAAGTCTACATGGTTTGGGAAAAAGTTCACCAGCATGATGCAAGTTAAAGAGGACGAATTGAACAAGATGAATACCTTCAAATCTAAAAACCCTTTGGGCCATAAGCTGAGCAATGCCGTTTTAGCTGGATTTAAACAGCAGCAGAAAGAACTCTTGGAAATCATCTCAAGCGCCGATGAGGTGAACCTCAACAACGTAAAATGCCGATTGGCCATTCCATTATTAAAAGCCAATTTGGGCGACACCATGGCTTTTCATTTGGCCCACAATGAGCGACATCTAGTGCAGGCGTTTAAGTCAGCGGGATTGGCTTAGTGCTGGGATACATTTGCTTTGGAGGCTTTGCATGACAATATTTTAAGCTGTTGAAGAATTTATAGTGCATCTGGCGCATGAATTCTTTTTGATCCACTCCACCCGCTTTGAAGGCTTTGTGATGCCCCAACCAGATGGCGTGAACGGTGCCAAAAAAAGGATGCTGTACCAAGCAGTGCTTAATGCTTTATGGTAAATGTTTTTGCTGTTGAAGATGCGATGCAAACGTTCGTTTTGAAATTTGATGTGATGGGCTTCATCTTGCAGGATATCGATGCAGATGGATTGAAGCAATTGGCAATTGCTGGCATCGTGCAAGGCTTGGTAAAAAACTTGGGCGGCACTTTCCACAATGATGACGGTGATGGTCCAGAGTTCCATGCTGGTATTGAAATAGCGCACTTTTCTAAACAGGGTATCTCCCCAATCTTTTTTACTGCGCTCCTCCCCGATTAGGTCGATGTATTTGCCCAAGTTGTTGCCGTGTTTTTGTTCCTCTTTGATGAAAAGCTTAACGGCATCCACATAAGCCGGGTCTTTGATCTTTTTAGCATGTCTTCGTGCTGCGGCCAGCAGGTGCTTCCCTTCACTGGTTTCTCCTAGCTGCCAGGCCTTGAGTGAATAGAGAATTTGTTCTTTTTCTTTTTCTTGAATGGCTGGCGTTGTGGACCAATCTATTTTTTGATGCCGGGCATTTTCTTGAAAATGTGAGATCCAGAAGGAAGAGCTGTGCATGTCTTTTTTAGCATGCAGAACGCAAGTGGATTTGCTTTATTAGCGGATTAACATTTTTTGGGAAGGAAAAGAGGGAACTTACACTTAGCAAGAATTTACACCTCCATCACCATCTTGTAATGATCAATGTCGCATTCTGAAAACATTTCGCCTACGGCTTTGAATCCTTGTCGCTCGTAAAAAGGAATGGCTTTTAGTTGGGCATGCATGTAAAGCGTTTGTTGGGTTTCCTTGGCGTCTTTTATTACTCGGGATAAGATCTTTCCGCCATGGCCTTGGTTGCGGTATTCCTTCAGTAGCGCAAATCGTTCCAGTTTGGTTTTGTCTCCTATCTTCCTCCACCTGGCCGTAGCAATGGGTTTTTCGTTCAGGTACAGTAAATAATGTTCTGAACTGCTCTCAAACTCATCAAACTCCTCTCGTTCATCCACTTCCTGCTCTTGCACAAATACCAAATCCCTGATGGTTCTGGCCGCTTCAAATAGTTCTTCTTCCTGGTATTTAAACCGCTGTATTCTGATGCTTTCCATGCCTGTAAAAATAGTTAACAATATTTAACAGCGGGCCGCAAGTGCTGCCCCTTTATGGGTTTTAATTTAGCAATCAAAATATCTGAAAACATGGAAGAACCTATCGTCGCGGAAACAAGTCCACAGCCTAGCAATGGCAATGAAGTGGACATCAAGTCTTTAAATGAAAAAATTCAAAAAGAAAGCGCTTTTGTAGACCTGCTTTCCATGGAAATGGAAAAGGTAATTGTAGGCCAAAAACACATGGTAGAACGCCTACTGGTTGGTTTGCTTTCTGATGGTCACATCCTCCTTGAAGGAGTGCCAGGATTGGCCAAAACATTAGCCATCAATACTTTAGCAACTACAGTTGAAGCGGCCTTTAGCCGAATTCAATTCACTCCCGACCTTCTGCCTGCCGATTTAATTGGCACCATGATCTACAGTCAGAAAAAAGAAGAATTCAGCATTAAGAAGGGTCCCATCTTCGCCAATTTTATCTTGGCCGATGAAATCAACCGTGCTCCAGCAAAAGTGCAAAGTGCTTTGCTAGAAGCCATGCAGGAAAAACAAGTCACCATTGGCGATGAAACGTTCCCGCTCCCTAAACCATTCTTAGTATTAGCCACTCAAAACCCAGTGGAACAAGAAGGCACTTATCCCCTGCCTGAAGCGCAAGTAGATCGTTTCATGCTGAAAGTGGTGCTGGGCTATCCCAAAAAAGAAGAAGAGAAAAAAATTGTTCGTTCCAACATTGCCAAATTGGGCATGCCCAAAGCAAAAACCATTTTAAAACCTGCCGACATCATCAAAGCGCGCGACTTAGTGAGAGAGGTGTACATGGACGAGAAAATTGAGCAATACATCATTGATATCGTTTTTGCAACGCGAAATCCTTCCGATTATGGATTGGATAAAATGGCCAATTACATCACTTTCGGTGGTTCTCCAAGAGCAAGCATCAGCTTGGCTTTGGCGGCTAAAGCTTATGCCTTCATTAAAAGAAGAGGTTATGTGATTCCAGAAGATGTAAGGGCCATCGCCAAAGATGTATTGAGGCATCGAATCGGACTGAGTTATGAAGCGGAAGCAGAAGACATCAGCACGGAAGACATTATCAACGACATTCTTAATGCAGTAGAAGTTCCATAATATCGGCTTTGGATAAACAGACTCGAAATACACAGGAATTATTAAAAAAGGTCAGGAAGATTGAGATCAAGTCCAAAGGACTCTCCAACCAATTGTTCTCTGGTGAATACCACACGGCCTTTAAAGGGCGTGGTATGGCCTTTAGCGAGGTGCGCGAATACCAAATGGGAGATGAGATCAGAAGCATCGACTGGAACGTAACAGCACGCTTTAATCAGCCGTTTGTCAAGGTCTTTGAAGAAGAAAGAGAAATGACCGTGATGTTGGTGGTGGACGTGAGTGCTTCTAAAAACTTCGGGACCAGAAAACAATTGAAACAAGACTTGCTGACCGAATTGTGCGCTGTATTGGCTTTCTCGGCCATACAGAACAACGATAAAGTGGGCGTCATCTTCTACAGCGATCAATTGGAGAAATTCATTCCTCCTAAAAAAGGGAAGTCGCACATTCTGATGATCATCCGTGAATTGATTCACTTTCAGCCTGAACACAAAGGCACTAACCTAAAAGGGGCCCTGGATTTTTTCACATCGGCCATTAAAAAGCGATCTACGGCCTTCATCATCTCCGATTTCATGGACGAAGGCTTTGAAGATGCCTTAAAAATTGCCAATAGAAAACACGATGTGGTGGCCTTGCAACTTTCAGACATTCGAGAGCAAGAATTGCCCAATGTAGGAATCGTTCAACTGCTGGATGCGGAGACAGGACAACGTTCTTGGATCAATACCAGTCGGAAAAAGAATAGAAATACCTACAAAGCCAATGCTTTGAAGCGACAAGATGAATTGCAGAAACTGATGCGCCGATCGGGAGTAGATCATACTCAATTACTAACGCATGAGTCCTATGTTCAACCCTTGATGAACCTGTTTAAAAGAAGAGGAGCCAGACGATGAAGAACTTGATTTGGATCTGTTTGATGCTATTCGCTGCTTTGAGCTTTGGGCAAAGTGCCACTGCCAGTTTAGAAGAGCAGGAGATTAAAATTGGTGAGCAAACCAGCATCACAATTGAATTGCGTTTGCCTGCTGGAGAAGACAACATCATCTTCCCTGCCCTGCAAGACACCATCAGCAAGTTTGTAGAGATTGTTTCAGTTTCTAACATCGATACCACTTTTGATGAAGAAGACATTGGCATCAAGATTTTTACACAAACCCTGCAGATTACTTCCTGGGACAGCGGATACCATGCCCTTCCGCCTTTTCTCTTCAGCATCAATAGAGAACCACTTTACAGCAATGCGGGCATTCTGCATGTGATTGCCGTGCCAGTGAACACAGAAGAAGACATCAAAGACATTAAAGACATCATTGAGGTGCCTTTCTCTTTATGGGATTGGATCTTGAGCAATCGCAAATTGATATTGAGCATTTTGCTCTTAGTAGCATTGCTGATAGTGGCTTACTTCATCATCAAGAAATACTTCCTGAACAAAGCAGAAGATGGTGAAGAACAAGCACCTTTGATTCCAGCGCATGTGATTGCCCATGATAAATTGCAAGACTTGAAGGCAAAAAATTTATGGCAAAATGGAGAGACCAAGGCCTATCATTCTGAGCTTACCTTCATTCTAAGGGAGTACTTAGAATTGGCCTATCAAATTCCTGCGCTTGAAATGAGTAGTAGTGAAACTACCGCTTTAATTAAAACACTTCAACTATCTGATAAAAAATGGATTGAGCAAATAGATTTTATTCTAAATATTGCCGATATGGCCAAGTTTGCCAAGCAAAATCCTTTGAGCAATGAGAATGAAGAAGCGTGGAAAATCACCCATGATTTTGTGGATTGGTCGGCCAAGGAAATAGAAAAAAAGGAGCAAGAAAAAGCGACTCAAGTGCAAGCAATTGAAAAACCGATTGAGGAATGATACGTTGGTGGAACGACATACAATTTTCGAATCCAGAGCTCTTTTTATTATTGGCTCTGATTCCACTTTTGATATTGGCTTATTTTCTTCGCTTTAGAAATCAGCAGCCAGCCATTCGTGTTTCCCAATTGGCGCAAGTGTCTTGGTCGGATCAAAGTTTAGTGAATTATTTAAGGCATCTTCCCTTTGTGTTAAACCTATTTGGATTGTCATTTTTAGTGGTGGTATTGGCCAGGCCACAATCTTCTTTGAGTTGGCAAAATGTAAATACAGAAGGAATAGACATCGTCATTGCCCTGGACATATCAGGCAGCATGCTGGCAGAAGATTTAAAGCCCAATCGTTTAGAGGCTTCTAAAGACATTGCCATGGAATTCATTGCTGGTAGGCCAAGTGATCGAATAGGATTGGTGACTTTTAGTGGAGAGAGTTTTACTCAGGCGCCATTAACCACAGATCATGCTGTTTTGAAGAACCTCTTTAAAGATGTGCAGAACGGGATGATAGAAGATGGTACGGCGATAGGAATGGGTTTGTCTACGGCTGTAAACCGACTGAGAGAGAGCGATGCCAAAAGCCGAGTGGTGATCTTATTAACCGATGGTTTCAATACCAAAGGATCCATTCCGCCCTTGACTGCAGCTGAGATTGCCAGAGAATTTGGCGTAAGGGTTTATACCGTCGGTTTAGGAAACAATGGAATGGCCCCCTACCCTTTTAAAACCAGGTTTGGAACCACTAGCTACCAACAAGTGGAGGTAAAAATTGATGAAGAAACGATGAAGAAGATTTCTGCTGCTACAGGAGGAAAATACTTCAGAGCCACCAACAACAGAAGCTTGAGGGCCATTTATGAAGAAATTGACGGCTTAGAAAAATCCAAGATAGAAGTAACAGAATACCGCAAGAAGAAAGAAGAGTTTTTGCCTTTTGCAGTGATAGCTGCGCTTTTCTTCTTGCTTGAATTCACAGTAAAAAACACCTATTTAAAATCCATCAATTAATGTTCCGATTTGAACATAGCATTTTCTTGTGGGCTTTATTGCTGATACCAATTTTCATCTTGGTATATGGCATTATGGCGAGGTGGAGAAAGAAGGCCAAACAAGCTTTTGCAGAGCAAGAATTGATGGAAATCATCATGCCGACTTATTCTAAGTTTCGTCATCAATTGAAATTCATCCTCTTCACCCTTGCTTTTGCTTTATTACTGATCGGCATAGCAAATCCGCAGATTGGCAGCAAATTAGAAGAAGTGAAACGAGAAGGCATCGACCTGATCATTGCCATAGATGTTTCCAACAGCATGAAGGCGGAAGATCTTTCTCCCAATCGATTGGAAAGGGCCAAAAGAGCCATGCTACAATTGTTGAATGAATTGAAGAGCGACCGACTGGGCCTCATTGTATTTGCGGGTGAAGCCTATACCCAATTGCCCATCACTACAGATTATGCGGCGGCAAAATTGTTTTTGAATACCATTGACACCGACATAGTCCCAACCCAAGGAACGGCCATAGGATCGGCCATAGATTTGGCCATCGAATCTTTTGATTATGAGCAAGGTGGCAATAAAGCATTGATCGTGGTTACGGATGGTGAAAACCATGAAGACGATGCCATTAGTGCGGCAGAAACGGCATTTGAAAAAGGCATTAAAGTATTCACCATCGGCATGGGAACACCAAACGGTGCGCCAATACCAACCTTTAGACGAGGAAAGAAAACGGGCTTTAGACAGGATCAATCTGGTAATACCATTGTGAGTAGTTTGAATGAAGAGATGTTGGCAGAAATTGCCAATGCTGGTGGGGGGATTTCAGTTAGGGCTACCAATGCCGATGCCGGTTTCGGAATTATTCTGGATGAATTGAGTGGTTTGGAGAAAACAGAATATGAGAGTCAAATTTACACGGATTATGAAGACCGCTTTCAATTTTTTATTGGAGCCGCCTTCCTCCTCTTTCTTTTGGCGCTCATTATTCCAGAGCAAAAGAGCAAATGGACGGATAAAATTAATTTATTTGAAGAATGAAAAAGATCTTGATCTTCTTTTTAATCACTGGATTGGGCATTAATTTGATGGCGCAATCGGCCATGCAAAATGTTCGTGAAGGAAATGAAGCCTTCAAAAGCAATCAGTTTGACCAAGCAGAACAGCAATACCGCAAGAGCGTTAGAGACGATGGCAACATGGTTGAAGCGAGCTTTAATTTAGGTGATGCCTTGTACCGACAAGGAAAGTACGAGGACGCCAGTCGGTATTTCCTTCAAGCGGCAGAAAAGGCTGAAGACAAAAACATCAAGTCGAAGGCTTACCATAACCTTGGCAATTCATTTTTAAAGAATAAAGATTTAGAAAAGAGCATTGCGGCCTATAAAAATGCCTTGATCAACAATCCAAGCGATGAAGAGAGTCGCTATAATTTATCGTATGCCCTAGCGCAACAGCAGCAGGAACAAGAGCAACAAGAACAAGAGCAGGATCAAGAAGATCAGGAAGAAAAAGAAGACGAAGAAGACGAAGAAAAGGAGAACGAGGAAAAACAAGATCAAGAGCAGGAACAAGACGAAGAGAAGCAAGAAGAAGAAAATAAAGAACAAGAAGAGCAAGAGCAGGAAGAACAAGAACAAGAACAAAAAGAACAAAAAGAACAGCAGCAAGAGCAAAAAGAGCAGCAAGTATCTAGAGAAGATGCTGAACGAATCTTAGAGGCTTTGAATGAGAAGGAGAAGCAGATTCAAGAGAAATTGAAGAAGCAAAAAGGGAAGAAAGTGAACATGGACATTGAAAAGGACTGGTAAGTTGAGGATAGCAATTACGTTTCTGTTTGCATTGGCTGGGCTGAATTTAAACGCTGCGGCGCATAGTTTTGTGGCCAAAATCAGTCATGAAGTGGTTGAAGTTGGACAACGATTTCAAGTCACGTTTTCCATAGATGCTGATGCCAATGGTTTTGCACAGCCAGACTTCTCTAAATTCAGGGTATTGTCTGGCCCTAACCAATCGCGAGGCATGCAAGTGGTGAATGGACAAATGAGTTCATCTACTTCCTTCAGTTACATCTTGGTTGCTACAACAGCAGGTACTTATAAAATAGGGCCAGCCAGCATTAATGTGAATGGAGAAAAATACAATACTCAAGCGATTAAGTTAAAAGTCCTAGGCAAATCACAAGCGAGTCAGAATGCACAAAGACAGCGACAAGAGCAAAGAAAGCAGGAAGCCAAAACCTTGGCCGATTACATTTACATCAAGGCAATTGTTGACAAGCGAGAGGCCTATGTAGGGGAAAAAATCAGTGTGACTTACAAACTTTATTCTCGCCTTCCTCTAATGGGCATCAATTTAGAAAAGTTACCTGAATTGAATGGTTTCTATTCTCATGAGATAAAAACGGTGTACGATGAAATCAAACTGAGTGAGGAAAACATTGGCGGAGAGAATTATCAGGTGGCAGTATTGCAACAAGAATTGTTGTATCCACAAAGAAGTGGCGAATTGGAAATTGATCCATTGGCGATGAAAGTCACGGCGCGTGTGCAAACCAGAAGAGCCAAAACGGTATGGGATCAAATGATGGGAGCTTATCAACAGCGCGAACTGATTTGTGAAAGTCCGAGGCAAAAGATTAAAGTGCTAGCGCTGCCAAACAATGGAAAACCAAGTGATTTTAGTGGAGCAGTTGGAGTTTTCTCTATGGATTTTACAGCAAGCAAAGAAGAAGTAGAATCGAATGAAGCCATCGATTTTAAATTGGAGATTAAGGGAGAAGGGAATTTGCCATTGATTACAGGACAAGAATTGGTATTTCCTCCCGACTTTGAAGTCTATGATCCTGAGACCAAAAACACTTATCAAATCAATCAGAGCGGAGCAAAAGGAAGCAAATCATTTAATTATTTAGCCATCCCTAGGCATTCTGGAAATTTCACCATTGATCCAGTGGCCTTCACTTATTTCGATTTGAAGAGCAAGCAGTACAAGACCTTAAAGAGCAATCCGATCAACATCAGCGTGAAAAGAGGTGCTGGCGAGGCAGAAGAGGCCTATACGCAGCGCGGCAATAAAAAGAAGAACATAGAAGTAATTGGTGAGGACATTCGCTTCATTGACACCAAGCCTTTAAGTGAGCAGAATTTCACCAAAAACTATTTCGGAAGTTTAAGGTATTTCCTTTACTTGCTTTTGGCCCTTGCTCCTAGTCTTTTCTTTTTTCTCTTTGCCAAGCGCTATAAAAAGCGAAAGGCAGATGTTGTGGGATTGAAGAAGTCCAAGGCCAACAAATTGGCTAAAAAGCGTTTAAAGATCGCTAAAGGTCACTTAGACAATAAAGAAACGAGTCAGTTTTACGATGCCATTGCATCAGGATTGTTTGGCTATTTCCAAGACAAGTTCAATTTGGATCAGGCCAATTTGAATGTTGAGAACATTTTAGGAAAAATAAGTGATGCCAATTTAGGCGCTCAATTGAAAGGATTGATAGAACAAACTGAGATGGCGCGATTTGCTCCCATGGCAGAAGGTTCTCCAGAGAAAATTTATGAAGAAGCAGTAGAAATTATTCAACAAATGGAGGCGCTAAACAAATGAGATTAAAACTTCTATTTCTGTTTTTTATGCCGATGGCACTATTTACTCAAACTCAGGAGCAAGTAAATGGCTATGATTCCGCCAGCACTTATTATCAATCTGGGGAATATACTGCAGCCATTGAGGCCTACCAGAGCTTAATGGATGAAGGCCTAGAATCGGCAGAGTTGCATAATAATTTGGGCAATGCACATTTCAAAAACAATGACTTGGCTTTAGCCATTTTACATTTTGAAAAGAGCTTAAAACTTTCACCGAATTATGTTGATGCTAGGCACAATTTGGAAATTGCTCAAGCAAGGACTTTAGACAAGATAGAAGCCATTCCAGAATTGTTCATTTATCGTTGGTGGGGACAAATTTACCGCCTCTTCCCGGTTCAAAGCTGGGCCAATGGAAGCATTGCATTCCTATTTCTATTTTCTTGCTGTTTAGGCTTGTACTTTCTAGCCGATTCTAGCTCTTTGAAAAAAACAGGTTTTTTCATTGGTTTAGCCGCTTTGATTTTGGCTTTGTTTAGTTTGTTCATGGCACAGCAGCAAAGTCATAACTTATCGAATGCAAGTCATGCCATCATCATTGAACCTACCGTAAATTTGAACAGCTCGCCCAGTGAAGGAAGTTCTAAACTGTTTGTGTTGCACGAAGGGACAAAAGTTAAGATTGTAGACCAATTGGAAGGCTGGATAGAGGTTGCCTTGCCCAATGGCAATCAGGGTTGGTTGCCTTCGGATCATTGCGCAGAGATTTAAATCCAATCGGAGAAACGGATGCTCTCCTCCATGCGTGGTCCTTTCTCTGTTGCTTTTAATTGCACCACTTCATTATCGAAATCGTGTTCCATAAAAAGGAAAAGTTGCTCATCCAGGGCCTTTTGGTAAAATTTTGCTCGATCGTCTAAAGTTAGCAAGGGTCGGGTATCATATCCCATCACATAAGGCATGGGAAGATGACCAACAGAAGGCAGTAAATCTGCGACAAAGGCCAGCTTTTGATGTTTGTAGGAAATGATAGGAATCATTTGAGCTTCTGTATGTCCGTAGGCATAAAAAATCTCAAACAAATCGAAAGGCTCTTGATCAACAAATTTCAATTGTCCAAGTTCTTGCATGGGCATGATGTTTTCGGTTAAGAAAGAAGCCCGCTCCCTCCTATTGGGTTTTGTTGCCCATTCCCAATGTTTGCTATTGCTCCAATAAGTGGCGTTTTTAAAGGTGGCTTTGAAACTGCTTTTATCTTCATTCCATTGGATGCCACCGCCACAATGATCAAAATGCAAATGGGTTAAAAACACATCGGTGATTTCATCCTCGTGGAAACCAGCATTTCGGATGGAAGAAATTAAGTCGTTGTTACCAAAAAGAAAATAATAGGAGAAGAACTTATCGCTCTGTTTGTTGCCCATTCCATTGTCGATGAGGATCAATCGATCGCCATCTTTGATGAGCAAGCAGCGCATCGACCAAGGGCACATGTTATTAGAATCGGCAGGATTGCTCTTTTGCCAAATGGATTTAGGCACAACGCCAAACATGGCACCGCCATCCAATTTAAAATTCCCCGTTTCTATTTTATACAATTCCATTTAATGAAGTTTTTGTCCGTTCGCTACCTTCCGATCTGGTTTAGCCAGGAAGATGTCGCCATTGGCATCTGCTAAACCTAAAACCAGACATTGAGAGAAAAAATTTGCAATTTGCTTCGGCGGAAAGTTGGTGACTGCCAAGATCTGTTTGCCTGTTAAATTTGCTTTGCTGTAGTGTTTGGTGATTTGTGCTGAAGATTGAAGGATGCCCTTTTCGCCAAAATCGATTTTTAGTTTCCAGGCAGGTTTTCTTGCTTCAGGAAAATCGTTTACCTCGATGATGGTTCCAGCTTGGATGTCTACTTTTTCAAAATCTTCCCAAGAGATCATTATAAATACCTTTCGTTCATGATTTTATGATGGTGCATTTCATGGCCCAAGATGATGCTTCTAAATTGAACCACTTTCAAGGGCAAGCCATTGGCTTTTCCACCCATTTCTAGCATCTCTTCGCTGAAACTGGCAAATAAGGCGATGGTTGATTTTCTAAGGATTTGGGCTTCTTCCAAGAGAGATTTCAAGCTGCGATTATTCCCTTTGGCTTGAATCACATAATCATCATGATCAAAACCAAGCAGGTCTTTTTGTTCTCCACGGCTAAAGCTAAGCGCGCGGTAGGATAAAATGCGCTCGGTATCCATGAGGTGTTGCACCAAATCTTTGATGCTCCATTTTCCTTCGGCATAAGAAGTATTGGCTTGTTCTTCAGAAACCATGGCCAGTGATTTATACAATTCTTGTTGCGACCAAGCCAATAGTTCCAATTGATCTCCTTCGGGAATCAATTCTACATAGGACTTAAAAAATGAGGGAAAACCTGCTGAATTCATCTTCTATTTTTTGTTTTCTAAAATACGAAGAATTAAGGCCAGTAGGTGATGGTTAGGTTTAATAAAACCTAAGAAACAAATAAACAATGCTAAAGCCGAAAAGGAAGATGAGTCCAGCATAAGATAATAGGTGAAAGCCCTTAGACAATTGGGGTTTCACCTTTTCGCTTTTCATTAAGGTGACGTATATCAAAAGCGCCAATAAAGGAGCAAGCAGAAAGGAAACGATCGTTACAAAGTCGATGAGTTGTTTCATGCTAGCTGCTGCGAAAAAGAGGATTGCACATGATCCTAATACCAATACCAGACAAAGCAGCTGATATACTTTCTGTTCTTTATCCTTTATTTCTGGCCTTTGCAATGCAATGGCCTTGCTAAGGATGCGAGGATAAGCATCTAAAACAGTTAATGTAGTGCTGAACATGGTGGTGAATGCAGCAATGGCCACAACGGGAAAGGCCCAATCTCCAAGTGATTTAGTATACAAGTGAATCAATTGCTGAGAAAATTGAACTCCACTGGAAGAAAGCTGTTCACCTGATTGAAACAACAAAATTGCTCCCAACAATACAAAGGCAATTGCTAGAATGGCCGTTCCCCAGTATCCTAAATTGAAATCGAAACGGCTGTCCTTTTCCTTTTGATTGCTTTTATCCAGCAGACTCCATTCGGAGTGCCAAAGAGCAATATCTAGGGGCGCAGGCATCCAACCCATTAATGCGATAAGGAAAAAGAGATCCAATTCATTAGAAAAGGAAAAATTGATGTTTGTAAAAATCTTGCTGTCCAGTTGTGGCAAAGAAGCCAATAAACTAAATAAAGTAGAAAGAGCTAAAAGGGCAATGACCCATTTCATGGTTTGTGATAGGCGTTCGTATTTGCCTAAATACAACATTCCAAAACAAGTGAATTGAATCAACAGCGCCAATATCCACAAATCATATTCCCAAGAAAACAAGACGGCACAAACACTGGCGCAAATTAAGGCCACAGCTGCTTGTACAATGAACATGGAACTGACAGTAATGAAATAAAACAAGCCCATTGCCCAAGGGCCCAATTGAAAAAAGCCCTCTAAAAGAGAGCGTTTATTGATGGTAGCATACAATGGCCCAGCCTTGAAAAAAGGGTATTTCAATACATTGGCCAGTACAACCGCCAGAATTAAAAAAGCGCCATACCCTGCACCAGCTCTGGTCGACTGAACCAAATGAGATACACCCACAGCTGCACCGGCATACAATAATCCCGGGCCTAGATTTTTTAAAGAAGCGATTCAAAAATAATTAGGAAACCTTCCCAACCTTTTTGGTGTACTCTGTAATTCCTTTGTCAAATTCTGATTTCAATCCTTCGAAATGAGCCTTTACCTCTGCCCTAGAACCTCTATTAGGATAAGCACAAACCTTATTCAATGATTCGAAACGTTGTTCGATGATCTTATCGATTAGTCCGTCCATCTTGGCATCTCCGTTCAAAGATTCGATGAATGCGTCTTCAATTAAGAGGTTGCTTGATTGCTTTATGGATTTCTTTAATTTTCTTCTGCTTGCCATTATTTTTTTTCTAAAAATAAGATAATTGAATCGCATTAAAAACTTGCTCGGCTATCCTTACTTTTGAGCCCGATATTGTGTATTCAATTATAGACATAGAAGCCACAGGTGGCAATTCCAAAATTGGAAGGATTACAGAAATTGCTGTTTACAAATTTGATGGAAAAGAGATTGTCGAGGAATTCAACTCACTAATCAATCCTGAAATGTCTATTCCTCCCTACGTGCAAGGTCTAACGGGGATAACGAACAAAATGGCCAGAAAGGCTCCAAAGTTTTTCGAGATTGCTAAAGATTTATATGCCATTTTAGACAATTCTTGTATTGTAGCACACAATGTGAAGTTTGATTATAGCTTCATCCAGATGGAATATCAATCTTTGGGCTTTGAGTTTAAAGCACCACGACTTTGCACTTTGGAGTTAAGTCAATTGCTATTGCCTGGGCATGAATCCTATGGACTAGGTAAATTGTGTAAAAGTTTAGACATTCAAATTACAGATAGACATCGAGCTACAGGTGATGCAAAAGCAACTGTGGAGTTATTTAAACTATTGATGGAAGCAGATACTGAAAATTTGCTCAGCAGGAAAAGAAGGAAAAGTGGATGAAGAATCAATCCGCAATTGTAAAATGGCTCAGAAAGATTGGCTGGTTAGGTATACTATTCTTTCTAACCAAAGGAATCCTTTGGATCTTGGTCTTTTGCGGGGTCTTGAGTTTAAGTGATTGTTAAACTACTGCTTAATCACCGTCTTCAATAAATGAGTCTTATCATTTGCTTGAATCTGAACAAAATAGATACCGGCATTCAGCTCAGAACTGTTAATTTCTAGGCGTTTACCATTCAAGTTAAGTTCTTTCACCAATTGCATTGAAGAATTATAAATTCTAATCTGTCCGTTTTCTACTTTTTCTTCCAATTGAACAATCAATTGCTCATTGAAAGGATTAGGATAAACTTTAAAACCTTCATTTTCTTCCTTGCTTTCTAGTCCAACAAAGGGTCTTCCTTCGCTAATAAAAAATTGATCCATTGCAGCTTCAACGATATGATCTGGAGCAAAATCTTCTGCTACCAATCTCAGTTTTTCGAAATTAGCTATTTGTTGAACATCGGATAATCGATAGGACATGAACGACCATTGTGAAGTTCCATTGCTTCTGATGGTATCCCAAGTAACAAGGTTTCCATTCTTATCTTCACCTTGAATCAATAAATAATCATTCACCATGTTTCCACCATTGTAGAACCATGCATAAAAATTAATGTATGGATCGATATAGGAACTCAAATCCATTGCAGGAGAAATCAAAGAAGATTTTCCATCAACATCTCCCAAGTGAGTGGAAGCAATGCTACCTGTATAATAGGCCATATTTCCACAATCTGTGTGATCTGATGCTGGATTGGATTGATTGCCATTGTGAATGGATCCAACTGGAACTCCTCTTACCCACAATTCATTTTGAGAATTTGCAGATTTGGACCAGCCAAAGTCCAATTCAAAATTATCTTGATAAGCTTCTTGTAAAACGATGCTTTTTGAGGTAGTCTGACAATCATAATCAATAGAATCTGTGCAGATGTATGCATGACCCCAAACACCAAAATCAAGCGTATATTTTCCAAATGGAATTTCAGTAAAGTTCACATTTCCAGTGGAATCAGAAACCCCAATATAAGTAGAGTCGGTATTTTTTGCAGATATTTCTACATTAGGTATATCTACTCCAAGTGGGTCTTTGAAATTAATTACCAAACCATTGATGTTTTGTATCATTTTAACATCTAAGTTGGTCACAACGCCAGGGCTAAGCAAGACACTATCAATTACTCTTGTCCCAAAACCAGCACGAGTTACCTGAACTCGATAATACCCAGAAAAAGCGTAACCTGTTTTGTAATCTCCAAATAGATTAGCCGTTTCGTTAGCTGGTGTATTTAAAATTTGAATTTTAGCTTGAGGAATGGCAACTCCAGAGCAATTGGTGATTCTTCCTTCTAAATAGGAAGCTCTTTTGTACTTTGGACGAACCACATAAAGTCCATTCTCCATATCAGATAAAATCAACAAGCCAGAATTAAAGTAAGGATAGGCTCCCCAGTTTCCATTAAAAGTTCCACCGCTATAGGCAGGAGAAGTATCAAAATGGCCAATTTCAATGAGGTTGCTTGGTCTTTTGGCATCTACAATGGATACGCCTAAAGTATAATAGGATGTAACTAGGTAATCATTTAAAACATGGGTGTTGTGCGGAATGATGCCTGTCGAATTCTGCGACCTCATTCTGTCTTTTTGGAATATGTTATTGGGGTCAGAAATATCGTAAGCACCTACATAACCTCCAACAACTTCATCGGTAGTGAAAATGTGTGTTCCATCATCGGAAAGCCAAGCATTGTGAGTAAAATTACTTGGGGTAGTTGTAGACCCAATGATTTGAGGACTTGTTTTGTCAGAAACGTCAATTATTACCATTAAGCCGTCATAAACTGCACTTCCATACAAGGTATCACCTCTAGCGTAACCATCGTGTAAATACAGGCTATCAAAATAGCCTAACTCAATTGGTTGCCCTGGGGTAGTGGCCAAATCCAACATGATGGTTCCAAAAGAACCTGTAGAATTATTGGTACCAAATAAATACCCTACTCCATTCTCATCTACGAAAATATTGTGAGCTGAATTAACAGCAAAATTGTTTCCAGTAAAACTGGTAACTCCAGAAACGCTATCTGGCAGAGTGCTTAGATCGTAAATGGCCAATCCGCCTGAAGACTCATTGGTTACATAGGCAAAATCACCCCAAGTTTTGATGTCTCTCCAAACAGAATAAGTGGTATTTTCATTGAATACCTCAACTAAATTATTGGTGTCGGCTAAACTCACAACTGACAATCCCGTTCTAGTTCCTACCAAGGCATATTCAGTTCCATTGGCATCCGTATACCCCCAAATATCATTGAAGGAAATCGTGCTTGGATAAGTAAAGTGGGCTACAGAATCTATCTGTAATTGAGCGAAAAGACTACTTGAGCCTAATAGGCAAATAGCGAAGAAAACTTGAATTCGATTGAGCATAGTAATTTTAATTAGCGTAAAGTTACACAATGCTTATTCAAGAATTAGAAGAAGTACGACAGATTGATGTTTAAGTTAGGATTGACATCAAAATCTGTGCTATTGGATTGATCATCGCTTTTTACAACCGTTGTTGTAGTGCTTCCATTTGCTGGATCATTTACTAAATTATTTGTGCTTGCTCCACCAACACTAGCGTAATTTAGTTTGAGGGCAATCTCTGTTCCTAAACTCAATCGTTGGGCTATGAAATAATTGAATCCTCCTCCAATTTGCAATCCAAAGGCAATTCCACCATCTTCTTTAATGGTTCTGCTAACTCTATCTGTTCCGGCACTGTTGATGGTTCTAGTTTCTGTATCAATGTTTGTTTTTCCAATAAAACTCAAATCCATTTGTGTAAACAAATAAGGGTCTAAACGATTGGTTCCCATCAAATGCTTTTCTATTCCACCAGAAACATTTAAGATGTAATTGTTGTAGGTAGAGTCTCTTTCAACAAGACTAGTTCCTGCGCTATCTGCTCTTTCTCTTTTAAAACCATTGAAATCGAAACCGAATCCCAATCGAAGCGCCAAATCATCTTCTAGATAGTAGCGAACAAACAATTGATTCTGACCATAATTGTTTTGAGGAGCATCTAATTTTATGTTGTCTAAAATTCCATCAATAGAAATGCTCACTCCAATGGAGCCACTTTTGGGAAGCAAAGGACTAGATTGATATTCTTGCTTTTCTTCACCTTCTTGAGCAGTTCCAAGTACAGAACATCCTAAAAATAAAAGTAAAACTGAAGTGATTTTGATCGTAGACTTTAACATGATATTCGCTTTAATTTAGATAAGGCAAATAACCAGAAACTTTTATAGATATTGCTTAACTGGAGAAAGATTTATCTTTCAACATGGGAACAAAACTAAAATCTCCAAATTTCTCTTCTTTAAATTCTTCTTCGGAAAGTCTTGTAATTCTTAGCATTTGCTGACCAGCATCTCCTCCTACTGGAATAACCAATACACCGCCAATTTTTAACTGCGACTTTAAATCTTCGGGTATGTATGGTGCGGCTGCAGTAATGATGATTTTATCAAAAGGAGCATAAGTAGGCAATCCTTTATAACCATCACCAAAGAATACCTTTGCTTGATAATTCAATCTTTCCAATAAGGCTTTTGAATTCCTATGCAATGAACGATGTCTTTCAATGCTGAACACCTTTGCCCCTAGCTCTACCAAGACGCAAGTTTGATAACCGCTACCTGTTCCTATTTCCAAGACCTTATCCTTAGGATTTACATTCAATAACTCAGATTGAAAGGCCACGGTAAAAGGCTGGGAAATGGTTTGGTCAGAACCAATTGGGAATGCTTTATCTTGATACGCAAAGTTCACAAAGGCATTGTCCATAAATAGATGCCTAGGAATGGCATCAATTGCTGCCAATACTTTAGCAGATTGTATTCCTTTCTCTTGCAAAACAGCAATCAGCTTCTTTCTTAAACCTTTGTGTTTGTATGTATCCATCCAGACTTCAAATGAAATTAAATTAATCCTTTATTCTAAACTTTCTTCCATTTGCTTTTCAAGATTGAATTGTTGACAATCCACCATATTTTTTATCAAGTGTTATTGACGATTAACTTACTTTGTTAAAAATTTAGACTATGTTAAAAATTGGTGTACTTGGAGCAGGCCATCTTGGGAAGATTCACATTCGCTTAATAAAGGAAATAAAAGAGTTTGAATTGTTGGGTTTTTATGATCCTAATGAAGAACAAGCAGAGTTGGTGGCTAAAGAATTTGACATTCCATATTTCTCAAGCATTGATGAGTTGATTGATGCAGTAGATGCTGTTGACATAGTTACCCCTACCTTATCGCATTTTGATTGTGCTGTAAAATCCTTAAGACAATCGAAACACATCTTTATTGAAAAACCAATCACCAATACGGTAGATGAAGCTAGACAATTGATCCAATTAGCTGAAGAAGCCAATGTTAAAGTGCAAGTGGGACATGTTGAGCGATTCAATCCAGCATTCATTGCAAGCCAGGGAATCGTCAACAATCCCATGTTCATTGAAGCTCATCGCTTGGCCCAATTCAATCCGAGAGGAACTGATGTTTCAGTTGTCTTAGATTTGATGATACACGATTTAGACATTATCCTAAGCCTAGTAAAAAGTAATGTTAGAAGAATTAGTGCATCTGGTGTTGCAGTGGTTTCTGACAACCCAGACATTGCCAATGCAAGAATAGAATTTGATAATGGTTGTGTTGCCAACTTAACAGCAAGCAGAATCTCTTTGAAAAACATGAGAAAAACAAGAATTTTTCAGAAAGATGCCTACATCTCCATCGATTTCTTAGAAAAAGAATCTGAAGTAGTAAGGTTAAGCACCGTTGAAGGAGAACCAGACCCTTTATCAGTAGTCATTGATTTAGGAGAAGGAAAAGGACAAAAAGAAATTTACTTCGAGAAGCCTGAAGTAAACTCTAACAATGCAATAAAAGAAGAATTAATTGCTTTCCAGCAAGCAATTGAAAATGATGAAACTCCTCCTGTAAGTATTCATGATGGCTATAATGCCTTGGATGTGGCACATAGAATAATAGAGAAATTAGATATTATTCAAGAAAATTCCAGTTCGGTGCAATAATGATACCTTTGCCAACGTTGCACGTGGCACTATCAAACTGTATGAAACACATTTCTATTGGCATAATTGCACTATTGTGTTTGCTTTTCTCGTGTAAGCAAGATGACCTTGTGGCACCTGTCCCCGCTTTTTTAAAAATTGAAAACATCAATGTTAAACAAACAGCCACTGTTCAAGGGAGTTTCAGAGATAACATTACAGATGCTTGGGTATTTGTTAATGATCAACTCATTGGCTCATTCGAATTGCCTACCATCATTCCAATTCAAAAGACTGGAGCAATCAACATAAAAATTAGAGGAGGAATTAACAATAGCGGGATGAGTAATGATCGAAAAATCTATCCATTCTATGATTTCTTCGAATTAGATACCGTAGTTAGCCCCGAAGAAGAAATAAACTTAACTCCTGTTGTACCTTATAGAACTATAGCGGTTTATGATCATCCTTGGTCGGGTGAGGATTTTGAAAGTGGAGTGAACTTCATTAAGAACAGCAATAGCCAAACTACTTTGGATAGAAATACAACTGATCAAGTTTATGAGGGCAATGCATCTGGAATAGCAGAATTGGATTTCCATGAAACTTTCTTTGAAGTTTATACTCCACCATTTTCAGATATCCCCACCATTGGCACACCTGTTTACATGGAGATGGATTATAAATGCAGTCATGATTTGGTAATTAGCATATATACCGACAATTTCAGCAGGCAAAATGGAGTCATCGTTCTTAGGCCAAAAGAAACTTGGAACAAGGTATACATTGATTTTACCAATGTATTCTCTACCCTATCGCTTGCAAACAATTACAACATCGCCATTGGCATGCAAAAAGGCACCGATTCTAGAGGAGCTGTTCATTTAGATAATGTTAAACTCATTCATTATTAATGAAACCTCGATTACAAACATTTAAGTACATCTTATTTGATTTCCTTACTGCAGCAGTAGCTTGGGGATTGTTTTATCGGTTTAGAAAGGTCTATTTAGAACCCAATAAGTTTGGATATGAGATTCCTGTAGAATACAATGAGAAATTTTGGCTGAGTTTAGTTATTATCGCCAGCTCATGGGTAGTTCTTTATGCTGCTTCTGGTTTTTACAAATCAGTGTATCGTAAATCGAGGTTGAAAGAATTAGGTCAAACGATTACTGTTTCTCTACTGGGTTGCACACTCTTGTTTTTTGTTTTCATTTTAGATGATGAAATCAATACGTACAAAGATTATTACCTCTCCTATTTATACATCCTGTCTTTTCATTTCATTCTCACCTACTTTTTCCGGTTTATTTTAACCAGCAGAACGGTTTATCGCATACAGAATAGGGAAATAGGTTTCAATACCATTATTATAGGTTCTAGTCAGAAGGCCTTGGATTTATTCCACGATATGGAAAAGGAAAAGAAGTCTTATGGAAATAAATTCATCGGCTTTGTACGTGTAAACCGCAAGGAGAAATACATGATAGAAGATCAACTTCCCTTTTTAGGAAAAGCCAAAGAATTGAAGGCCATCATTCAAAGAGAGCAAGTGGAAGAGGCCATCATTGCTATTGAATCTTCTGAGCATGAAAGTTTAGAGAACATTATTTCTGAACTGGAAGGCCTGAATGTGCTAATTAAAGTGATTCCAGACATGTATGATTTGATGTCGGGATCAGTAAGAATGACCTCCATATTTGGTGCACCATTAATTATTATTAATCGCGAGATCATGCCTGTTTGGCAGCAAACGATCAAACGAGTCATTGATATTCTTGCCGCCCTTTTTGCTTTAATTGTATTTAGTCCATTATACATTGTGGTGGCTTTGCTGGTAAAATTCACCTCCAATGGACCCATCATTTTTTCTCAGGAACGAATTGGGATCCATGGAAAACCATTCATGATTCACAAGTATAGATCGATGTATACTGACGCTGAAAAAGCTGGCCCTGCTCTATCTTCTGAAAGAGACCCTAGAATTACCAATTTTGGTCGTTTCATGCGGAAAACAAGATTGGATGAAATCCCTCAATTTTACAATGTTTTAATCGGCGACATGTCATTGGTTGGCCCTAGACCTGAACGTCAGTTTTTCATCAATAAAATTGTTGAGAAAGCCTCTCACTACAATCACCTATTAAAAGTAAGACCAGGAATTACTTCATGGGGACAAGTAAAATACGGTTATGCAGAGAATGTTGATCAAATGGTTGAACGTTTAAAGTTTGACATCATTTACATTGAAAACATGTCCTTAATGGTAGATTTCAAGATCTTGATTTATACCATCATGATCGTTTTAAAAGGTTCGGGTAAATAGTTTTTTATTCCTCTGCCCTTTCCTATTTTTGACAGTCAAATAAAGAATATGAAAAAAGTAGCAGTTATTGGTGCAGGTACCATGGGAAATGGGATAGCACACACCTTCGCACAATATGGATTTGAGGTTTCATTAATCGACATTTCTGCCCCTTCACTTGAAAAGGCGATGCAAACCATCGATAAGAATTTAAGCCGATTAGTGAGTAAAGAGAGAATCTCTGAAGCTGACAAAACAGCTACTTTAGATCGCTTGAACACTTTTACCGACATGAAATCTGGTCTTGCTGGAATTGATCTTGTGGTAGAAGCAGCTACAGAAAATATGGATCTGAAACTCTCTATTTTCAAACAAATGGATGAGATCTGTGAACCACATGTCATTCTAGCTTCCAATACTTCTTCCATTTCTATAACTAAGATTGCAGCAGTTACCAGTCGTCCTAGCCAAGTAATTGGGATGCATTTTATGAATCCAGTTCCAATCATGAAATTGGTTGAAATCATCCGTGGTTATGCCACCAGCGATGAAGTAACTCAACTAATCATGGATCTTTCTAAGGAACTGAAGAAGATTCCTGTAGAAGTTAATGATTACCCTGGTTTTGTTGCCAACAGAATTCTAATGCCAATGATCAATGAGGCCATATATACGCTTTTTGAAGGAGTTGCTGGTGTTGAGGAAATTGATACGGTAATGAAATTGGGAATGGCTCATCCTATGGGTCCGTTGCAATTGGCTGATTTCATTGGATTAGATGTTTGTCTTTCAATTTTAGAAGTCTTGCATGAAGGTTTTGGCAACCCGAAATATGCCCCATGTCCACTTTTGGTAAATATGGTTGCTGCCTCTAAATTGGGCATCAAATCTGGTGAAGGTTTCTATTCTCACACACACGGTACCAAGGAATTAATCGTAGCGGATAATTTTAAATAAGCTTTACTTCCTTTCCCGTTTTTCGTAAGCAATCTCACCTCTTTCAATTTGTTGGACAAGTTCTTCTATGAGGTAATCGTCGCCATTGGGATCATATTCCAATTTCAAATTGCTACCAAACAACCTTGCTAAAGATTGCCAAACAAAAGCAGAAAACCCGCCTCGCAATTGTTTGATTAAATCATAGGAGGTATTTCCTGTTTGCCGATCAATAAGTTTCACCAAAATGATTCCCTGCATGATGGTTAATTTCTTTAGTTCACCGGAAAATTCTTCCTTCAATTGAACTTCCACTTTCTTTAAATAACGTTTTCTTCTTGCTTCGTTTTTTATCTGACTCAATGTATCATCAAAAAACTCTAACATTTCGCCAGCCACTTCTGCATAGGGGTACACCTTTACTACGTATCGTTTTAAACGGCCATACCTTCTCTTCTCTCGTTTCGATTTAAACTGTCGAGGTCCGTAGATTGGAATGGTTTCCATGTGAAAAATTGGAATGGTATCTCCGTTTCGGATGCTGGTACCCAAGACATAATTGCTATCAACGGGCTCTTGCGCAAAAAGAGAACATGAAATCAATAGGCAAACAAAAAATAATCGCAAAGGCATCTTTATCATTCTGGACATATAAAATTAAGAAATCCAAGCCTTACCAATTCCCTTCCTTAATTTTGTTGCATGGAGAAAAAAGACCTGATCAGAAAATGCATAGAAATATTAAAAGATGGTGGAGTAATCTTATGCCCGACCGATAGCATTTGGGGCCTTTCGTGTGATGCAACAAATAATACAGCTGTTGAAAAGATACTCCAGATTAAAGAAAGAGATCCTAGCAAGAGCTTTATCGTGTTGGTTACTACTGATGCGATGATCAACAACTCCATAAAAGAAATTCCAGAGGTGGCTTGGGACATTCTCGACTTAGCGACAGAACCAACAAGTTTAATCATGCAAGCTACGAATTACCTTGCCCCACGTGTGGTTCATGAAAATGGTACTGTGGCCATTCGGAAAGTAAATGAAGGTTTTATTTATGAACTTTTGCAAGCCTATCGTAAACCAATGGTGTCTACTTCGGCTAACATCAGTGGAAAAAAAACACCATTCAATAGAGAAAATGTAGCAGAAGAATTAATTGCTCAATTGGATTTTGAGGTGCCTAAAAAATGGGGAGAAAAAATGAGCGGAAAGCCTTCAAAAATCATCAAAATTGAGCTGAATGGATCAGTTGAAATAATTCGAGCTTAATCGAATTAATGTAAATTTGCAGCATGCAAAAATTCCCTCCACAATTGGGTCATAAAATATTTAAGGCAATTGCTGAAGCAGCTAAGCAGCTAGACGTTTCTGCCTATGTAATTGGTGGCTTTGTTCGTGACATACAATTGGAGCGGTCTAGTAAAGACATCGATATCGTTTGCATTGGAGATGGGATTCAATTGGCAAAGAAAGTTTCAGCACTATTAGGGACAACCAGTAAAGTGAGCATCTTTAAAAATTTTGGAACGGCTCAGTTTGTCTATCAAGCCTGGGAAGTAGAATTTGTGGGTGCCCGAAAAGAATCTTACAATAGAGATTCAAGAAATCCGGTGGTTGAAGAGGGGAGTTTACAAGACGATCAGAACCGAAGAGATTTTAGTATCAATGCAATGGCTTATTCTTTAAACAATGAAAGCTTTGGAGAAATGTTAGATCCATTTAATGGAATGGAAGATTTAGGAAAAGGAATCATTCGAACTCCTCTCTCCCCTAGTGAAACTTTTTCTGATGATCCATTAAGAATGATGAGGGCAATTCGTTTTGCTAGTCAGTTGAATTTTGAAATTGAAGACTCCACTAAAGAAGCTCTGAGCCTTGAAAAGGATAGGATCAATATCATTTCAAAAGAAAGAATAAGTGATGAATTGAATAAAATCATTTTATCACCCAAGCCAAGTGTTGGATTCAAATTGCTTTTTAATTGCGGTTTATTGGAAATTATTTTTCCTGAAATGGCAAATTTATATGGGGTTGAAACAAAAAATGGCTTGAGTCATAAAGACAACTTCTATCATACGCTTACTGTTTTGGATAATATTTCGGAAAAAACAGATGATCTTTGGTTAAGGTGGGCTGCAATTTTACACGACATTGCAAAACCTGCAACTAAACGATTTGAGCCCAAGCATGGTTGGACATTTCACGGTCATGAGGACCGAGGTGCAAGAATGGTGACTGGAATCTTTAAGCGATTAAAACTGCCATTGGACCATCAAATGAAATATGTGGAAAAATTGGTTCGCCTTCATTTGAGGCCAATCGCATTGGTCAAAGAAACGGTCACTGATTCAGCCATCCGTAGACTTTTGTTTGAGGCAGGTGAAGACATTGATGATTTAATGAAATTGTGCCATGCCGATATCACTACCAAGAATTCTAAGCGTCAAAGGCGCTATCAGCAGAATTTTTTACTAGTAGAAGAAAAATTAAAAGAAGTTGAGGCCAAAGATCAATTGAGAAATTGGCAACCTCCAATTGGTGGTGAAGAAATAATGGAAATGTTTGACCTAAAACCTTCTAAGCTAGTAGGAATGCTTAAAACAAGCATACGAGAAGCCATTTTGGAAGGAGAAATTCAGAACAATCCAGAAGAAGTTAAAGACTATTTAATTCAAATTGCCAAGTCGCACGGATTGGAAGCAAAACCCATACACTTATGAGCATTCTAAAATTAAAGGTACTTTACCTTAGCGATCAGCCCATTTTTAAAGATTTTGAAATTGGAATAGATAATAGTTTAGAAGCATTTCATTCCGCAATTGTAGATTCTTTCGGATTTGACGGCAGTCAAATGGCCTCATTTTATGAATTGGATGATTTGTTGAATAGCACTTCTGAAATTGCCCTCACTGATTTAGGAATTGAGAAAGATGCCAAAACGATGAGTGAAGTTGTATTGGGAGATGTTATAATACAGGCCGAAGATCAATTGGAATACACTTACGATTACCTAATGGAATTTAAATTCCACATTGAGTGCCTCTCAGTTGTGGAAGGAGATGCCAGTCTTTCAGCCAAGGTAGTTGGTGAATTGGGAACAATTGAATTCCAGCAAAAAGAACAATTGGATGGTTCAAATGCAGAAGGTATTTTGATGGACGCAATTCTTGGCGATGAATTTAGCGATGATTTGGATGAGGAAGATGATTATTTAGAATCGGATCAATTTGAATCATTAGACGACTACGAAGAATTTTTATAGGGTGAAGCAAAAAACGCTATTGGTGGTCTGTGGACCTACTGCAGTTGGGAAAACCTCCCTGGCAATTGCTTTAGCAAAAGAGTTTAATGCTCCAATATTTTCCTCTGATTCTAGGCAGTTTTATCATGAGATGTCAATTGGAACTGCAAAACCCAAGCAGGATGAATTGATGGAAGCCACCCACCATTTCATTGGACATAAATCCATCCATGAACCTTATGATGTCAGTGACTTTGAAGCCGAATTAATTCCTCAATTGGATAAGTACTTTGAAGAAAAAAACCTCGCTATCCTCTGTGGAGGTTCAGGCTTATACATAGATGCCATTTGCATAGGCTTGGACAAAGGACTGCCGAGTAAAGATCATCACTTAAGAAAAGAATTAAATGAAATTCTGGAAACCAAGGGTCTAAAAGCGATCCAAGAAGTTTTAAATGACTTAGACCCAGAAGCGCTAGAAACAATTGATGCTCAAAACCACAAACGAATCATGCGGGCGATAGAATTGGTTAAATTAAGTGGTAAACCCCTGTCAGAAAATAGAACAGGAAAAGGTAAATCGCGTTCTTTTAATTGTTTATTCATTGGATTAGAGATGCCTAGGCCTCAATTGTATGAAAGAATTAACCAGCGCGTCGACAAAATGATGGAAGAGGGCCTAGAAAGTGAAGCTAAAAGCCTATTGAGCTTTGAAGGGCAGAATGCATTAAAAACTGTCGGTTACAAAGAATTGTTTAATTATTTCAAAGGAGAATGGAGTTTAGATTTTGCTATTGAAAAAATAAAAGTAAACAGTAGGCGATACGCGAAGCGTCAATTAACATGGTTTAAGAAAAATGAGGCCATACATTGGTTTAAACCAACTGAAAGTTTAGAAGTAATAGCGTATATTCGCAAGAGCATAGAAAAAGATGGCGAACCGAATTGATGAAATAAAAAAAATGCTTAAAACTGATCCTAGTGACAGTTTTCTGACCTATGCACTCGCCTTAGAGCATGAAAAGACAGGTGAAATCAAAAAAGCCATCGAGTTGATTGAAGGCCTCACTCAAAACGACCCCAATTACCTTGGCGCCTATTACAAGCTAGGACAGTTGTATGAATCTTTAGACAAGTTGAATAAAGCCAGATCCATCTATTCTTTCGGGATTAAACTTGCCGACGAGAAAAAGGACAATAAAGCAAAAGGTGAACTTGAAGAGGCTTTGTGGCTGATTGAAGAAGAATATTAGTCTTCTCTCTTTTAATTATTGAAAAAATGTAAAATTTGGCCAATATTTTGGCTAAAAAATACACTCATTCCAAAAAATGTTTTTACTTTTGTGGCAGATCAAAATAGGTGATATTTTGGTTTGGTTTGGTTGGAGCCCGTTACCCTCTCTCGAGGTGTGACGGGCTTTTTTTTAGTTCCCTCTCAAATCCACTTTAAATGCAAAACCAATGGTGACGTTGATTGCTCTGTAGTCAATTGGTTGATCTAGACCGCCAAAATTATCTACAGATCCATTAGGATTTGTTAATCGAATATTTGTTTCCAATTCATGATCTGCAACCACGTATCTACCTTCTCCAAAGAAAACGGTATTGGGAGAAACATTTAAGCTAAATCCAGCTCCTAAACTATAGGCAAACACTCTACTCCTTTGAAATGTTTGTAAGGTACTTGCTGATTGCTTGCTAGAGAAATTCATTCCAGTCAGTTTAATTGAAGGCATGTTCAACCAGCTTAATCCCATCTCAGGGTTAAAGAAAAATTTGACATCCTCTCCAGCGCTTAAGTGAATACCAAACATCAAGTTTTTATTATCATATCTACCATTAGATTCAGCTTCCCATATCAATCCAGGTAAATTGCTATATATCACATTTTCAAATGCCACTACATCTAATTTATGACTCGCCCCATAATAATCAATCGTAAACCCAAGTCCTTGAGTTGCTGGAACGATGAGTTGAACTCCAGCACTTATGCCAGTTTTGGCAAATCCTGCCTTAGGCTCTGCGAAAGAGGTACTTTTAAAATCTCCCTGAGGGAGTGATGCTCCAAATCGCAATGCAATGTGAGCCCGCATATCTTGTTTGTTGTTGTTTTGACTAAAATTGTCATCCACTTGGCACATTGCACTTAGGGCGATGAGGGTAAGTAGAACTGAAAATATAGATTTCATTCTTTTAATTTTATTGAATTCTGATGTTTTCCTTAATAGATGCTTAACCAGTACTTTGCGTCCTCTTCATTATTAAATATTTTCGCTGGATGCTTCGGTTCAAAATGGTTTAGGAAAAAACTTGCTTGAGCAAAGTGTTCCTCATTTTTTAACACAAATGCTTCTGCTTTTTTCATTGCATTCCTTTCTGGAGAATTATACATTTCCATGGCTTTAAAGGAATTTTTTCCACCTGCGGCAAACACCAAAAGGAATGCTCCCTTTTCACCCTTTAAAATGCTCTCAAAAACCGTTTGATTCTCTAAAAAATCTTCCGCTGTAATTTTTAAATTTTCTTTAGTTTCCACCCGGATAATCCCACTAGGCAATTGCTCTATAAAGCAAGTATTAGTTTCATTCATAATAAAAGTAAAATTAAGTATTCTTAGTTCTACGGGTGATTTTTCTTAGTAGTAATGAACGCAGTAAATCAATATTATTTTTGGTTTAATTTATTCAATTTATCGCACCAGGATATCATTCTCCTTAATGTGCTTTTTCTTATTTTTTAAAGCATTTTCATAGGTCTTGTCCATGTAAAATTCCTTTTTATTTGGATGGTATTTGATTAGCGTGACAGGAATTTCTGAGAGCTCATCATAAGGAGTAATCTTTTCCTTTTTCAGATAGACATCAAAACCAAATGCAGGAATCTTAGATTTTATATTTTGAGTCCTTTTGGTGTTGATCCAAATGGTTTTTAGCCGCATGTCCTCCTTAGAAATCTCAACCATGAATTCTCTTTCCGACTGTAAATCAAATTCAAACTTTCCATTCCCTTTTGTAGTAGATTCATAAATTAAATCTCCTGCATCATAAACTTCCACAATCGCCTCTTTTAATGGAGCATTATAGGCATACACTATTCCCTTGAAAGTATAGGTCTTTTCTTGCCCTATTGAGGATAAACAAATCGTAAAAAGTAAAAGAGTTAAAATGAAGTTGGTTTTCATGCTAGCGAGTAAATCCATTAAATCGTATATAATAATACAAAAATGCTTGCTAGAATGCTAATTGAGTTATCTAAAAATTAGTCCGTTGGTTTCCCTGAGTCCTCTCCAGAATCCTATTTTACTTCATCAAAAATGAACCAGCTCACGCTGATTCTGTTTTTTTTTGTGTCAAATTTTCATTGAAGCGAGGCAGGGATTCCCTCCGGGCATCCCTTTAGGGGGGAACTTCATCAAAAATGAACCAGCTCACGCTGATTCTGTTTTTTTTTGTGTCAAATTTTCATTGAAGCGAGCTTCATGAAAATTTGACACAAAAAAAAGACCAGAATAAAATCTGATCTTCATTTTTAATGGGTGGAAGATGGGATTCGAACCCACGACCTCCTGAACCACAATCAGGCGTTCTAACCAACTGAACTACAACCACCATGTATCCTCCGAAAAGGAGGGCAAATATAATAAAAGGGTTTTTCTATTTCCCTATTCAATCTAAATTTCTATTGCTTTTTTAGGTAAGAATTTAATAAGCTTTTCGACTGCTTTTTTATCCCCTTTTTAAAAAATGAAAATCCTCCAAAAAATATACCTTTCCACCCTAATGCTTGTCCGGCCCATTTATGAAGATTAAAATCATCTTTATGATTAATAATTAAACCATCTTTAAAGTGCAATTGAGCATTGATTCTATTGTGAACTTTTCTTTTGGTTTTAGAAAACTCATATTTAGCCTGCCATTCAACCAATGCCACATCCCCATCTATTTTTATATCACCGTATTCTATTGCTAAGGCATCAGGACTCTGTCGCGATAAAAGCATTCCCCACATGCCCTCAATTTCTTTACGATTTAAATTGCCAAAGACTGGGTCAAAAAATTTTGCTTCTTCATGATAAACAGAAAGCATTCCTTCAAGATCACACTCATTAAATGAGGAATACAATTGCCCTACCTTTTCTTTCATTTCATTTTCAATATTTACTGCTTCCATGTTACGAATATCAGTTTTTTAAACGTAGTAGAGACAATACTGTAGGAGTTGCATATCTTCGTATTCACCAAAAAAACAATTTCGTTTAATGGATAAAATGCTTTTTAAAGACTTTAAAGTAATTGAACTTGCAAGTGTTCTAGCTGGACCCTCGGTTGGCTTTTTCTTTGCAGAATTAGGAGCTCAGGTAATTAAAGTTGAGAACAAAAAAAGCAAAGGTGATGTCACGAGAACATGGAAATTACCATCTGAGGATAAAAAACATCCTTACTCTGCTTATTATGCTTCAGTAAATTGGGGAAAAAAAAGCCTTTTTCTCGACTTAAGTGATGCTGACGATTTTAAACTTATTCAATCAGAACTAAAAAATGCCGATCTGGTTATAAGCAACTTCAAACCTGGAGATGCTAAGAAGTTCCATTTGGAAATGGAAGATCTAATTGCTCTAAATCCGAGCCTGATCTATGGTGAAATTGTTGGCTACAAAAATGAGATAAGAAGCGCCTACGACATGGTACTTCAAGCTGAAGCAGGTCTTTTGAGTATCAATGGTAGCAAAGAACAAGAATTATTCAAGTTGCCTTTGGCATTTATCGATCAATTTGCTGGCCATCAATTAAAAGAAGGAATTCTTCTTGCTCTTCTTCAACAACAGAAGAAAACTGGTGCTTTTCATGTTAAAGTGAGTTTGTTTGAATCTGCTTTGGCTTGCTTAAGCAACCAAGCAAACAATTGGCTTTTCGCCCAGGAAATACCTAAAGCCTTAGGAGCGTTACATCCTAATATTGCTCCCTACGGTGAGCAATACACCTGCAAAGATGGGAAACGTGTTGTCTTAGCTATAGGCAATGATCGTCAGTTCAGACGTTTATGTGAAATTTTGAGAATTAATGATATAATACCGGTGCATCTATTTGATTCAAATCAGAACCGTGTAAATGAAAGAGAGACCTTGAACGAGTTTTTAAAATCAGCCATTGAAAAGCAAGAGCAAAATGAGTTTTTGGAAAGATGTCACCAGTTGGATGTTCCCATTGGTGCAATTAGAAACATAAAAGAAGTCTTTGAGTTACCTGAAAGCAGAGAAATGATAATTAGTGAGGAAAAAGAAGGGCATCAATTAACTGCTGTTTCAGGAAATGCCTTTAATCTTCAGTATTTCCCGCTTTAATTAGTTTATTGATTTGATCCATCAAATGTTTAGTTTCTTTTTTGCTCAATCGCAGTCCAAAATAAATCATTTTATTTCCCGCACTGAAGGCCAATTGTTCTCCAGCAATTACCCAATAAGAGCCTGCAAACTGACTAACAAAATTGTCACTTGGCTGTTCTACTGGTCTCACTGGGTTTACTCGATTTAAGCCAAATGGTTTAAGAACACCTCTTCCATTAAAAGTCCGCCCGTATCGGATTTCATTCTCATTGATAAAAATCAGCTCTGCTCCATTTCTCCTCCAACGAAAAGTTTTAATGGCCCTAAACTCAAAATAAAACCAGAAGGCTGTAAATATGAATAACATCATCTTTAAATTTTCTTCTGGCTCTGTAAACAATTGAGAAATGATTGCCAAACCACAAAGTGTCCAAGCTCCTAACCAAACAGTAAAAAACTTTTGTTTTGCAGTGTCTTTGTATGCTGAAATAGTAAATAGAGTTCCTCCCTCCTTTTTCTCTTGCTGAATTCTTTTTTCCATTTTTCAAAAGTAGGAGATTAATCAAGCTTCGTGGTATGGATTTTGTAATTTCGCTGAATATCAGTAACTATACGAATCAAAAGAACAAATTATGAAAAGAATCAGCTTAATACTTGGACTACTTTTTATTTTTAGCATTGCAAATGCGCAACCAGAAGATAAAAAGATCAACAAGATTACCTTTTTAATGGTAGATTCTAAATTTGAAGACGCAGCAGCCAAATCTTTTAAACTTATTTCTGATCCAGAATATCGAAAAAATGCTTGGGCCTATTACTACCTTTCTCAATCTTACTTCGAAATTGCAAAACTTCCTGAATTACAAGAAGATTATCCAAACGCATTAAAAGAATCTTTGAAAGCGGCTTATAAGCTTAACAAATACAAAAACAAACCAGCTGAAAACTATGCTGTTTTTGAAGAAGCTCAAGAGTATTTAGGAAAATTAAAGGATTCTGTTATCACGGTTTCAGAGATTTATTACGACAATAAAAATCCTAGAAAGGCGGCCTACTACCTCGGTAAAATTGTAAAGTTTGATCCAGACGATTATGCAGTTTGGCTAATGAAAGGGGTTTATGAAATTAAATCAAGAAACATGGGTGAAGGAATTAAAAGCATCCTTTTTGCAATGGATAGCATTAATGCTGAATATAAACCAGATGAGCCTTCTAGACAAACCATGGTAGATGCTCTTGAGGAATATGCCATGATCATAAAAAGCGGAGAATATGACAAATACTTTGCTGCCTATAAATTCAAACCAACTCCTGCAGATGTTTCAGAGGCTCTTACTTTAAAAGAGAAAATGAAAGAGTACCTGAATGAAGAAGAAATAATTGACAAAGAAGACCGACAGAAAGAATCTGAAACCATCTTTAAAACTTTTAGGAGTGATGAAGAAACCGACGATGATGACGAGGAATAAAAATTATAAAGGACCGCTATTAAGCGGTTTTTTTATGCCTTAAAAAGGCTAAACTCCTTTGCAGGTAAAGAAAAATGTTTCAATAATATATTTACCAAGTCTTCACCGTAAATGAGATAAAGCTGACTAAAATTTATGCTACGTTCTTGTAGATTTGATTTCGGAAAAAGATTTTCTTTTAACTCATCTAGCATTTTCATTGATAAGTCTTGATTCTTCTTTTCTCTTCTAATGAATTGCTTCGACAAGGCATCTAACTTATTTTCGAATCCTTGGGCAATGGCAGCAACATGATCATTCAAACTTTTGTCGATTTTGTTCGAAACACCAATAAGTCCTTTCATTTCTTCATGAATGGTCTTCTTAATCCCTGTTAATTCTAAATCCTTGCTTGAATTGCTAAGCACGTGCTTCTTCTTCAATTGATCCAATTCCATGAATAGCTCTTCATTGGAGATCTTTAATTTCTCTTGTGCCTTAATTGCCGATGATTCAAAAAACAAAGCAGAATTTCTCAACAACAATATTGGAAATGCAAGATTAAACTTTGAAAACAGCTCTTTCAATTGCAGCCAATAAGCCAATTCTCCTCCTCCGCCGATATAAGCCAAATTAGGAAGGATACTTTCTTGATACACGGGGCGAAGCAGAACATTAGGGCTAAAACGTTCAGGAAATTCATTGATTTCTTCAAGCAGTTCTTTTTCCGACCATTCCTTTAATCCCTCCTCTTCCACAATCTTGTTTCCTTTAAAAGTCAGGCGCTTTCTGCTCTGATTTTGTAAATAGAAAAGATTGATGTCTCTAGGGTTTACCTGAATTTTGTATGAAAGCTTCTCTAATTTAGAATTGCTGACCAAGATGGTGCTTTCTGTAATCTTCTCCTCAATTTCTTTTTGCATTATTGGTGCAAATCGACGCTTTAAATCAATGTCATCACCATCTATAATTACCAATCCTGAATTAGGAAATAAGTCATGAACCAAAATTCGAGTTGCAATTGCAAGGCTATGAGAATTGCAATATGCCTTTTTAAATCTCTCGATTAATGAATTGGCATTTCCAGAAAAGTTTGGAAGCTGCTCTTCTAATTCACTTAGAATTTGCTCTAATCCGCTGGTATTCATCCTTCCAACAGCCCCTTCCTGGTCACTGTCCCAAGAGTACTTTTTTCCATGGAGCATGAAATATTTGATTTCTTCAAAATCATGATCTTCAGTTGCCATCCAATAAACAGGAACAAAGTATTGATCTGAATGCTCCTCTTTCAGTTGCATGGCTAATTTGATAGCACTTACAATTTTATAAATGAAATAAACTGGGCCTGTGAATAAATTCAATTGATGACCTGTGCAAACAGTAAATGAATTGTTTGCAGATAAATGTTCTAAGGATTGGTTTAGTTCAAGGTCTTTGGACCACTTGATTCCAGCATTTTCATACTGTTTCTTTAAAGCGCTTACAAGCACCTTTCTGGATTCAATTGAAAACTTCTTTTCAAGAATTTGATTACTAAAGCTCTCTAAATCTGGTTTTCGATTGAAGAACGATTCTAATTTAGGCTCGTTTGACAAGTAATCCAGAACAATCTTTGAAAAAGAATTAGTGGATTGAAAAGAAATTGATTCCTGCTTCATTATTGGCTTACAATTTCGCCAAAAAGATCAAAATGTTCTGCTGAATGGATTTTTACTTTGGCAAAATCTCCAATTTTTATTCCATCTACTAATGGAACAATCACTTCATTGTCCACTTCAGGGGAATCATACGCAGTTCTGCCGATAAGAGTATCATTTTCTATTCTATCGAATAAGACTAGAAATTCCTGTCCAATTTTTAATTCATTCAGCTCTAATGAAATCTGCGTCTGCACTTCCATAACTTGATTGGCTCTTTCTTGCTTCACTTCTTCAGGCACATCATCAACTAAAGAATATGCATGTGTATTCTCTTCGTGAGAATAAGTGAAGATTCCAAGACGATCAAAGCGTGTGGTTCTTACCCAATCTAACATCTCTTGAAAATCTTCTTCCGTCTCACCAGGGTAACCAGCAATCAAAGTGGTTCTTATCGCCATTTCAGGAAAGCGCTCTCTAAATTCTGAAATCAGATTTCTTGTCTTTTTACTATTGGTTCCTCTTCGCATGGACTTAAGCATGGAATCAGAAATGTGCTGTAAAGGAATGTCTAGGTAATTGCAGATTTTATCGTAACGTTTCATTACATCTAGCACATCCATTGGAAACCCTGAAGGAAATGCATAATGCAAACGGATCCATTCTATTCCATCAACTTGTGCCAGCTCTTCTAATAAAGATGCTAGTTTTCGTTCTCCGTATATATCAAGACCATAATACGTTAGATCTTGAGCAATAAGGATTAATTCTTTGGTTCCTTTAGCAGCCAATTGATTAGCGTGAAGCACCAATTCTTCAATTGGGGTGCTTTTGTGTTTTCCTCTCATTAAGGGAATAGCACAGAAAGAACATGGTCTATCGCAGCCTTCTGCAATTTTGAAATAAGCATAATGGTTTGGAGTGGTTAATAAACGCTCTCCTACCAATTCTTTCTTATAATCTGCTTTCAAAGTCTTAAGTAGCCTAGGCAATTCTCTTGTTCCAAAAAAAGCATCAACAGCTTTTATCTCTTTTTTCAGATCGTCGCCATATCGCTCAGACAAGCAGCCGGTCACATAAACCTTTTCAACCAAGCCAGCTGATTTAGCATCGGCATATTGGAGTATGGTATCAATTGATTCCTGTTTGGCGTCTTCTATAAAACCACAAGTATTGATGATTACGATTGAAGCATCATCGGATTTACTTTCATGCTCTACTTCAAATTGATTGGCCTTTAATTGCCCCATCATCAATTCTGAATCGAAAATGTTTTTTGAACAGCCTAATGTAACTACATTGACTTTGTTCTTTTTAAGTGTTTTCGTTTTCATCCTATGACTTGAATAAACTGTCTACAAATTCCTTGCGGTTAAATACTTGAAGGTGATCTATTCCTTCCCCTACACCGATGTATTTTACAGGAATTTTAAATTGATCTGAAATGCCAATTACTACTCCTCCTTTGGCTGTTCCGTCCAATTTAGTGAGGGCCAATGCATTAATATCTGTTGTTGCTGTAAATTGTTTGGCTTGTTCAAAAGCATTTTGACCTGTGGAACCATCTAATACCAATAAGATTTCATGTGGCGCATCAGGCATCAATTTCTGCATCACTCGTTTAATCTTATTCAATTCATTCATCAGGTTGACTTTGTTATGAAGTCGCCCAGCAGTATCTATAATGACTACATCTGCATTCTGAGATATTGCCGATTGCAAAGTATCAAATGCTACTGAGGCAGGATCTGCACCCATGCCTTGAGAAACAATTGGTACGCCTACTCTCTCAGCCCAAATGATTAGCTGATCTACGGCTGCAGCTCTAAAGGTATCTGAAGCACCTAAAATTACATTTTTACCTTTTTGCTTAAATTGATGAGCTAACTTACCTATGGTAGTGGTTTTGCCAACACCATTTACACCAACCACCATAATTACATGAGGATGATTAGATGAAGGCGTTACAAATTCTTCTAAGTCTTCAGTATTCCGTTCTGCTAATAATTGAACAATCTCATCTTTTAATAAATCATTCAGTTCTGAAGTAGAAACATATTTATCCTCAGCAACTCTTTTTTCTATGCGTTCAATAATTTTTATGGTTGTATTAACCCCAACATCTGAACTGATTAAGACTTCCTCTAAATCATCTAATACTTGGTCATCAACCTTAGATTTCCCTACAACGGCTCGACTAAGCTTACCGAAGAAGCTCTCCTTCGTTTTACTTAAACCTTCATCAAGAACTTGCTTTTTCTCTTTCGAAAATATATTGAATAAACCCATATAGCAATTAATAAAAAAGGCTTCTCTCAAAAGAAAGAAGCCTCAATAATATCATTAATCTTTACTTATTTTTTAGCAAAGTAATCTTTTACCGTTTCGTTTGGAACGATTTCCTCTTTGAAGGAATAAGACCCTGATTTCTCTGACTTCACCATTTTGATAACTTTAGTGTAAGCCTTTCCAGCACCTTTCTGAAGTGATGCAACTGTCTTTTTAGCCATTTTTTCTTAGTTTACTTAATTTCTTTGTGCACCGTCATTTTCTTCAAAATCGGGTTGTATTTCTTAATCTCCATTCTATCTGGAGTATTTTTTCTGTTCTTTGTGGTGATGTAACGAGAAGTTCCTGGCATTCCAGTTCCTTTGTGCTCTGTACATTCTAGAATAACTTGAATTCTATTTCCTTTCTTAGCCATTTTCTACTTAATTTAATGGGAGGGCAAATTTAACTAATAAATATGTGTTATTAAAGGGCTTAAGCAATAAAAAATATCACTTTTTTTTGAAACCTTAATTTATTCAGTTTTACTCTTCTTTTTCGCCCCCCATAATGGCTTCTATCTCCTCAATAGAACGGGGTGCCGAATCTGATAAATTAATTGGGCCCTTCTCACTGATTAAAATATCATCTTCAATTCTAACACCTATGTTCCACCATTTAGGATCACATGCTGAGCCGGCCTTAATATAGATTCCTGGCTCAACCGTAATTACTTCATTGATTTGCAAATTGGAATACAAACCAGGGTCATGTACATCCAAACCCAAATAATGTGAGCTACCATGCATGAAGTACCTTTTTACGTCTTGTTCTTTCTCAATAATACCCAAGTTAACCAATCCCTTTGCAATTATCTTTAAGGCTGCCTGATGGGGTGCCCAAAATGAATTGCCGACTCTTGCCTCTTCTATTCCTGCGGCTTGTGCTTGGAAAACCAACTGATAGATGAGGCGCTCTTCTTCATTAAACTTTCCATTTACGGGAATTGTCCTAGTGACATCTGCTGTATATCCATGATATTCTGCTCCTACATCGCTCACCAATAATCTTTTCCCATTAAATGGCTTACGGTTACTGGTGTAATGAAGCACACAAGAATTTTCTCCATTCCCTTGAATGGACGGAAACCCTGGGTATTCTGCCCCATTTTTCTTAAACTCATACTCAATAATGGCTTCAGTTTGGTATTCTGTCATGTTGCCATTGATCTCTTGCATTAATTTTATTTGAGCCTGACAGGTAATATCGATTGCCTTTTTCATGAGAACCAATTCTTCATCTTGTTTAGATTGTCGCAATTCAGCCATGATTGCACCAATTGTTGAAAGTTGAAAAAATGTACTTTTTTTCTCCGGTTCAGCTGACTTATTTTTAGTTATTTCTTGAATTTCTGCTACCATTCCCGATAAACTCTCAGTTGAAATTTCATTCGATTTTTCCATTGCAAATGGCAGTTCCATGAGCACTTTTCCTTTTTGCTTTTTTGGCCAATCAAAATCTACTAATTCAGTATTGTTCATTACCATTTGAACTTTTAAACTATCCTTGGCCCACTTCTTACCCATCCTTCTCCCATTCCAAATCTCATTGGCTTCATTTTTCTTTTGAATAAAGAGAATTTCATCAACTAATTCACCATCAAGTTGCTGTTTTTCCTTAAAAAGAATGAGCATGGAGTTTGGTTCAATTACACCTGTCAGGTAATAAAAGTTAGGGTCTTGATGATATTCATAATACACATCATTGGATCTATTTCTTTCAAGGGAAGCAAAAAAGATTGCGGCTCCATCATCAGGCAACATTTCCTTCAGCTGCTCTCTATTCTTGGCATGAAAATCGGCAGACAAATGATCCTTTTCGTAACGAATAGGATCTGCCTGAAGGATTGGACTCAAATTAGTCAATGACTCTTGAGCCTTTAAACTAAAGAAGAAAAACGCTAGGATAAAACTTACTCTTTTCACGACCTGAATTTCGGATTTTAATCACATTAAAAAAAAGGCAAAAAAAAAGTCCCGCAATGCGAGACTTTTTATCCTTAAAATATTTTCTATAAAAATCCTTTAGCTTTTGCTTCTTTCATTGAAGCGCTAAGTCCTTTTTTATTGATGATTCTCATTCCTTTTGCAGAAACTTTAAGTGTTACCCAAGTTCCATCATCAGAATTAAAAAACTTTCTAGTGAATAAATTTGGTTCAAAGGTTCTTCTTGTTCTTCTCTTAGAGTGAGAAACGTTGTTTCCTGTAATGACCTTTTTTCCTGTAATTTGACAAACTTTTGACATGATCTTGTTTTTTCTCCTAAAATTCGGAGTGCAAAATAAAGACTTTTTATTGAGTTTATCAATTGAGGGTAAAATTAATTTATTTTTCAAGATATGCATGAATGGCTAGCATCACAGCCAATTTTTGACTACTATTATCCTAAAAAATATCATGTTCTCAAGTATCCCTAAAATCCTCTTAATCGTTTTTGGAGTTTTAATCATTAGCATAAGCGCCCAGATGGCGATCCAATTGCCTGATGACATTAGTCCAATTCCTATAACTGGCCAATCATTAGCCGTTTTAATCATTGCTCATTTTTTGAAAAACAAATGGGGAACGATATGCATTATTAGTTACATAGTATTGGGATGTCTTGGATTGCCAATATTCTCTGATTTTTCTGGCGGATATCTTCAATTCATTGGGCCCAGCTTTGGCTACTTTATTGGTTTTATCATTGCCAGCCTTGTTATTGGAACAATTGCCTTAAAAGGAGAAAAAGGATTCATTCCTCTTTTCCTACAGCAATTATTAGGAACTGTAATTATTCTTTTGCTTGGAAGCCTTGGACTATTGAGGTATCATGGTTTGGAAGAGTCCTTTCAAGCAGGATTCAGTCCATTTCTATTGGGAGGATTCATAAAAATACTTTTAGCTAGTCTCTTTTTATTTGTCTTTCATAAACTGAGGAACATCCTGAACAATAAGCAGAATTAGTTTTAAGTTTATCTTCCCAATTTGTGAAAGAAAAGTCGCCACATATATTATTCCTTCCTAAATGGTATCCAAATAAAATTGATGCCTTCGATGGCAATTTTATTGAAAATCACGCAATTGCCATTTCTAAATTTTGCAATGTGAGTGTGCTATTTGTTCACTCGTTTGATCAATCAGAGCGGTATCAATTTGATCTCAAACAATCTGGAGCAATTAATGAAATAAGGGCATACTATAAAAAACCGAATACAGGTTCAGGCTTATTGAATCGAATCATTGGTTTTATTCGCTATCGGAAAGCTCAGCAATTGGCCTACCAGCAGCTTTTCCCAAGAGATGCACCAGACATCTGTCATGTACACGTCCTGACAAGAAGCTCCTTGTTGGCGCTTCAACTTAAGAAAAAGGGAATACCATTTTTAATCACAGAGCATTGGTCGGGATACCTTGAAGCAAATGGAAAATACAAAGGATTCTTAAAAAAGGCTTTTAGCAGATTCATCGTAAGGAGAGCAAGCTTAGTTCACACTGTTTCAACACAATTAAAAGAAGCCATGTTGTCTCATGGTTTAATAAATAACTATACTGTTATCCCTAATGTAGTTGACACCAGCATTTTTTCTAAAAAAACAAAGCAATCTCAGGGAACTAAAATAGTTTTCGTTGGCAATATGCTGGAGCGACCGAAGAAAATATTGAGCATTGTGAAATTGTTGGCTCAAATGGACACTAAAAGTCATCCATTTGAATTTAACGCTTATGGCGAAGGTGCCGATCTAAATGCTGCCAAGGAATTAGCCAAGGCATTAAAAATTGATCAGCAGATTACTTGGCATGGGTCAAAGCCCAAAGAAACCATAGCTAAAGCAATGCAAGACGCTAGCTTTCTAATTCTATTTAGCGAATATGAAAATCAGCCTTGTGTAATACCAGAAGCCCTTTGCTGCGGAACTCCAGTGTTAGTCCCCGACTTATCAGGAATAAAAGAAAGAATGCGACCAGAATTTGGTTTGGTATTCAAGTGCCTAGACGAAGCAGACTTTTGTGAACAATTAAAAAGCTTAATTTCTAATCATCAAGATTATAATGAAAACTCCATCAGCAAACTTGCAATTGAAGAATTTGGACAAGAAACTGTTGGCAATCAATTTTATCAATTGTATTTATCAATAATCGAGAAAAATGAAGACTAGGCTTAGGCTCGGTATTTTTATTGATTCTGATTGGATAAAGAATTGGCAATTGGATGCAATCAATAGGTTGCTTGATGAAAATTTAGCTGAATTGGTGGGTATTTACATGCCAAATGGCAAAGCCGAATTCAGTTCTAGGTCTTGGCCTTTAGCCTATCGATTGCTTGACAAAATTCTAAGAAAAGACAAGACTTTTCAATCCGTCTCCTTTAAAAAGGAATTTCCCAATTGCCCAATTCAACAATTAAAACTGAGCGCTGAAAAAAGTGAAACACTTTCTCAGGAGGCTTTATCAATAATAGAAAGTGAGCAATTAGATGTAATCCTTCGATTTGGTTTTGGAATATTAAAAGGAAAAATACTGAGTATCCCTAAACATGGAATATGGTCTTTTCACCATGGAAACCCAAGAGAATTTAGAGGCGGTCCTCCAGGTTTTTGGGAATACTATCTAGATAAAAATAGCCAGGGATTGATTCTTCAACAATTGAATGAAAAATTGGATGGTGGGATCATTTTAAGAGAAGGGAATTTAGCCGTATTCAAACACGATTATTGGGGACATCAATCTAGAATATTTAATACAGGTGCTGATTTTCCACGATGGGTGGCAAAGGCCATTCAATCCAATTCCAATTATATAAAGGAACAAGTTCCAATGAGTGAATTGGGGAAATTGTATCGGATGCCTAAGAACAGAATAGTTCTCTTGTTTTTCCTAAAAATGCTGTACAGAAAAGTCAAGTTTCACTATAAGCAATTGTTTCAATCTGAAATTTGGAACATTGGAATTGCCGTGCTTGAAGATCAAGAACTGCCATTAAAGAACATAAAAAACATTGATTGGGCTCCTATAGCAAAAAGAGGTATTTACTATGCCGATCCATTTTTTCATCCTAAAGAAAAGACCGTATATTTTGAGGAATACGATTACAAAAATTTGAAAGGAAAAATATCTTCCATCAATTACAATGGTGGCTGGGCTAATGTGTCTAATGCAATTAAAAAGTTGACTCACCTCTCCTACCCTTTTGCAATTGAAAATGGCGGCAAGAATTACATTTTACCCGAAGAACATCAAAACAAGGAATTGAGTTTGTATGAAATTATTGACAAAGACCTTATTAAAAAACAGACCTTGCTAAAAGGCTCTTGGGTAGATCCAACTTTAGTTAAACACAATGATTTGTGGTGGTTATTCTGCACACCTATTGAATCCTCAAATGAACAGCTATTCTTATTTTATTCTGATAGTTTGGAAGGGAATTACAATCCACACCCAATGAACCCGATTAAAATAGACATTTCCTCTGCACGACCAGGTGGAACACTATATCTCGATGAAAAAAACAGGTTAATTAGGCCTTCTCAAAATTCTAGTATAACCTATGGAGGATCCATCAAATTGAATCACATTCAAGTTTTAAACAAGGAAGATTTTCGTGAAGAATGCTTATCAGAGGTTTTCCAAGAAATGGACTCCGATTATCCTACAGCTTTGCATACCTTTTCGATCCAAGGCCATCATATTTTAATCGATGGGAAGAAGCAAGTATTTATCTTTGCTTCGTTTTGGAGTCAATTAAAAAGGAAATTCCGGAAATTCATTCCATGGTAAAAAACGTAATCAATACCATCGCTAACCGACTAATCATTGCAATAATAAGCTTTGGCATGTTGATCTTAAATGCAAGATTTCTTGGACCAGAAGGATTAGGAACTATAGGTTTAATTGTATTGAGCATTACTATAGTGCTACTTTTCAGCAATCTTTTCAATACTAGTATCATTTACTTTTTTAGTCGCAAGTCTAAAACCAATCTCTTGATCTTAGGATACATTTGGTCTTTTATCAGTATTGCTATTGTTTGGCTGATTCAACAAGTATTTTCCTTCTTTCCTGAAGAGTTTGAATTTCACATTTATGCGCTATCACTATTGCAATCATTGGTGGTGGTTCATTTTAACTTAATGCTGGGAGAACAGAAGATTAAGACCTACAATAATTTGTCGCTGATTCAATCTGCGCTTGGATTCTCTACCGTAATCATAGCCTATTTCATAATGGATTACATTGAAGTAGAGGCATTTATTTACGGCTTGTTCATTGCCTATTCATTAGTTTGGATATTGTCCATTTTTTCTTCCTTTCAACATTTAAAAGAATTCGAATCGAAAGCCTTTTGGAACGATTTTAAAGAGTCCATTCAATACGGCATTTACATTCAATCTTCCAACATTTTTCAATTGTTGAATTACAGAATTGCCTATTACATATTAGATGCGTATTCAGGAAGAGCAGCCATTGGAATTTATGCTTCAGGCGTTCAATTATCAGAAGCCCTCCTGTTGCCCGCTAAAAGCATTTCAACAGTTCAATATTCAAGAATATCTGCACGTCAGAATGAAGCTTATGCTCAACGGGTTAGCATATTGTTTATGAAATTCTCCATCCTTATTACTGGACTTGGAACTCTGTTCTTGATTTGCATTCCTTCTTCGGTTTTTATTTTGGTTTTAGGTGAAGGATTTGAAGGCGTTCGGCCCACAATATTTGCCCTTTCATTGGGAATTGTTGCTCTTTCAGCAGAAATCATTTTGAGCCATTATTTTTCTGGGACAGGGAAACAGAAGAAAAATACGATTTCTTCATTTCTTGGACTTTTAATCACCTTAATTTCCGCTTCTATTCTAATTCCCATTTATGGTGCCATAGGTGCAGCCTTGAGTGCAAGTCTTGCATTTCTTAGCATGTTTTTGTTTTTGTTTTACAACATGACAAAGACCAATGGAATAAATGCAAAATTATTTCTCCCACAAAAATCAGATTGGCTGCTTTTCAGGCGCCTATTGTCTAAATCAAAGATTTTAAACTAGATCGTTTAAATCATTAAGCCCAACAGGTCTAGAGAAGCTAAAACCTTCAGCGTAGTCTACCTCGATGTATCTACCCATATCGGCCATTCTTCCTTTTATATAATCAAAGAAATTTTCTGTTGCAATTGGAGAACTTGGTTCATCAGATTTAGGATCAAAAAACTGAGAAGAGAATGCTTTGATGGCCTCAATTTTTTGATCTACATGAGCAGTGCAATCTACCACAAAATCAGGAATGATAAAGCGATCTTGAATATAATGGTAGACAGCTTTTGGTCGCCATGCCTCTTGATTTATCCCATCTCTTGCAGTTTCAATTTTTCTTAATCCACTATAGAAACAGGCATCTGCAATCAATTTTGCGGCTCGCCCATGATCTGGATGCCTATCCACTATGGCATTGGCCAAAACGATATTGGGTTGATAAGCCCTAATTACTTCAACAATTGCACGAACATGTTCTTCGTCATTTTTAAAGAAAGCATCCTTCATTCCTAGGTTTTCTCTGCAAGAAAGACCGAGAATTTCTGCCGACTTCTCCGCTTCTATTAATCGCAATGGTCCAGATCCCCTTGTGCCTAATTCTCCTTGACTTAGATCCAAAACACCTATTTTCTTTCCTTGGGCTTTTGCCGCCAACAAAGTACCAGCGCAGCTCAACTCTACATCATCAGGATGAACGCCGATGGCCAATATGTCCAGTTTAATTTTTGTCATTGATCCAATTTAATATTACTTCATTGTCTGGGCTCTCTTTTGGTCCAAGAACATCAACAAAATATCCGTCTTCATCTATCAGAAACTTTTGAAAATTCCAAACAACTGGAGCATCCTTTACCTTGTTCAATTCCTTATTCGTTAGCCATTTGTACAAAGGGTGTTGGTCCTCCCCTTTCACAGAGATTTTAGACATCATTTGAAAACTAACTCCATAATTCTTATTGCAAAAGCTCACGATTTCTTGATTGGATCCAGGTTCCTGTTCACCAAAATTATTGGCAGGAAATCCAATGATGGTAAACCCCTTTTCTTTATTCTCTTGATATACTTTCTCTAAAACTTCGTATTGAGGTGTTAATCCACATTGTGAAGCGGTATTCACTACCAATACCTTTTTCCCTTTCAATTGCTCTAATGAATAGGATTCACCGTAAATATCATTCACCGTAAATTGATGGATAGAATTTTCTTGAGAGAACAGAATTGTACTTCCAAAGAAAAAAAGGATGCAGAATAAATAGAGTTTATATTTCATTATGAGGTGATTTTAAGCAAATGTATTTAAATATTAGCTCAAGTAAAGAAATTGCAAATGTGGTTTAGGCGTCAAAAATCTACAATTCTCCTTGAGGATGAGACTGAAAATTTGCCATTAAAACTTTACAATTGCCTAAATTTGAAGTTCATGGTTGAGGCAAAAAAGACGCTAAAAACAGCGGATGACATACAAGAAATGGTTCATCAGTTTTACGGTTTAGTTCAAAATGATGACTTGATCGGTCCCATTTTTAACGAGGTGATCAAAGACAATTGGCCGGCACATTTAGAAAAAATGGTTGGTTTTTGGAGAACCATATTGTTAAATGAAAGAATGTACAGTGGCAGTCCATTTCCCCCACACAAAAAATTAGACATTGAGGCACGGCATTTTGAAAGATGGTTGAGCTTGTTTGAAAAAAACATTAAAGGCTTCAGTGGTGATCTAGCCGAGGACGCTTTAAAGAGGGCAAAAAACATGGCCATTATGTTTGAATATAAAATCAATCACCTTAAAGGTTTATCGTAAAATGAAAGAGGACTTTAATACCAGAATAAGAAAGAAATACGAAGATTTAGGAGAAAACCCAGACACTTATTTAGAAGGAATGGTGCATACCAAACCACTAAATTATTGGGATTACATAGAAGTTGACACCTTATTGTCTCTTCAAAAACCAAGAACTGTTTTTAAGGATGAGGAAATTTTCATTTTGTATCATCAGGTCACCGAATTGATGTTGAAACTGATGATTCATGAATTAAAACAAGTGGTTGAGACGCAGCAGATCAATGAGGGTTTTTTAGTGGAAAAATTGAAACGGCTTTGTCGCTATACAGGAATGCTGATCAATTCATTCGACATCATGAAGGATGGAATGAATTATGAAGATTACAATACGTTCAGGCATAGTTTGGCGCCAGCTAGTGGATTTCAAAGTGCTCAATTCCGTTATTTAGAAATTTATTGCACCCCAATTATCAATTTGGTGAATGAGGAAGGTAAAAAAAGCCTTTCTAAGAATCCAAGCACTAGCGATTTATTTGAGGTAATCTATTGGAAGGCTGCTGGAACAAATAAAGAAACAGGTAAAAAGTCATTAACGCTAAAATCATTTGAAGACAAATACTTAAAGTCATTCATAGCATTAGCGGATGATATGAAAGGAATTACCTTGGAAGAAAAGTTTCAAAGGATTCAAAACCCAAGTGAACAATTAACTGAACAAATGAGAGAATTTGATCATTTGTACAATGTAGCTTGGCCCATGGTTCATCTAAATACTGCCAGAAGTTACTTAGATAAAAAAGGAGAGAACAAAGCCGCTACAGGTGGTTCTGCTTGGAAAAAATACTTACACCCTAAACATCAACAAAGGAAATTCTTCCCAAGACTGTGGACAGAAATAGAAATGAATGACTGGGGAAATGAAAACAATTCTAAATGAGACAGGCAATTGTAAGTCTTCTCAAAAAGGAAGTTAAAACAGAACTTCGACAAAAGGCTGCCATCAATGGAATTTTGCTTTATGTCATTAGTACTTCCTTTATTGCCTACCTGGTATTTTCTAGCATTGAGGATTTAAGCACATGGATTGCATTATATTGGATCACCTTAATCTTCGCCTCCACCAATGCTAGCATCAATGCATTTAAAGAGGAATCTGGAAGGGCTTACCTCTATTACTACAGTCTGGTAAAGCCACAACATTTAATCATTGCTAAAAGCATCTACCAATCATTACTGCTTTGTTTCATTGGATTTCTAAACTGGATCTGCTTTTCATTATTTTTAGGCAACCCAATTGAAAACAATGGACAATTTGCAATTATTATTCTCCTAAGCAGCCTAGGCCTTTCTGGAACCTTCACATTGATCTCAGCCATTGCCTCAAAAACCAATAACAATGCAAGCCTATTGGCCATTTTATCCTTTCCAATTTTATTACCTGTTTTGCTAACCTCCATCAAGGCAAGTATGCTTTCCGGATTGGGTTTTGAATGGCAGGACATTCAATTGTACATGGGGCTATTGGGGCTAATTTATGTGATCTGTCTTGCCCTTTCTTATGTATTATTTCCCTACATTTGGAGAAGCTAATTGATGCGATTTAAAATTGAATAACTCACTCATTATCAATGCGTAACTGGTGGAAAGTCCTAACAATAATCTTACTGATTTACACAGTAGTTGCCGGCTTATTAATTGATGTACCACGACAAGTAATTCTTTACGAAAGCATTAGGAATCTATACTTCCATGTTCCAATGTGGTTCACAATGATTTCATTGTTCTTAGCCTCAGCCATTTACGGAATAAAAAATTTAAGCAGCAATTCTCTTCAAGATGATCTTAAATCTGAGGAATTCGTTCGAGTTGGAATTGTATTCGGAATACTAGGAACTATTACTGGTAGCATTTGGGCTAAGTTCACTTGGGGGGCTTGGTGGACCAATGATGTTAAGTTGAATGGCTCTGCAATTACTATGCTCATCTATCTTGCATACATTGTCTTAAGAGGATCTCTCGATGATGAGCAAAAAAGAGCACGTTTGGCGGCTGTTTACAACATTTTTGCCTTTGTTATGCTTATTGTTTTCATTGGGATTTTGCCGAGAATGACTGATAGTCTGCATCCTGGAAATGGCGGAAATCCTGGTTTTAACAATTATGATTTAGATGACAATATGAAAATGGTGTTTTATCCGGCTGTTCTAGCATGGATCCTACTTGGTTTTTGGATCAGTCAACTTAAAATAAGAATGCGGCTATTAAACTAAAACGATATGAAAAAACTATTGAGTATACTTTCAGCATTGGTTTTACCTTCCTTGCTTTTTTCGCAAGAGATAGAAATGGCTGACCAAATGCGTTCAAATGGAAAAATTTACGTTGTGGTTACAGTAATGGCTGCCATCATGATAGGACTTCTGATTTATTTAGTCATTATTGATAAAAAATTAAGTCGATTAGAGAATAAGCAAAAAAATAAATAGTGAAAAAAACACACATCATCGCCATATTGGTAATTGCAGTTGCAATTGGGGCCATTTTAAGCATGGTTGCAGATGCTGCTACCTATGCCGATTTTAAAACGGCTAAAGAGATGCCTGGGAAAGAAATCCAAGTTGTTGGCCAATTGAATAAGGAAAAGGAGATTTTTTATCAACCTGAAAAAAATGCCAACCAATTCTCATTTTTTATGGTGGATAATGCCGGATTGGAAATGAAAGTGGTTTTTAACGGAGCTAAACCACAAGATTTTGAACGATCTGAACAAGTTGTTATTACAGGATCAATGATGGAGAGTCATTTTCAGGCAGAAAAAATACTAATGAAATGCCCATCAAAATACAATGATGGAAATAGCGAAGGTTTAACAGAAATTTCAGCAGAAAGTACATGATCGAATACATAGGTGAAAACCGAATTGCCGGACAAATTGGTGAACTGCTCATTATCATTGCTTTCATTAGCAGTATCCTCTCTTGTTTCTTTTATTGGAAAGGCTCCAATCAAATTGTAGAAGATTCATGGCGAAAAATTGCCAGGAAACTATTTCAACTTCAATCGATTGCCATTCTAACATTCATTGGAATATTATTCTTTCTAATTTATTCTCATGATTTCGAGTACTACTATGTCTGGAGACATTCTTCTTCAGACTTGCCCATGCAGTACATCCTTTCTTGTTTTTGGGAAGGACAAGAAGGCAGCACCATGCTTTGGCTGTTTTGGAATGTAATCATTGGAAATGTATTGGTTTACACTTCAAAACATTGGGAAACCACTGTCATGAGTATTTTCACTTCTGTCCAGGTGTTTTTATTGGCCATGCTTCTCGGCATCTTTCTTTTTGATCTTCAAATAGGAAGCAATCCTTTTGTTCTTTTAAGAAATCATCCAGACATGCTGAACCTTCCTTTCACCAGCAATCCAAATTACCTGGAATTTGTAGAAGGGAATAGTTTAAATCCTTTGCTTCAAAACTATTGGATGACCATCCATCCTCCAACTGTTTTCCTTGGGTTTTCTTTAAGCTTAATCCCTTTTTGCTATGCTCTAGGCGGTTTATGGAAAAAGAAATTTACCGAATGGATTAGTCCGGCTTTACCTTGGACATTCCTTGCAGTTGCCATTTTAGGACTAGGCTTATTAATGGGTGGTGCTTGGGCATACGAGGCATTGAGTTTCGGTGGATTCTGGGCCTGGGATCCAGTAGAAAATTCTTCTCTAGTTCCTTGGTTAGTGTTGGTTGCTGCAGGCCACTTATTGTTGATCAATAAAAACAAGGCAAAGTCATTGTTTACCGCCTTTGCCCTCAATTTGTTTGCCTTTTTAATGGTGGTCTATTCTACTTATTTAACTAAAAGTGGCATTCTAGGAGAAACCTCTGTGCATTCATTTGCTGATGGACTTCCAGGTCAATTGATAATTTTCTTGCTCTTCTACCTTTTCGTTTCCTTATTCTTTTTAATGAAGAACGGATGGCAATTTTTGAAAAAATCGGAAGAAGATGCCTTGTGGTCAAGAGAGTTTTGGATGTTTTTGGGAGCATTGGTCTTGTTAATTTCTGCATTTCAGATCACTTTATCTACTTCTATACCAGTATTTAATGCGCTTTTTGGAAGTCAGTTGGCTCCACCTGCAGATCCAATTGAACATTATAATTCTTGGCAATTGCCTTTGGCTGTGCTCATTAGTTTCATGGTGGGATTAAGCCAATTCTTAAAATATAAACAAACCAAATTCCAGTATTTATTAAAACAGTTAAGCCCATCCCTGATAGTGTCTTTATTTGGAACTTTTGCAATTGCATTTCACCTAGAAATAAGACATCTATACATTAACTTACTGGTGTTCACCTCTCTTTTTGCCTTTCTTGCCAATTTGGATTATCTCCTGAGACTTCTGAAAGGAAACATTAAGAAAGGAGGATCAGCACTTGCTCACATTGGTTTTGCATTGGTGATATTAGGAAGTGTTTTATCAGCAGGGAACAAAGAAATCATTTCAAAGAATAGAACTTCTGTTAATATAAAATTTGAAGAATACGAAAATGCCAATAATGAAAACGCCATGCTCCTTAAAGGAGACACGGTGTTGATGAGCCCATATTATGTAACCCTTGTTGGAAGAAGAGTTGAGGATAAATTTGTCTATTATGATATGGATTATCTTAAAGTAAATGAAAATGGTAAATACGTAAAACAATTCTCATTGGCTCCATACATTCAGTTGAATCAAAGCATGGGCAATGTTCCTGAGCCCCCAACCAAGCATTTTTGGGACAAAGATATTTTTACACACATCACCTATGCCGACTTGGATCAGTTGGATGAAGAGAGTCAAAATAACTATGCTGATGCTGATACCATTGAAGTAAAAATTGGAGACTCCATATTTGTAAGCAATGCATTAATTGAAGTAGACAGCATCATTAGGGAATTGGATAGAAATGAACTTCAATTACAAGAAAAAGACATTGCAATAGGAATCGCCCTAAACGTTTCAAATTTGGAAGGAGAAAGTCATCAAGCAAAGCCAGTAATGGTGATAAGAGGAAATCAAATATTCTCCATTGCTGATGAGATTGAGCCATTGGGAATATTGTTTAACTTTAGTGGGGTTAATCCAGATAATGAAAAGTTTGTCATTCAAGTAGCAGAAAAAAATGCAAACAAAGGCGACTTTGTCATTATGCAAGCCTTGGTATTTCCATACATCAATGTATTGTGGATAGGAAGTATTGTTATGACTTTAGGAACAATTATTTCCATCTCAAATCGAATTAGACAAAGAAAATTGAAGAAATGAATGCAAAACACCACATTAAGAAAATAAGCATCATTGGGGCTGGAAATGTTGGCCATAATTTTGGTTTAGCGTTTCGTCAGGCCGGATACTTAATTCATGAAATCTATAGTAGAACCCAAAAAAGTGCGCTGCTTTTAAGTCAGACTTTAAATTGCGACTACAACACTGATCTTAGCAAACTAAAGAAAGACACCGATCTAATTATCCTTGCAGTTAACGATGATGCTTTAGCCGATGTAATCAAAGCATTGCCAATAAAAGACAAACACATCGTACATACTTCTGGCTCTACTCCTATTGATGTATTTGAAGGGCAAGGATACTCATCCTATGGAATATTTTATCCAGTTCAATCTTTTTCAAAAAACGAAACAGAAAGTCTGAGCCCTATTCCAGTTTGTGTAGAAGGGAATGATGCCAAATCCAATGATTTATTTTTAAGCCTTGCTCGATCAGTATCCACAAGAGTATATTCTATGGATTCTGAAAAAAGAAAAGCGCTGCATGTAGCAGCTGTATTTGCGAATAATTTCACCAACCACATGTTTCACATTGCGGATGATCTTTTGCAACAACACCACATCTCTTTCGAAATTATTCGACCATTGTTAGAAAAGACGGCAGATAAGATTCGAAGAGAAAAACCAATGGCTGCTCAAACTGGCCCTGCAGTAAGAAATGACAGGAAAGTAATCGACAAGCACATTGAATACTTATCGGCACAAAAAGATTATCAAGACATTTACAAAGCAATCACAGAAAACATTGTAAAAACCCAAAGCACTAAATCATGAACCTAAAGGCAAAGTTTCAAGAAATTAAAGCATTCATCCTAGATGTTGATGGTGTCTTAACAGATGGAATGGTGCTTACCTTGCCAGATGGGGATCAGGTAAGGAACATGAACATTAAAGACGGTTATGCTTTGCAACATGCCATCAAACAAGGATACCCAATTGTGATTATCAGTGGCGGGACTTCAGAAAGTGTTAGGAAAAGACTAAATGGACTTGGAATAAAAGATGTTCATCTAGCTTGCAAAAATAAATTGGATGTATTTAAGAAAGTCATGATCGACCATGATCTTGAAGCTGAAGAGATTGCCTACATGGGAGATGATATTCCCGATTATAAGGTGATGAAACTAGTAGGCTTGGCTTGCTGTCCGAAAAATGCGGCCAAGGAAATCATTGGCATATCCGATTATGTTTCTCCCTACAAAGGCGGAGAAGGATGTGTAAGAGATGTCTTGGAGCAAATCCTTAGCCTTCATGGAAATTGGTTTGGCGAGGACAGTCATGAGTGGTAAACCCTAAATGGAAAAGGCAGAAGATCTTGTTTTCGAAAATATTGATTATAGCTCTAGAGGGTTTGATGTTCAAGATTTTATAGCATGTAGCTTCAACAATTGCAATTTTGAAGGGCTTAGTTTAAGCGATTTCAATTTTGTGGATTGTGTTTTTGATAATTGCAATCTTGCCAATGCAAAATTAGGCGGAACAAAATTTAAGACGATTCAATTTAATCAATGCAAACTGATTGGGATTGATTTTTCGAACTGCTCCCCTTTCCTATTTAACATTGATTTCAATACTTGTAAGTTGAATTTTTCAAAATTCATAGGAATGGAATTGGCCAACACGCAATTTATCAACTGTGAGATTCAAGATGGCTTTTTTGAAGAAAGTAATTTAGAGAAAACCAATTTTACTGAAAGCATTTTAAGCAACACACAATTTTACAATAACAACCTATGTGGCGCTGATTTTAGCAAGGCCTATTCTTGGCAAATCGACCCCAATCAAAATCAAATGAAAGGCGCTAAATTTTCAAAAGATCAACTCAGTGGATTATTGAGTAATTTGCTGATTGAAATAATTGATTAAAATGAAAACCACCTTATTAATAATTGGGATCCTTGGGGTTTTGGCAAGTCTATTTTCTGCAATCTTAAACAATGATATAAGCAACAACATTATTGGATTCATTTGTGGTCTAAGCTTAATCTGGGCCTCCTACGATTTAAGAAAAAAAGAGAATAAAGAAGCTAATTCTTTGAATAAATAGCCTAATCAACTTATTACTTATTAAACATGTACACTAAGAAACGATATGCATTTTGGATGACCTTAAATTGGTCGAAAGGGCCATTGATTTATGGAAGTTTATACACCGCTTTAATATGTGGAATTAGTTATGTTCTCCAATTAAACATTGCTTTGCCTTGGCAACCAATTGGAGTCATTGGTACTGCTGTGGCATTTTACCTTGGTTTTAAAAATAACAGTTCTTACGATAGAACTTGGGAGGCTAGAAAAATCTGGGGAGGAATAGTGAATAGCAGCCGTTCCTTCGGTGCTGCAGTCATCTCTTTCGTACAAGGACCAAATGCAGAAGAAATACAAAAAGAATTGATTTACAGGCATTTAGCCTGGTTAACTTCTTTGCGTCATCAATTGAGATTAAGCCAAGAATGGGAACATACAGAAGACCGTGTAAAAGGACTTTACAGTCCTGTTATTTGTGAAGATTACCACAATAAATTGGATGCTGAACTTGCTGTGCTTATTAGCGAAGAAGAAATCAATGAGTTGGAGGAGAAAGCAAATACTGCAACGCAAATTCTCGCTTTACAATCTAAACGTCTTCAAGCATTAAAAGACAAAGGATATTTTGAAGACTTTAGGCACATGGAATTCCACGCTTTGCTAAGAAGCTTTTATGATGAGCAAGGTAAATCTGAGCGAATTAAAAACTTCCCATTTCCAAGGCAATATGCCTCCACTGCAGTTTGGATGACCATGGTTTTTTCTGCCCTTCTCCCCTTTGCCATGCTTGACATTATCAGTCAGGAAAACCTTGTCCTTTTTTGCATTTCCCCGCTTATTTCTGGGCTGTTGATTTGGATTTTCTTTTTGATGGAGAAAATAGGGGATTATTCTGAAAACCCTTTTGAAGGAACTTATAATGATGTTCCTATATCTGCCATTTCAAGAGGAATAGAGATTGACCTTAGAGAAATGCTTAATGAGACCGATGTTCCTAGTCCCTTTAAATCTAGAGATGGGTTCCTACTTTAATTCAGCCAATGAATTGATGCGAAAATCTGCAAAATGATGATCATTCTCATTAATGAAAACGGTTTTCATATTTAGTCTTCTTCCCATTTCAATGTCACTAACAGAGTCACCCACCATTATTGATTGATCAAAATTAATCTCTGGAAAGAATGATTGCGCTCTAAGAGCCATTCCAGTATTTGGTTTACGACAGGCGGCATTTTCGCTGGCGAGTTTCGGGCAAAAATAAACAGCATCTATTCTTCCCCCTGCATTCTTGATTTCATTTAGCATGTATTGATGAACCTTTGCTAGATCATCCTCATTCATGAACCCTTTGCCTATACCTTGTTGGTTGGTAACTACAACTATTCTACAAAATAATTTTGAGAATCGAACTATGGCTTCTTTGCTTCCAGGAATAAAGCTAAACTCTTCTACATTCTTGACATAATCTCCTACCAGGCGTTCATTAATCACACCATCTCGGTCCAAAAATAAGGTCCAGTTGTTATCTACACTCCAATTGCTAAAAATCATGGAAACTAAATTAAGGCTAAATCCAATGAATCAATTGATTAAGCCGCATTTTTTGGCGAAATTGCAAACCTTAAAATAATCTAATAAAAGCATCAATGAGTAATACACATTTAGTATCCGGAGGTTGTGGTTTTGTAGGCCGAAACATGGTAAATCGCTTGTATAAAAATGGAAACGATAGAATCATTTTTGTGGATGACCTTTCTGTTGGCACAAATCCAGGCACTTGGCTAAATGTTCCTCTTAAAAGGCAAGAAAAAAACGCCTACTTCTATGGCGAAGATGAAAGATTGGTCTTTATTCATGAGGATTTTAGAAACACCTTACATCACTTAAACAGCAATACCAATCACTTTCAGGAGACCTATGGAATGGAGTTTGAAAAATTTGCAGATGTATTTCACTTTGCAGCAATTGTAGGCGGAAGAGCCAAAATTGATGGCGATCCAATGATGGTTGCTTTAGATCTTTCCATTGATGCTGAGTTTTTCTATTGGATCTGCAGACATAAACCAGCTAGAGTGCTATACCCTAGCTCAAGTGCAGCTTATCCTGTCGACTTACAAACCGATACTTATGCAATTGCATTGCAGGAAAGTGATATCGATTTTAAAAAAATGGGGCAACCAGACATGACCTATGGATGGTCTAAATTAACTGGTGAATACTTGGCACACATTGCTGCAAAATACTATGATGTATCTGTGACCTGCATTCGTCCATTTTCTGGATATGGAGAAGATCAAGACCTTACCTACCCCGTTCCTGCCATTGCAGCTAGAGCTGCAAATAAAGAGAATCCTTTCGAGGTTTGGGGAAGTGGAAAACAAGGGAGAGACTTTGTTCACATCGACGATGTTTTGGATTGCACACTTTTGGCAATGGATCAAATCAAGGATGGTACGGCCATTAACATAGGTCAAGGAGAGCTAACCACCTTTTTAGATTTAATTGACATTTTCACTGATTTTGCTGGTTACAAGCCAACCATCAAACCATTACTTGATAAACCAGTTGGAGTACATTCGAGGTATTGCAACATGGATTATGTTAAGAATACTTTAGGTTGGGAGCCAAAGATCAGCATCAGAGATGGCATGAGAAGAGTTTATGAAAAGGCATTAAGCAATCGCTAATAAAATGGCCAAAAGAAAAATTGTTTGTTTCGGACCGGGACCAAAATTTAAAGGAGGAATTGCCAATTACAACACCTCTCTTGCAAAAGTAATGGATCAAATGCCCGACACTGAGGTTCACATTGTATCTTGGACACAACAATATCCAGCCATTATCCCAAGGGAATTTATCGATAAAAGCAGCAAAACAGATTTCCTAGAAGGAACAAATATTCAGGTTAAATACATTACCAATTACAATCATCCTGGTACTTGGAAGGCTACTTTGAATTACATCAAGTCGCTAAATCCCGATAAAGTAATTTTTCAATGGTCAATTGCGGTTCAGGGATTGCCTCTGGGTTGGATTGCTAAACGATTGCAAAAAGAGACTTCGATCGAAGTATTGTTTGATTTGCACTTTGTAATTCAGAAAGAGAACAGCAAATTGGATCAGGTGTTTACAAAATACGGTATCTCATCAGCCGATAATTACATTGTTCATGCTTATAAAACTGGCAGAAGAACTTAAACAGACTTTTCCCAACAAAAACTTTAGCATAGACGAAGAAGGGATTAGAACCCCAAAGAGTGGCAGGCACATTATTAAGCTCTTCCACCCGATTTATGATTTGTTTCAGCCGGATCCAGACTTTGATGTGGATAAGTTCAAACGAGATAATGGTTTAAAAGAGCACGTATTTTTATTCTTCGGGTTCATAAGAAAATACAAGGGATTGCACGATGTAATCAAAGCATTTGCTAAGCTAAGTAAAGAAAGAGATGATGTTTCATTATTAATTTGTGGCGAGTCATTCTGGGCCACTTTAGACCAAAGTAAGTGGAGTACCAAAGCAAAAAACCTTGTTTTTGGTATGGCTAAAAAATTGTTTTTTGAAAAAAGCAGATGATGAAAAAGATTACCGACCACTTGAATTAGTTGAAGAACTTGGCATACAAGACAATTGTATGATTGTAAACAAGTTTGTGCCTAATGAGGAAGTAAACATCTATTTTCCAGGCCAGTGAAGCCGTCTTGCTATTTTACGAATATGCAACTCCTTCAGGTATAGAGTCATTGAGCTACAATTTTAAACTACCTATTTTGGCAACTAAAGTTGGACATTTCCCAGAAACCATAGATGATGGTTTTAACGGTTATCTTGCAGAAGCAGGAAATACCGATTCCATGGCTGAACAAATGAAGCGCTTTCTTAAGCAGCCTCTACCAGGAGAAAATGTTCATGCCAAAACCAAAGAATTGAGTTGGGAGAATTATGCTAAGGCCATCTTAGCGAGCTAAATTTCTTTAGCAATCTTATAATTGTTTCGGTTTGGAGAGTTTCTTGAAACCAATTCGGCTAAAAAGCCAGTTAAAAACAATTGAACACCAATAACCATGGCAATTAGGCCTACATAGAAATGCGGAGTTTCTGTTACCAACCTTGCAGGGAACATTCTGATAGACGTAATAGAGTTTCTCCATCCCAATGTATCCGGCCATTAAAAAGCCAAAGGCAAACATGAGGGTTCCAAATAAACCAAAGAAATGCATTGGTCTTTTGCCAAATTTTCCAACAAAATTAATTGAGAGTAGATCAAGAAAGCCATTGATAAAGCGTTCAAGGCCAAATTTAGTGATGCCGGTATTTTCGTTCTTGATGCTGAACAACCTGCTCCCCTATTTTTGTAAAACCAGACCATTTAGCAATTGCTGGAATATAACGATGCATTTCGCCATACACCTCAATGTTCTTAATTACTTCGTAACGATATGCTTTTAAACCACAGTTGAAATCATGCAAATGAATCCCAGTCATTTTCCTTGTGGCCCAATTGAAGAGTTTGGTAGGAATTGTTTTACTTAAAGGATCATATCGTTTCTTTTTCCAACCAGAAACTAAATCAAATCCACCATTAATAATTTTCTCTCTTAAGGCAGGAATTTCTTCCGGACTGTCTTGAAGATCAGCATCCATGGTAATAATGATTTCCCCTTCAGCTGCGTTAAATCCAGTATTGAGTCCTGCAGATTTCCCATAATTCCTTCTAAATTTAATTCCTTTGATGTGTTCATCTTTGGACTTCAAATCTTCTATTACTTCCCAGGAATTATCAGAACTTCCGTCATCAACGAAAACAATCTCATAGGAGAAATTATTTTCTTTCATCACACGAACTATCCATTCATGTAATTCTGGAAGTGATTCAGATTCGTTAAAAAGGGGAATTACTATTGAGAGATCCTTCACAATACAGTATTAAGCCTCATCAAAAGATTCAGATTCTTTCTTTAAGAAAGCAGCAGCAATAAGTGAAACGATAAAGCCAGTTAAGGTGGTCATGAACACTCCCATAACGGCCATCATGCCAGCAGAAGTGAATTTTCTAACGTAAGTCATCGACATTTCAATTTGCTCATCTGGTAATCCTTGTTCAATACATCGCCATTTTCTTGGGTTTCCAAAGTGTATTGGATAAAACCATCATCCACATAACCCAAGTAAACATAATTTACTACGGCAGAAATTACTCCAACTATCAGAGCAAATCAATGTTCCGTAACCCAATGCACTGCCATAGGAGATAAAACCGCCATTCTCCTGATCTCTGAACTTTTTAATTCCCATAACGATACCAGCAATCAATGCGATTGTAGAAATAATACTGATCCACTGATTCTCATACAATTCAAGGATGTAGATGAGTAAAGAAATTACTACAAGCACTAAACCGAGCATAGCTCCATAGTTCATTGCACTTTTAATTTTTGATGGGGATTGCTGTTCCATTTTTCTTTTGTTTGTTCGATAACAAATATATCCATTCTAGAGGGCAAGCTAAAGCATATAAAAAAAATAAAATCCTTGTTCAAGGTATAAGCTTTGTTTACTTTTGCTGTGGGTAAGTCTTGTACGACCAGCTCCTGCTGAATCCCCCAGGACCGGAAGGTAGCAAGGGTAGGCGGTTGTAGCGGTGCGATATAAGTAGCTTACCCATTTTTTATTATATCAATTTGGCCATTGTAGGCCAAAAACATTGAATTACATTTGTAAAAAATTAAACGAAAGGCATGAAATTTTTCATAGACACAGCAAACCTAGACCAAATTAAAGAAGCTCAAGACCTTGGAATTCTTGATGGTGTTACTACTAACCCTTCATTGATGGCAAAAGAAGGCATCAAAGGAGAATCAAATGTAATTCAACATTATATCGATATCTGTAACATTGTTGATGGCGACGTTAGTGCTGAAGTAATTTCTACTGATTATGAAGGAATTATTAAAGAAGGAGAAGCCTTGGCAGCATTGCATGAACAAATTGTAGTGAAAGTGCCTATGATTAAAGATGGCATTAAAGCCATTCGATATTTCAGTAGCAAAGGAATAAGAACCAACTGTACGCTAATCTTTAGTGCTGGCCAGGCTCTTTTGGCTGCGAAAGCTGGCGCTAGTTACATTTCGCCATTTCTTGGTAGATTAGATGACATCTCTACTGATGGTCTTGCTTTAATTGATGAAATCAGAACCATTTTCGATAATTACCTTTTTGAAACAGAAATATTAGCTGCTTCTATCAGGCATCCAATGCACATCATCGATTGTGCAAAAATTGGAGCAGATGTGATGACTGGGCCATTGAGTGCAATTACTGCATTGATCAAGCATCCATTAACTGATATTGGATTAGAGAAGTTTCTAGCCGATCACGCTAAAAATCAGTAGACATGTTGATAAAGGTTTATGAAAATAATCCTGACCCAAAAACATTGAAGGAATTATCAGACTGCCTTGATAAAGGTGGTCTGATAATTTATCCTACAGATACCGTTTATGCACTAGGATGTTCCATTAAAAGTAAATCTGCAATTGAAAAGGTGGCCAAAATAAAGGGCATCAAAATGGAAAAGGCAGATTTCTCCTTTGTGTTTCATGACTTAAGTCAGATCTCTAATTATACCAAACAATTTGAAACGGCAAGTTTCAAATTATTAAAACGGAATTTACCTGGACCTTTTACTTTTATTCTAGAGGCAAATCCTAGTGTTGCCAAGCTTTTTAAAAATAAAAAGAAAACCTTAGGAATTAGAATCCCTGACAATCCGATTTGCAATGAATTGGTTAAAATGCATGATTCTCCTTTAATTTCCACTTCCATTCATGATGATGATGAAGTGATAGAATACACCACAGACCCAGAATTAATTCATGAGAAATATGAACATTTGGTGGATTATGTAATTGATGGTGGATATGGTAAAAATGAAGCCTCTACCGTTGTTGATCTCAGTCAAGGAGAACAGGAAATCCTTAGACAAGGAATTGGTGAATTAGTTTAGCTTAATAAAAGCAAGACTAAATTCTAAGCACTTTTTATTTCATTCAGAAAAATTTCATGCAATTCCATTACCTGCGGAAGTAGCTCCGATTTATTCTCATTCATGATAATAAAGTCAGATAATTTATTTCTCTCCTCATCAGTGTATTGATATCGCATTCTCTTAAAAACTTCCTCTTTTATCATCTTATCCCTTTTCATTACCCGTTCCAATCGGATTTCTTTTGGAGCAAACACATTGATGATTTTATCCAAGTCGTGGTATCTGCCAGTTTCAAACAAGATAGCTGCTTCCTTTAGAACATAAGCCGCTCCTTCATTTTCTTCTACCCATGAAAGAAATTTATCATTTACTTTTGGATGAACCAATTGAGAAATTTGTTCCATCGCATTGGGATCACTATACACCAATGTTGCCATCCTAGGTCTGTCCATTAAGCCTTCTGCAGTATACATGTCCCTACCAAACAACTTTTTTACATCGTTAATCATGGCTTCATCATTGTTTAAAATGAACCGGGCTTCATCGTCGGAGCAAAACACGGGAACTCCCAAGTTTTTAAACAAATTACAAACTGTAGTTTTTCCACTTCCAATCCCTCCTGTTATTCCAATTTTAAGCATCTGATTTTCGTATTATGTATTCTACTTGTTTTGGTTTAATTCTGCTTATTTCATAAAACTCTGGTAAACCTTCTATTTTAATTTCCAATTGAGCTGGTGATATCTTGTCCTCAAAAACCACGTAGGCCCTAATGTTTGTTTCATTCACCATTTCATATTTACTTATGGGCACTAACAGAACCAATTCAACCTCATCTGGAAAGGTTTTAATTTTCAAAACACCTTCATTCTTTACATGAATGGGCAACGTTATTAATTTCTCTGTGTATTGTTCAACAGGAATTTTTATGGTCACCTTCTCTTGAATTAGCTCTAATCCAATTTGTTTGGAGGGTTTTATTAAGTCGATAGTTTGAATAAGAGTGTCCTGTAATTCACTAAAATAGACGGTTTCATTAGTTAGTGTAAGGATACTATCCAAAACTCCCTCTGGCCCAGAGATTTCAACCATATTAGGAATGATTTCTATTGGGCCTCTTTGTCGGTACCCTGAAGAATAACTGAGTTCGAGCTTTGGAATCACCTTAACTTTTTTACTCTTCCTTACTTGTGTTTTAAAAAAGATGGTGTCTGGGTAAACCCCTAAAACCTTGAGATCTTTGTCCAATTCTTTCTTAACCAATTCTAAATAAGAGCGACCAAGAACATAAAATTCATCTTTATTTTTTGATGGTCGCGCTCCTCCATAATTGATTTGAATTGAAGTATTATTCAAGCCTACTTGTTCGCCCAATAATTCGTATCCACCACCATACACTTCAACTTCAATCTCTTCTATTGGTTGATCAACCAATAAAAAGTCCTTTGAAAATGAGGCATATTCAAGCGGTAAACTTAATCGAGTAGTGTAATTTTTTGATAGACTAGATAAAAACCAAAATGCCGTTGACAAGGCCAAACAAAATAAGAAGATGGTTAGCTTCTGATTGAGTTTGAAATTCCCATTTTGGGCATCAAATATGAACGATCTTAAACCCTTACTCACGAATTCAATTTTACGTGAAGGTAAGAATTATTTGTTGGTCTGACTTGGGGTGTTTGATGTAGCAAAGTCAGCAGAAACGGCATTTTTATCCACTTTCACAACAACATTTGCAGCTATCTCTAAATGAACTAAATCTTCCTTTACTTCCACTATTTTACCATGAACTCCTCCAATGGTAACTACTTTATCTCCCTTGGCTAAACTTTCACGGAAAGTCTTTTGTTCTTTTTGTTTTTTAAGTTGAGGACGGATCATGAAGAAGTAAAAAACCACAACAATTAGAATTAATGGTAAAAAGTCCATTATTCCTCCTCCACCACCAGATGGGGCCATTAAAAATATGCTCGCTATATTATTGTACATCTGCTTCTTGATTTTCGTTTTGTTCTGGACTTAAAATATCTCCTTTGATGGCAATTACTTTTGTATTGGGCACTGTATTCGCAACTAAAGTAACTGTTTTGTGCTGACGGCCTTGTTTTCCATTGCTATCAAAAACCACTTCAATTTCAGCTTCTGCCCCTGGAGCAATAGGATTTCTTGGCCATGTTGGAACCGTACATCCACAACTTCCTTTTGCATCAGAAATGATTAAATCTGTTTTTCCGATGTTTTTAAATCGAAACATCTTTTTTACTTTTTCACCTTGAGCAATTTCTCCAAAATCAATTACTTCTTCCTCGAATTCGAATACTGGTAAATCTTCACTTGCAATTTCTGGTTCATCTGCCGTACTTGGATTGTTAATCATCTCCGTACTAATTTTTCCATCCACTTCAGTTCTATTTGAGTCACAAGCAAAAACGCTTAATGCAATTATACATCCTAGGGCTATGTTTCTTTTTTTCATGTTAATCAATTTATTGTAATAAACCTCTTCCGGTTTTTTTAATTTTTTTCTCGGTATTGAATTCTATTAATAATTTATCTAAAACGCCATTAATGAACACTTTACTCTTAGGTGAGCTAAATAATTTCGCTAACTCTATGTATTCGTTTAAGGTCACTTTAACTGGAATTGAAGAAAAATACAAGAACTCAGTTATTGCCATTTTCATAAACAAGACATCCAAGACGGCTATCCTGTCCATTTCCCAATTTTTTGTTTTTGCCTCAATGTGGGCAGCATTTTCTTTATTGTAATTGATCGTTTTTCTAAACAATGATTTCACAAAATCTAAATCCTCCTCAGGATCTTTATAAATTTCTGGCAATACTTTGTATTGAGTTGCTCCCTTGATTTTGGAAATGTATCTCAATGCCATGTTACCTGCAAAATCACAGTCTTCAAAATCCCAATAGATGCTTCTCTCTTGGAAACAAGAATACACCAAGTCTTGGTCTATGATAAAGTTAGTATACAATTTCTCAAAGAATTTTCTATGGCTAGAAGTGCTGTCTTCTTCTTTCAAGAAATCTTGGTACAAAGCACTTGCTTTGATTTCTTTCCAAAGTTTTCTCAATTCATCTTGGTAATTCGACCAACTGACTTTATTGCTCTCTACCAGATCTTGTAATTTGCTATTGTCCTTTAAGGCCGTAAGCATGAAGCTGTCAATAAATTTTCGATTGGGATTGATGTCGTCCTCGCTTGGTAAAGCTTTGTTTCTTGCCTCTTCCATTTGCACCTCTGCAATGTTGGCCAATTCAATTGGCAAAATGAGGAAGTGCAGAAAAAGGTCGTAAATCCTGTTTACACTCAATAGCAATTCCTTTTCAGCTTTAGCAAGATTGGTATCCTCAGCTTGAAAAAAGGCATAAAGTGATTGCATCACTTTAACACGAAGTATTCTTCGATTTAGCATTTCTAGAGAACAGTTTTTAATTTGGCTACTGCTTCAATCCTTCTTTTTGCAATTGCTAAAGCAGCATTGTGCGTAGTAATGTTTTCCTCATTAGCCGTTTTAAAGATTTGGAGTGTAGTGTTATATATATCACTTGTAAGTTCCATTGCTCTTTCTTGTGAAATGTTTTCCACTTCTCTATAAACGTTGATTAACCCACCAGCATTGATTAAGAAATCTGGTGCATATAAAACCCCTTTTTCTTTTAATGCTTGTCCGTGAATTTGCTCATCAGCCAATTGATTGTTTGCCGCACCTGCAATGATAGAACATTTAAGCCTAGAGATGCTGTCATTGTTTACTGTTGCTCCCAAAGCACATGGTGCGTATATGTCCATGTCCTGATCGTAAAAACCATCACCGTTAAGTACAGTTGCACCATAATTTTTTGCAACTTCATTGGCTCTATTTTCATTGATATCACTTAAACTAATGATCGCTCCTTCTTTAGATAAATGTTTTACTAGGGTTTCTCCAACATGCCCTACTCCTTGAACTGCCACTTTTTTGCCTCCTAAAGAATCAGAACCGTACATTTCTTTTGCAGCAGCTTTCATTCCCATGTATACACCGTATGCGGTTACTGGAGAAGGGTCTCCACTTCCACCTAATGAAATTGGTAAACCAGAAACATGATTGGTTTCCATATTGACATATTCCATGTCTTTTGGACTGATTCCTACATCTTCTGCTGTAATGTATTTACCGCTTAAGCTCTCTACAAATTTCCCAAAGCGTCTGAACAATGCTTCAGATTTCTGTGTGTATGAGTCACCTATGATAACGGCTTTTCCACCCCCTAAATTTAATCCACTGATGGATGCTTTAAAAGTCATCCCTCTAGATAAACGAAGCACATCGTTTAAAGCTTCAAGTTCATTATTATACATCCACATTCTAGTTCCACCAAGGGCAGGTCCTAATGTGGTATTGTGAATGGCAATTATTGCCTTTAATCCGCTTGCTTTATCCTGACAAAAAACCACTTGTTCGTGGTCGTATAAATTCATTTTCTCTATAACCGGGTTTTGGTCAACCGCTTGGCCATTGGCCTCAATCACTGCATCCATTCGTCTTCTCAATTTGGAATTAACTAATACTTTAATCCTATTTTTGTGAGCAAGAAAATGCCCTCAAAATGGAGTGCAAAAATATCCATAAATTTTAAGCTTTAAAAGCTAAAAAATCTGAATGAAATCCCTTCAATACCTGAACAAATATTTATGGAAATATAAATTCCGCCTTGGCTTAGGTATCGTGTTTGTTGCGGTCTCGAATGTATTTGCAATTTACCCAGCTCAAATTATTAGGAATGCTTTTGATGCTGTTGCTAATTCTGAAGAATTTATTGGACTCAAAGGATCCAATGAGGATTCTGGTCAAGAATTGAACGATAGTATAATCGGCAGTTTCACTGAAGGAATGGATCTCAGCGAAACGCTAGTATTTTTCGCCATCTTGGTTTTAATCCTGGCATTAATGAAAGGAGTTTTTACTTTTTTCATGCGGCAAACCATTATCATCATGTCTCGATTAATTGAGAACGACTTGAAAAATGAAATTTACACGCACTACCAAGACTTGAGCATGAGTTTTTATAAAAAAAACAATACTGGCGACATCATGAATCGAATAAGTGAAGATGTGAGTCGAGTTAGAATGTACCTTGGGCCAGGAATCATGTATACCATCAATTTAGTGGCCTTGTTTGTCATGGTGATTACAGTAATGCTAAGCATTGATGTGGAGCTAACTTTGTATGCATTGGCACCACTTCCAGTTTTATCCATACTAATCTACTACGTTAGCAACAAGATCAACAAGAAAAGTGAATCTGTTCAAGAACAATTGTCCAACTTATCCACTTTAAGTCAAGAAAGTTTTTCAGGAATTCGCATCATCAAGTCCTTTGTTAAGGAACAGTACATGAACATGACCATGAAAAGGGATGCTGAGCTTTACAAGGATAAAAACCTAGACCTTGTTAGATTAGAGGCTTTCTTCTTCCCCATCATGATGATGCTAATTGGCTTAAGTACGATTTTGACAATTTACATTGGTGGTCTAAAAAGCATAGAAGGTGAAATAACAACAGGAAACATTGCTGAGTTCATTATTTATGTGAACATGCTCACTTGGCCCGTTACTGCCTTAGGATGGGTAACTTCTTTGGTGCAACGTGCTGCCGCCTCACAAACTAGAATTAACACCTTCTTAAATACCCAATCTGACATTCAAAATCCTGGAGGAAAATCACAAGAGATACAAGGAAAGATAGAATTCAAAGAGGTTTCATTTGTTTATCCAGAATCTGGAACAAGAGCATTGGACAAAATAAACTTCTGTGTAAGCCCAGGGCAAACCCTTGCGATAATGGGAAAAACAGGTTCAGGAAAATCAACCATTGCAGACCTAGTTAATCGCTTATTTGATGTTTCGAGTGGTGAGATCTTAATTGATGATGTAGCCATCCAATCCATAAACTTAAATGACCTAAGGAGCAATATAGGCTATGTACCGCAGGAAGTTTTTTTATTTTCTGATAGCATTAGTAATAACATTGCTTTTGGTTTGAAAGCAGATGATTCCAATCAATCTGCTATAGAACAAGCCGCGAAAGATGCTGCGATTTATGCGAACATTGAAGGTTTTCCAAATAAATTTAAAACAGAATTGGGAGAAAGAGGGATTACCTTGTCTGGTGGACAAAAACAAAGAATATCCATCGCAAGAGCAATCATTAGGAGCCCAAAAATTTTGTTATTTGATGATTGCCTTTCAGCAGTGGATACCGAAACGGAAGAAGAAATTCTTGGCAATTTAAAAAGGATAATGCACAATAAAACTGCAATTATTATTAGTCATCGAATTTCTTCTATCCAACATGCAGATCAGATTCTTGTCCTTGACAATGGTAAAATTATTGAGCAAGGGAATCATGCTGAATTACTTAACCTAAAAGGCTCCTACTTTCAAACCTATCAAAAGCAATTGCTAGAGGCAGAACGACTTGATGCTTAGTCAAGACATCTTTCAACATTTTTAATTATGTTTGTTTAAGGAAGAATAATTCAAAATTTATTCTGTAAAAAACAACATCCAGATGGAGGGAAATGAGAAAGATGGCTCGAATCGACGAGCAGATGATATTTATTCAAATTCTTTAAGAGCAGGCAATAGAACTTATTTTTTCGATGTAAAATCGACAAAATCAGAGGACTTATATTTGACCATTACCGAAAGCAAAAGAAGATTCAACAATGACAATGGAAAATTCTTTTACGAAAAACACAAGCTCTTTCTATACCCAGAAGATTTCGAGAGTTTTTCTGGCTATTTAAGTGAAACACTAGAAAAAATTTCTGAGTTGAATGGCGGAAAAGAAATTGTAAGTCGTTCTGAATTGGATGAACAAAGAAAATCTGAAGAAAATTCTGAATCCTCTGAAAAGGAAAACAAGCCAGCAGAAACTGAAGGTTTTTCTAACATCAGTTTTGAAGACCTCGGAGATTAAGCGCTATACTTTTCTAAAAAGCTTTTTGTTTGACTAATTAGAGGATACATGATTGTATCCTGAGCAATAAATGGCACTTCCTTGCGGTAAGAAACAATCATTCTTTGCAAAGTAGGGGATGTTTTTTTATCTCTAAATTCCAGAGCCTGACAAGCAGTCATCCACTCTGTACTTATCACCAATTCTAAGTTTCTAATAACTCTAGCTAATTTTGTTGCAGCATTTGCCCCCATACTAACGTGATCTTCTTGTCCATTGGAAGAGTCGATGGTATCAACAGAGGCTGGGTGAGCCAACTGTTTGTTTTGACTAACTGCAGAGGCTGCAGCGTATTGAGCAATCATAAAACCTGAATTCAATCCGGCTTGATCAACAAGAAAGGCCGGCAAGCCTCTTTGACCGCTCAATAATTTATAAATTCTTCTTTCAGAAATACTGGCTAATTCGGCTGCAGCAATTGCTAGGTAATCCATTACTATGGCCAATGCCTGTCCGTGAAAATTTCCAGCCGAAATCACCTTATCTGCTTCTTCAAATACGGTTGGATTATCGGTAACAGAATTCATTTCCGTTTCAAGAACTTGTTTGGCATGTCTTATTGCATCTTTACTAGCACCATGAACTTGGGGAACACAGCGCAAGCAATAAGGGTCTTGAACATGCACTTTATCTTGAGATACGATTTCGCTTCCTTCCAATAAAACTCTAATCTGCTTTGCTGTTTCAATTTGACCAAGATGTGGCCTAACTTGCTGAATCAATTCATCAAATGCCTCAATCCTTCCATCAAAAGCATCCAAAGAACAAGCCGCAGAGCGATCTGCCCATTCGCTTAAACGCTCCAATTTAATCAAAGAATGACAGAACATTGCACTCATGAACTGAGTCCCATTAAGTAAAGCTAAACCTTCTTTAGACATCAATTTTATGGGCTCCCAATTGAACTTTTTGCCAATTTCTTCTCCTGTACATCTTTTACCTTGATGAATCACCTCACCCATTCCAATAATTGGCAAAGCTAAATGAGCCAAGGGAGCTAAATCTCCTGAGGCTCCTAATGAACCTAACTCATACACAATAGGATATACCCCTTCATTGTAAAAATCTACTAGCCGTTGAACTGTTGCTAACTGGACCCCAGAATGACCTAAGGATAAGCCCTGAATTTTTAATAACAGCATCAATTTCACTTGATCCGTTGCTATTTTATCTCCCATTCCACAAGCATGAGACATGACTAAATTCACTTGCAATTGATGCAAATCTTGCTTCTCTATTGAGGTATCACATAAAGAGCCAAAGCCAGTATTTATGCCATAAATAGGCGATTTAGATCGTGCAATTTTTTCATCTAAGTAATTTCTACAATCAAGGATCTTTTTCTTACTCTCTTCACTTAATTGAAGCTTAACATCAGAATATAGAATTGACTTTATACGGTCTAAATCAATAAAATCTGGACTTATCGTGTGGATCATACTCATGTTTACTTTTGCTTAAAAAATTCTTCTCTACTTAGTCTTTTTTGATCACCAGTGACTAAGTTCTTTACTTCAATTAGGCCCTCTTTCAATTCTGATTCTCCTAACATGAGCACCCATTCAATGGATTTAGCATTGGCGTATTTGAATTGCTTTTTCATTTTTACCTCATCAGGATAAATTTCTACAGAATAACCCTTTTCTCTTGCTTCATTAGCCAGTAGTATAGATTCCTTTATGGTAGCTTCCCCGAAGTTGACGATTAATACATCAGTACTTTGATTCAAATGTTCTGGAAATCTATCCAATGCCAAAAGGCTGTCATAAATTCGATCAGCTCCAAATGAAATGCCTACACCAGACATGTTTGGCAAGCCAAAAATTCCAGTTAGATCGGCATACCTACCTCCTCCGCAAATGCTTCCAATTTCATGTTCATTTCCAATGACTTCGAAGATGGCACCAGTATAATAATTTAAGCCTCTAGCAAGAGTAAGGTCAATCTCAATTTTCGCATTTTGCCAAGAAATGGATTTTGTTAAATCCAGTAAATAATTCAATTCACTTAAGCCTTCTTCAGCCATTTCAATTCCACCCAATAAAGACCCTAGCCTACTTAAAACCAAGCTGCTATCTTTATTTACCTCAAACAGCTCTTTAACTTTCCTGATTTCAGCATCCTTTAATCCTTTTTGCCTCAATTCTTCCAAAACTTTGACTTCACCAATTTTATCAATCTTATCCATTGCCACGGTGATATCGATCAACAATTCTGGTCGGCCTAACCACTCAGCAATGCCAGCTAAAATTTTTCTATTGTTTAGTTTGATGGTAAAATCTTTCAGTCCAAGCTTACTTAATGCAGCATCAAATAATTGCATCAATTCTAACTCGTTCAATAAGGAGCTAGAACCAATGATGTCTGCATCACATTGGAAAAATTCTCTATACCTTCCTTTTTGTGGTCGGTCTGCTCTCCAAACGGGCTGAATTTGATAGCGTTTAAAAGGAAAGGTAATGTCGTTTTGATGTTGAACTACATACCGTGCAAAAGGGACAGTAAGGTCGTACCTTAAAGCTTTTTCAGCAATACTCGATTGGAGTGCTTTGCTGTTTTTATCAGAAATGGCTTGCTGATCAGCTTTTGCCAGGAAATCTCCAGAATTCAATACTTGAAAAATTAAACGATCACCTTCCTCTCCATATTTCCCCATTAAGGTTTCCCTTCTTTCCATGGTAGGAGTTTCTATGCATTGGAAACCGTGCGACTTGTAGGCCGCTCTAATGGTATCAAAAATATAATTTCTCCTTGCCATTTCAACAGGAGAGAAATCTCGCATTCCTTTAGGTACGCCAATTTGCTTACTCATATCTAGCTTTTAACCAATTTTCGGTACTTGAATTTTTGAGGTTCAGTTCCTAAACGTTTCCTTCTATTTTCTTCATATTCAGAAAAGTCACCTTCGAAATATACTACCTGAGCGTCACCTTCGAAAGCTAAAATATGGGTACAAATCCTGTCGAGGAACCAGCGGTCGTGACTAATTACCACCGCACAGCCGGCAAAGTTTTCTATTCCTTCTTCTAGTGCTCTAAGGGTGTTGACATCAATATCGTTGGTAGGTTCATCTAACAATAGGACATTGGCATCTGTTTTTAAGGTCATGGCCAAATGCAATCTATTTCTTTCTCCACCAGATAAAACGCCTACCTTTTTATTTTGATCTCCACCATTGAAATTGAACCTAGATAAATAGGCCCTTGAATTTACTGTTTTGCCAGCAACTTCCATTTGATCAGTTCCACCAGAAACAACTTCGTAAACAGTCTTTTCTGGATCCAAAGCCTCATGCGATTGATCCACATATCCGAGCTGGACAGTACTACCCACTTCAAAATTTCCTTTATCAGGCTTTTCCTCCCCCATGATCATTTTAAACAAGGTGGTCTTTCCTACACCATTTGGTCCAATTACTCCAACGATACCTGCAGGTGGTAGTTTAAAGTTCAGGTTTTCATAAAGCAAACGATCATCAAATCCTTTTGCAACATCTGTGGCCTGAATTACTTCATTTCCTAATCGCGGCCCACTTGGAATTGGAATTTCAAGCGTTTGAATCGACTCCTTCCCTCCTTCACTTAATAGCTTTTCGTAATTGCTTAAACGTGCCTTAGACTTGCTTCTTCTTGCCTTTGGTGCCATCCTAGACCACTCGAGTTCCTTTTCTAAATTCTTTCTTCTTTTGCTTTCCTGTTTTTCTTCTGCTTTTAATCGAGTGGATTTTTGCTCTAACCATGAGGTATAGTTCCCTTTAAATGGTATGCCTTCTCCTCTATCCAATTCTAAGATCCAGCCAGCAACATTATCCAGGAAGTATCTGTCATGCGTAACCGCAATTACAGTTCCTTTGTATTGCTGAAGGTGTTGTTCTAACCAATACACAGACTCAGCATCAAGGTGGTTAGTAGGTTCATCGAGTAATAAAATATCCGGCTCTTTGAGCAATAGTCGGCATAAAGCAATTCTTCTTCTTTCACCACCAGACAAGTTTTCTACAATTGCATCAGGATCTGGGCATCTCAAAGCATCCATGGCTCTATCCAATTTATTATCCAATTCCCAAGCATCCAATGCATCAATTTGCTCTTGAAGTTTGGCTTGTTTATTCATTAGCTCTTCCATTTTATTGGGATCTTCCAATACATCAGGGTCGCCAAACTTTTCGTTCACTTCTTCATAGGCTTTTAAAACAGCTACAGTTTCAGCCGCCCCTTCTTCAACTATTTGTCGAACTGTCTTTTTAGGGTCTAGCTCAGGCTCTTGGGAAAGCATGCCCACAGAATAGCCATCCGAGAAAACTACATCACCTTGGAAGGATTGCTCCTTTCCAGCAATAATTTTCATCAGAGTAGATTTCCCTGACCCATTCAATCCAATGATGCCAATTTTAGCGCCATAGAAAAAGGAGAGGTAAATGTTTTTTAATATTGATTTTCCACTTGGTAATGCTTTGGTCACATTCACCATGGAGAAGATAATCTTCTGGTCGTCTGACATAGTTCTATTTAATTAACAAAAATGTGAAATTATTGAATTTAAGGTCAATTCAAAGATAAATCCAACAATTTGAAAACCGAAGGTAAGCCTTAGAAATAAAAAGAAAGAAAATTCACCCTATTGAATCAGGTATCTTGCAGAAAGGGCGAAGCCATCTCCCCAAAAACCACCATATCCAGAAAAATTCATGGATGGCTTCCAGTCTAAACTAAAGTTGATTGGAATGCTGCTTAGGTTATATTCAAGGCCAATAATTCCATCGACACCAATTACGGTATGAGACTTATTATCATCTTTCCAATCCACGTACTCGCCATTCCAGAATCCAATATGAGCTCCACCTCCATAATACCAATACAATTGATCTACGTTAAATGCTGGCTGATGCATTTCGTACAAACCAGTAACATTAATTCCTCTCCACCTTGTAGCTACAATTACCTCTACTGCATTCTCAGTCTCAATAAAGTGCTTCACACTTAGTCCATTAGAAAAACCTGAACGAAACCCAATTCCTGTTTTGTATTCTTGTCCGATTAGATTTACTGCCAGAAGGCAAATGCAAATTGATAATAAATAAAGTTTCTGCTTCATGAATTTTTTAATTTAAAATGATTTTTGCCACAGCTGAGCATGTAGCATTGGTATTCGATTTTTAATGTGATTGAACCTGAATTTCCCAGGTTCTTGTTCTTCTAAATTGGAGAGGCAATCATAAGGTGAATAATCAAATTCCTCCATCTTTTTCAGCATCAATCCTTCATCGAGTAAGGCCTGAATAATTTCGGCTAAACCATGGTTCCAAGTAATGCTTTCAATTTTTTCTTTTGATCTTCCATCCGTGTAAGACTTCTCCTCTACATCATGGATTAAATCACCATTAAAGTAATCGTATGCGATGCGTTCCATGTTGGGATCAAAGGTCCAAACAAATGGATGCAGATCTACCATTAAGAAATGGCCTCCTGGTTTTAAGGCCTTTTGGATCAAGCTGGCCCATTTTTTTAAATTGGGCAACCAAATCACCGTCCCATATGAAGTAAACACCCAATCATAGCTTTTGTTCGTTTCATTTGAAAAATCAAAAATGTCAGAACAAATGAATTCAGCATCCAATTTCATTTGCAAGGCTAATTCTTTTGCAGTTTTAATGGACAAATCTGATAAATCCACCCCTGTTACCTTAGCTCCCATTTTAGCAAGAGAAAGGCTATCCTGACCAAAATGACATTGTAAGTGCAATAGTGATTGCTTTTTTAAAGATTTGGGCAGGAAGGACAATTCAGGTTCCTTTAATGAGGACTTTCCTTTCAAAAATTCTTCTTGATTGTAGAATTTTGATTCTAAATGAATTGGAGTTCTTTTGTTCCAATTTAGTTTATTGAGGGCTTTGTAATCTGACATTTTTTCTCACTAAAATACCCTAGAGGTATTGAATTAATAAAGCGAAAATTAATGCTAAAAAATTAGGTTTTCAACTGATAAGATTCAAGTTATAAACGTGTATAAATGTTTATATACCGACTCTTTATTTTCTTAATTCCAGTTTTGACATGGATTCATAAGAATCTATCAACCAAACCATATTATTATGAACTTAAGAAACACAGTCCAGTTGATTGGACACTTGGGTGCAGACCCAGAAGTTAAACACCTTGAAAACGGTAAAACCTTGGCCAAAATAGCCATTGCCACCAATGAAAACTATAAAAACAAGGCGGGAGAAAAAGTTAGTGAAACACAATGGCACAATTTAGTTGCTTGGGGAAAAACAGCTGAAATTGCTGAGAAATATCTCAAAAAAGGTCAGGAAGTTGCTGTTGAAGGAAAGCTGACCAGCAGGTCTTACGAAAATCAGGAAGGCCAAAAGAAATACATTACTGAGGTAGTGTTAAATGAAATCTTGATGTTAGGAAACAAAAATTAATTTATCTTTAGAGGGCGCTTAGGCGCCCTTAATTTTTTAAACCAAGCCATGAAATTACATCAACAATTATTTATTCTATTCTCTTTTTGTTTTTCAGTTTGTCAGGCTCAATTGACCTTTACGATGGAATTCAGAACCACCCTGCAAGATGCATCACAGTTCATTTTTGAAGATACAGATGGACATTTACTAATTGGAGGTCATTTAAATGAGAACCCTAACCTTTCGAATTCTGTTGAAGCATTTTTAATGAAAGTAAATCAATTGGGTGACACGCTATGGTACAAAAGCTATACTTCAAATTTAAATATTCAATTTACCAATGGAGCATTAGCGAAAAAAGGCGGTTACATCTTGACCGGTTTTGACAATGCAAACACATTCAATGAAAATGCAATCATTGTTAAAACGGATACTTTGGGCAATATTGAGTGGAGTAAAACCATGACCGGCAATGGACTTCAAGTGGGTTTAAATGTAGAATCTGCAAAAAATGGTGATTTTCTTTTAGCAGGATACAATAGCTCAACAGCTGGATTTGGTAGCTTAGATGCATTGTATGCTCGACTAGACTCGAATGGAAATACCATTTTTAATAGGGTACTTGGCAGTTCTTCTAGTGAAAACTCTAACCACATATCAGAATCTCTGGACGGAGGCATTCTTATATGTGGAGCCACCAATCAATCTGGAGGGAAAACATTTGTTGCGAAGGTAGATTCATTGGGGCAAAAAGTTTGGGCCTATTATTTTGGAAACTTTCAGGGCAGCATGACGAACCTAATTCAAAAAGCTGACAGCAACATTCTCGCCATAGGAGAAATTCGACTGAACAACAATCATAGGTGCATCTTGTTAATGGGAATTGGATCAACTAGGAAATCTTTTGAGCAACACCGTATATTTAGGAAACGGAGATCTCCACCCACTAAATGCTAAATTAGGGCCTAACAATTCCATCTTAATTGCTGGTATTTCAAATGATTTAATTTCGGGCTCAAGTAGTCAGGCATTCTTATTGAAAATTGATTCTTTAAAAAACATCCAATGGATTAAGGAATATGGCGGAGGTTCAGGTGCCTTTGTAATAGAAGCAATTGAACCCACCAATAATTATATTTTTTTCGCAGGAATAAGAAGCATTCCTAATTCTCAAGGCCCTGCCATTGTAAATGGCGTTTTTGGAAGAATTGATTCTTCAGGAAATTTGGCTTGTAACAATCAGAACTTAAGCATTAGGGATACCAGTGTTAGTTTATTAAGGTCTAGTTTTGCTAATTCACGTAGTTTGAATTCATTAACATCAACTAGTATAACAACAGGAACATTATTTCCAACAATAGATAGCATTTGTCGAAGTCTTCCGCTTGATATTAAACCTTCTAAGATTCTTTCTGAAAATCAAAAAGACTACTCAGTTTTCCCCACCCCTTTACAAGATCTAATTCACTTCCAATTGAATGCCCCTAATGATTGGAATTTTGTTGAAATAATTGTTTACAATGGACTAGGTCAATTGGTATATAAGGATCGTCATAGCATTCAAGATTTAATTTCAATAAACACGAGTAATTGGACCAACGGGACTCTTGATTTATCAGATAAAAGCAGAAAATCAAATCATACAACAAGGACGACTAATTAAGCAGGATTAGCTCTTAAAACAACCTATTTTTAGGGGTCAAAATCGGACTTTGAATTGTACTCTATTCATTTGCATCTGATTAAATAAAATGTACCTTTGTCGCTTGTAATTTCATAATTTGTGAATGAAAGATTTATTTGAAAAAATCACCGAAAACCCAGGTCCTTTAGGCAAACACGCGAAAGAAAGTCATGGTTACTTTACCTTTCCAAAATTGGAAGGAGAAATTAAAAACCGAATGACCTTTAGAGGTAAAGAAGTTTTACAGTGGAGCTTGAATAATTACCTTGGGCTATCAAATCATCCTGAGATTAGAAAAGCGGATGCAGAAGCATCTAAGGAATGGGGCTTAGGCTATCCAATGGGAGCAAGAATGATGTCGGGAAACACCATTTTTCACGAAAAGTTGGAACAAGAGTTAGCTGAGTTTGTTAGCAAACAAGATTCCATTTTATTGAATTTTGGTTACCAAGGAATGGTTTCTTCTATTGATGCATTAGTTGACAGAAACGATGTCATCGTGTACGATGCAGAGTCTCATGCTTGCATCATTGATGGAGTAAGATTGCATCCTGGAAAACGTTATGTTTATCAGCACAATAATATTGAGAACCTTAGAAAGCAGTTAGAAAGAGCCACTAAATTAGCTACCGAACAAAACGGAGCAATTTTAGTCATCACTGAAGGAGTTTTTGGCATGTCTGGAAATGCTGGAAAATTGAAGGAAATTGCAGAATTGAAGAAGGAATTTTCTTTTCGATTAATGGTTGATGATGCTCATGGGATTGGAACTATGGGAGCTACAGGAGCTGGAACAGGAGAAGATCAAGGTGTTCAAGATGAAATCGATGTGTATTTTGGAACATTTGCAAAATCTTTTGCAAGCATTGGAGCTTTTATCGCAGGTGATGAGAACATCATCAATTACTTGAGGTACAACATGCGATCGCAAATATTTGCAAAATCCCTTCCTATGCCACTCGTTGTTGGTGCAAGAAAACGTTTGGAGATGATTAAAACCATGCCCGAATTAAGAGAAAATCTTTGGAAAATTGCCAATGGCTTACAAAAAGGATTAGTGGATGCTGGATTTAATATTGGCACAACAAACACCCAAGTTACTCCAGTTATTCTTGAAGGTGGACTTGGTGAAGCAACCAATTTAACATTGGATTTAAGAGAAAATCACAATCTATTTTGTTCCATAGTGGTTTATCCGGTTATTCCTAAGGGAATGATTATTCTTCGCTTGATTCCAACAGCCATGCATACCATGGAAGATGTTGAGTATACAATAGATACCTTTAAAAAGATCAAAGTCAAGTTGCAATCCGGTGAATACAAATCGGATGAAATAGCTGCCGTATAAAATATCAAAAAGACTGTCATTAGACGGTCTTTTTTTTTACCCAAAAAGTGTTCAGATAAATTTTAGCAATTGATGTAATAATTTCTATTGCTTAGGTTTACCTTTAATCAATGAACTCACTCCACGAAAGCATAAAGGACTGCACAATTTGCAAGGAGTTCTTGCCTACTCAACCTAGACCAGTATTGCAGTTTCATCACTTGAGTAAAATTGCAATTATTGGCCAGGCTCCGGGCCGGGTGGTTAACGAAACTGGAATTCCTTGGGATGATAAAAGTGGAGAACGACTGAGAGAATGGTTGGCTATTTCCAATGAAGATTTCTACAATCCTGAAAAAATAGCCCTAATCCCAATGGGATTTTGTTATCCTGGAACAGGCAAATCAGGTGATCTACCACCCCGTAAAGAATGTGCTCAAAAGTGGCATAAAGCAGTCTTAGATACTTGCCAAAGTTTAGAATTAACCATTCTAATTGGCAATTATGCCCAGGCATATTATTTGGGCCGAGAAAGGGAAAAGAATTTAACGCAAACTGTAAGGGTGTATAAAAGGTATCTTCCTAATTTCTTGGTATTGCCTCATCCTTCTCCTAGGAATAACATTTGGCTAAAAAAGAATCCTTGGTTTGCTCAAGAGTTGATTCCTCAATTGCAGCACTTGACTGGTAATCTTTTAAAAACCTAGGACATCTCTTTCATTCGATCTTTAATTGCCAATCTCAATTTCTCTGAAACTGGCCAAAGCGGCAATCTCATATTTTCTTCACATATTGATAAGTTAGCTAAAGCACTTTTTATCCCTCCAGGATTCCCTTCTTCAAAAAGGAGATGAATGAATTCCAAAAGTTGATAATGAATTGTTCTTCCCTCTTCTACCTCTCCATTTAAAGCGCAATTAATCATGTTTGAAAATTCTAAGGGATAGGCATTAGCAGTAACTGAAATTACTCCAACTCCTCCTAATAAAGTGATCGGAAAAGCCAAAGCATCTTCCCCACTTGTTAGAAAGAAACCACTCGGTTTATTTTTAATGATCTCCATCACTTGATCCATATCAGCGGACGCTTCTTTAATTCCTAAGATGTTTTTAAAATCATTCGCAAGCCTTAATGTTGTGGAAGCATTCATGTTTGAAGCTGTTCTACCTGGAACATTGTACAAGATAATTGGCAGTGGACTCGCAGCAGAAATTGCAGCATAATGCTGGTAGATACCCTCCTGACTAGGTTTGTTATAATATGGACTAGCAGAAAGTATTGCACTTACTCCTTCTAGATTTGCATTTAGAATGCCATCAATGACCGCCTGAGTATTATTTCCTCCTACTCCTAAAACAATTGGCAATCTTCCATTATTTACCCTTTTCACATGTTGTAAAACACTGGCTTGCTCTTCTTTAGAAAGGGTGGCTGTTTCCCCGGTTGTTCCTAAAACAACTAAATAATTTAATCCTCCATCAATCACATGTTTGACTAATTTTTCTAGTCCTTCAAAATCAACTGACCCATTTTTTAAAAATGGTGTAACCAAAGCTACACCGGTTCCTTTCCACATTTCTTTCATTATCATGGATTTAACATGTTTAAATATATTTTAATCTGATCAATTAGATAACCACTTTTATTAGGTGGTACAGCTATATGCAAGTCATATGAATCTGAGTAATTGGTATTTCCACCTACTTTAAATTTTGCTTTAGACAATTGAAGCAAGACTTGCAATGAGTGATCAGCCTCTTTATTTAAATCAATTAACAAATCGTAATCTGTTCTTAGCATTCTTTTTATAGTCCTCCTCTTCGGAAACCCCCACCAATTTATTTCTTTACGATCGTAATAAAAGTACTTAATTTGGTCTTTTGGCCTTTCGATGCTTTTTCCTCTTTTATCAAAAAAACCAATTGTTTCAGGTTTGATTCTTTCTTCTTTAAAATACCTTGCTAAATTTCTTGCTTCTTCTTCTTGGCTTTCAGAACTACAATTATAGATGATTAAGCAAGTATCACAAGTTTTAAGGTTTTTAAACCCTACCTTTCTCTTTACTCTTTTTGCCTGCTGGTTCAACACCCAATTTGCTAAATATCCCATTGCCATAAAATTATCTAAAAACGATAGTGTTTACTAGGGTTTTACCAGCATGTTCATTCAGTTTTAACATTAGTTTTGATTTGGAGAAGGACAATTCTTGACGCAAGGGAGCAGAATCAATCGTAACTATCAATTTTCCGTCTTTGAATGATAGGTCTTTTGTATGTTTTGAAATCATTGGGCCAACAACTTCATCCCAACTTTTTATTAATCCAATCTCATCCAATTGCTTCCCATATCCATATGACCTAAGCATTTGATTAATGAGTAATCTTAATGGCTGTTCCTCTCTTTTTTTCATTGAATAGTTCCTTCTTTAACCTGAAAAGCCTGATGTGGCGTACCCAATTGATCAAATAATTGGGGCAACCTTGATTGATGTGTATCGGTTATGAATACTTGTCCGAATAAATCTTGCCGAACCAGTTCCATCAATTTCCCAACTCTCTTCTCATCCAATTTATCGTAAATATCATCCAATAATAGTATCGGTGCAATTTCCTTTTTATTCTTTAGGTATTCAGCTTGAGCCAATTTTAAAGCCAAAAGAAATGTTTTCTGTTGTCCTTGTGAACCAAACTTCTTCATTGATTTATTTCCCAATTCAAATCCTAAATCATCCTTATGAATTCCAACATTTGAATAGGTTCTTCTTCTGTCCTCTTGTCTAAAATCTTTCAACAATTCAGCGAAATCCTTATCCAACAATTGGCTTTCATAAATTAGATTTACTTTTTCTTTCGATTCGCTAATGTTAGAATAATGCTTTTCAAAATAGGGAATGAATTCAGCAAGGAAATCTTTCCTAGAATTGAAGATTGGTAGACCATATTGCAAAATCTGATCATCCCAGATGGATAGACTTTCTTCATCAAATCGTCTGCTTTCCATGAAACTTTTAAGCAATCTATTTCTGTGAGATAGCGCCTTATTGTACTGCATTAAATTTTCAAGATATGCTCTATCCAATTGTGAGATGATTAAATCAATGAACTTTCTTCGAATATCTGAACCCGCTAAAATTAATTCTGAATCGGCTGGTGAAATCATGACCAAAGGAATTAAACCGATATGATCTGCCAACCTTTCATACTCTAGTTTGTTTCTCTTAAACTGCTTTTTCTGCCCCTTTTTTAGTCCACAATAAATATTTTCTTCTTTATCATCAAATTCAAATTTACCTTGAACCATCATATAGGGCGCTTCGTGCTTAATGATCTGACTATCAGCAGGGTTAAAGAAACTTTTACAAAAAGCAAGGTAGTAAATTGCGTCTAACAAATTGGTCTTTCCCTCTCCATTATGACCCAAAAAACAGTTAATACTAGGGGAAAATTCCACATTTGCCTCCTCGTAATTTTTGAAATTTAATATGTGGAGGGAATTTAGTTTCATTGTGAGACAAATTTAACTAAAGGGATAGAGCTAACATATTGCTTTAAAAAATTTGTACAACCTAAAAAAAACTTATTTTTGCCGACTGCAAATTCATGTGTTATTATGTCAAAAAATAAGGAAGAAAACGAAGAGGTAATTATCGATGTACAAGAGGTTTACAGTAAAACTGAAACTTTTATCGAGGACAATAAGAATACTTTAACAGGAATAGTTGTAGGAATTGCAATTATTGTTGGAGCCTATTTATCTTACACCAATTTCTATTTAGCCCCTTTGCAAGAAGAAGCACAAGAAGAAATGTTTATGGCTGAGAAATACTTTCAGAATGATTCGATGAACCTTGCCATTAATGGTGACGGTGTTCATGCTGGATTTTTAGAAATTGCAGATTCATACAGTGGAACCAAAGCTGGTAACCCTTGCTCATTATTACTTAGGCATAGCCTTTTTAAGAACTGGACAATATGAGGCAGCCATTAATGAATTAAATGATTTCAGTTCAAATGACATTATGGTAGGCACTATGGCTCTTGGAGCACAAGGTGATGCCTACCTAGAATTGGGTGACCTAAAGAAGGCTGCAGCACATTATGAAGATGCTGCAGATAATAGTGAAAATGGCTTCTCTGCCCCAATGTATTTATTGAAAGCAGGAAAGACACACGAAATTCTTGGGAATTATAACTCAGCTCTTAAATGTTACAATAGCATTAAATCTGACTTTAAATCTTCTGCTGAATTTAGAGATGTAGAAAAACTGATCGCTAGAGCAGAATCTTTCGTTCAATAGCAAAATGGCCACTGCCGAGAATAACTTATCCGAACATGATTTCGAGGCAATACCCTCAGCTGCAGATATGCAATTTGGTATAGTTGTCGCAGAGTGGAATCAAAAAATTACTTCTGGCCTTTTAAAAGGAGCCTATAGCACACTTCAAAAGTGTGGTGCCTCAAAAGAGAACATTCACGTGAAATACGTTCCTGGAAGTTTCGAGCTGCCATTGGGAGCACAATTCTTTTTAGAGCAAGGGCGAGTTGATGCTGTCATCTGTTTGGGTTGTGTTATTCAAGGTGAAACCAAGCATTTCGATTTTGTTTGTGATGGAGTAAGTTCCGGCATCATGAACCTTAACCTTAAATACGGAAAACCTGTAATTTTTGGAGTTTTGACTGACAATACACTTCAACAATCAATAGATAGAAGTGGTGGCAAACATGGCAACAAAGGAGACGAGGCGGCTGTTAGTGCCATAAAAATGGTAGCCTTAAAGGATAGCTTTAACTCGCTTTAGTCTTTACTTTTTTCCAATCTTTAATTTGCCAAGTTGTTTTCACAATGCAAAGTAGATTCTGATCACTATCGTGTAATTCAATCTCACAAGTGCTTAAAGCTATTCCATTTGCAGCAATTTGATCGACAATCTCTGATTGAAACTTCTCTTCAATTAAAATAAAGCTTGCGATGGCAGTGGATTTTCCCTGGTAATGATATTCCACCTCAATGTGCTTCATAATGAGCCGATATTTTTTGGCTTCTAATCGGTACAACAAAAGCAAACCAGAAGCAAATTCAGCTGCGGTAGCTAATCCACAAGCATGTAAGCCTTTGATGTGATTCAGATTGCTTTTCCGATAGGGCATTCGAACCTGAACCTCATTTTTGTTTAGTTTTAATAAACGAAAGCGGTGTGGTTTATTGAATGGAATCAATCGATCCAGTAAAAAATTCAATTTCCACCTCCCCCATTTTGATTCTTGAGCTTGGTCAATTAGTTGATTAAAATCCATATAATGAGTTTCAGAATATTAGTAAAGGTATGTAAATGAAAGAAGCAGATTTAAACCTATTAAAAGAGAAACTAGAAAATAACCTGACTCAAATCAATCATGACATTGTTGAATTAAAAGAAATGGTTAAACCAATTGCGCCAGAAAACGCAATAGGAAGAATATCTAGAATGGACGCCATTAACAATAAAAGCGTAAATGAAGCAGCCCTAAGGAAAGCAAAAATAAAGCAAGTCGCAATTGAGGATGCCTTGAGCAGAATTAATCAGGCTGATTTCGGAATCTGCTTAAGATGTGGAAAGGCCATTCCATTAGGTAGATTGGTTCTTAGACCTCAAAGCAAATCCTGTGTTTCTTGTGCTCATTAAACCTAATAAAGACGAATAAAGCCAATAGCTTTCACTACCTTTGCGGCCTTAAAAAAATAAAGCAATATTATGTCAACAGCAAGTAAAGGAAATACAGTAAAAGTGCATTACACAGGTACTTTAACAGACAACAGCATTTTTGATAGCTCAAGAGAAAGAGAGCCATTAGAATTTACAGTAGGCGCAGGACAAATGATTCCTGGATTTGACGCTGCAGTAGAGGGAATGGCGATTGGTGATCAAAAGAAAGTGGAGATCCCATTCGCAGAGGCTTATGGTCCAAAAAGCGATGAAGCAATGATTAAAGTTGATAAATCTCAATTGCCTGAAGGAATGACTCCAGAAGTTGGAATGCAATTAGAAGCATCTCAACCAGATGGAAGAACTCAAGTATTATTGATTGCAGAAGTTCATGATGACCAAGTGACTTTAGATGCAAATCATCCTCTTGCAGGAAAAGATTTAATCTTTGATATTGAGTTGGTTGAAGTCAACTAATTTTAGTTTTCAAACTTAAAAAAAGCCCATTATATGGGCTTTTTTTTGCTTTTAATGCTGGTTAAGTTCTATTTCACTTTGACAGATGATGTCAAACTTTCCACTGCTCTTTTCCATGTATCCAAAATCATAGGAGAAGACGCATGTCTGCCCTTCTTGGATGACTTGTTGCGTAAAAAAATTGAAATTGAAACCCATCATTAACAGTTGATCGCGCTCAATGTCCTCGGTTTTCTTTAAACTAATTTTTGCTAAAATTCTACGGTTTTTCCTTAACCTGGCATTTACTTTTCGGATGTTTTGATTTTCAATACTGTTTTCTCGGTTATGGTAGGCATTCCTGCACAGATCCTCACAAAATTTTTTATCAGATCTACCAATCAATCTTCGCTTACATTCAAGGCATAACTTTTCCATGCCTTAAAATTAAATGCTCTTATTGATTTGCCCTAGGATGAAATTCTTTCAAAGCCTCCCTTAAATATTGCCGATCTAAGTGAGTATATATTTCTGTTGTGGTGATGGATTCGTGTCCTAACATTTCTTGAATTGCTCTTAGATCTGCACCCCCGTCTACTAAGTGAGTCGCAAATGAATGTCTAAAAGTATGGGGACTAACTGTCTTTTGTAGTCCAATTTTTTCGGACAAATTTTTTATAATTGTGAAAATCATGACACGACTTAATTTGCCACCTCTCCGATTTAAGAACAAGATATCTTCAGAACCTTTCTTTATTTTGAGATGATTTCGGTATTGCTCTTGATAAAATTGAATGTATTTCAAAGCAGTTTTTCCAATTGGAATTAAACGCTCTTTGCTTCCTTTTCCTTCAACTAAAATAAATCCTTCATTGCCCATCAGTTTAGAGCATTTCAAATTGCACAATTCCGAAACTCGAAGTCCACAAGAGTATAAAGTCTCCAGCATGGCCCTGTTTCGTTCTCCTTCTGGACTACTTAAATCAATGGCGGCTATTAGTTGATCAATTTCCGAAATGGACAACACCTCTGGTAATTTTCTACCAATTTTAGGAGCTTCCAATAGGGCAGTTGGGTCATCCTTAACCACATCTTCTAACAATAGAAAACGATAATAAGCCTTTAACCCTGAAATTATCCTTGCCTGGCTCCTTGCCGAAATTCCCATTTCATAAAGCCAATGAAGGAATTCACTAAAATGATTTTCAGTTAGTTCTTGAAAACCATAATCATATCCTTTTATTGATTGATATTCACCGAATTTTTGTACATCTCTAAGGTAGGCTTCAACCGAATTAATTGATAGCGATCTCTCCAATTGAAGATAGACTTTAAATCCCTTGTGAAAATTGTTCCACTTCATGGATACAAATGTATAATTTTGAAAGGCGTCATGTCAATAAAAAAGATCCTTATCATCAATGGGCCCAATTTAAATTTATTGGGTAAAAGAGAACCGGAAATATATGGTAATCTCTCTTTTGAATCGGCTCTTGATCAGTTTAAAGAAGACTTTTCTGGCCTTGAAATCACTTATTATCAATCCAACATTGAGGGAGAGATCATTAATGAAATACAGGCCGCAGATCAAAACTATTTTGGCATCATTCTAAATGCAGGTGGATACACTCATACCTCAGTTGCTATTGCAGATACAATTGCTGCAATTTTAACTCCTTGTATAGAAGTACATATTTCTCAACCAGCGGCTAGAGAAATTGAGCGCCACATTTCTTTAATTGCAAAAGCCGTTAAAGGGAGCATCTCAGGATTTGGGATGGATTCTTATTATTTGGCATTATCACATTTTAATAGACTATGAAAAGACTACTTCTTATTATCGCCCTATTGGGAATAAACTCAATTGCTTTAAAAGCTCAAAAAGGAATGCAATTTCCGGAGATCTCTACCTTGGACTTAAATGACAAAGCAGTGACTGTTCCAAATGACACTGACGGAAAATTCTCATTAATAGGTGTCGCATTTTCTGAAAAGGCCCAAGAAGCATTGTACTCTTGGAGTTCTCCCATTTTTAGTGAGTTTATGGATGACAATAACATGTCTTCCTTGGTCTATGACCCAAATGTTCACCTTATCTTAATGTTTACTGGGGCTAACCAAGTGGCTTATGGCAATGCCAAGAAAAAAATAATTGAGGGCACTGATGAAAGCCTAAAAGACAATATCCTCTTGTACAAAGGAAACATGGAAGATTACCGGGTAAAATTAAAAATGAAGGACAGAAAACAACCCTATTTCTTTGTTTTAGACAAGACTGGAAAAATCATTTACACCACAAAAGGTCGTTATAATGTCCAAACCTTAAAAGAGGTTGGGGATTTAATAGAGGAATAAATGCTTAACTTTTGAAAATGAAGACCGATTTGATTCGTTGCACTTTTATTCTTGGTATTGTTTTGTTCTCTTTAAAATCTAAAGCCCAAAACCCTAGTTTTAAATGGGCAAATAAAATAGGCTATTCTCAACCAGACATCGCTGCTTCTATTACAACAGATAAAGCTGAGAATGTATATTCTACTGGTCTTTTTGCCGCACTTACAGATTTTGACCCTGGTGCTGATACCTTCCTTATTTATTCGATTGGATATTGGGATGTTTATGTTCAAAAACTAGATAAGCTCGGTAATTTCGAATGGGCAATATCTTTTGGTGGAAATGGAACTGAAGGTTCCTCAGATTGCATAGTGGATCAGGATAAAAATGTTTACATCATTGGGACATTTTCTGACACAGTTGATTTTGATCCTGGTAGTGGCAAATTCGACATGGTTTCAAATAGTATTTATGATGGCTACATCTTAAAATTAGATAGCAATGGTGTCTTTGTTTGGGCAAAACAGTTGAAAGGGAATACCAGGTGTAACCCTCAAGCATTGGAATTTGACAAAGAAGGAAATCTATACTTGACAGGAACTTTCGAAGGAACAGTTGATTTTGATACCGATACAGGAACTACAAACTATACTACTTATGGTTCAGCTGACATTTTTATTCAAAAATTAAGTCCTCTTGGCAATACAGTTTGGACAAAACAAATTGGCGGACCTATTCGAGATTTCTCCTACCACATTGTTGTAGATTCTTCTAAAAATTCATACATAACTGGCAAATTTGCAAACACAGTAGATTTTGATCCTAGCTCGAATACCAATTTTTTACACTCGAGGAAAATTAATTCTAATGATGCATTTGTTTTAAAAATAGATTCGGCAGGTACATTTGTTTGGGTAAAACAATTAGCCGGAACTAGTAACGTAGAAGGCACAAGCCTTGGGCTATTTTCAAACAAACTTAGCATTGCAGGTGATTTTATTGATACTTTAGACTTGGATCCAGGATCAGGAATTGTGAGTCATGTCTCAAATGGTGATAGAGATGTTTATCTACTGGATTTAGATTTAAACGGAAATTATTTGTGGGGTACTAGTTTTGGAGGGCCTGGTCAAGATACTCCAGGCGAAATTTCAGTGGATTATTTAGGCAATTTATTTGTTGGAGGAAGTTTTGAAGATTCTGTAGATTTTAATCCCTATCCAGGAGTTAGTGAAAAAAAGTCTAATGGATATTTAGATGCATTCCTCCTAAAATTTGATGGTCAAAGAAGTTTTAAATGGGTAAGTCACTTTGGTGGTCCATTATGGGACGAAACAAAATCAATTGCGGTTGACAATAAAGGAGGCTTACTAATGTCAGGAGAATTTAATTTAACTGTTGATTTTAATCCCGGTAGCGGCATATTTAATATGGGTTCAAAAGGACTAGATGATATCTACAATTTAAAGCTTAGTGAATGCGGGAATCCAACAAAAAGTGATGTTGTTTCTGCTTGTGTATCTTATACTTGGATTGATGGAAATACCTACACTTCAAGTAATTTCTCGGCAACCCATATCATCCCAGCTTCTTTTGGCTGTGATACCATCGTTTCCCTTTTCCTAAATCTTACCACAATTGATACCATTGTCTATCAAAACGGAACTACATTATTTTCAAATGCAACTGCATCTAGCTTTCAATGGCTAGATTGCAATAATAACTATAGTCCAATACAAGGTGCAAATTCCTACTTATTTAATTCAAGTAGCAATGGTTCTTACGCCCTTCAAATCATAAAAAATGGCTGCATCGATACCACCAATTGTGTTAATATAATCGGAGTTGGGCTTGAAGAAAATGAAGGATTTGATAGCATAAGCCTATTTCCAAATCCAGGTAGTAATCGATTTACAATTAGCTTAAATGAGTTAAGCGAAAAAGTTGAAATACGTATAAGCAACATTAAAGGGCAATTGGTTTTTACTAAAGAATTTCAAAATCATAAGAACTTGGAGCTCATTCCTAATCTTTCCGATGGAATTTACCTGCTTGAAATAAAAACTGAAAAAGGCTCTAAACATTTAAAATTGGCCATTAATAAATGAAGAAAATAATCAAAACGGATAATGCTCCTAGCCCAATAGGCCCATACAATCAGGCCATCATAGCAAATGGTGTCCTTTATACTTCTGGACAAATTGCAATTGATCCTACAACTAATGAATTAAAAATTGAAAATCTAGAGGAAGAAACCTTATTGGTAATGGAAAATTTGAAAGCCGTGTTAGCTGCCGCTGAATTGACTTTCGATCATGTTGTAAAGGCAAGTATTTTTTTATCAGACATGAATAGTTTTTCTAGAGTAAATGCAGTTTACAATCAATACTTTAAAGAAGGGATGGCTCCGGCAAGAGAAACTGTTGAAGTGGCCTGCCTGCCTAAAAGCGTAAATGTTGAAATTTCTATGATTGCTGTAAAAGGGGATTAAATTGCTTTAACCTCGTATTCTGCATAATAAATTTCTTCTTTATTCGCCTTCAATTCAATTTCCTTGTGCATTCCTACTGCACTTACTACTTGTAGAATAATTTGGTCTGAAAAGTAATTACTCCATTTGGACAAGTCATTCGCCAATGCATAGCCATTGATGCTCAGAATTTTATCTTGAACAGAAAGTCCGGCAATTGCTGCTGGAGAATTAGGATAAATACTGGTCACCTTATCATTCACATACCTGAACCCTAAATGAGCTTCATGAAACTCTTGACTTGGTAATCTTTCATATTGAAAACCTTTAAACTGAAAAGCTTCCTTTAATGAAGCATCAATATCTTCGTTTCCATTGATGAATTTTTCAAAAAATTCATCCAAATTAGTTCCTGCAAATTTCTCCACAGTTATCTTATAATCTTCTTCAGTAATGGCTTTATTCGATCGATAGAAATCAAGATAAAAAGACTTCATCACGTCATCAAAGGAATGCTCTCCTTTAGAATTTTTTCGAATGATCACATCCAACATGAGAGTAATTAATGCGCCTTCAACATAAATGGATGACTTTCTGTTTGGCACTCCTGGCACATAGCCATCTAACCAAGTGTCGAAGGAGGAATCTGCAACAGACATGTTTAAAACTCCAGGATTGTTAAAATGTCGTTCTAACAATTGCTTTAATGTTTTACAATATGCCGCCTCATTAAACACGCCTGACCTTTTCAGCATTTCATCACCATACCAAGTTGTTGCTCCTTCGGCTAAATAACCCAAGCGAGTATAGTTTTCCTTGCTAAAATCATAGGGAGATAATTCTTCTGGTCTAATTCTTTTAATGTTCCAAGTATGGAAAAGCTCATGTGAGCAAACCCCTAACAATTCATTGTACTGGCCATTTTCTTCCATCAAATTGTATCCTGGGCCTAATAAAATTACTGTGCTATTGCTATGTTCTACGCCATGATATGCGCGGTGAGGTAAGATTTGAAACAAGTAATGATATTCTTCACATGGGAAATCACCAAACAAGGCAACTTGAGCTCTTGTGTAATCAATAAAATCTTTCTCTATTCTTTTAAAATCAGGTTTACATTCCCCTTGGAACCACAAATGGAACAGGCAATCCGAAGATTCAAATTGATGATGTTGGAGACCAGCAGAAGCAATAAATGGGCTATCGGCCAGCTGATCAAAATTTTCTGCTTCAAAATTGAACTCTGATGTAGACTTTAATCCAGTGGCTACTTTAAACGATTTCGGCACATCTAATGAAACATGACATTTTTCATCTGGCAAATTTGGGACATAAAGGCAACAATTCACAGGATTGACATACATCTGACTTCCATCTATGAAAGTGGAACCTGCATTCAATTCAGATGAATAATAATTGTAGTTTATATGTAGACTTTTTACACCCTCAGTGTTGATCAACCAAGCATCCTTGCTCACTTTTTTAAAATTAAGATCCTCTCCCCTTTCAGTCTTCACTTCGAATCTTTGAATGTTTTTTGCAAAATTTCCCAGTTCATACCTCCCGGGTCTCCAAGCTGGCAATTGTAATTTTATTACACCTTGTCCGTTCAATTCAATTGAAAACTGAATTTCTAGGTATTGACTTGCCGGCTTTGGCATTGAAAAATGATAATTCATGTTTTAAAATTAATTCTTCTCTAAAGAAGAGAAGAAATTTATTGTTAAAAACTGAGGAAGGATATTCTGATGATTGCTTTTCTCTAAATTTGAATCATGAAGGTAATAATCGATTTTTTACGACTGATTAGGTTCCCCAACCTGTTCATTATCTTTTTAACCCAGTACGCTATTCGTTTTGGAATTATTCAACCGTTTTTTACTCAGGTTGATTATCAGTTGTTCATGAATGAGCAATTATTTTTCATGTTGGCTCTAGCGACGGTTTTAATTGCAGCTGCAGGTTATATCATTAACGATTACTTTGATGTAAAACTTGACTTAATCAATAAACCTAAACAACTCATCATTGGTAAAAGCATAAAAAGAAGATTTGCAATCCTTTGGCACATTATTTTAAATTTTTTCGGAATTGGTTTAGCCGCCTTGGTGGCTTGGAGAATTGGACATCCATGGCTAGTTCTAATACAAATTGGGAGTGCAGCCTTCCTATGGTATTATTCGGTTAGCTTCAAAAAACAAGTTTTAGTAGGAAATTTTATAGTAGCCCTTTTAACTGCAATGGTACCATTTACTGCTGCATATTATGAGATTGCTGTGATGTATGATCAAATTGGTGAACATTACAACGACAATATTGGAACAATGCTCTTTAGCATAAAATACCTTTTGTATTGGGTAATTGGTTACAGTGCATTTGCCTTTTTACTTACACTCATCAGAGAAATAGTAAAGGACATTGAAGACATCGAAGGAGACCAAGCATTTAACTGCAAAACTTTACCCATTGTATTTGGAATTACAAGCGCAAAACGATTTGCAAGTGGAGTGGCCATATTTACCTTACTTTGGATCCTGTTCATCGAATTGGTTCAGTTTCTCACTGGGGATTACATTTCTCTGACATATTTCATCCTTTTACTTAGCCTTCCTTTAATTTCTGTTGTTATTTTACTTGTTAAAGCACAAACAAAAAGGCACTTCTTTATCATTAGTCAGCTAATAAAAGTGATTATGCTTTTAGGCATCTTGTATACAGGAATAATTTATCTTTTTTAAAATGAGGCCTTACCCCTATTCCATTATTCTTGGTTCAGCTTCTCCACGACGAAAAGATATATTGAGTCAGTTGAATTATCAGTTCAAGCAAATCAGTCTTGATGTGAATGAAGAATACCCAAAATCATTGCCATCAGTCGAAATAGCAGAATACCTTAGCAGGAAAAAAGCAAAAGCTTATCAAGAGCAATTATTGAGCAATGAATTATTAATTACTGCCGACACAACGGTTTGCTTATTGGATAAAGTGTTGAATAAACCATCAGATGAAAAAGAAGCATTTGAAATGCTTTCCCTATTATCAGGGAAAGAGCACAAGGTGGTTTCTGGTGTTTGTTTAAGCACAAAAGCAAATGTGATCTCATTTTCGGTTTCCACGAAAGTCGTTTTCAAAGAATTAAGCAAAGAAGAGATTCTATTTTACATCAAGAATTATCAACCATTCGACAAGGCAGGTGCCTATGGAATCCAAGAATGGATCGGTTTAATAGGAGTGAAAAAGATAGAAGGTTCCTATTTTAATGTTATGGGGCTTCCAAGTTTTGCCTTGGAAGAAGCGCTTTGCAGCTTTATGAAAACCTTTCCATATAGCTCTGTAGAATAAGAGTTGCACTCACTTTGTCTACCAAAGCCTTATCCTTTCTTTTCTTCTTGCCAATTCCGCTTTCTATAATTGTTCTGCTTGCCATTTTAGAGGTAAATCGCTCATCTTGTCTTTGGATATCAATGTGAGAAAAGTTCTTTCCAAACCATTCGATAAACTTTTGAATTTCAAGTTCAATGCTAGATTCTTCACCATGAAGCCTTAAGGCATGACCAATAATTATGGTTTCCACTTCTTCATTTTTAAGAAAATTTACCAGAAAACTTTTTAATGATTTAGTTTCTATGGTATCAAGTCCACTTGCGATAATTTGCAAACTATCAGTTATGGCCAAACCGGTCCTTTTTGATCCATAATCCAATGCCAACAACTTCTTCATACTGCAAAAGTAGGACTAATTCATGCATGCATTATTTCTATTTTTTTTTAAAAAGATGAAAACAAAATCGGCTGTTGTAGGTCTTATAAGTAAATTTGGAAACTAAAGAAAAATCAATGGGATTAGATCGAATAGAAGATGCAATTGAAGCTGTAAAGAACGGTGAAATCATCATTGTTGTAGACGATGAGGATCGTGAGAATGAAGGTGACTTTTTAATTGCAGCAGAAAAAGTTAATACACAAGTGATCAATTTCATGGCAACTCATGGAAGAGGATTGATTTGTGCCCCATTGGTAGAAGATCGTTGTGATGAACTTGGTTTAGACCTTATGGTTCAGCAAAATACTGCAACCTTTGAAACTCCATTTACTGTTTCAATTGATTTAATTGGCCATGGCACCACTACAGGAATTTCTGCAAGTGATAGAGCAAAGACCGTCTTAGCCCTAGTAAACCCAGAAACCAAAGCTAGTGAATTGGGTAAACCTGGACACATTTTCCCATTGCGAGCAAAAAAAGGTGGTGTACTTAGACGAGCCGGACATACAGAAGCCGCTATTGATTTTGCTCGATTGGCGGGAATGCAGCCAGCTGGAGTTATTGTGGAGATAATGAATGAGGATGGAACGATGGCAAGATTGCCAGAATTGAAGGAGATTGCTGAAAAGTTCCAGTTAAAGTTAGTTTCCATCAAAGATTTAATTGCTTACAGAATCAAGCATGAATCTTTGATTGAGAAAAATGCCATGGTAAACCTACCTACTGAATATGGAAACTTTGATTTGGTCCATTTCACGCAGAAAACAAATAATCAAGAGCATTTAGCCTTAATAAAAGGAGAATGGAATGCTGAAGATCCTATCCTTGTGAGGGTTCATTCTTCTTGCATGACTGGAGACATTTTTGGGTCTTGCAGATGTGATTGTGGTCCTCAGTTGCAAGAATCGATGCGAATGATTGAAGAAGAAGGAAAAGGAGTAATTGTTTACATGAACCAAGAAGGAAGAGGAATTGGTTTGCTTAACAAACTCAAAGCATATGAACTACAAGAACAAGGTCTAGATACTGTTGAAGCCAATTTGCAATTGGGTTTTAAAATGGATGATAGGGATTATGGGATAGGCGCACAAATCTTAAGAGAACTTGGAGTGGGAAAAATGAGATTGATGTCCAATAACCCTAAGAAACGCACCGGTTTAATAGGATATGGTCTAGAAATAATGGAAAATGTTTCTTTAGAAATTGCCTCAAATGAGCACAATGAAAGCTATTTGAAAACCAAGAAGGATAAAATGGGCCATTCCTTAAAATTGAATACCTAGGTCACTAATTGGCATAGGGTATTAGTATAATGCCAATTGAAAAAAGTAAAATTAATATCCAAACTGCTTTTTGCAGTGAACATTCTGGTAGGAATTTCCTTGCTTCTTGCCTATGTTGCTCCAACAATTAGCCCAAATAAATTTTGGCCCTTGGCCTTTTTTGGTTTGGCTTTCCCTTACACCATGTTGTGTAATGTTGCATTTGTTCTTCTTTGGGCATTTAGAGCAAATCCTCGCTTTCTCTTTTCCTTGATCATATTAATATTAGGTTACAAAACTTATCCGGCCTATTTCCAACTAAATTTGGATGAACCTGACATTAATGAGAAAGAGTTTAAAGTGCTATCCTTTAATGTGCGTGTGTTCGATTTGTATTTATGGTCTGAAGAGAAGTCGACGAGAAATAAAATATTTGATTTCTTAAATGATGAACAAGCAGATGTGCTTTGCCTTCAAGAGTTTTACCAAACAGATACTGTTGTTAACAAATATGATTTTAAAACACTCGACACCCTAAAACAATTTTTAAAAACCAAGAATTACCATGTTGAGTACACTACTGAATTAAGAGGAACCGACCATTGGGGAATAATTACTTTCAGCAAATACCCCATTGTTGGGAAAGGGATTGTTCCATTTGCACTTAAAGACGATAACATTTGCATCTTTACAGACATCAATAAGGACGGTCGCACAATTCGTGTATACAATGCCCATCTTGCATCCATAAAACTGGATAAGCATGATTATAAAGCCATGCAAAAGATCAATGAAAATAAATATTCAGAAAATTTCGATCGTGAATTTTTAATGATTGAGAAAATCCGTTATGGATTCGAGCGAAGGGCCTACCAAGCAGATTCCATTGCAAAAAGTATTCGTAATTCGCCCTATCCAGTTATTTTATGCGGCGATTTTAACGACACCCCTTCTTCTTATGCCTATCAAAACATCAAAGGTGATTTGCTAGATGCTTATATTGGTGCAGGAAGCGGCTTAGGAAGAACTTATATAGGTGAATTTCCTTCTTATCGCATCGATTACATTTTCCATGATTCAGTATTTAAAGCAATTGACTACCAAACTCATCCACATAAACTTTCTGATCATCATCCCATCAGCTCAAGGTTGATTCTGCGTTAAAACACAATATCCTTGAAAAATGCCGTTCATCCAATCTGAAAAACATTTTGGCCATTTAAGGCTAATTTGGACCTAGCTTATGATTAAACTGAATAATATCAATAAGTCTTATCCAATGGGTAAGAACAAATTGCACGTCTTAAAAGGAATAAATGCTCACATTAAACAGGGCGAAATGGTTTCGATAATGGGTTCTTCAGGATCTGGGAAATCTACTCTTCTTAATATTCTTGGAATGCTAGACAATTACGATCAAGGTGAATACATTTTGAATGGTAATTTAATCCAAGACCTAAGCGAAACAAAAGCGGCCCAATACCGAAATAAATTTCTGGGATTTGTGTTCCAATCTTTTAATTTGATTTCGTTTAAAAATGCAATGGAAAATGTTGCCTTGCCTCTTTATTATAAAAAAGTAAAGCGAAAAGAACGCAACAAATTGGCCTTAGAATATTTAGACAAAGTTGGGCTAAAAGATTGGGCCATGCACTTGCCCAATGAATTATCTGGCGGTCAAAAACAAAGGGTTGCCATTGCAAGAGCATTGATTAGTCAGCCTAAGGTTTTGTTAGCAGATGAGCCTACTGGTGCACTAGACACCACAACTTCTTATGAGGTAATGAAACTGCTAAAAAGCATTAATGAAGAAGGCATCACAGTGGTTATCGTTACTCATGAACAAGACATCGCTGAATTAACAGATCGAGTTATTCGATTAAAGGATGGACTAATTATCTCTGAGGAGGTGGCCAATGTTTGATCGGGATAAATGGCAGGAAATATTCCATACCATAAGCAACAATAAGCTAAGAACCTTTTTAACTGGTTTTAGTGTTGCTTGGGGAATTTTCATGCTCATTATTCTGTTGGGATCAGGAACTGGCTTAAGAAATGGTGTAAAGGAACAATTCAACGACACGGCCACCAATAGCATTTGGGTATTTAGTGGACAAACAAGTGAGCCCTATCAAGGCATGAAACCTGGAAGGTACATTCGCTTCAACAATGCGGACTACGATTGGGTCGACAATCATTTTGAAGATGCCAAAGAAACCAGTGGTCGATTTTATCTAGGCGGAACAGATGTTAGTTATGGAACGAATAACGGCACTTTTCAAATTAGAACAGTTCACCCAGGACATCAATTCATTGAAAAAACGCTGACCGTTAAAGGAAGGTTCCTAAACGAGATTGATCAAAAGGAAAAGAGAAAAGTGGCCTCTATTGGAACTTTAGTAAAGCAAGCCTTATTCAAAGACGAAGATGCAATAGGAAAATACATTCAGATCAATGGGATCCCCTTTAAAGTCATAGGAATCTTTGAAGATGAAGGTGGAGAAAATGAACAAGAGATTCTTTACTTGCCTATTTCTACTGCTCAAATGGTGTTTAATGGAGGTGATCGTGTAGACATGTTCATGTTTAACATTGAGGAAGATGCTGGTGTTGAAGAAAGTAAAGTGATTGAAGCCAAGGTTAGAAAAAAGATGGCTGAGATCCATCACTTTAATCCTGACGACGATAGAGCCATTCGATTTTGGAATAATGTGGAAGATTTTCTGCAAGTTCAAGGTTTGTTTAATGGCATAGATGCATTCATCTGGATCATTGGAATCATGACCATAATTGCTGGTATTGTTGGCATCAGTAATATCATGATGATTGTTGTGAAAGAAAGAACCAAAGAAATTGGAATCAGAAAGGCCTTAGGAGCAACTCCGCTTTCAATCATTTCATTGGTAATGATGGAATCCATTTTAATCACTTCTGTGTCAGGTTACATTGGCTTGGTTCTAGGAGTTGGTTTGGTGGAACTGGTGAGCGGTGTTATGCCTCCCTCCGACTTTTTCAGAAACCCAGAAATAGATTTTCAAGTAGCCATAACTGCTACAGTAATGTTAATCAGTGCAGGAACAATAGCTGGACTGATACCTGCTAGAAAAGCAGCATCAATTCGACCAATAGTAGCCTTAAGAGACGAATAATATGTTTGATTCAGATAAATGGCAAGAAATATTTAACTCCCTCGGTAAAAACAAACTGAGGACTACCCTAACGGCATTTGGTGTCTTCTGGGGAATATTTATGTTGATTATCATGTTGGGATCTGGAAATGGACTCCAAAATGGAGTTACTAAAAACTTTGGAGGCACTGCCACAAATTCTGTTTTCATTTGGACACAAAGAACAAGTGTCCCTTTTGCTGGTCTACCGAAAGGAAGAAGGTTTAACATGCGAAATGAAGACATTGAGGTGATTAGAGCTGAAGTTCCAGAATTGGATAAACTTGCCCCAAGGAATCAATTGAGAGGTTACCAAGGAGGTAACAATGTAAGCTATGGGACTAAGTCAGGTGCATTTTCCGTAATGGGCGATTATCCTGATGTTTCAGCAATTACCCCTATGGAAATTTTGAGTGGTAGATTTCTAAACCAGTTTGACATTAAAGACAAACGAAAGGTGGTGGTAATTGGCACCAATGTAAGGGATGTCCTCTTTGGAGAGACCGACCCCATCGAAAAGTATGTAAAGATAAATGGGGTTTATTTTAAAGTTGTTGGGGTTTGGAAAACGAAAAAAAGTGGAAACCAAGGTGAGAGAGATACGCAGACCTTGTACATCCCATTTACCACCTTCCAGAAGGCCTTCAATTATGGGAACATTGTCGGTTGGATTGCTGCAACTGCCAAACCAGAAGCATCAGCAGTAGCACTAGAAGAAAAAGTCATCAGAATTTTAAAAGAGCGACATAAAATTGCTCCAGAAGACGATAGAGCCTTTGGTTCTTTTAATGCGCAAGAAGCATTTGAAAGAATGAATGGACTGTTTGGGGGAATTTCCATGTTAATTTGGGTAGTAGGAACTGGAACTTTAATTGCTGGTGTAATTGGCGTTAGTAATATCATGCTGATCATTGTAAAGGAACGAACAAAGGAGATTGGAGTTAGAAGAGCCATTGGAGCAAGTCCGTGGAACATCATTTCGCAAATCATGTTAGAATCTATATTCCTTACTTCCTTGGCCGGCTACTTCGGACTGCTTTTAGGCGTTTTTGTGACAGAAATGGCTGCTCAAGCAATGGGATCAAATCCTTCTGATGATAGTATGTTTACCAACCCCACCATTGATTTAGAAATTGCAATCACCGCATTAATCGTATTAATCGTTTCCGGAGCATTTGCCGGATTAATCCCTGCAAGAAAAGCAGTAAAAATTAAACCAATAGAAGCATTAAGAACAGAATAAATATCCTATGAAAAAGTTTTTTAAAATAGTAATCGCAGTTGTATTGTTAGCTGCATTTGTTGGAACCATTTACTTCCTATATTCCAAATCTGAAGAAAAGCCTATTGTTTTTGAGTCAACAACCACACTAAAAACCGACATCATTAAAAAGACGGTAGCTACTGGATCGGTTGTTCCAAGAAAGGAAATTGAGATAAAACCACAAGTTTCTGGAATCATTGATGAAATCTATGTTGAGGCTGGAACCATGGTGGAGAAAAATCAAGCCATTGCCAAAGTGAAAATTATTCCAAACATGCTTAGCCTAAACAATGCAGAAAACAGGTTGAGGCAAGCGAAAATTGGTTTAGAAAATGCCCAATTGGATTTGGATAGGAACAAAACCCTTAAAGACAAAAAGGTAATTGCTGATGCAGATTTTCAGGCTATAGAAATCGCTTTTAGAACCGCTCAAGAAGAATTTAAGGCAGCCACAGACAATTTAGAATTGATAAAAAAAGGCGAGACATCAAACAATAGAAGCGCAACCAATAGGGTAATTCGTTCAACAATTGCAGGAATGGTACTTGATGTTCCTGTTGAAGAAGGGAATTCAGTGATCGAAGCCAATACCATGAATGATGGAACCACCGTTGCCTCTGTTGCAGACATGAACGATCTAGTTTTCGAAGGAAAAGTAGATGAATCTGAAGTTGGAAAAATAAAAGAAGGAATGCAACTCATTTTAAAGATTGGAGCCATTGAGGATGAAACCTTTGAGGCCGTCTTAGAATACATTTCGCCTAAAGGAATTGAAGAAGATGGGGCGATTCAATTTGAAATTAAAGCAGCAGTTGTTTTAAAAGAAGATCAATTCATACGAGCAGGATACAGTGCCAATGCTGACATCGTTTTGGATAAAAGAGAACAAGTGCTCGCCATTCCTGAATCTTTATTGCAATTTGATAATGATTCGGCTTATGTTGAATTGGAAACCGGTGATCAAGAATATGAAAAACGCTATGTTGAAACAGGTTTATCTGATGGGATAAACATAGAATTGATCAGTGGTGTAGAAGAAAGTGATAAGTTCAAATTATGGAATTTATCTCCTGGAATTGATCAGGATGAAAATCCAGGCGGAAGGCGATAACCCTTATTGAGAGTTAGCATTGATGTTGGTAATATCAATAAAGTTTAGGGCTCGAACCGGCGAATGATAAGTCGAACACCTCTATCAAAATTTAAGTAATTGTAGAACCAATTGAAAAAGGTGATTACCTTATTTCTAAATCCGACGAGGGCAATTAAATGGACAAACATCCAAACGTACCAAGCAAATAGGCCCTGAAATCGAATTTTTTCTAGGTCAACCACTGCCCTATTCCTTCCGATAGTTGCCATTGTTCCTAGGTCTTTGTATTCAAATTTTTGCAACTCCTTTTTAGCTGAAATTCGTTTCAAGTTCTCAGCAAGATTTACTCCCTGTTGAATGGCAACTTGCGCAAGCATGGGTAAACCTCTAGGGAAATCCTCTGTTTCTAAAAAGGCAACATCTCCAATGGCGTAACAATTCTCACAGCCTATTATTTGATTGAATTGATCTACTTGGTACCTTCCTCCCTTCAATTGATCTTCTTTAAAACCTTCAAGCACATTACCAGAAACACCAGCAGCCCATATTAATGTTTCTGCTTCCATAGCTGGTGCAGATTTAAACTGTATTACCTTCCCATTATAAGCGGTCACAGATTGTCCCATCCAAAGACTTACTCCCAAACCTTCCAAATATTCAAGTGCTTTTTTAGATGCTTCTTTTGACATGGGAGGCAAAACTTCATCAGACATTTCAATTAGATGAATGCTCATCCTTCTGATGTCAAGATCGGGATAATCCGAAGGCAAAACGTGTTTTTTAAGTTCTGCAAGAGCACCAGCCAATTCAACTCCAGTTGGGCCAGCTCCAACGATAGCAAAACGCATCAAGGCCTCTTGCTCTTGCTTGTTATTCACTAGTAAAGCCTTTTCAAAATGCTGTAAAATAAGGCTTCTAAGATCCAATGCTTCAGCAATGTTTTTCATTGACATGGCATTCTCCTCCACATCTTTCATCCCAAAATAATTGGTCTTACTGCCTGTAGCAATGACTAAATGATCATAGTTAATTTTTCCAATATCTGTTATCACAGTTTTATCATTAGAATCGATTCTAACGACTTCTGCCATTCTGAAGAAAAAATTGGTTTGATTTTTAAATATCTTCCTTATTGGATAGGCAATGGAATCAGGTTCTAGACCAGCAGTAGCCACTTGATACATTAGGGGTTGGAATGTATGGTAATTTCTTTGGTCCAACAGCACCACTTGAAATCGAGATTTTGCCAATTTTTTAGCCAATTGTATTCCACCAAATCCTCCTCCAATTACCAAAACTCTAGGGTGGTTACTTTGCGGGATATTCATGTCAATATTGCATTAAATTTCAAAACATGTTTAGATGCTTAAAATTCGGAATTATCGTAGATTGAAACTAATTTTGTAGGCATTAAGTATGATAGAAAAAGAAAAATTTAATCAAGGTGTAAAGCTGCTCAAGGATGGAAATTTTGAGGAAGCTTTAAAAATTTTCAATCGCCTTATAGAAAAACATTCTCTTGAAGCAGATTTCTGGAGTGAGCGTGGTGTCGTGTATTTCCATCTTGGACAAAAGGAAAAATCTTTATCAGACATGGATAAAGCAGTGGAATTGCAACCATTAAAAAAGTTATCGATACTCTTCTCGCGCCTATATTCTTGGTCATTATAAGCAAACCGACAGAGCCATTAAAGATTATGAGCGTGCAATTGAATTGGACCCTGAAGATGCAGTGGCCATGAATAATTTGGGCTTACTTCAAGAACAATTGGGATATCAAACGCAGGCCAAGCAGAATTATTCGAAAGCTGATGAAATTGGTTTAACAAGAGGAAGAAATGACCAAGGAATTCAAGGAGAAGATATTCGTCCCAGAAACCTTCAAAAGGAGCTGGAACAGCAAGAAAAGGAAAGAAGTATAATTACAGAACTTAAAAGTTTAAAAACCAAAGAGGGAAGGGCTTCTTTCTTTCGATTTCTTTTTTCTGGTTTTAAAAAGACTTAATGCCTTTTATCCTAAGCCAGAGCTTTGCCATGGTTTCTTTAATCCCCTCGAAGTCATTAGGCTTTTGAGAAATGACTAAATCACCCTGATATTGCCTTAATTCATAAACAAAAACAAATTCTCCTTTTCCATTATCAAAACCTTCGCTTAAGCCAAACCTGAAGTCATTCATATTAAGGCCTTTCTTGGTTTGTTCAATGGTGTAGAAACCTTTTGTTAGCTGAACCAATCGTTCTACTTTTTTATGGTTTCGAAAGGGCAAAAGTAATTCTTCATTTTTATCAACCCTATGATAATCAATAGTTTGATCTGCATCCAATAAAGAATAATAACCAATCAAAAATTCGTGATCTGTTTCAATATTGATGGACCAAAGGATGGTATTAAAGGGGCTTGGCCTAGTTTCATATTTGATGCAATTGATCTTTTGATCAGCTATAGAATTCTCAAAGACCCTTCCTACATACAGTTTAATACAAAGGCTTATTAAAAGGTAGGTACAACTAAATGCTATTCCTAGTCGATTTATCTTAGAACGCAATACATTATTGCGTTTCATGAATAAAACCACAAGCAAACAAGATAGAAAAGGCAAGGTGTAAAGTGGGTCAATTACAAAAATCGATTGGATGGCAATTCTCCAATCTAGGGGCCAAAACAATTGTGTTCCCCAGGTGGTAAAAATATCCAACAAGGGATGTGTTAATATGGTCCAGAAGAACAACTGAGTCCACTCCCATGTACTTGCCTTATTCTTGCCATTATCGAGCTTGAACAATAGAAAACCAAGCAATGGAGCAATTAAAAAGGCAAAAACAATGGAATGGGAAAATCCACGATGTATTTCTAAGCGAGAAACGGTATCTAAGAACTGACCAGGAAGAGTGTCTAAATCTGGTATTGTGCCTCCTATAGCACCCCATAATATGGCTTTGTTACCAATCTTTTTACCTAAG
>CBDCLY010000016.1:0-49346 GCA_965218715.1 Vicingaceae bacterium
AATATCGACGATCCAGCCGCTAAAAGTCTTGATTTAGAGAAAGATGAAGATTTGATGAAGTTTGGGGGTTATCTTAGGTCAAAGGATACGAAATTCGCTGACCCTGTGTATAACTTTGAAATTCTGCAGAATAAGTTTCCTTACCTGGCAAATGCATTTGTAAATTCTGGGGTTGAAGCTTTCCAAAACCAGGACTACAAAACGGCAAAATCTTATTCTGAAAAATCAATAACACTAAATGCAATTGCTGGTAAAGTAGATTCTTTAGGAATGTATAATGCTGCCTTGGCTTCGGAAAACCTTGAGGATTATGATGATGCCATATTATATTACAACATGTTGGCTCAAATTGGTTACGGTGGGCCTGAAATTTATTTGTACATGGCCAATACTTTAAATAAAAAAGGTGACACGGCGAAAAGGATGGAAGTAATCAGAATGGGATTGGAAAAGTATCCTGATAATTCAGACTTGATGATTGAAGAATTAAGTCATCTTCTAAGAACAGGACAATCTGAAAAGGCAATGGAAAATTTCCAAAAGGCAATAGATGCCATGCCAGATAATCCAACCTTGTACTACAATAGAGGTTTTACCTACGAAGGGTTGAAAGAAACGGAAAAAGCTGCAGCAGATTACCAAAAAGCAATGGAACTAGATCCTAAATTTTTCGATCCAGCGTATAATTTAGGAGCAATGTATTATAACCTTGGAGTAGAATGGAACAATAAAGCCAGCAGCTATGATTTAAGTGAGACCTCTAAATACAAAGAGGCGAACGAAAAAGCAAAGGAGTATTTTAATAAAGCAATGCCTGCACTTGAACAAGCGCACGAAATTGATGCAAGCGATCAAAATACCATGGCTTCATTAATTAGTATTTATTCCCGACAAGGAGACGAAGAAAAGTATACTGCAATGAAAGCAAAATTGCAAGGAAATTAAAATTATTTAGTCTATAAAAAGCCTTGATTTCAAGGCTTTTTTTTTGTCCTATTTTTTAGAATAGAATGCCTTCTGGAAATATTCAAAAGACCAACATTCATAAGAATCAAACAAAGACCATAAAAAACATCGACAATTGGAATGCTTAAATACCTAATTCCAAGATGATGTTTAGGATCATACCAAACAACCTCCTGTTCAATTCCTGTCCCAGTTAAGATCCCATTTACTATGGTAAAGGGAATTAATAATATTCCATAGCTTGTAATGAATTGTGGGAACCAAGCAATTTTTTTCAAATGGATGTAAATCAACAAAAGAAGCAATAAAGCAAAGGTGCTAAAGGTGTACCATTGATTTGAAAACAAAAACAATAGGACAATTGAAATCAGAACTAGCCCGAACAATAATAGTTTAAACAGGTTTTGCTTTGGATAGGGTGGGAGCGCTATTCTTAGTTTTATGGCATGATAGGTGAAAACACAGGCATAAGGGATGCATGTGAAGAAAAGGACCTCTTCTAGAGGTAAGTTCCACAGCTGAACTCCAGTTAAGTATTTCGGATTAAACCCCCAAATGCCTAATTCAGTAAAGTAAATGTCCCAAAGAATGAAGAATGATGCAGAAATGAGATTCGCAGAGAAGAATGCCTTCCATTTTTGATGAAATTGTAATTTTTTATGAAATGAAAAAATAAAGGGTATGAAAATAGCCCCAATATTCACATATAGGTATAAAAGCTCCAAATTAACTGGCTTGATTTAGAGGCTTTTTCTTGTCCATTTCCATAAATGAATCAATCTGTTCTAAACAGATTTTAAACCAAGAAGTATAGTTTTCAGGGTGAATTGAGATATCTTGTTTCAATTCATCCATATTTACATACTTGTATTCAGACACTTCATTCGGATTTATTTTTGGTACCTTATCAGAAAACCCAACGTAAACATGGTCGAATTCATACTCTGTTAACCCATTTTCAAAACTTGTTCTATAAAGGAATTGATGCAAATGCCGTAATGAGGGAATTTAATCCCATTTCTTCCTGCAATCTTCTATGTGCTGAAACCAATGTTTGTTCATCTGGTCGTGGATGGCTGCAGCAGGTATTCGTCCAAAGGTTAGGGGAATGATATTTGCCTTTTGCTCTTTTTTGCAATAACATTTCATTTTTAGAATTAAAATAAAAACAGAAAATGCACGATGAAGCAATCCCTCCTTATGAGCTTGCAATTTCTCCATAACCCCAATTGCTTTATCATTTACATCTACTAGTATCACTTTCTCCATGGCAACAATCAATTCAATCCACTAATCTCATTTTCATTAAAAAAATCATTTATCCTGATTTTTAAATCTTGGTCTTGAAGAGTATCCCAAGCCATAATTATGTACGACTTATCCTCTAGAAGGTTTTGCTGATAATTAAGAAATCTTGGTATACTATTTTGAATGCTGTATCTAAGGTATCTTAATTCAATGCTTTTATCGTCCTCTGCAATGGCATTCTCTAAAAAGCAATTTACCTTTATTGAAATGCTGAAATTTCCTAAATGGATTGAACTTTTCTCTTGCCATTAATAGGTTTCCCATTCCTTTGTAGGCCTTAATAATGGATTTGTTTTTTAGCTTAAATTGGTCAAGTTGAACTAAGAAAAGTTCAGGCTCAATCTCTTCCTTAGCAGCCCTATAAAACAAATCTCTAAGAGCGAGCTGCTCACTTGATGGGCCATAGGTGTTAATGATCAACGAAATGAAAAAATGAAAAGCAATTTCATTAAAGTAGTTTGAGGTGATATTTAAGGTAAATGCTACACAACAAAGTAATTTTTCTAAAATTAGAAACTCTAATTCTATTCTCTAGAATTTGGTCAACCGTGGTTTGTTTTATTTTTTTGAATAGTTTTATATAATAAACATAGGCTAAATAAACTCCTAGTTTCGAATTGGGAGGTAATTTTTTTATACCTACAAGGGATTTCTTAAAATTAATTTCGATTTCATTTTCAATTTTTATTTTATCGTTTGAGCTGAAATTATTCATATCAATTCCAGGAAAATAAGACCTCCCTAAATCCTTAAAATCTGCCTTAAGGTCACGCAAAAAGTTTACCTTTTGAAAAGCAGCGCCTAACTTCATTGCAGTAGGTTTTAGATGATTATAGGATTCCTCATCATTATTTGTGAAAATTTTTAAGCACATAAGGCCAACCACTTCAGCGGAACCCAAAATATAATCCTCGTATTTCCTTTGATCGTAAGCTGTTTCATTCAAGTCCATTTCCATGCTCAAAAGAAATTGATCGATTAGTTCTAATTTCTATATTGAATTGATTTACACTTGCTTGAAATGAATTCAGTACTGGGTTTAAGCTAATTCCTTGACTAATGGCAAGGTGTGTATCTTCCTTAAACTTTTTAAGTAATTCTAATTTGTTAAACTCATGGAATGAATCTACAATCTCATCTGCCAAACGAACAAAACCATAGATTGAATAAATTGGAGTTCTGATGCTCTTGTCAAGCAAGTTAATGCCTAAAGAAAAGCTTGTACTATAGGCTTTGGTAGTTAATTTACTACATTCAAAAGAAACAGAATCATAAAGTTCTTTCATATCAAATCTTCTTGAAATACTTATTTAATTGTTCTGCAGCAATTTGACCAGAAATTATTGAAGGAGGAACACCAGGGCCAGGAACTGTAAGCTGACCTGCATACCATAGATTCTCAATTTTTTTGTTTCTAATTTTAGGCTTCAAATTGGCTGTCTGATTTAGGGTGTTAGCCAAACCATATGCATTCCCTTTATAGGCATTGTAATCTAATTCGAAATCGTGGATGCAATAACTCTTTTTGTAAACGATGTGTTCGTCAATTTGTTCACCAGTAAATTTTTCAATTCTTTCCATCATTGTTTTGAAGTACTCTTCTCTTATTAGATCATTGTCTTCAATACCTGGTGAAATTGGCATGAGTAGGAATAAATTCTCATTTCTTATTGGGGCAGTTGAAGAGTCAGTCTTTGATGGACAACAAACATAGAATAAAGGTTTGCTTGGCCACTTTTTATTTTCATAAATGTCTTTTGCATGAGAATCTAGGTCTTCATCAAAAAAACAAATTATGATGTAACAACTTGCTAACTTTCTTGTTGATGCCTAAATAAAAAATTAACGAGGAAGGGGCAAATACTCTTTTTTCCCAATACTCTTCAGAATAGTTGCGGTATTTAGGGTTTAGTAATTTCTGTTCAACATGAGCGTAATCTGCTGCTGCAATAATTCCATTAAGTTTCAATTTTTCTTCTCCTAAATGGATGCCTTCAATTTTCTTATCCTTTACATCGATTGAGGAGACATTTGCGTTGTTGTGGAATTGCACACCATGTTCTTTGGCAACTTGTTTCATTCCTTCAATGACACTAGCAAATCCTCCCATAGGATAGTATGTTCCTAATTTCAATCCTGCATAATTCATTAAACTATAAAGAGCAGGAGTATTTTTTGGCATTGCACCCAAAAAAAGTATTGGAAATTCCATTAATGAGATTAAGCGTGGATTAGAAAAAAACTTTCTAACATGTTGGCCAAAAGAAGAAAAAACTTGCAGCTTAAAAACTCCTTTCGCTAAATCTAATCTTAACAATTCTGTAATTGAGTTTCCAGGAAGGAATACAAGATCATTAATGCCCACCTTGTATTTGTATTCAGCCTCTTTCATGAATTTATTCAATTGATCTGCGGCACCCTTTTCAATTGATTCAAAAAGAATCAGCAAATCATCGAAATTATCAGGAATTGAAAGGCTTTCATTATCATTATAAATAATTTGAAAACCAGGGTCTAACTTCTTTAAATCGTAATAATCGCTCGTTTCTTTTCCAAACAATTCAAAAAATTGATCAAATACATCTGGCATCCAATACCAACTTGGGCCCATATCAAAGGAAAAACCTTCTGCTTGAAATTGTCTTGCTCTTCCACCAAAAGTTTCATTTTTTTCGAATAAATGAACCTGGTAATTTTTCTTGGCCAAAATTGCAGCGCTTGCTAGACCAGCAAAGCCAGAACCAATTATTCCAATTTTTCTATCTGAGGAATTAGCCATTTGCTATTTTTCGATGAGTTCAATTAATGTTTCAACATTATTTAAAGTATAGAATCGATCAGGTAACTCAAGTTGATTTAGAATTGAGGGCAATCCTGCCGCATAAGAAGAAGCCCCTTTAAACCCTGATTCCATTTCATTTATTAAGTTTTGACAATATTCTTTATTGCTATTCTTTACAAAAAAGAAGAGCACTGCGTCTGCGCTAACTGATTTAAAGGCAGAAATTGCATTGTCTAAAGGCACTCTTTGACCTAAGTAGTATACCTTCTTGCCATATGAACTTAAAAGATAGGAGGAAAGAAGCAGGCCAATTTCATGGTCTTCATTCTCAGGTAAAAATAATAGCCATTTATCTGAGCCATTTTCAGTTTCAGGAAGACGCTCAATAGCTGCGTGCAACTTTTGTATAATTAGATTTGATATAAAGTGTTCTTGAGCAGGAATAAGTTTGCTGTTGGTCCACATGAGCCCAACTCTAACTAGCATGGGGTAAATAACTTTTAAAAAAGCATTTGGCATTCCATATTTTTTAATGGTTTTTACAAATCCTAAATTAAATTGATGTTCATCGTACTCTAATCCAGCAACTATTAATTGATTGATAAAGGTGGAATTTGTTCCAGATTCAAGACTATGCCTTTCAATCAATTCCTGAATAATAATTGACCTATTTGAATCGCTTAATGCTGCAATTTTTGAAATTTTATGACCATTCTCTAATAAAGTAGAAGTGTTTAACAATCTTCTCATTTGAGCATCATCATAAACTCTAATGTTGGTCTTAGTTCTTGTAGGGGTTAGAAGGCCATATCGTTGTTCCCAAATTCTAATGGTATGCGCTTTAATGCCGCTGATGGAAGAAAGGTCTTGAATGCTGTATAATGCCATGTGTGAAAATCTGTTCTTCTAACAAGGTTTCTTGAAAAAAGTTCAATTTATAACAAGAAATCTTTTGAATGGTAATTATTTGATGAAAAAATAATGATTGCTTATATCAAAACCTTTAATATTTCATTCATTCTTTTGGTACTGTACTTTCCTCATTCCTTCTCTCAACTTTATAATAAGGCGATAATATCTCAATGTTCTCTTCTCTAAAAACATCTTGAATGTGTTGGTTCAATTCTGAGAATGTTTTCGCCATTTTTAATGGCTCTTTGGTATATCCATTGAGTTCATAGGCAACATTAAAGTCGTTCAGGGCGGTTTGCAATACAAAAGGTTTCGGATCTGAAAGGATATTTGAAGTTCGATTGGCAGCTTCAGTTAACATTTCGTGAACCTTTCTCCAAGGAACATCATAGCCAATTGTAATGGTGGTATGGATGAATACGCCCTTGCCTTTTTCCTTTGAGCTATAATTGATGATTTGGCTTTCTGAGACGGTTTTGTTTGGAACACTTATTTCTTCATTTTTAGGGGTAATTAATCGCGTAACCAATATGCTTTTAGAAACAACGCGTCCTAAGTTTTCACCAATCTGAACCACATCACCTATGATAAAAGGCCGCATGTAAATGATCATTAAACCTCCAACAGCATTGGCAACAAAACCAGTTGACCCTAGCGATAACAATACTCCCATGAAAATAGATAATCCCTGGAAAGCAGGGGAGTTGGAGCCTGGCAGGTAGGGGAATATGATTACTATGGCGAAAATTAAAATAATAAATCGAATGATATTATAGGTTGGCTTCGACCATTCTTTATAAAAACCATCAATCTTTAATCGTTCTCTACTTATTTCATCTGCGAAAAATTTCAACAATCGATTGATGTATCGAACAATTACAAATACAACAAGAATAAAGAAAAGGCTAGGCAAATAACTAATAAATGAGATTCCTAATTCCTTTAAAGGACTAAGGGTATAATCCAATATTGAATGGGCTATGTTTTTAGTCCAAGGAAAAATGCTAAACAGCAAAGGAAGCCAGAAATAGAAGCAAATTAAAATAATTAATAATCGAAAAACTTTAAGGAATCCAATAATCAATTGAGCCATATAGGCTGCCGTAAGAATTTGATAAGTTTTAAATTTGAAACCCTTTATTTTGGTTCCAATGGCATCATTTATCTTTCCATTTAAATACTTAAAGAAGCGGTTGATCCCATAAACAAGAATTACAAAGCCTAATACAGCTAGTAAGGCTAGGCCTATATTGATTAACAATTCGTTGTCAAATTCCATTTTAGCAATTTAGGGTTTTATATGTGGAACTAGCATTAAAATCGCCAGCATAAAATACGAGAAATCTTGTTGCCAGTTTTCATAGGAATTACCTTGATTTCTTTTGCGGAGAGTTTTTCTAATTCTTTAAACATATGATCAAGTGTGGTTTTCTTAGAAATCATACTGCTTATCCAATTTAATGATTCTGTGTTTGCTTTACTTTCTAAGATGAGTTTTTTAACAAAGGCGTACTCTCCGCCTTCACACCACAATTCTTTGGCCTGTCCACCAAAATTCAGGATCATCTCCACCTGATTCTTTTTCCGCAAATTCCTCAATTTCTTTTTTGTAGCTTGTTCCGCTTCCTTGGCAGAAGAATGAAAGGGAGGATTGCAAATCACCAAATCAAAATAATCTTCCTTTCGAAGAATTCCATTCAATGTGTTTTTTGCCTCATTTTGTTTTCGAATAAATATCTTGTCCTTGAACTGAGGATTGTTCTTCAATATTACTTTACAAGAATTGATGGCGGATTGATCAATTTCCGATCCTACAAAACTCCAATTGAATAAGGAATGACCTAGAATAGGAAAAATACAACCAGCCCCAGTTCCAATATCAAGACAGTTTACTGGGTTTTTTTGCCCTTTTGATGGAATTAAATCAGCCAAATGATGCAAATAATCAGATCTTCCAGGTACTGGCGGACAAAGAAAATTCTGAGGTATGGACCAATTTTTCACACCGTAATGTTTGGATAAAAGGGCCTTATTTAATGCTACAACAGCCTGAGGGTTAAAGAAATTAATGCTAGTATCTCCTTTTGGGGTTTTAATGATATGATTTCTTAAGGATGGAGCATGTTTTACCAAATCTTTTAAATTGTACTTTGACCTATGTAAATTATTGGGGTGTAACTCCTGTTTTGTTTCTATCTTTATTTCACTCATTTACCAATCGTTTTCTTCATCAATCTCTTCTTCAATTCCAACTGACCCCCAGGTGATACGCAAACCAACACTATGGGCAATCCCAAATTTTTCAAGATCATCATTTAACCTTGTTTTACTGTAATGTAAATTGTAATAAATGTCTAAATTCAATTGATTGGCTACGCTAAATTTATAACCCAATCCAGTTCCACCGCCATATCCAATTCCACCTGGTTTAACATTAAAATCATCGTTTACGGGGTGTAAAATATCGTATCTAATCCCATTAATAGTGAAGTAATTGCTTTTCACCTCAAGATCATTCAAACTTCCAAAAAGGGACCAATACAATTTACTTGATCCATCCTCATAACAGTTGATTTGGGTCCCAAGATTCAGGTAGAATCGATTCTCTTTTCCTACTATAGGAATTCTTTCATAGTTGGGTTCCACAGATTGATTGCTAGGATCATCAATGGCCATGGTGAAAAATTGCTTGTAGTTTAATCGTACACTATTTAAATCTGCAAACAAGCTGATCTCATCATTGATCTCAAACCCCAAATGGAGTCCAACCTCAATAGCTGGTTCATATACCGGTTCAAATGGGAATTCAGCAATGTAGTATGGGTGAACAAAATAATTATCAAATCGTTGTTTATAGAATTGAAGTCCTAATGTCCAATTGATTCCGTAATTGGTGATGTCTGGAGTTCCACTATAGAAATGAGCAGTATTGTCATTGGCAAAAAAAGCACCCATTTGTATTCCAGCAGTGAATCTCGAACCCTTTTTTTGTGGTTCGTCCTGACTGTATCCACTGAAATGAACAGCTATAAGAGCTATTAAGAAGAAGCTAAACTTTTTGCGCATTTGATTGTCTTGCTTAGTAAAAGTAAAGAAATGCCAATGTAAAATTGAACAGGTTTCTGATTTAATTTTAGGCTAATTTAGCGCATGAGGAACAAGATTGAAATCTATTCTTGAAATTAAGGTTTTATAAAATCTGACCTCATTCGCTTGCATAAAGAAATAAAGAGATGAATTGGAATGATGTTATCAAATATGCAAATCATGGTTCTCCTTCTCCAACAAGAAGGGTAGAGAAGTCTGATGATGAATGGAAAGCCATCTTAAACGAGGAGGAATTTCTAATTACACGAAAGAAAGGAACAGAAAGAGCTGGTACTGGTGAATTGTGTTCAATTTATGAACCGGGTGTTTATTCTTGTAAATGCTGCAATGAACCACTTTTTTGATTCTAGAATTAAGTTTGATTCGGGAAGTGGTTGGCCAAGTTTTACCCTTCCAATTGAAGACAATGCAATCTCATATCATAAGGATGAATCCTTTGGTATGGTAAGGGTAGAAGTGATTTGTAATGTTTGCGACGCGCACTTAGGACATGTTTTTCCAGATGGCCCAGCTCCAAGTGGTTTGCGTTTTTGCATCAACTCTGCCTCTTTAATATTGAAAAAATAGATAATGAAAGAAGAAATTGCCATTATTGGCGGCGGCTGTTTTTGGTGCATTGAAGCCATAATGCAGCGCCTTAAAGGTGTCGAATTGGTAGAGTCTGGTTATGCTGGAGGGAATTCCCCAGGGCAACCAACCTACAGAGAAGTTTGCTCTGGTCTAACCGGCCATGCAGAAGTTGTAAGAATTAGGTTTAAGCCTGAGCAAATACCCTACAAGGTATTAATAAAAGTATTCATGACAAGCCATGATCCCACCACCCTAAACCGACAAGGGGGAGACCATGGAACACAATATCGCTCAGTAATATTTTATACTAGTATAGAACAGAAAAGAATTGCAGAAAACCTTTTTCAAGAATTGGGAGAGGTGTATTCAAAACCTATTGTAACCGAATTAAAGGAGGCATCAATATTCTACCTTGCTGAAGAAGATCATCACGATTATTACAATCAAAATGAAAATCAAGGCTACTGCAGAGCGGTAATTAATCCTAAAATTGGAAAGCTAAGGGCCCAGTATGCCCATTTATTAAAAGATTAGCTAATAATGGCAATAGGATCAGGTTTAGTCAAGAACATTCTTAAGCAAATTGGCTCCACTAGAGTATTGAGATCGGAGCTTATTCAAGAGTTGTGGAGCGGATATGGCACCTTATCTCGTTTGCATCTTGATGGAGCAAAAGTGGCTAGTATTATTGTTAAACACTTTAAAGTTCCTACCAGCATTATTCACCCAAGAGAATGGAATACAGAAGTTGGACATGCAAGAAAGCTAAAATCTTATGAGGTTGAAGCTGAGTGGTATCGCAATTACGCTAGATTATGCAGCAATAAATGTAAGGTTCCTAAATGCTTAGGCATGGAAACTAAAGAACATGAAAGCATTCTAGTTTTAGAAGATTTAAATGATCTTGGTTTTACAGAACGAAGAATGAGTCTAGATCTTGAAGGATTGAAGGTTGCACTGACTTGGTTGGCCCATTTTCATGCTAAATTCATGAATGATAAAGCAAAAGGTTTGTGGCCGACAGGAACCTATTGGCATTTGGCGACTAGAGGAGCTGAATTTGAAGCAATGCCTTCAAGTTGGTTAAAAGAGAATGCCAGTAAGATAGGCACCCTCTTGAATGAGGTAAAATATACCAGCCTAGTTCATGGGAGACGCTAAATTGGCAAATTTTTGCTTTACAAAAAATGTTGAAGCATGTGCTGCTATTGACTTCCAAATACGTTGGAAAAGGATGTGGAATTAAAGATGTTGCTTATCTATTGGGCAGTTGTTGGGATAATGAGCAATTGTTTATTCATGAGGAGGCTGCTTTAAACCATTATTTTTCGAAACTAGAAGAAGCTTTAAAAGAAGAAAAGCAAAATCTTGATTTTAAGGGGTTAGAAATAGAATGGCGTAAGCTTTTCCCCATTGCCTGGGCAGATTTTACTAGATTTTTATTGGGCTGGAGCCCTGGACATCATAAAATAAATGATTACTCCATGAAGCAAATTGAAAGAGCCAAAGAATTATTAGGATAAGAAATTGCTTTATTTGGTTTGTTGCGAATTAAGCTAGAATTGCTATATTGCTACTAGTCCTTTGATTTATTAACCAAGCAACTAACCAATATGCCAGAAAATCACCAGCGCGTAATAGACGTGCATACCCATCTTTTTAATCTAGAATACTTACCACTTTGGGGTATCCTAAAATCTCATGGAGTTCCTGAAATTCCTGCAAAGTTGATTGAAGTAATCTTGTTAAAGCTAACCAAAACTGCTTTCAATCCTTCGCTTAGTTTTAAGATTAATGCCTCTGTGGATATTTCTAATTATCCTCTAGAATTTTCCAAATTGAAAGATGAAGTTTTGGTTGAACAGATGGTCAATTTTGCCTGTACAGACCAGGACTTGTTGCATCATGACTTATTAATTCCTGCTTTAAATTGTTACCCAGAATTCTTACAGAATTTAGATTCTCAAAACGAATTGATCAATACAGAGTTTGATCTAGAATCTAAACGCTTTGGATTGGCCTGGTTAATTAGAAAAGCATTAAGCGGTTTTGCCTATTTAAGGTGGTTTCTGTTCATGACTAAGAATGAGTACAAATTGCTTAGTACCATGTTTAAGAACTATTCTGAGGTAGACCAATTTGTATTTCACATGATGGATACAGAATTCTTTTTTCCAGGGAAAGGTGATTCAAGTTCTGCTCCAAACATCAGCTATAAGGATCAAGTAAATAACATGAAATCTCTTTTGGATAAATATGCAGAGAAATTAATTGGATTTGTGGCCTTTAACCCAAATAGGGCTGATGGCTTAGAATTGGTGAAAGATGCAATTGCAAACGGTTTTAAAGGAATAAAGTTCTATCCTCCTTTAGGATATTCACCAATTGATAGCATGGATTTGTTTCGCTATTGTGAAGGAAATCATATTCCTGTTTTTACTCATTGCACTCCAAAAGGCTTTGAATTGTATTCAGGTGCTGGGGTTTTTGCAGATCCGAAAAATTGGGAAGTCGTATTGAAAGAGGTTCCGAAATTGCGATTATGTCTAGGCCATGCAGGGGGAGTAGATGGCTGGTTTGAGCCCTTAGAACCAATTGCTCCTTTTAAGGATGAGCACTTTGCAAAGAAAGTAGTTGAACTCTGTCAGCAATATGAGAATGTTTACGCAGAGGTTGGATTTTTAGATCACATAGAGGATGAAACTGAAAGGGGATATTTTGCCGCACGTTTGAGTCACTTATTTCAAGATAACAGTCAGCAATTCAACATTAAAGATAAGCTAATGTATGGCAGCGATTGGCATGTATTGATGAATGCAAGTGGAAAACTGTATAAGAATTACCTAAAGGAGTTCCAAGAATTATTTGATGACTCTGCCTTTAATGAAGTAGCCAATATGGAACAAATAAAAAAGAATTTCTTTAAAGGCAATGCTAAAAAATGGTTGGGATAAAAGTAATTCGTACCAACTATTTTTATGCCAATTTTGCTAGTGTTTTATTGCAATTTGTATAAAAGGGAAAACTAGTCAATTTCTCTTTTTTTTCTTGACGCAGCCATTAATGAACTACCTTCGTATAGGTTGAGGGTAAACAATTAATGGAAAGTAAAGCTGATTTAGGTCGCATCATTGAGCAATGCTTAAAAGGTAAAAGCAGTGCACAAGAGGAGTTATATGCTCTATTTTATGGATATGGACTAACAGTATGCTTACATTATTGCCAAAACAGGGTGGAAGCTGAAGATGTATTAATTGAAGGTTTTTGTAAAGTATTTGAAAATATGAAAGCCTTTGATGCAAGCAAAGATTTTAAGCCTTGGTTTAGAAGGGTGATGGTAAACACGGCAATAGATTTTCATAGAAAGTACCATAAACTTCCGACAAATAATTCTCCATTAATTGTAAATGAAAAGGAATATAGTCTAACAGGATTAGATCAACTACAATATGATGATTTGTTGAAAATACTTCAAGAATTGCCAAATCAATACCGTCTTGTTTTTAATTTATACGAGATTGAAGGTTTTACTCACCAAGAGATAGCTAATAAGATGGAAATCGGAATTAGTACTTCCAAATCTAACTTATCTCGTGCGAAGCAGAAATTGAGAAAGATGGTTCAATTCTACGGTGTCAGTGAAAAAAGGAAAGAAATATGAGCGAGAAGGACGAATTATATAATATGTTTAAGGCCAGTAGTGAATTAGATCGTGGATTTACTCCTAGCGCGTCATCCTGGTCTAGAATAAGTTCAATTCTAGCAGTTGCTCAATTCGCTAATAGAAAGAAATTTGCCTATTTATTGCCTTGGTTAATATTACCTGTATTGCTATTTGGGAATGTTTTTCTTTACTTAGAACAGGAAGAAAGTCGCGAGGAATTTGAAGAATTGAAACACTTATATCTTCATCAAAAACATCATCATAAAGCGCATCATAGTGTTAAGTCTGATACCATATTTAAAATTCAGAATACCTATATCTACGATACTGTTTATATTCATTTGCAAGATAAAAACAAGTTAGAATCCATTACAAAATTAGTAGATCGAGATAATAGGGAGTCCATAAAAAACAATATCAACATTGAGAAAACCAATGAGTCTTATACGATTGCAATTAACAAAATTAAAACAGCAATGCAGCCGGAGGTTCAATTTGTGGAAAATGAAACCCATGGTCAAAATCAATCTAAACCATCCAGTTTGGTGGAAGATGGAACTAATACAACTGAAGAAAACAATGATCTATCGAAAAATCCCTTTGAAAATGAAGAAAATAAAAATCACTCAGCAGATATTGATGGTGAATTTGGTATTGATACAGTAGAGGAAAAGAAGCTAAACCATAGGGATGAAAACCCTAAAGTGAATGCAAGCGATGAGAGGAATTCCAAGATGAACCATGTTCAAAAAACCGAGGAAAACAACTTAGCTTCAGATACCCTAAAAATGGCTACAAATAGTGGATTAGAAAGAACATCCCTAAAAGTGTTAAAAAGGGATTCCAAAGAAAAATTAAAGCCCCCTAGGGTTCCATTTAAAGAAAGCATATCCAAAATTGAACCAAGCTGGGGGCTATTATTTGGATTTGGTTTACCTGAAAAACAAAAGGACATAAGGCAGGAAGTTTATCAAATTGGACCTGAACTTAATTTAAAGGTAAATGAGCAATTTCAAATTTGGGGGCATGCAGCCTATCATTTAAATAGAATTACAAGTAGCAGCATGACAAGCTCAGCTTGGTTGCCGCCTGAAGTTCAATCTGACACTAACTTTCGTCTAGAGTCAACCCGTACTAATCTGCACTATTTGCAGTTAATGTTTGGATTAAGGTATTATATTCCTGGAGCAAAAAGTCTGCATCCATTTTTTGAATTAGGCTATGGTGGTCACCAAGTATTTAAGCACAAGGCAATTTATGAGTTTGAGAACCTTAACCAAAGTCAGGATCTAATTTTAGAAAGGGACCTGAATAATTCTAGGTTCAACATAAATGATATAAGTGTAGGTGCTGGAATCAAGCTTAAATCAGAACGAAGCTGGAATGTGTCATTTCTTGGCAGGTATCAATTGAATAGGAATAAAACATTATTTAAGCATCCAGACTATTTAAACTTTAGCCTAGTTTTTAGCTGGGAATGAAAGCAATTCCGCTAGTTTTAAACCAGACGCAGCCATTCAATAGATAGTGCCGTATGGGTAAGAAACAAAAGGATGATAACTAAAATTTATTCAATTGCTTTTGCAATATTGCTCTTTATTGGTCAGGTTAAAGCACAGAAGAATCACACATTAAGCGGTAGAATAAGCGATGCAAGGAATGGCGAATCATTAATTGGTGCTACAGTTTATGCTGTATCTCAAAAATCGGGCACCTCTTCCAATGAATACGGGTTCTATTCCCTTAGTTTAGAGGAGGCAGATAGCATAAGCCTAATATTTAACTACATCGGTTATTCCCCTCAAGTAAAAAAGGTATTTCTAAAAGAAAGTTATGTCATAAACATTGAATTAAGCATTTTAGAAAATGATTTAAATGTTGTGGTCATTTCCGCAGAACAAAACAACAATGAGAATGTAGAAAATGCACGTATGGGTGTGATAGATGTGCCTATAGCTAAAATCAAGTCAACACCTGCAATTTTAGGAGAACCAGATGTATTAAAGGTTATTCAATTACTTCCAGGGGTTCAGGCGGGAAATGAAGGAACTACAGGCTATTATGTTCGAGGTGGCAATGCAGATCAAAACTTAGTACTACTAGATGAGGCGGTAGTGTACAATCCTAATCATTTATTTGGCTTGTTTAGCACTTTTAATACTCGTGCATTAAACAATGTTGATTTAATTAAAGGTGGTTTTCCGGCCCAATATGGTGGAAGGCTTTCTTCAATTCTTGACATCAAAATGAAAGAGGGAAATAATAAAGAATGGGAAGCCCAAGGCGGAGTAGGGTTAATTTCTTCACAATTAACCTTAGAAGGCCCAATTAAAAAGGACAAAGCTTCATTTATTGTTTCTGGGAGAAGAACCTATTTAGATTTAATAACTGGGCAAGTGTTAGAAAAGGGAATTGAAACCAATTACAGTTTCTATGACTTTAATGCAAAAGTTAATTGGCAAGCCACTTCAAAGGATAGATTATTTTTAAGTGCATTTAAGGGTAGCGATTTGGCTGTATACGATGAGTCTAAAGGCATAAGGTATGATGTTCAATTTGGAAATTCGGCAGCAACACTTCGTTGGAATCATATTTTTTCTCCAAAAGTTTTTGCCAATACATCCATAATCTACAACACTTACTTGCAAGACATTTCTACAAAGCAAGACAATAGTTTTTCACAAACTTATTCTGGAATCAATGACATCACTGCTAAAAGTGAATTCCAAGTTTATCCAAATAAAAAAAATCACTTGAGAATGGGAGTTCAATTTACAGCACATCGGTTCATTTCAAGTGGGCGAACGCAAACCATTACTGCCGGAAATAAAATTCCTAAGTTAAATGTGCTTCAAATTCCTGCAAAACATTTTAATGAGTATGCATTTTACATAAATGAAACTTATCAATTTACTAAAAGAGTTTCTGTAAATATTGGGCTAAGAACCCCTGGTTTTCATTCTTCAAGTGTTCAATACAATAGAGTAGAACCAAGAGCTACAATTAAACTGGGACTAGATTCTAGTTCATCAATAAAGGCCTCATATTCTCAAATGAATCAGTTTGTTCACCTAATTCCTAATTCAACAGCAACTCTGCCAAGTGATATATATATTCCATCTAGTAAGCAAACTAAGCCTCAATTTTCAAGTCAATATGCCATTGGCTATTTTAAAAACTTTAAAAAGAACCAATTTGAAACCAGCATAGAGGTCTATTACAAAGACATGGATAATCAAGTTTTGTTTGATGAGGGAAATGAGTTAAGCGATTTAAATGATCTAGATAAAGGACTGGTTTATGGAAAGGGGGAGAGCTATGGGATTGAAGCTTTTGTAAAGAAAAAATACGGAAAAATTAGCGGATGGATTTCCTATACATTATCCTGGACAAACCAACAATTTAAAGAATTGAATTTTGGTAAAACATTTCCCTTTCGCTACGATAGGCGGCATGTTCTATCTGTTACAGGGTCTTATCAACACAATGAATATTGGACATTCAATTCTTCTTTTCAATTCTCATCTGGTTCAGCATTTACATTGCCAGTTGGCAGGTTCTATGCTTCCAATTCAGGAACTGTATTTGAAGGAAGTTACTTTATTTATGAAGGTAGGAATAATTTTCGCTTTGCTCCCTATCATCGATTAGACCTATCGGCTTCACATAAAAAGAAAAGAACATTTTTTAAAAGACCAGGTGAAAGAGAATGGGTTTTTGGTTTATACAACGCATATAGCAGGCAAAATCCTTATTTCATCTATTTTAGGGTTGACCCCAAAACTGCCGAACCACAGGCAAAGCAAGTTTCATTATTGCCCATTATTCCTAGTGTTACTTATAATTTTAAATTTTAATCATGAGCTTTAAAAAAAACTCTTTAATACTTTTGGTCTTGTTAGGGCTTTCTTCATGTCAGAAAGACATCGACATTAATCAAGAACTGCATTTTGAGTCCATGCTTTTCATCGAGGGATTATTAAGCCCTGGCGAAACTCCTAAAATATTTATTAGTGAAAGTCAGCCCTTTTTTAGCCCAGAATTAAGTCCGCAAGATGTATTCGCAAGAGGAGCAATTGTTAGTATCTCACAAGGTGGGAACACTGAGGTGTTAAACCCAGACTCACTTTTTAATCATTTTCGCTGCAGATATGAGCCTTATTATGGAGGAAATACACCTGTAGAATTTGCCAAAACCTACCAACTAAATGTTAATTACAAGGGCAAGGACTATTCTGCAAGTACAAGCATCACTCAAAGCAAGGTGGACATTAAAAGCATAGAATATGTTACTGAATTTTTTGATGTGTATGGCGGTCATGATGGAGTAGCTATTAAATTAGATGATGCGGTTGGAGAACAAAATAATTATCGATTTAGAATGGACAGAATGATTGATAATGGAGTGGGGCATGCTGTTTTTGAAGTATTGGATAGAAGCTGTCATGGTGAAGATGAGTTGTATCCTGTTTCAGACATTGGTAGGATAGTATTCAATGATAATAACAATGATGGGCAGGAGCTAGAATTACTAATTGAAGTAGCCTTTGAATATGAAAAGGATGATTCTACCTGGGTTTTTATACAATCAATGGATGCAAAATCTGCAGCCTTTTATAGTGAATTAGACCAACAATTACAAAGCATACAGAATCCCTTTGTAGAGCCTGTTTTTATTAACTCACAAATCGAAGGAGCCTTTGGCGTTTTTGGTTCAACAGTGCTTTCTGATTCTGTATTATTTGTCTATCCCGTTACAGGTGATTAGACAAGTCAATTCTCTCTTTTGTTTTAGGGCTTCGGTTAAAATGCCGAGCCCTTTTTTAACGCAATAACTTCTGACTAAACACACCCTTGGCATGCTTAATCTTTATGAGGTATATGCCATTGATGTAATTCTTCATTGAATAATTCGCACGAAGGTCATTGGTTTCAAACTGATCAATTAAAGCACCATTTGAATTGTAGATCCAAATGGACTTTTTGCCTTTTGGTAATTCTAGGAAAAGATTTTCTTGAACTGGGTTAGGAAATAATGAAATGCCAGAATTTTCTGATCTGTCAATTAGATTTGTTATGATAACTGGCTGGCAGATTGATGTATCTAGGCAACCATTATTATTAACTTGAACAGCATAAGATCCTGAAACTGTTGGAGCATAGCCAATTTGATTTGCCCCAGATATTAAAGAATATCCATTATTGCAGTCTAGCCATTGGTAGCTGATTCCAGTTTGTAAAGCAAACAAAGAATCGTCCTTATTCCCAACAGATGCATTTATTGTATCTATCTGTAAGTCCAAATAAATGGTAGAATCGCATCCAACAGAACTCAAAACAGAATCAACATAGATTCCACTATTTCTATATAAAATGTTGTTGAATGGCCAAGTAAATGAGTTGCAAGCTTGAACATGTGCAGTATCCACTGTTGGGAAATAAATCTCTAAATCTAGAGTAACAATGCTATCACAAAAAGAACTTTTCGCAACAGTGAATTGAACCGTGTCCACATTGCTAGTATAAGTAACTCCATTGATCCAGGTATATGAACTGCATGCTTTAACCTTATGGATAGCAGTGGTATTACATTCATTTAAATACAAGTTCGTAGAAAATTGTCCTTGATTCGAAATTCCAGTGGTTACTAAATCTAAATCGCCATCATTATCAGTATCCCCAAAACTAGCTTCGCCAACAATATAACCCCCAATAAATGCATTCGGTTTAGGCGAAAATGTTCCAGACCCATTATTTTCATATACTTCGCCGTAATTGGTAGATCCAGAATTGCCTGAAATAAAAACATCTAAATCACCATCATTATCCATATCAAACATTTCGATATCCCCTGCATAAACTGCCTGGAAGGGTTGATTTGAAAATGTGAAAACTCCGGTTCCATTGTTTAAATATAATTTAGAAGATGTATTGGTGTTTGGTGTAGTGCCAGTTACCATTACGTCTAAATCATTGTCACCATCAACATCTCCAAATTCAATTGCAGAGAGTCTTGCCCCAGAGATTGAAGTAGAAGTGCTTGTAAATACGCCTAAGCCATTATTCTTGTACAATTTAGAAACAAGTCCAAAATTCTGATCTTGCCCTATCAAAAGTAAATCAAGATCTGAATCACCATCAATGTCTGCAAAGTCAGCATCGCCATACCGCACCACATCATTAGGAGCGTTGCTCATTTGTGTAAAAACACCAGACCCATTGTTCTTGTAAAACTGAATTAGGTAATTGCCATTGTTATCTTCTCCAATAATGAGCAAATCTTGATCACTATCCCCGTCTATATCTCCGAACCTTACTTTGCCTTCTGAGAAATTAGGGAAAGGAACAGAGTTTACTCTATTGAAACCACCACTTCCGTTATTTTTATACATTTTACAAACATAACTTCCCGTATTGTCTCTTCCTGAGATAAGGATGTCCAAGTCACCATCTCCGTCTATGTCTGCCATTTCTGTATCTCCAGAACCAACAGCACTTACGTTAAATGGGCTTTGACTTGTAAGAACTCCTGAGCCATTGTTTTTGTAGTAGAATTTTTTGTATCCTTTCTGATGAGTATCTCCATTGCAGATCAAATCGATGTTTTGGTCATTGTCTACATCAGCTAAAATAACAGTTCCATGACTTAATGCTGTAAATGGGCTTCCTGTTACTTCATAAAAAACTCCATTTTGATTCAAGTATAACCGTGATCCTATTTCTCCTGTAATTACTACGTCATCGTCTGAATCACCATCTGCGTCGAATATCTCAATTCCACCAGCCGAGGCATTATGAAAAGGGGTGTTATTAACCAGGGTGAAATTAGCGCTTCCATTGTTTCTGTATAATTTCGTGGTATTTGAAATATAGTTGCCAATTACCAACACGTCTAGGTCTCCATCACTATCAAAGTCAAGAAAAGAAAGATTGCTATAAACCATTCCTTGGAAAGGATTACTTTTTTGAGTGAATACTCCATTCCCATTATTAAGGTAAGATATGCAAACTGGTGAGTTGTTCGTTGATCCAATGGTCATAAGGTCTAAATCTCCATCTCCATCTAGATCTGCTACATCTACATCTCCGTAATGAATGCCTACTAAAAATCCAGCATTGAAGATGCTAAATATTCCATTTCCATCGTTTTTGTAAACTCTTGTTCGATAAGCCGATTGAGTAGCACCTCCTATGATTAAGTCAAGATCATTATCGCCATCAATGTCGGCAAAAGTGTGAGCAGCAGCAAAAAAGTCTTCTATGCCGGTATTGCTTACTGTTGAAAAATTTCCATTCCCATCATTGGTATAAAGAGCCGAAGTTGCACCACCTCCAAAAAATGTTCCACCTGTAATGAATAAATCAAGATCGTTATCACCATCAATATCTCCAAAACTAATGTCTCCTTCAATAAGTCCAACAAATGGTGTGTTGTTTACAAGGGTGAAAATACCTGAACCATTATTTCGATATAAACGAGTAATTCTAAACGGATTGCTACCCGTATTACCCATAATAAGAAGGTCCTGATCACCATCGCCATCAATGTCAGCAAATTCACAAGCTCCCTGGTCTATTCCAGTAAAAGGGGTGTTTTGTACTTCTAGATAGTTTCCCTTACCATCATTTAAATACAATTTAGTGATTCGAAAACTAGCTGAATAAACTCTTCCCATTAACAATACATCCATGTCACCATCATTGTCCACGTCTGCTATAGCTGAGTTTGCATCCTGTAATGCATCAAAGTCTGCTCTTAACTGAGGGTCTGTAGAATAAGGAAGTTGTTGTTCGAAACGAATTTGAGCAATTGAGCTTGATGCGATTAAAAAAAGTAAGCTAAGTGATAAGGAGAATCCTTTCATAAAAATCATTTTAAGGAATAAAGATAAGAAGGTAAAAATTAGATTGTCCTTTGGTCTAATCTTTTTATTTTTGAGACAATCAGAATTTCTAAACAAGCTAACTAATTGGAACTTTGATTGGTCTTAAATGAAACCAAACATTCTAAATAATTTATTCTCAAAAGTTGACATCAGCACAATAGTACTGTTCAGAATTTCATTTGGCTTTATTATGTTATATGAAATTGTCAGGTATTTTCAAGTAGATTGGATTGGGCAATATTGGATTGAGCCAGCTTATAATTTTCCATATTGGCCATTTCTCGAGTTAGAACCACTAGGAGGGAATGGCATGTATATATTGTTTGGTGCATTAGGTGTATTGTCGGCCTGCATCATGCTTGGGCTATTCTATCGGATCAGTTCTGTATTGTTCTTTTTGGGATTTAGCTATATGTTTTTGTTGGAGCAAACTCGTTACTTAAATCACTTCTACCTCATTTGTTTAATCAGTTTTGTGTTAATTTTTATTCCTGCTCATCATCGATTTTCTTTGGATGTAAAGTTATTTGATTTGAAAAAGAAGGATGGTATAGATCGATGGTGTTTGTATTTATTGCAACTCATGATTGGCATTCCTTTTTTTTATGGTGGCTTAGCTAAAATCAATTCCGATTGGTTAGCAGGGCAACCTTTGCAAATCTGGCTATCACATGATTTGGACTTTCCTTTGATAGGTCAATACTTCGATCAAATGTGGATGATTCATATCATGTCTTATTCTGGTCTCTTATTGGACCTGCTTATTGTTCCCTTTTTATTAATCAAACGGACTAGGATTTGGGCCTTCATTGCTGGTTTTCTCTTTCACGTAATGAATTCTGAACTGTTTGTGATTGGGATATTTCCTTGGTTCATGATTGCTTCAACTAGTTTATTTTTTGAACCAGATTGGCCAAAACGTTTCCTTCTAAGGCTTAAGGGCAAAAAGCTCCCAATGCCCAAACAGATCATTTCTGAAACGAATTCATTGGGCACAAAACAGAAAGCCATTATTGTTGGATTGGCTCTTTGGACGATGCTTATGTTATTAGTGCCTTTAAGGCATTTTACGATCCCTGGAAAGGTGAGTTGGACTGAAGATGGGCACAAGTTCTCTTGGCACATGAAGCTAAGAACAAAGCGGGCTAGGGGAGCCTTCGATATCATTTCTCAGGATGGCAGTTTCCAACAAACTTTGATGGTCGGAAGAATCTTAGAATCTTGGCAAATTAGAAAGGCTTTAGCTAGACCACCAGTAATATGGCAGCTAGCACAAAAAATAAAAGAAGATTATGCAGCAGCTGGTAGAGATGTTAAGGTGTTTGCAAACATTGAAGCCAGTTTAAATGGTAGGCCTTATCAACAGTTCACTGATCCTAATGTTGACCTTACTATTGTTCCTTATCCCCTTTGGAAAACCGATTGGATATTGCCATTGACCACTCCATTGCCCAAGGTGGATTAGTGATTGGATTTTAATTGGTCTCAAATAAAACCAAACTCACCTCATTTCCAATGGCGCTGGCCTTGTGTCCATCATTAGAATTAATGAGCAATACGTCTCCTTTTCTAAATTTCCTAGTAATTCCATTCTTGAAATCAACTAGAAGTTCGCCTTCGTGAATGTATCCAATATGGGGCTTTTTACACCAATCTTCTTCTATGAATTGATTGTTGATTTGAATTACCCTAACTATTTTATTATCAATTAGTTTCTTGCATTCAAAAAAGCCGTTTGTTTGCTGTTTTAATTGCTTGAAATTCATCGACAAGGTTTCAGGATATAGTTTCCGTTCAAACAAGGCAACATGATTTCCTTGAGAATTTTTTGCTGCTTCGCTTTCTTCAGGAACATGATATTCTCCTACTTTCTTAAAGCCATTCCTAATGTATAAATTCCCCAAGCCAATGGCATCGGCCCAAGTGTCTAGTCTAAGGTAAGATTTGCCCTTGGAATAGGCGTAGACCTCAATCCAATTCAGTGCTGCCTGAAAGAAGCCTTGGCTTCTGTAGCTTGGGTTCACTAATAATCGATGCAGATAAATGGCTTCATCATGTTTGCTATCCAACCAAATGTGTTCATCCTTTTCCCAAAGGCTAAAAAAGAATGCCGTTTTACCTTCTTTGTTTATTATTTTGTATTGCCGTTTGGCTCTAATATCATCTTCAAAAATCTGTTGGTCTACAAACTTGTAGGAAGGGCCACCTTTGCCTTTTTGATATTCAATTGCAGCTTCGAAAAACTGACAAGAAAGCTCAAGGTCTTCTAGCGAGCAATAGTCTACCTGCATAAAATGAAATAAGAATAAAGAGATAAAATTTAATTAACCTGCTCTTGAATTGGAATGGAGGAGGTGGTTTTCTTTTTGGTCTGAGCTTCTTCCAATGATCTTTGAAATCTCGACTTTGGCTTTTTCTTGAAATTAATCACCATGCTCACTAAAGAAATTCCTTCAGAATGGGACCTTACACCAAATTCAAACTTTGAACTAATTTTTAACAATTCAACGAAATCCAAACTAAAGTCCTCATCTGATTTACCAGCTTTCAAAGCCCTTTGATAAACTCGATCAAGTGCATCCTCATCATAATTAGCAAAAAGCTTCAACATGCGATCTAGCCTAGAGGCTTCAGTATTGCTCAGTAGACAAGTTGCTGAAATGCTATATTCTTCTTCATCCTCGCCAATCAAAAGCATGTTCGCATTATCGCTTTTCCCTGGTAATTGTAATCCAGAAATTTTCTCGAACAAGCCCATAAATTTGACAAAAACCACTTTCTGACTAACCGTTTGAATGGTTTTCTCAATGATGCCAAGAATTACAATGGTAGTTTGAATGGAAACCACTCCCTTGTATAAAAAGAATAGATTTTCTCTAATCATTTTGTTACGCAAAAGAATGCTGGTATTGAAATCGTTATTAATTGTAAACTCTTCTTTTTCCGCTAATTCTAAATGCAACCTGAAATAGAAATAGGATTTTATGGCATCTATTTCTGAAAAAGTAAAACTCAATTTATTTTTTGATCGTCTTGCCATCTCAATAAAACCAAGACCTGCACCACCTTTTTCAGAAAATCCCTCTTCAGAAAGTACTCGTCTGTATTCCTCTTTTAATTCTTGAGAGGTGAGCTTATTTAATTGCTCAAGCTGTCCTTTTAAAGATGGAATTATTTGATTGTTGACCGTATTTCCTGAAACAATACTGAAAAGCCCATCATTATTTTTAATGTGGAAATAACTGTCCTTACTTCCCTCTTCATTGTGACGAACAATATTTTGAAAACATTCAGCAATTAAAAAACCAGCTTTTCTAAGGGATTTTTTATAAGCATCTAGGGCATTGTATTGTTGATTATTAAGCTCAATAAAACCATCGGTGTGTTCATCGCTAAACTCACCAGTATAAAGGAAATTCATTTGTTCTTCTGCAAAGTGATGGTAGAAGAATTCAAGAGAAGCTAATTTCATGGCCTTTATTCAATCAATTCGTAAATGTAATAAATTAATTTAAGGAACAGAAATTCACTTTAATCTAAAGGAAATAAGTATTCATCGAAGGAATTGCGGAATTAAGAATTTTGATCCAAATGCTTTCCCAAAGCATCCAATTTATCATCCCAGAATTTGTCGTAAAAAGAAAGCCATTCTTTTATTTCTTTTAATGCCTTTGCTTCTGCATAACAAATCCGTTCTCTTCCGTTTTTTTCTATGCTTAACATTTCTGCCTCCTCTAGCAATTTAACATGTTTAGTGATCCCTTGTCTGCTAATTTCAAAGTGACTAGATAATGCCGTAATCGACAAGGCCGACCCCATAATCAGGAGATGAAATATCTCCCGACGAGTAGGATCGGCAATGGCTTTAAATATTTGGTCTCTTTTATCCGACATTAAGACAACAGCTTTTCGATGTTTCCAAAACATCTGGCCCAACCACCTGAATATGCTTCCATCATTTTTGGATGCACCTGATCTTGGTAATTGGCTATTCCGCTATGCGTCATTTGCAATAAGGTGCCGCCTTTTTCTTCGAGTAATTCCCAGCTTACAAGTGTTTCAACATCTTTTGCGTCTTCATTTATCCAGGTATAAACCAAACGGTAAGGGGAGGCATGTTGAACCGTTCCGGTAACTACATTGCATTCCTGTTTAGGGTCTTGCAAGGCATAATTGAAACCAACTTCAGCTTTAAAGTTAGTTGGTACTAACCATTGTGAAACTTGATCATTTTTTGTGATGGCTTCCCAAACTCTCTCGATTGGCTGTTTAAACCATTGCGATTTTGTAATGTTATCTGTCATTTCTGTTGTGTTCATGATATAAAGTTTTTATGTTAAGCAACTAATTGGTTGCAAATATAGAGATAATTTTAAATGCAATCAAAAGGTTGCATATTATTTTTTATAAAAATGAAATAGGGAAGGTATAATTTATTAAAACATTATTTTCCTTGTTTTTTTTAAAAGCTAATCATTCATTCAAGAGATGCATTTTAACTGGGCCATTATTCCTAGTGCTGATAATGACTCTTTTGCCGTTTAGCAATTTAATAATGGCCATGTCTTTTACATCACCAGATATCTGTAGTCCGCTTTCTGACCAAGGAACTGGCCTGAATTCGCCTTTCCCATTTCCCAGTAGCAATTGTCCATAGGAAGCATCCTGTCTTTTGGTTTCCGTTTCTGTATGAAATAAGTTGCCCGCCAAAACGATGTCTAGATGACTATCACTATTTACATCTAAAGTGATCATGCTATTGATGCTTGATATCTGAGCTTCTTTAGGTAAAGAATGAACCTTGAAATTTCCATTGCCTTGGTTTTCTAAATATGCGCTAGTCATGCTTTTGGCCTCTAAATGCAGCAGATCCTTTAATCGCTTTCCATAAACTTCCTTTAGGCTAGAATTGGCAAATGATTCATAACTAGGAAACTCAGATTTTAAATCCTTCAGCTGCTCGGAGGAGCATGACCTTCCTCTTACAGGATAAGATATTCCATTATTGAAATAGCCTAATATGATGTCATTTTTTCCATTTGAATCCAGGTCACCTGCATATACTTGAAAGGGTGCTATAAAGCTTGCTTTGTACTTGCTATTCTCACCAAGATTGCCAGCAAACAAATCCACATCGCCATCATTATCAATGTCTGCTGTATCCAAGCTATACCACCATCCAGAATAATTTTTTAGAGCGTATTCATCTTCCTTTTGTTTAAACCCTTTTCCATCATTTAAGAAATAAAGAATGGGCATCCATTCTCCAATTATCACTAAATCATCAAATCCATTCTTATCGATGTCTAGCCATTGGGCATCTGTTACCATCCCTAAATCATTTAAAACTGCTTGATAAGAATTATCTGCTAAGCTAAATTTTCCGCCATCATTGATTAGCAATTGACTTGAGGCCGGGAAAGGGTAGTGGCCGGGTATCAATCTTCCTCCTATGAATAGATCCAAATCTCCATCATTGTCTACATCGTTTGGTTTTACGCAGGAGCTACTGCTCTGGATCCTTGGAATTGAATTGGGTCTAGCTTCAAACTGACCATTTCCATCATTGATAAAAAGTCCATCCTGATAGGCATTGTCTCCTGCTTTCCACTCATTACTACCTCTTGCTACATAAATGTCCAAATCTTGGTCTCCATCTGCATCAAAAAAAGCAATCCCCATGTCTTCATGCTGCTTTTGGTTTTTCCAAACGGTTTGCTGACTTAGTATAAATTCTCCTTCCTTGTTCTGAAAATAAATTTGGGCTGGATTTCCTGCAGAGCCACCAATCATAAAATCATCCAGGCCATCGCCATTTAAGTCACCACTTTCAATGAAGGGCCCTAATTGCGAGTATTTATGTGGAAGTAAGATCTCCTTTTCATAATCATCATAAATAACTTCTCTTTGATTGCTTTTTAAATCTAGGTGGGGATCTACAAGCATTGAAAACCATTTTGAAGGACTTTCATTTACAATTGTATTTGTAGTTGTCGCTTGAGAATAGCTGAGTTGAATCAATTGGTTGGCATTAATGTTTTTTAGTTCTTGAGATTTTCCATCAGGCCATGCAATAGTCAATAGATCTATTTCATCATAGTTTCCTAAACCAAAATGAACCAAAGCATCTGCACTGGATTGGAATCCTTTTGCCAAACTTTGAAAGTGCAATTGCTGTTCGTCTTTATAAAAAATGCGGATTTCAGATCCAATACCAGCCACATTTCCCTTTGGGCCAATTAGTTGTATTTGTAAATAGTTGCCTTCCTTAGGATTGTTATTTCTATAAACTATAGCAGTATCTTGAAGATTATTAAGAAGAATGTCTAAATCTCCATCTCGATCTAAATCGGCTATTGCCATTCCATTGCTAAATCCAGAATAATGCAAATTCCAATCATCTACTTTATTCTCGAAGCTTAGTTCAGCGGTGTTCCTAAAAACATAGTTTGGAATGGCTTCTTCAGGAATTTGATCCAAATAATGTTGAAAATTCTTCCTCAACATGATTGTGTGTTGTCTGCTTAATACCTTTTTATTGAAATCTGCATTCCTAAAATCTTTAGCCAACCCATTGCTGATGTATAGGTCTTTCCAGCCATCATTGTCAAGATCACTAAAAATTGCCGACCAAGACCAATCGGTATAGGCGATGTTGGCCAATTCTGCAATTTCACTAAAATGATTGTTCCCATTGTTGATTTGCAAGGTGTTTTGCATGTACTGATAATGCCTATTGTTCGCTACATTATCCCAGAAACTACTTGGTTTCATGGCCGACATGTTGACCTTCTTTCTTCTATTATCCTCCGCCATCATATCGAGAACAAAAACATCCAATAATAAATCATTATTGAAATCGGCAATGTCGCTTCCCATGGAAAAATTAGAGATGTGATTGAAGGCCAAATTTTCGGCCCTTAAGAAACTTCCATTTTGTTGGTTTAGCAAATAGGCATCCTTTTCAGAATAGTCATTCGCTACATAGATATCGGGCCATCCATCTTGATTTAAATCACCCAAACTTGCACTAAGACCAAAGGCCCAATCAGCAACTCCAGACTCGTAACTGACATCTGTGAATGTTTGATTACCATTGTTTTTGAACAGCTGATTATTGGCATCGTTTGGTAGGTCTTTCTCCGCTTTCAAACGAAGCTCAAAGGGCAAATAGAAATTATAAGGATGATTGACTAAAAACAAGTCCAAATCATTGTCTCTGTCATAATCGAAAAATAAAGCTTGCACAGACCAATGCTGACTTGCCAAACCAAATTGATTTGCTCTTTCTGTAAAAGTTGGAATGCCATCATTCTGGTTGGCGTCTCCATTGTTGATGAACAATTCGTTGCTGCGATTCTCTGGAGCATTTAAACTGTTTCCAGCGTAACACACATAAATGTCGTTCCAACCATCGGAATTGATATCAACAATGCTAACTCCAGTTGACCAAGCACTTTTACCAATTGCCCCGCTGATTTTACTTGTGTTTTGAAATCTTAAACTTCCCTTGTTGATGTACAATGCATTTTCATTTTGGTTAGCAACAAAATAGACATCTGGCAATTCATCATTGTTTAAATCGCCAACGGCCACACCGCCACCATTTAAACTGTATTGGTTGGTGAACAAATTCATTTCAGAATTTTGGACCACATCATTGATAAAAGCGATACCTGATTGTGAAGGAGAGATTAGGCTAAATGCATCTTGTTTTTTTTGACTATTTCTTTGTTCAGCCTCGTTGGTGCAGGCCAAACAAAAGAAAATAATTAAGTAAATGAAATTGGTTTTATTGGTGCTCATTTAAGGACTTATTGAGACTAAAATACTCTAATTAATTTCAAAATGATTTGATCGGATGGTTCGCTATTCATGAATAAAGAAACAATAGGTGGGGTTAAAAACTACCTTAAGAGCATCAGGTTTGAATTCATTTCTTTATGAATAATTTCAGATTTCCCCCAATCTTGATAACTGTATTCTATGCTTAACATAAAGCTACCTTCAAGTACTTTTAAGCCTTTGCTTCTTCCATCCCATTTTGGATGCAGGCTGTTGTCTTCAAAAACTAAGACCCCCCAACGATTGTAGATTTTCACCCTTAAGCTCAATAAATTATTTGCTTTTAGATCAAAATAATCATTCACACCGTCATTGTTTGGAGTAAATACATTTGGGAAAAGGATACTTGGCAAACAATCTTCAGCAGTAATCATGTTAATGTTAACGGTGTCTCTAGTGGTGCAAACACCATTATCAACCCTTACCCAAAACAATCCAGAATTTTTAACACTGATTTCTTGAGTGAATTCATTAGTGTTCCAGATGAATGTATTTCCTGCAGTTCCTGCACTTAAGACAAGAGAATCAATTCCGCATAAAGTAGTATCCATGGTGTTTAAGCCAATTGGTGTAGGAATTTCATTGACTTGAATGCTATCACTAGTCTGACAACCCAAGCTATCAGATCCAGTAAGTAGGTATTTTCCTTCGCTACTTATGATTAAGTCTTTGCTGCTTTCTCCAGTATTCCATAAATAGCTATCAATGTTATTGCAAGAAGGCTGAAGCAGGAAACTGCTGCCAACACAAATTGCTGTGTCCAATCCTAGATCTAAACTCAATTGGGCAGATTGAGAAATTAGTATGCTATCTCTAAACACTTTGCCGCAGTTTTCTACCCTTACATGGTATTCGCCCGCTTGTTTAACCATTAGACTGCTGTTTGTACTCCCATCGCTCCATAAAAATTGATCTCCAGGCTTAATATTGGTTTGGAGCAGAAGAGAATCTTCAAAACAGATGTTCGTATCATTTCCAAGATCTACCCGGTTTTGTTCATCCGTCCATTTAAAAAGAAGGGCAGATTCATTCGAAGGAGCATTAAGGTTGGTGTCGCCGTCGTACATTGGTAAATAAGCCGAATTGAAACTACTTAGTCCATATAGGTCACCATCCGAATCAATTTCAATTTGATTTTGAAACCCAGTATTGATGTCCAATTGTTGAAGCTCAATAAAATTTCCTGTGGAATCAATTAGAGCCAAAAAGACATTGTTTTTATTTGGCGAGATTAAGCGCTTATTCGTGTCTTGGCCAAATTGTACGGTGTCTCTAAAAACACCAGAAACATAAACCTTTGCATCTGGTCTAATTGCGGAACTGTGTATGAAAACCCTATTCTTGCTAGAAATGTGTTGAGCCCACATGAAGTCGCCATTCAACTTCCAACGACTTACATAAGAATCAAAAAGGCCTTTAGAAACAAATGAAATTGGGTTTCCTGTATTGGCATTTTTTAACGTGTCGGTAAAAAACCCAGTCTGACAAAGCGTAGTGTTGGTCCAAATTTCCGTGGTATTGGGGTAAACGCTTTTGTCTCCAATTAAATGAGAATAGGAAATAAGTGATTTATCCTTCGTCAAATTAAGAGTTAAAACATCGTAAAAGACATTTCCGCTAGCGGTTAAATGTTTTACACCGTTATCTGTATCAAAGGCAATTTGACCATAGAAACGAAAAGTAGCAGAAACATGGGTTCCTACGGTTTTGATGTCACCAGCTAAGATTTGGAATCCAGGCCCTCTGATGTGATAGACCCAGTCTAAATTGCCCGAGGGATCCATTTTTACAATGGCTCCATCCATGTTATTTGGGGTAAAAAAGGAAGTTTTGTTTAGATCTGGATCTAAATCAACTGGAGTATTTGGAAAACCACCTGAAAAGGCTGCACTTACGTAAATGTTGTTTGAATCATCAATGGCCACACGTGGCAAATACATTCCAGGAGAGCCACCCAATCTACCAACTCGAATCAAGTTTCCATCATTATCCAATCGAGTAATAAAAATGGCATTTCCTCCAGCTGGACTTACATTGAAGGTATTGGAAGAAGGGTCAAAATCTGTGTCGGCAGAAAAATTCCCAACAATTACAATTTCGCCCAAGGAATTGATTGCGATTTGATGGGATTCCGTTTTTGACTGACCAAAAAACTGCTTGGCCCAAAGAATGCTTCCACAAGAATCGAATTTTAAAAAGAAAACTTCGCCAAACCTGAGGTCCACCAATGTGTCCTCACCATTAATGGTGTTTACAAAAAGGCTGTCGTAGAAAGTTCCTGTGGCAAAATAGTTTCCTTGTCCATCAATGGCGATATCTCTAGTATTAATTTGATCGCTTGACCTCAATTGCTGCACCCAATCTGCTTTCTGCGCTGTGCCTTGCAAGCACAAAGAGATGAAAAGTAAGGAGATGAATAAAGCCTTAAGCATGAAATTAATTTCTAGAAAATTAACCAATTGTAACATACAAAGTCATCGATTTTGTATGCAAGTATCTTGTTAGGGGCTATAAATTTTTATTACCCTTGTAAAGAGTAATTAAGAACATTTGGAAAAGCAATCTTCATTCTCCTTTAATTTTTTGCCCACAAAGCATCTGTTCCATTTATTGGGCTATTATTCCTTGTTTTTCTTGGCTACTGTTTATGCCAATCTTCCCATCAATGGCTTTAGTTTGCTATTGGCAACACTCTTTCTTGTAGGTCCAATAGTTCCATTATGGCAAACGCATTTAATTACAGATCAGTACAATAGACGATTGTTTCATTTGCAAGCAAGAATCATCTATAGCGTAATCTATACCACAACTATGCTCATGTTTTCCATGGTGGATGAGGATAGGTCTAAAAGTCCATCTGAGGTAATTTCAATTGCTGTTCTTCCATTCTTGTACAGTTGGCTGTTTACTTTTTTAATGCTCAAGCTCAATTTTGATTTTTTAAGTAACAAAAGGAACTATTTTATTCATCGATTGAAATGGTTTACCATACCTGGTTTAATTGTTTGTTTTGCAATCTTGGTCATGCATTTCAATTGGTTCAATGAAAATTCAGATAAAGAAATAGCATGGAATGAACTTGAAAGCTTAGACTTTGATGATTTCAACCGACATCCAAAGTATTTTTCTGAGTACGCAGCCCAAATCGATTCTAAAATAGCAGCCTATTTTACCTCCTCTGGAGAATTAAGAGAAATATCAGCTGTCTTTATTGCTGGTAATTCATGGGTAAAACCTTGGGACTCTGAGAGCTATCCTTTGTTAAAGCATGAGTTGTATCATTTTCACATTACTGAGATTTGTGCAAGGTTGGCTAGAAAAGAGGCATATGCTCAAATCAAAGCAGGATATGGCAAAGAGGCTGTGATGTCTGTTTTGGAAGAAAATAGAGACCTGGAGAGAAGAATGCAATACTTGTATGACCTTGAAAGCAATCATAGTTTAATTGAAGATAAGCAAAGTGAGTGGGAGTATATTATTGATAGTGCTTTGATAGATTTAGACGTTTATTGGACATCAGACATTTTTAAACCCTCCAGGAAGCAATACAAAAGGAGAAAGTATTACAGAAATTTATACATAGATGATGCTTTGGAGATCAATGGGGGAAACGAATTAATGCCACATGAAGAACGATATACGAATCATTATCGTTTCGACTATACCAAGAACATGGAATTGGCCAGAGTCACCTATTATTCTGGGGGAAGAATTGCCAAGGATCCCCTTTTTAATGCAGCTCGACTTGACATTAAACGCATCAATGACAAGCAAGTTAAATGGAGCTTTTTCGATGGAAAAGGAAAGGCCATCCAACTTAAATCTGGCTACCATAGTAGAATATTTGAGAAGAGAGGGAATGTAATGAACTCACGGTATTTTGATGCTAAAGGAAATTCAATTGCTTTGAATGATGGTGTTTTTAGGAGACATTACCGCCTTGATGATGTTGGAAGGGTTAGAAGTTTGAAGTATTTCAATCAATCTGGCACACAAATGAAGAACAAAGAAGGGGTGGAAGAAGTTCGGTTCAACTACTTAAATGATTCAATAAAACTGGCCTTTGAATTGTTAAACTTTTCCAGCTTAGGTAAAGCGATAGAAGACATCTACGGAATCTATTCCCGTACATACATTTATGACAATGAGGGGAATTTAAGGTTGAATTCTTTTCTTGATAAAGAGGGACAAGCGGCCTACCATAATGGATTTCATGTTCGGGTAAATGTTCATGATGAGCTAGGCAGAATAAGGAATACACAGTATTGGGATGAAGATGAAATGTTGGTGGAGAATGAAAAAGGGATAGCAAAGTATAGCTATTCCGACGATAGATATGGCAATATCTCTCGCTACGCTTCTTACAATCATAATGATGTGTTAAAGGCTGAAGAGGAGGGTGTTGCGCAATATTATTTTAAGTACGACATCAAGAAAAATCGATTAATGAATGCCGTATATGATACCGGAAGTCGATTGCTATATGATGAGGATGGATATGGTAAGGTTGTTTATACTTATGATAGTTTGAATCGGAAGACTAGTGTATGCAATTTAGATGCTTACAACTACTACTTGCCTAGGCCTAGTATAGGAGGAATGGAAGAAATTACTTATGAGGATGCAGCGGATGGAAGCAAAACGGTTCATTGCCAATATTTAAAAAGAAATGGTGAGGCAGACACCAATTTAAGAGGTGTTGCTTCCATTGTTGAAGAGTATGATACTTCGAATAATTTATTGGAGATGAGAGTCTTTAATTTGAATGGTGAATTACATGCGAGCCAGCATCAAACAGCAATATACCGATATGTTTATGATGAAAATGGAAACAAAACCAAGGCAAGTTTCTATACTCCACAAGATGAACCAGCCAATGCGCGCGGAAATGTATTCATCAATAATTATAAATACGATGCTGAAGGTACCATGTTAGAGCGATCCTATTTAGACACAGCAGAGCAATTGATAGCATTTGGAGGCCCAGCTAGAATTGTTTGGAAGGAAGATAACAAGGGAAATATATTGGAAGAGCGCTTGTATAATGAGCAGAATCAGTTGATGGATAGTATAGTGGCGATTTCAAAGTTTTGGTACAATGATAAATCTGAAGTGATTGAAGAAAAAGATTTTAATCAAATGAATGAATTAACTGATTGGAGGAAATTTGAAAGAGATGAAAATGGAAAAGTGATCAAGACTAGCTTTTATTTCGAAGATGCTACAAAGAAGGAAGATGGCCTAGGAGTTCATTCTTACCATTATGTTTATGAGAAGAAAAAGCTTGTCAGAGAAGAGCACCGCAACAAAGACTTGGAATTAACTGAAATAAAAGGCATAGCACAGTACAAAACGATTAGGGACGAACGTGGTTTAGTCATCAAAGAATTTAGTTACGATAAAAATAAGCGATTGGCAATCCCAAGTGATCAAGACCATGCGAAGAAGGAGTATGCCTATGACGATTATGATCGAATTGTTTCCACCTACTTTTATGGGAGCGATGAAAAGGCCCTTAGTGGGGAAGGCGAAATTTCAGAAATAAGGTTCGTTTACGATAAAAGTGGAAACATTCTCTTTAAGGCAAACTTTAGCACCTATAGCAAGTTATGCATTGATGAAGAAGGAGTTGCCATCTATTCTTATCAGTACAATCGACACAACGACATTAGCAACTCTGAAACCTTTAATTTAGAAGAAGCGGAGAAGATTGAAAGCGATATTGAATGGCTGTATAGTGGAAGTCCTTATTACGATTGATAGGGTGATCAACCCTCATTTTCAATTCTAATCATTTATTTCTAGCTTAGAGGAACCAAACATAAAGCCATGCTTTACATCATCAATTATGATGGAATTTATCCTACAAGGAGTTAAATCGCATTAAAAAAAGCCCCATGGAAATGGGGCTTTTTATTATCAAAAAACAGAAACCTTGTGTTAGCCTAAATGAATTATTGATTCCCGAACTATTTATCAATAAATTTACTTGAGAACGTTTTCCAAATCAATGAGCCCAATTTTTAAGTCCCTTCTTTTATTTTGTTTCCTATCCTATGTTTTTTCCAGTCAAATAGGCAGCCTTAAAAAAGAGACAACTCAAGATCAACAGAAAACTCAAATGATTAAGAAATCCTTCTGGCCAGAAGGAAAAATCATCTACTTAAATGAAGCCGAAGAATGGATTAATAGCACACTAGACTTAAAAGAGTTCAATCAAATTACGAACTACCAAGAAAATGATGATGAACTGGGCTTCAAACACATTAGGTATTTTCAGAGCTACAAAGGGATAAAAGTTGAAGACAGCCGCATTTACCTTCATTTAAAAGACAATGAAGTACACTCCATGAACGTGGAAATGTACAAAGGGATTAGCCTTGCAAATACTTCTTCAAGCATTTCACCAGATTTGGCCATAGAAAAGGCTACTCTGCATTTAAGCACAGACCTTAATTCCATAGATAAAAACGAAAGTGAATCACCACTACTTGTTATCTATCTGCACAATGAAAATTACCATTTGGCCTATAAAGTAGACTATTATAAGAAAGACCATTCAATTAGACGATATGTTTATGTAGATGCACATACAGGAAATGTGATCACAACAAGAAACCGTATTCATGAAACCTTTGTAAAGGGCACTGCACATACTTTCCACCATGGGACGCAAACCATAACAGTGGATAGCCTAAACCCAAGCTTATTTAAGCTGAATGGAAGTTTTAAAGGCATGCTGTTTAATACCTTCAATTTAAACGGAAGCTCTAATTATTCAACTGCAACAGATATCATTGATAGCAATAATGTTTGGGACGATACCACCAATAACCTTCATGCCTCATACGATGTGCATTATGGAGTAGAAGGATCATTAGACTATTTCCGCAATGTGCACAACAGAAGCTCTTTTGATAATTTAGGTGGAACTGCTAATGCTTATTTCAATTTTGCTAACAATTGGAGCAATGCCTCTTGGGACGGACAAAGAATGCGCTTTGGAAAAGGAAATGGGACAAGCACAAATCCTTTTACAAGCTTAAAAATTGTGGCACATGAGTATACGCATGCCTTAACACAGCATTCTGCAGATTTGGTTTACCAAAACCAATCGGGTGCATTAAATGAGTCTTTTTCAGACATCTTTGGTATTGCAATCGATCATTACTTGGATTCTAATTCCACAAACTATGATATGTTTGAGGGGATTTTTATCAATTCTTCATCTGGTAGAAGCGTGAGTGACCCGAAATCGAAAAACGATCCTGATACTTATTTAGGACAGCATTGGTACATCGGGACAGCAGATAATGGAGGGGTACACAGCAATTCGGGCGTTCAAAATTATTGGTTTTATTTACTATCCGAGGGTGGAACTGGAATCAATGACAATGGAGATGCCTATAAAGTGGAAGCAATTGGTAGAAGTGCGGCAGAAAAAATTGCTTTTAGAAATTTGGTGGTTTATCTCACTCCTAATTCTGCAATGTTGGATGCAAGAAGCAATTCCATTCAGTCGGCAATTGACCTGTACGGAGCTTGCAGTCCAGAAGTGATACAAACTAAAAATGCTTGGTATGCAGTTGGACTAGGTATTGGCGATACTAGTAATTTACAAACTAGGTTTACCTCCTCAATAACAAGTAGTTGCAATGGCTTACTTGATGTACAATTTAATATAGACTCTAACCGTGTAAGTACAGCAAAATGGTATTTTGGAGATGGCGACAGTAGCAGCGCCTTCAATCCCCTTCATAGCTATTCAGGAGCTGGAAACTATGATGTGACTTTAATCGTGACTGGAAATTCCAATTGTTTCAGCAAAACCACTGATACTTTAATCGCAAATGATGCGGTTCGTATCGTCTTGGGCGGACCAAAATCGAATGCTTGTCAACCATACAAGTCCGTTTCTTCTCCTAGCCTTTGGGGAATCAAACGCTTCAAAATGGATAGCATTAACCGTTATTCGTCACTTTCATTTGCAGGTTATGAGGATTTTAGTTGTACAGATCAAACCACCTTAATAGAAGGGGAGCGAATACCCATTGAAGTTCATACTGGTTCTTCATTCCCTCCAATTTATTATCACATTGCTAGTATTTGGATAGATTTTGATAATGATGGAATACTCAATGATAGCAATGAAGTAGTACATTACAGCAATGCTCAATTCAGGAACACGGGGTATGTTCAGATCCCTAGTGGTGCGGTATTGGATTCTATTCTAAGGCTAAGAGTAGCGGTTTCAAATTTAAGCATCAGCAATTCATGTGACCCCAATATCATTCAAGCAGAAGATTACAAAATTATCATCAAAGCCAATAACAATCCTCCTAACACCGACTTTGTAAAGGATAAAACATTCATTCTAAAAAGCGATTCCATCCAATTCACAGATCGCAGCGAATTCTTGCCACATTCGTGGCATTGGGAATTTGAGAATGGAAGTCCCGCCACTAGCACAGATCAACATCCTAAAGTGGCCTACAATACTTTGGGTTCTCATGCTGTGCGACTGATCACACAAAATGCTTATGGAAGTGATACTTTAGAACGACAGTTTTATGTGAGTGTGTTTAACCGCCCAAATACCATGTGCAATGAAGATTCTTCCAATGCCGTAAGCGGAATTTTCTACGATTCGGGGGGAGAAAGCAATAATTACCAAGCCAATGAAACTTGTCAGTTTAGCATTTACCCCAGGTGCGCAAGTAAACTGTATTTATCTTTTGAATTACTTGATGTGCGATATCGAGACGATCGCTTATATGTTTACGATGGAGACGGAACTCATGGCAGTCCTTTATTGTACGACTCTTGGAGTCCTAATGTAGCGCCAGATACCATGGTGGCTAATTCTGGTAGAGCAACCTTAAAATTCAATTCCAATAGCATTAACCAAAATCAAGGATGGAAAATAATCTGGTTTTCTGATGTAAACAATGCACCAATCCAAGTGAATACAGCATTTTCTGTTTCAGATACTAACCCGCCTTTGAACACTGAAGTGCAGTTCATAGATTTAACTTCAGGATATCCCTCTTTATGGCAATGGGATTTTGGAGACGGAAGTGGGTCAACCGATGCCAATCCGAAACACACCTACCAGCAGCCTGGTACTTACAATGTGAAGCTGAAGAGCTTCGATTGTGTCTATTCAGGTGAAGATAGTTTGTTACTTATTGTTCAAGATGCACCGCAAATTCGATTGGCAGACTCTTTAATCATGGATACTTTATGTGAAGGAAGTATCATGAGCTATCCAATCTATGTAATCAATGATGGACTAGGTGAAGCCGTATTAGAAGCCACAAAGGGTAGTACTAAGGCAGGAAGCAATACCTTTTTCTTCAATGGTTTTGATGATGGAACTTACCAAGATTGGCAAAGATTGGGTTCAACAATTGCCGTTTTAAATTCTAATGGCAATCGATTCCTTTCTATTTATGGAACCGGCACCAACGGGGTTCGAAGGGATTTTCAAGCCGATAGTGTAGATTATTTTTCCATCGATTTAAATAGAGGGCATACTGGTGGCGGAGGATATGTTTCTTCTAATTTTTGTGAAATAAAATCTCCAAATGATCAACGTTTGTTTACGATTCAACGAAGAAATATCCCCTTTATCGGGCATTCGTTTGAGATCATAGGGGACACAACCGTTTACCAATTGGTTAATTCCACTTGGACTCAAGTTGAAATAAAAAACATCGACTACAGCAGCAGAACATTTGATGTGTTCATTAACCAACAAGTAGTGCATATAGGTATGGGCTTTCAAGATACTGCAGCCAATTTAATGGGAAGAGTAGACCTGTATAGCAAGGATCACAGAGGAAGAAGTTATTATGATAACATACAGATAGGAAGAGAATTAGACTCATCGTACTTCAACATGAATCCTATGCAATGGACTACTTTGCCAGGAGATACAACAATAGTAAATTTCGACATAGACTTAAGTAATGTTGAACCAGGAAACTATAGTACTAAGGTGCACATTGAAAGCAATCATCTTACAGATTCTTTAGACAGTCTAGAATTTCAAATTCTTGTTCGACCAACTTATTTAAATCAACAAGACTTCAACCTTTGTTTTGGTGACAGCCTATTTTTCGCTGGACAATATTATAAACAAGACGGACTCTATTCCGATACTTCCCTTTCAAGGTTTGGATGTGACAGCATCAATCAAATCAATTTAAGGATAGATTCAATTGCTTATGTACTCAGTAAAGACACGATTTGTGAAGGGGATAGCCTCTTTTTCTTTGGAGAATACCATAACATAGAAGGATGGTATTACGATAGCCTTTTATCTGCCAATGGTTGTGATAGCATCATCTTCCAAAAGGAATTGAAGATCGATAGCATAGAATACAACAGTTCATCTGCAAGCATTTGCAGTGGAGACAGTTTGTTCATCTTTCAGCAGTATCAACATCAAGCTGGTACCTATTTCGACACCCTGAGTAATGCCAAAGGCTGTGATAGCATTTTGGTCTTTTCCCTTAGCATAGATTCAGTTTATTCTACCCAATCTAATATGTCCATTTGCATAGGAGATAGTGCGTTGATATTTGGAAATTATCGCAAAGTTGGTGGAATTTATACCGACAGTTCACAATCTCTGCAAGCTTGTGATAGCATAAGCACCGTCCAATTGATTGTTCTTCCCATTTATCAAAGTCAAATGCCAGATGTTTCCATTTGTATGGGCGATAGTGTAATCATTTATGGCCAATACCGTCATCAATCTGGGATGTACACAGACAGCCTTTTAAGCAAGGAAGGATGTGATAGTATTGAAAGCACTCAATTGATTGTAAATCAAGTCCATGTGACCCAATTGCCAATTCAGGCTATTTGTCAGGGCGATAGTCTATTAATTCATGGTCAGTATCAGCACCAAGCAGGGTGGTATGTAGATAGTTTACAAACCACACAAGGATGTGATAGCATACTAAGTGTTCAATTGACCGTAGATTCTTCTTATTATCAATCGAGTAGTTTAAGCATTTGCGAAGGCGATAGTGCCCTCATCTTTGGTGCTTACCGCAAGCAAGCTGGGAATTATTACGACAGTTTAAGCAGCATTAGAGGCTGCGACAGCGTATTGATGCAAAGTTTGAGCATAGACACCAACTATTTTCGAATGAAGACGATAAGCCTTTGTTATGGCGATAGTATATTCATTGCAGGAAATTATGTGCACACTACAGGACTGTATGCCGATAGTTTACAGAGTGCAGCAGGTTGCGACAGCATTCTGACCACTCAATTGAATGTTGAGCGATTGAACGATTCTGTTAGGGTAGACACAACAGTATTGGAGGCCCTTGCCACCAATGTGAGCTATCAATGGATAGATTGTAATGCCAATTATGCCATCCTAGCAGGAGAAATAGGAAAAAGCTTTACAGCCACTCAAAATGGGTCCTATGCGGTAGAAATCACAAGCAATACTTGCAAAGACACTTCAGCTTGTTATCCAGTGATGACAATAGGTTTAGGTGAACCGGGTCATTCAGAAACTGCTAATGTTCAAGTATTTCCCAATCCAAACACAGGTCGGTTTACAGTGTTAATCAACAGGAGGAAGGCAGCCCATATGTCTACATTGCGAATCTTCAATTATCAAGGTCAATTGGTTTTGGAGAAAGCAAACCTTGAAAAAAGCAACCCAATTGATGTTGCTCATTTAGCTGAGGGCATCTATTATCTAGTTATTGGTGAGGAAGTGCTGAAGGTGGTACTGATGGATTAGCCAATACAATTTAGCGAGCTTTTTAGGATTTAAACATCCAAAATCCAGGCGAGCAAAAAAAGGAAACAACTAGATTAAACTAAGTAGTTCTGATCTGAAAGAATTGCTTCATTAGGATTTAGTATTGTCAACTAGCTCTGGCCTATTTTTGGTATTTCGATAATATATTTTAGCTTAGTGCGTGCAAGTTTAAACCAAATCACATGAAAAGAATAATTATTTGTTCCGATGGAACATGGAATCGTCCTGAAAAGTTGGGAAGCGATGAACATCCAAGCAATGTTTTAAAATTCGCAAGAGGAGTTGCACCAAAAGATAAAAATGGAGTAAAACAGGTAGTTTTTTACGATTGGGGAATAGGATCATACCATGATGCAGTAACAGGTGGAACTGTTGGCAAAGGCTTGGAAAAGAATGTAATGGATGCCTATCGATTTTTAGTCCACAACTATGAGATTGGCGATGAGATTTACTTATTCGGATTCAGCAGGGGAGCTTATACTGTAAGAAGTTTATGCGGATTAATCAATAATTGCGACATTTTAAAGGGGCAAGAAGGTAGGAGAGTAGAGGAAGCATTTCAACTCTATAAAAACCCAAAATATAAACCAAATGGCGAATATTCCACCAATTGGAGAAAAAATCATTCTGTGCCAAACAGTTCAAAGATTCATTTCATTGGTGTTTGGGATACAGTTGGAGCCATGGGTTTGCCTTTCACCATTTTTGGCTTAATAAAAGACAAACATCTCTTCTATGATCGAAAAATGGGGAGCAACATCAAAACGGCAAGGCATGCACTTTCTTTAGACGAAGAAAGAAAAGATTTTGAACCTACCATATGGGAACCTAGAGAAGGTGTAGATCTTAAGCAAGTTTGGTTTCCTGGCGTGCATTCCGACATCGGAGGAAGTTACAAACCAGATCATGACGAGACTGTTTTGTCTGATATACCATTGACTTGGTTAGTGAATGAATCTACAGAGGTTGGTTTAGAGTTTGAAAAATACTTGACAAATGTTAAGTTAAATCCTTTGGCGAAACAGCACAATGAGTACAGGGGAAAGTATAAATTATTGGGGAGATACATTAGAGAAATTCCTCAAAAGGAAAATATACCAACAAAAATCCACATCAGTGTTCAACAGCGCTATGAGCAATCTTCTTATAAAAGCAAATCCATAGAAAATTATCTGAAGAAAAATGGAGGCGTTTGGCCAGAAATAGAAAACTAGTGTGGAGAAATACTGAAAATCTAACAAAGTGAAAAGCCATTTTTATTATGATTAACTCAAGCCTTAGTTATTTAGGCACATTAATACCATCCTAAAACCAATAGGCCCAAATGTTAAAACTAACTGCGATACTAAGTTGTGCACTTTCATTGATACTCTTATTTATTGGATTGAGTAATTACAATGAAAAAGAATACGATCCAATCGATTTTAAAAATAGAGAGTACGGCAATTTCTTTTACGATAAGGCCTTAAGAGAGCATGTTCCTGTAAATCTTAAGAATGAACAAGAGAAATTAATCTTTGAGGAAGCCCATAAAAAGCGATTTGTGGATTATAAAGAGAACCGCAAGAGCTTAGCGGCTTATATTCAGCTTTTATCAGTGTTTATCATTATAGGTTTGTTGATTTTGTTTTACATGCCAAGCATGTTAAAAATTCCGGTGATTGGAATTGACTTACCTATAGAACTATTGTTTCCTTCTGTTATCATTGGATTGGTTTATTTATGGTTGCAATTTGGTCTAAATTTAAACTCCGGTATCGATTCTAGGTTAGCTATAACCAGTAGCATAGAAATGCAAGAAACCATCGGTAACAAAAGAGTTTCTCACGTGTATAGCGAGGTAAATAATTTAGTAGACAAAAGCATATTAGACACTTGGTGCCATTATTATTATAAGGATTTCAAAAGGCATGACGTCAAGGATGAAAAAGGATCCCTTGACTTGCTTACCAGACTAGGTTTGTTTGGCGTCTATGCTACTTTTATTGGATTAATTCATGGGGTTTGTTTAATTCTTATCAGTTCCTATTATGAGTTTAAAAGGCACAGCATAAAAATCATTCTTTATGCTGTAGTTTTTTTGTTGTTTATTCTTTCAGATTATTCATTTCTAGATGATTTTCGGCATTCAATTTTCTTCATCACTTTCTTGTGGTTCATCATTTCAATGATGATTTTATGGTGGTTGTTTTTTGGTAAGAATTTAGCCGAAAGAATAAGACAAAAACTGCATGCAAGAAGATTAAACAAGGTTTAAATAAACAAACTGGCTAAATCAATTTTTCTTCAGCCTACCTATTCATTTTACTTTCAAAGTTGATTTAGCAAGAGATTTGTTCTAGTTTATCCATCATTATCGGCATTAAAACGCATTATTTTGAAGAATGAATAACTACAACAGATCATTGAAATTGCTCTTAATTGATGTGTATGCACTCAATGCCAATGTTTAATTGCGCATTTCTAGGGATTCATCTCTCAATAGTATCTTTGTGCTGAAGAAAAGCATGGCATGTCGAGTATTTATAAATTTACGTCAAATAGAATTCCTGAATTGGATGGAATTAGAGGCATTGCTTTATTGATGGTATTGACTTATCATTTTATTAACAACCAGCTATTATTGGCGGAGGATCCTTCTGCACTCGCCATTTTCATTCGAAAGGCGACCTTTTTTACCTGGAGTGCCTTGGATTTGTTTTTTGTTTTGTCGGGTTTTTTGATTGGAAAAATTCTCATTGAACATCAAAAAACGAAGCAACTCTTTTTTGTATTCTACTTCCGTAGAATATTAAGAATTTTGCCCTTGTTTTATTTGCTGCTCTTTTGCTATGTGCTGTTAAGGTATAGTGGCATCAATGATCCTGAAGGTTTTCTATTTGGTAATGAATTGCCCTTGTGGTCTTATTTTGTCTATGTACAAAACTACATGATGGTTTTTTCTGGCACCTATGGTCCAAGAATTTTAACGCCAACCTGGTCTTTGGGTGTCGACGAACAATTCTATTTAATCTTGCCCTTCATCATTTTTCTTTTTAAGAAGAAATGGTTGCCTTATTTGTTGCTTCCATTAATCATTGCAGCTCCAGTATTAAGAGCCGCAACCGATTCGTTTTTCATGAAAATATTGCCTTTTCACACGCGCATGGACGGATTGTTTTTAGGCGTATTATTGGCTTATTTAGTCTGCGAGCACAATTTAATTGCCAGGGTTCAAAAAAAATCCAAACTGGTTTTTTCCATTCTTGTATTGCTCTTGCTCTCCATCTTCCTATTAACTCATTATCGTAGCATAGGAGCATTAGATCACAGTTTATTCAATGTAGTTTTTGCACTTCTAATTCTTTCTGCGATCAGCTTTAGAAAGGGATACTACAGCAAAATACTCAGCAGCAAACTGCTTAAATTTTTTGGCTTTGTCTCTTATGGCACTTACTTGTTTCACCAATTCATTTCTGGAATCCTACATGCCAGCCTTTTAAATCAACAACCTAAACTAAACAACATTGAAGACTTGGCAGTTACGGTTCTCAGTTTGATTCTTGCGCTATTCATCGGTTATGTCTTGCACCTAAAGGTAGAAAAGCCCTTGATCCAATTCGGACATCGATTCAAGTATCGTTTGGTGAAGTCGGGGAAGAAGGTGGAGGAAAGTTGATGGTTGTCTGCCAAAGTAGATTATTCTTTTAGGCCGGTTCAGTTAGCTGCCAATTTTTTAAGGAGGAGGGAAGCTGCATTTCTTCACCAAAACAAACATTCACCAAATACCGGTAGTAATGTTTTAGCATTTTGTCGATCATTTTCAATTAGTCGACCTAAGTTTTGCTCATCAAAGAATGAAATTTTTTTCATTGAATTTTATTTATAGCTTAGCTATGCCAATTGAGCAATAATCAACCAACACCATAAGGTAATAAGAATCCTGATATGAAAAACCTTTTAAAAAATACATTCTCTTTTTGTGCTTTTATTATACTCCCTTCAATTTTGATTAGCCAAAACACTTATTATCCTCCTAAACTTAATGTGGAGATATCGAGTAATATTCAAGTTGGAGCTGCAGTGGAAGGCCAGACAAAAACCTACATCGAATACCACATGGAAAACTCGAGTTCCAATAATGCAGTCAATGTGAATAGCTTTTCAAACAGCTTCATAAAGGATGTAACTTATGATCGAACTCGTAAGACAAATGAAGACTATTATAATAAACGTCCCAGGGCCAGCACTTTATTTGGTGGAATTGCAAAAGCATTTAGTGGTGATTTTACAGGCTTAGCTGATTTTGGCGGAGGATTGGTAGATCACATGATGACACCAAAATACCGAACCTACGAAACCTCTACCTATAAAACCTCAGAACAGTATAAAACAAGTAATTCAAATACGAACACCTATACCACCATTAACAAACAAAGCATCATTCAAAAGGTAACTCAAGATGAAACGGTTGATGTTTATTCTGGTTTCATTCGGTTTAGCATACGAATTCACAATAATGCGCAGAAGGGCGTTCGAGTTAAGACGCCACAATTTGTGCTGTACTTTCGTTTCTCAGATGGATCTAGAGAGGTAATTTCTTTTGAAGATGCCACTGCAGGAGATAATGAAGTGCACTGGTTGCCAGCAGGAAGTTACAAAGATTTTGAAATTAGTATTAGCGATTTAAATGTTAAAACGCTCTTTTCAAATTATGTCAATTCTGAAGAAATAGAATTGAATTTGAATAGCTTAGAAATAGAGCGCAATGGAAACACTCTTTTTGCGGGCGAATTAGAAGAACAATACGAAGATGAAGGCATACGGGTGAAATACTTTAATGGTGTTCAGTCGAAAGAGTTTTATGCATTGGTTGGCGAGGAAAGGCCAACGATGGAAGAATTGGCAAGAAATTATTTAAACGAATCGGTATTTGAATTTTATGATGGGGTAGATTCGAACACAAGCATAGCCGAAGCCATTAGAAAGATCAGCTTCAATGAGAATGTCCATTCCAATGAAAAAGTAGATCAATTGAGTGGTCAACGATTACTCAGTTGGAGAAAGTGGTTGGTGACGGTCTTTGATCAAAACAATGTCATCATCGATTTTAAGGCGAAAGATCAACTAAAACCTGGCTATAAAGTGGCCGTATCCTATTTTTCTGCAAAGCAGCTTATGGGTAGAAACTATGCACCGGTGATCTACTCTAAAAAGGATGTTCGTTTCTCGGCAGATAAATCATTTAAATTGAACATAGACCTAAAGAAAGGAGACCAGATTGTTTTCGATAATGTTCGGCTCGAGAAAATTTACACAGATAAGGTAAACTATCAGGTTCAGAATGTTGAGATTGCAAGTGGTTCACCCTACATGAACTCTTTGAAACCAGCACATTTAGAAGCAGAAGCATTCTTGAAACAGCAGATAGATTATGAGAGCGTTCATTTTCCAGATCAAAACCCATCTTATGGATTTAATTTCAATAACCCATTTAGTGGAAATGTGAAGTTTTATTGGCTAAAGCCATTATCTGTCACTTATGGCACTAAATATAAGGCAGATGATTTTGTGTACCTAAGGTGGTTCAAAGGAAATGAACAAATGGATGAGATTTTATCTCAAATCACAGAGCAAGGCCAGCAAGCCTTTATCAAGGCTTTAATCATGCATCAGATCTATAATGTTTCAGATCCTAATTTATTGTTTCACGAATCAATTCCTTTTGGATTGGTGAAAGGAAACGTCAACTTAAGTCTAAATGCCGCAAACAATTCTCCTCAGGCGGTGGCATTAATGAATATGTTTTCTTCTGGAAGAGGAAAAGCTGAGATAGAAGATTCTATACAAGAACTTACCAGTGTTAAATATACCTTAACTAAGGACCTAAGCGCAGCTCAAAATGAATGGAAAAGTTTAATGCAACCTAATATTTACTATAGTTTTTTAGCTTCTTCAAATACCAATGTTTCAAGAAATATTGCATATTATTCTTTGGGCCTAGGAAGGCATTTTCCTCGAATGAATGCATTCCTAGATACCAGAAATGGAATCCATAACATTCCGTTTATGCCAATTAATAATGCCCCATTTCCTGGTTTTAATCAACCAATCTTTGATCATATGAAAAAGATTTCAATGGAGTCTCTAGTTCATCAGGCAAATTCTCCCAGCCCTTTAATACCTGTTATAGGAAACTATGCTCCATTGAACAAAACCAATGTAGAAATTAAAGGGAATACTAAATTGTTTGAACTTGTTTTTGATGTAAGTGTAATCCGAAAAAACTAAAAATTATGAAACTAAAATTTACCCTAGTATTTCTTGCATTCTTATTGATGAAGAGCAGTTCTGCCCAAGATGATGCTTGTAAAATTGTTGGCGAACTAGCTTTGCCTATTATTGAAACCAGCGGACTCACTGCCTGCATGGTCTCTGTTAATCCATTGGTGTGCGAAGTTTCAATTGCTGTGCACGCTTGTTCTCAAGACCCAGCTTGCAATGGGGTAGTGGCCACAATTATTGAAAATGGCTGTGTATTCATTGTCGAAAAAACCGATGATGCCATAAAGGTCATTGGTACCTCCGCAAAAGACAATGCAAGTCAAATGCGGCAAGTTTATGAATCTTTAAACACCATTGAAGGCATGCGTTGGTTGATGCAGCGTTTGAGTCAGTAGCTAAAAAAAACTTGGTCGGCTAAAGAGAAAATTAAATCAGACTGGTCATTCGGTCTAAGATCCTATAAAACATAAGGAATGAATCCCAATAAGAATTTTCGAAGACAAATGAGGCTGGTGTTTGGCATTATTGTTTTTATCCTTGTGTTTCTAGGCCTTTTGTTGGGATATTTTCGTTGTTGGAGAATAGCAGCCTTTGATGCGATTCCTTAGTTGGATAAAGGCTGTAAATTCTTTAATCTTTCAGCTTTTCCTGGATGAAAAGCTGAGCAAAAATTAGGAAAGAAAAATGCTTCACTATCTCAGTGCAAGCCATCTTAGATTCATCTCCTTACCATTGGCATACTGATAATGTGATTGTTGTAAAATAGCTGATCAGCGCTCTCCTTTTTGAATGCATTTAAGCCTTTTTCCAGGATTAACAAGTTATCCATGTATAGAGAAGTTTTAGAAAATTTACTGCCTTTTGTGATGATAAAAATTTCATCACTTGAATCTTCAACTGTAAACTCTTCTTCTATTAATGACCAAGCTCCATAAATAACCTCAGCATTTTCTGGCAATATTGTATTTAGATTTTCCCATTCATCACTTTTGGAATTGTAGGCATCAATCTTAAGTTTAACATATTGATAATTTGCATGATGCTCCCCATTATACATCCACAGTTTCATGAGATATGTTTTTCCTTTGCTAAAGGTATTTGGCGAAAACTTAATCAAGGTATTCTTTCTTTTATCTTGTGTTCTAAAAGCTCCCTGTCCTTGAAAAGTAATATCAGAAGAAAGTTCTTCAAAATCATTAAAATATAGAAAAGAGCTTGAATCCGATTTGTAAAATGAATCCTGTATGCTAAGCTGATCAATTTGACGCTCAAAGAGTTCAAGCACTTCCTTTCTTTGATCTTTAAACAAATTTGAATAAGTCAGTTCATATAGCGCAAAACCATTCTTCATGGGACTCAATTGTTTTGCTCTACTAAGTATGCTCTTTTCATAGTCTGTTAATCCAATGTTCGAATGAACCAACAAAAAAGAACGATTGGAGTCCAATTCGCTCTTTATTGGTTTTGGATAATAGTTCGGCATAACTAACTGAATGATTTTTTTACTCTCTGTAATGGAGGTTCTAGTAAGGTTAGCGCCTAAATTGGGAATGCCAGTATAATATGAAATAACTAAAGTGTTTCTAGAGGAGAGGTCATTTCTTGGTCGATCATAAACTTCAGAACCATGATGATAAAAGGGAAGAGAGAATATCGCTTGGTATTTATCCACATCAATTTGATCCAACACTGTTTTTAAGTCATCATTCATTAGCTCTTTATTGAATAAGTTCTTTTTTCCATGAGCCCACTCTGCAATTTTTTGTTGCCTTCCCAATGCTTCATAAAATGGAAAGAGAAAAACAAGCAATATGAGACCTATGCCAATTAGTTGATGTTTAGATTTTAAATAATAGATGATCAACTGTTGAAAGTAATACGCTCCGAAAACGGTAAATGCAAAATAGAAAGGCCAACTAAATCTTCCGATGGCTCTAAACTGTTTTAGTATGGGGAAAGAATTTAATAAATCAGGAAATTGTATAAAAGGAATTCCCATAGAAATCAATAAAATCAAGAAGGAAGCAATTAATGAAAGCTTGATTGATTGATGCTGAAAATGACTTTTTAGGATTCCTCTCATTTTTAAACCAATTGTACTTCCTAAGGCAAGAATGACCAAATAAAGGAGTAAAACAACATTAACAAATCCAATGTATGCATTCGCTTCAAATTCTAATTTGATGATGGGGATCAATTGCTTCCAGAAAGTCCATAGTGGGCCGTAAGAAGGAATAATAATGTTAT
>CBDCLY010000017.1:0-41014 GCA_965218715.1 Vicingaceae bacterium
GAATTCCTACTCCGATAACACTAGGATTTTGATTTAAAATGCTTTCTAAAACCAAAGCACCATCTGGACAGTAGCCACAAGGAGCAGTAGTAAATTCTTCAATGAAAACATTTCTATTTACAGTAGTTCCATTGTTCACAAAAATTCGCTTTATTAAAGTATCATTGCTTGTGTTTCCATCAACAGTATTGTTTGGATTGCTAGTCCAAACTTTTAAATCAGTAAAATTTCCTGGGTTAGAAAACGAAACCTTTACATTATGAGCAAGCGTCATTGTTGCTCCCGGACTAAAAGTAAATGGAACTGTCCATGAATTTACCGTTTGACCTCCATCAATAGTCCAATTAAAAGTTAAAGGATTAATGCTGTTTGATCCTGCATTTGTAAATCGGATATCAACATTGTGTTGAGCAGAACCAGCTGCATAAAAGTCATCCATAGGAATGTCAAGTACCGCTGCATCATTTTGAACTTGGGAAAACCCCATAGAACTTGTAAAAATGAAGGCCGCACTGAAAATAGATTGTAGTAGTTTTTTTCATGTAATTTATTTTAAGAAAACAAATATATCGAATTGCTAGTGAATGATATGGACTATTCCCGACAAATAAAGATTTGACCATTTATACCAATTTAAAAGCCAATTCTGATTTCACGAAAGTATATTTGCAACAAATTCAAAACAGAATATGGCTTCGATTTTAAAAGTAGAAAACGTAGTAAAACAATATGCCAGTCATCGCGCTTTAGATGAGGTCAGCATAGAAGTACCACAGGGTTGCATTTATGGTTTATTAGGGCCAAACGGTGCAGGAAAAACCTCGTTAATTAGAATTATCAACCAGATTACTGCTCCAGATTCTGGTCGCGTTTTATTAGATGGCGAGGCCTTGATGGCAAAACATGTAGAGCAAATAGGCTACCTCCCAGAAGAAAGAGGTTTGTATAAAAAGATGGAAGTTGGAGAGCAAGCCATGTATTTGGCTCAATTGAAGGGAATGAAAAAATCAGAGGCCAAAGCTCGCTTGAAAGAGTGGTTTAAGAAGTTTGACATCAGTCCTTGGTGGAATAAGAAAGTAGAAGAACTCTCGAAAGGAATGGCACAAAAAGTTCAATTCATAGTAACTGTTTTGCATGAACCTAAATTGTTAATTCTCGATGAACCATTCAGTGGTTTTGACCCAATCAATACCAACCTAGTGAAGAATGAAATACTTCGTCTAAAGGAAAATGGAACCAGCATCATTCTCTCCACTCATAACATGGGTTCTGTTGAAGAAATATGTGATCATATCGCGCTGATCAATAATTCGCAAAAAATTTTAGAGGGTCCTGTTAAACAAATTCAACAAGATTTTAAAGATGGAACCTACGAAGTGCGCTTTAAGGGGAATACAATTGCCTTTACTAATGCTTTATGGACAGGCTGTGAATTGTTGGAGACCACAGAAAATGATGACTATAAAATTGCAAGGGTTCGTTTATTGGGCCATAAATCGCCCAATGAATTGCTTCAGGCCATAGTGAGTGAAGTAGAAGTTCACGGATTAAAAGAAATCATTCCAAGTATGAATGACATCTTCATCAAACAAATTGAATCGACCAATAAAAAAGACAACAATGAGCAAAGTTAAATTAATCATACAAAGAGAGTACCTTACTAGAGTTAAGAAGAAGTCGTTCATTGTGATGAGCATTGTAGGTCCAATTTTAATTGCGGCTTTGATGATAGTACCTACATGGCTTGCTACTCAAGAAGAAGACTCGCAGTTGATTGAGGTAATTGACGAAACAGGTTTATTCGTGCGACAATTAAAGGATACCAAGGAAATTGAATTTGATTATCAGTTTAGAACTCTAGAACAAGCTCAAGCAGAACTGAATGAAGGTGGTAAGTACACAGCCATATTGCACATTCCAAAGGTGATTGTAAGCCTTCCGAAAACGGCTCAAATATTCTTCAAAAACAAACCAAAAGGAAGTTCGATTCGATACATGGAGAGTCAGATTGCCAAAACCATTGAAAATAAGAAGTTAGAAGATTTATACGATTTAAGTGTTGATCAAATTTCTGGACTTCGACCTAATGTTCAAATCGTATCGAATAAGATAACGGAAGACGGTAAATCAGAAGAAACGGCTGGTGGTTTGGCCATTGGTGTTGGCATGACGCTGGCAATGTTCATTTATTTTTTCATCTTCTTGTTTGGAGTTCAAGTCATGAGAGGGGTAATTGAAGAAAAGACCAATCGAATTGTTGAAGTGATTATTTCTTCAGTAAAACCAGTTCAGTTAATGATGGGTAAAATTGTAGGAATTGCCATGGTTGCACTTACTCAGGTATTGATTTGGGTGGTACTTTCTGGAATATTGATTGGAGGGGCTCAAACCTTTTTCAAAGACGATTTAAAAGAAAACAAAATTGAGCAAATAGAACAAATGGAGTCAATTAGCCCTGAATTGGCTGAATTGGAAAAAGGAAATTCTGGCAACTTCATTGCTGATTTAAGCTATAAAATCTCACTAATCAATTTCCCATTGGTCATTGGTTGTTTCATCTTTTTCTTTTTAGGAGGATACTTACTTTATGGTTCTTTGTTTGCGGCAATTGGTTCGGCAGTCGATAATGAAACAGATACTCAACAATTCATGCTTCCGGTAACGATGCCATTAATTGTTTCTATTGTTATTGCACAGGTAATCATAGATAATCCTGACGGCCCATTAGCATTCTGGGGTTCCATCATTCCCATCACCTCTCCTATAGTAATGATGGTAAGAATTCCGATGGGTGTTCCTTATTGGGAATTGTTTCTCTCAATGGGTTTATTGATCCTTACCTTTATTGGAAGCACAATGATGGCAGCAAAGATTTATAGAACTGGTATATTAATGTATGGCAAAAAAGTCAATTTTAAAGAAATTGGCAAGTGGTTATTTCATAGAACACGATAATGGCAAAAATTTTAATCATTGATGACGAACGCGCAATTCGTAGAACCTTAAGAGAAATCTTAGAATTTGAAAAGTTCAATGTAGACGATGCTGAGGATGGTGAAGAAGGCCTTAAAATGGGATTGTCAGGAAAGTATGACTTGATCCTTTGTGATATCAAAATGCCAAAAAAAGACGGCATTGAAGTGCTGCAAGGATTGCTAGCCAAGCAAGTTGAATCGCCAGTGGTGATGATATCTGGCCATGGAACCATAGAAACAGCGGTAGAAGCAATAAAATTAGGGGCTTTTGACTTCATTGCTAAACCTTTGGATTTGAACAGGCTAATGGTGACTTTAAGGAATGCCTTAGATAAAACCGAATTGGTTGAGGAAACCAAACAGTTAAGAAAGAAGGTTCACAACAGTAAATTGAACAACATCATTGGAGAGAGTGATGCCATTATGCAAGTGAAAAGCATGATAGAAAAGGTGGCTCCAAGTGATGCAAGGGTTTTAATTACCGGACCAAATGGAACGGGTAAAGAACTGGTAGCCAGAAGTCTTCACCAGAATTCGCCTAGAAAATCTAAACCTTTTATTGAAGTGAATTGCGCAGCCATACCATCTGAACTGATAGAAAGTGAATTGTTTGGTCATGAGAAAGGAGCATTTACTTCAGCTGTTAAACAAAAAAAAGGCCGGTTTGAACAAGCAGAGGGTGGAACACTCTTTTTAGATGAAATTGGGGACATGAGTGCTTCAGCACAGGCAAAAGTGCTTCGAGCCCTACAAGAAAATAGAATCACAAGAGTTGGAGGAGAAAAAGACATTAAAGTAGATGTTCGAATTCTTGCAGCGACCAACAAAAACCTGAAAAAGGAAATTGCTGAGAACAATTTCAGAGAAGATTTATACCATAGATTAAGTGTTATTCTGATTCAAGTTCCAGCTTTAAACGAAAGAAGAGATGACATTCCTTTGCTAGTGGACTTCTTTTTAGATCGCATTTGTAACGAACAAGGACAGGCGATTAGGCAAATGGAAGGAGCAGCCATTCAAGCTTTAATGAAAATGGATTGGACCGGTAACATTAGAGAATTAAGAAATGTGGTAGAGCGCCTATTGATACTAGGCGAAGACAAGATTAGCGTTTCAGACGTGAAGCAGTACGTGAAGGTTTCTTAGATTTTTCAAGAATCCATTAAACCAAATAAGCCTCTGCTGCTTTTAAGGCTTCAGGAAGACCATCAGGATTTTTTCCACCGGCTGTTGCAAAAAATGCTTGTCCACCCCCGCCACCTTGGATGTGCTTGGCTAAATCCCTTACAATACTACCTGCATTCCAGCCTTTTTCCGCAACTAAATTATCTGAGATGAGCACAGTTAAACTTGGCTTCCCTCCTTGTTTAGTTCCTAAGACCAAAAACAAATTTTCCATCTCCGATTTCAGTTGAAATGCTAAATTTTTAGCTCCAGCCACATCTAGATCAACTTCTTGAATTAAGAAATTAACTCCAGCATTCTCTTTCACTTTTCCCTTTAAATCTTGAGCTAAATTGCCAGCTGCTTTTTGTTTGAATTTGGCAATTTCTTTTTGAAATTGACTGTTCTCTTTTAACAATTGCTGAATGGCCAGTTTAATGTCTTTTGGATTCTTTAGCTCTTGCTTTATTTCATTGATCTTGTCGAATTGCTCATAAAAAAGTTGCTCAGCAGTTTTTGAGCTGACCGCCTCAAGCCTTCTAATTCCTGCCGCAACCGCTGATTCTGAAACGATTTTAAAACTGCCAATTTCCCCTGTAGATTTAACATGAATTCCACCGCACAGTTCTACCGAAGACCCAAATTCAATAACACGAACTACATCACCATATTTCTCTCCAAAAAGGGCCATTGCTCCCATCTTTTTGGCTTCAGATAATGGCAATGTTCTTTGCTCATTCAAAGGAATGTTTGAACGAATTTTATCATTTACCAATTCTTCAATTTGTCTTATTTCATCAGCACTTAATTTCTGAAAGTGAGAGAAATCGAATCGCAAATAAGAAGCATTAACCAATGATCCTTTTTGCTCAACGTGGGTTCCCAAAACTTCGCGCAGCGTCTCATGCATGAGGTGAGTAGCAGTATGATTTGCAGCGGTCTCTGATCGTTTTGATGAATCAACCCTAGCCGTATAATTTTGACTTAAATCTTTCGGCAATTCTTCGCAGATGTGCAGAATAAGGTTGTTTTCCTTCTTAGTATCAATAATTTCAATTGTTTCTGAAATAGAGCTAATTGTGCCTTGGTCGCCAACTTGTCCACCCCCTTCAGGATAAAAAGGGCTTAGATTAAATACCAACTGATATTGTGTCATGCCTTTCCGACTTACTTTTCTGTACCTCGTTATTTTAACCTCAGCTTCGGTATAGTCATAACCAATGAATTCTTCTACTTCATCTTCCATTAATACCTGCCAATCATCTGCATCAATTTTTCCTGCACCTCTTGATCTGTCTTTTTGGACTTGCAAAGCATTTTCGAATGCAATCATATCCACTTCTATCCCATTTTCGTGGGCAAGAAGCTGAGTTAAATCAATAGGAAAACCGAAAGTATCGTATAATTCGAATGCAAATATCCCATCAATTTCATTGGGCTTTTCTTTCATCTTTTGGTCGAAAATCTGAATGCCTTTAGAAAGGGTTTGCAAAAAGGATTGCTCTTCCTCTTTAATGACTTTTTCAATAATTTCTTTTTGCTTAGGCAATTCTGGAAAACTTTCTCCCATGCCATCAATCATTGTTTCCAATAAATTAAACATGAAGGCTTCTTGAAAATCTAAAAAGCTGTAACCATAGCGAACAGCTCTTCTTAAAATTCTTCGAATGACATATCCTGCTCCAGAGTTAGAAGGCAATTGTCCGTCTGCAATCGAAAATGCAATTGCTCTTATGTGATCTACAATTACTCTAAATGCGATATCTGTTTTGCTATCACTTGCATTGTAAGACTTTCCACTGAGCTTTTCTAAGACTTTTATTCCTGGTTGAAAAAGATCGGTATCATAATTAGATTGCTTTCCTTGAAGCGCCGTACACAAACGTTCAAGGCCCATTCCTGTATCTACATGTTTGGCTGGCAAGGGAATAAGCGACTGATCTTTCAATCGATTGTATTCCATGAAAACCAAGTTCCAAATCTCCACCACTTGAGGATGATCTTCATTCACTAAACTTCTGCCATCAAGCTTTCTCTTTTCTTCTTCAGATCTTAAATCTATATGAATTTCAGAACAAGGACCACAAGGTCCAGTTTCGCCCATCTCCCAAAAATTATCCTTTTTTGAAGCAGGAATTATTCGTTCTTCCGGCAATATTTTCATCCAGGCTTCTTTGGCGTCTTCATCTAAGCCTAAGCCATCTTTCTTATCGCCTTCAAAAATGGTGACATACAACAAATCAGGATTGATTTTGTAACGTTCAGTTAATAATTCCCAAGCCCAAGGGATCATTTCGGCTTTGAAATAATCGCCAAAAGACCAATTGCCCAACATCTCAAACATGGTATGATGATAAGTATCTACACCAACTTCTTCTAGGTCATTGTGCTTGCCAGAAACTCTTAAACATTTTTGAGTATCACTCAATCGAACATTCACAGGCTTTGAATTTCCTAAAAAAGCATCTTTAAATTGATTCATTCCAGCATTGGTAAATAGCAAGCTTGGATCATCTTTAATAACTATGGGTGCAGAAGCAACAACTTGATGTTGTTTTTCTTTGAAGAAGGCTAAGAAGGTAGATCTGACAGTTTTTGAATCCATCGATGTTGAAAACTTTTAAAGGGCAATAACTTTATTTAACATTTTGAAAACACCTTTGCAATCGAGTGTCTCACTTAAAAGGCTTAAATTTGTGGCTCTTTTAAGGCCTCAAAAATAGTTAAATTCAAGGGCAAAATGTCTAGAACGAAGTATAGATTTAATACACGTACACTTAGTTACGAGAAGATAGAATTAGGATGGAAAGACCAATTGAAGAAATTGGGTACTTACATGAGTTCTAGCCTTATTCTCGGGCTTTTGATTTATCTCTTGGCTGCCAAATACATCGATTCCCCAAAAGAGAAACTGCTTAAAAGGGAAAATAGCCAGTTGAAATCTCAGTATGAATTACTAGATAGAAGAATGGATCAAGTGCACAATGTGCTTTCAGACATCCAAAGAAGAGACGATGAAATTTATCGAGTTGTATTTGAAGCAGAACCCATTGCTAAAGAAATTCGTGAAGCAGGTTTTGGTGGTGTTAATCGCTATAAAAAGTTAGAAGGATTTCAAAACTCTGATTTGGTTATTGAGAGTTCAAACAAATTGGATCAAATTACCAAGCAATTGTATATTCAGTCGAAGAGTTACGACGAAGTATACAACATGGCCATTTCTAAAGAGAAAATGGTTGCTTCTATCCCTGCAATTCAGCCGGTATCGAATAAGAATTTAAAACGAATGGCCTCTGGTTATGGTGTTCGGATGCATCCTATTTACAAAAGAAGAAAAATGCACTATGGCATGGACTTCTCTGCAGAAAAAGGAACCAAAATTTATGCAACTGGCAATGGCAAGATAAAGCACGTTGAAAGAAGCAGAAGAGGGTTTGGCAATCATGTCATAATCGATCATGGATATGGTTATCAAACTTTGTATGCTCATATGACACAGTTTATTGTAAAACGTGGCGAAGAAGTAAAACGTGGACAAGTCATTGGCTACGTTGGAAGTACAGGCACATCGGTTGCTCCTCACTTGCATTATGAAGTGATTAAAAATGGAGTTAAGGTCAATCCTGTGAATTATTATTTCAATGATCTTAGTCCAGAAGAATATGCCCAAATGGTAGAATTCTCCTCTCAACAGCGACAGTCTTTTGATTAAACTTTTTTAGTTTAATTTAGGTCAAAATTTCAAAGTGGATCAAAAGCGTACTAAATTGTATTATTCCATAGGCGAAGTAAGCCGAATGTTTGAGGTAAATGCCTCTTTAATTCGTTTCTGGGAAAAAGAATTTAGCATCATTAAGCCTAAAAAAAATAAGAAGGGAAACCGATTATTTACTCAAAAAGACATCGATAATTTTCATTTAATCTTTCATTTGGTGAAAGAAAGAGGCTATACCCTAGACGGAGCTAAGAAAAAGTTAAAAGAAAATAAAGACGACTTAATGAATCAACAAAAGATGCTGACTTCATTAAAAACAATTCGCTCCTTTCTAGTCTCTCTGAAAGAGGAAATCTAAACTCATTGACGAATAAATTAAGCATACTTGTTCCTGCCTATAATGAGGAAGCTACCATTATTGAAGTAATTGAACAATTGCTAGAACTGGAATTGGTGCATCAGTTCGAAAAGGAAATAATTGTCATCAATGACTATTCTAAAGATAACACGCAGAATTTATTGGTAGAATTTCTTCAAAATCAGCCTGGTTCCTTCAGGTTAATTAATCAAGAAAAGAATCAAGGAAAGGGCGCCGCTTTGCACAAAGGAATAGAAGAAGCAACAGGCAATTTTTTAATTCCGCAAGACGCAGATTTAGAACTAAGTCCAGAAGACATTAACCTCCTACTTAATAAAGCCATTAATGAAAACTGTAATGTTGTTTACGGTTCTCGTTTTTTAGATGGCGCCCAAAACAAAGAAGGATTGGGATTGTGGGCGAATCTATTTCTTACAAGGATGTCGAATGCCTTTACTGGCCTGAGAATTACCGACATGGAAACTTGTTATAAATTGATGGAATCTTCAGTTGCAAAGTCCTTAAATCTAAAAGAACAACGATTCGGATTTGAACCTGAAGTTACCGCAAAACTGGCAAAGCATAAGGGAATAAAACTTAAGGAAGTAAGTATTCGATATGAGGTGCGATCCTATGAAGAAGGAAAAAAAATTGGTTGGAAAGATGGTGTTCATGCACTTTGGTGCATCTTTAAATATGCGCTTGTTCGATCTTAAGCTCAAACCTTTGGCTTAAATTAATCCAATCTACCCCTTCAATCACTAAATCTGGAACCAGTTCATAATGACCCGCCTCAATTGGAGTTTTAATCTTTAGGTGTTGCGAGTAATTTCCGATAACATCAACTTCCATTGGTGTTCTAAGTCCATCCCACTCTATGACTTCTCCTTGTTGATACCAATGGTAAGAGAGGTATATATTTTCTTCTAGATTAGATGGCAGTGTATACCCTTCATTTACCTCGATATTAATAAATAGATAAGCGCTATCGTTAGCCAATAAATTAGGCTGCTCACCCAATAGACTAATACTAACATTTGTGTTAAACTCTTGCCAAGCCATATCTGCTTTATTCCCATTTAGTTTTAGGTATGGCTCCTTTTTCAAATGAAACAAGCGTTCATTTAAGAAGGATAAGGGTTCAATTTCGAAACGTCTAAAAATGAAATCGCTATCCTTTAGCTTCATGTAATTTCTTTCAAATAGGTAATCGCCTTCCATGGCAATTGTTTTTGACTTTTCTTTTCCATCAATGGCTGAAATCAACAAAGTTTCTATTGGATTTGCCCAGGTAACCGTTGTGTAATAGCTGTGCCAATTTTCTGAATTGACTAAAAACTTAGTTTCTTTGAAATTCTGAGTATAATCAACAAGTTTATCCAATTGATCCATTCTTTGCCTCAAATGTTCACCCGAGTCCCATATCCAAAACATTCTTGAGATGGCAATACCAAAAACAGCAAGTGCAAAAACAGATTGCATTTTACCTTTTAAGTTGGAAGCTATTTCTTGTAAGCCAATAAAAACCACAATAAATACCAAAGGATTGTACATGGATTCATAATAGCGGGTAAACACTGTTGCTTCCGCCATATGGTTCACAATGAGCAAAATGAACCCAATGCTTCCCAACAATAGGCAAAGTTTTAGCCAACGTTTCTTAAATAGCATAATCAAAATGCTTATTGCACTTATGACCATCAATTCTGGATAATAATTCCAAAAAAGCTTAGCCAATTGCTGCAAGTATTCTTCATTCAAAAGATTAGAAGCGCCAATAGTATCATTATCATGATTGATGTTGCTATGTCCTTTTTCGTATTCACTGAAAGTTAAGAGCTCTATTATAAACCCCAAGACTAAGCCCGACCATGAAATCAATTGCATTTTGAGATCAATTCGTTTAGAGATGATTTCATAAAGCAAAGCCAAGGCAATTAAAATAAAATTCTCTGGATGACTAGTCATGACAAACCATTGAGTGACCAATAAAAGAATCAACCATTTATCGTCTTTGTATTTGCCAGACTTTAAAATAGCAGCAAATAAGACTGCTAAGCCTGCACCATAGCAAATTTCAAGCATAGGGCTATAATACAACCATAACTGTCCTATTAAATGAATAAGAAGAACCGTTAGAGCAGCCGTATAATCTTTTAAGCGATAAAAGAGCACAAGGAAAATACCATAATAAAATAGCTCATGACCCAATGAAGCCGCTAACATGATCATTTGCAATGGAAGCTGAAGGTAATAGGCAAACAATGGAGCAATTTGAGACAAGGCAAGAACAATTCTACCATGTTCTACATGAAAACCACCAGAATTTATTGCGTGAAAAAAGTAATAAGATGCATCAGCGAACAAACGTTCTTTGTAAAGCACAATCGACATTACAAAAAGAGAGAAAAAGCAGGCGTGTAAACCTAATTCAATAAGTTTTGATCGCTGTAACATTTTAGTAGTATTTACCTGTACTTAGGTAATTGCTCACATAATCACTAACTCCTTCTTCTAGTGTATAGAATGGCTTTGAATAGCCAGCATTTCTCAACTTGGACATGTCAGCTTCTGTGAAATACTGGTATTTGTCTCTTATGTCTTCTGGGGTAGGAATAAATCCAATTTCTGGAGCTTTTCCCATTGCTTTGAATGTTGCATTTACTAAATCCAAGAAGGTTCTTGCTTCTCCTGAACCCAAATTATAAATTCCACTCTGTGGTTGATTTTCGGCCATCCATGTGCAAATGTTTACTAAATCGTTAACATATACAAAATCGCGCTTTTGCTCGCCATCTTTATAATTAGGATTATGCGATTGAAATAGTCGCATTGAACCAGTTTCTTTTATTTGATTAAAGGCATGAAAAATAACGGAAGCCATTCTTGATTTGTGGTATTCATTTGGGCCATAAACATTAAAAAACTTAAGACCACACCAAAATGGTGGTTTCTGTTTTTGTTCTAGCGCCCACAAATCAAATTGATGCTTAGAATCTCCATAAGGATTAAGTGGTTTCAATTGATCGATAGTGGCATGATCATCTTTGTATCCAATCTCACCCAAACCATAAGTTGCAGCTGATGATGCGTAGACTAAACCAATCATGTTTTCTGCACAAGTTTTCCAAATGGATTTGGTGTAGTTTAGGTTCAATTCATCAAAGATTGAAGTTTTAAATTCAGTAGTATCTGTTCTTGCACCAATATGAAAAACAAAATCAACAGCATTGGCATTGTCTTTAAACCAGGCTAAAAATTCTGAACGGTTCATTTTAGAACTATAGGCTTTATCTGCTAGATTTGCTTCCTTTTCAGGCCTATTAAAGTCGTCAACCAATAATAATTCATCCTCTCCAAGGCGATTAAAATGACCAACTAAATAACTTCCAATAAATCCTGCTGCTCCTGTAATTACTATCATCTAACGAATATGGGTTGAGAAATTTCTTGCATTATTTGCATTTGTTTTGCTCTATTTAACAAACCAAGAATGGCGTTTTTTCCTTCTTCTTGTAAATCTAAGGAATATTGATTGACATACAAATTGATGTGTTGCTTCAGCACCTTAACATCCATCTCTTGTGCGTGATATTTTACAAAGTCACTCTCTTCAGTATGATTATCATAAGCGTATTGTATACTCTCCTTAATCAAATCACTGATCTTCAATTTTAGCTCAATGGGTAAATCTCTTTGCACTACTATTCCACCAAGTGGAATCAAATTTCCGGAAACTTCCTCCCAATATTGGCCCAAGTCTTTAATGCAAACTAAACCTTTATCAGAATAGGTAAATCTATTTTCATGGATGATTAACCCTGCATCTACTTCTCCATTGATGACCGCCGCCTCGATATCAGAAAACAAGTATTCATGCTTTGATCCCAAATTTGGAAAGGCCAATTGTAAGAGGAGGTTTGCAGTGGTGTTTTTTCCTGGAATGGCTACCCTGGCCTCAGACAATTCGTATTCATTCAATTGTTTCTTTGCAATCAACAAAGGCCCTACCCCGCTTCCCAATGCACTTCCTGAATTTAGGATTTGATACTTGTCTAAATGAAACATAATCGCATGAAAACTCAATTTGCTAACCACCAACCTAGACTGCTCTGCTAAACGATTTAGTTCTTCAACATCTTGAAAAATTGGTTTAAAAACGATTCCTTTTGTGTCAATTTTCTGATTAATTAGCGCATCAAACATGAAGGTATCATTTGGACAAGGGGATATGCCTAGGCTAATTTCCATGTTGTTCCTTAATAATTGATTTTAAACCGGATTCTAAAGACTTTAATGCCATGGGAATATCCCAGGTGGTTACATCTCTTGTTTCTATGTAATTTGAGATTGCACGTAGCTGCAAACAAGGAAGATTCTCTTGATTACCTACAAAAAAAACAGCAGCACCTTCCATGCTCTCAATTTGAGCTGGCCATCTTTCTTGAACCATTTTAATAGAATCTAAATTACCATGCACAGTACTGACCGTTATAGCATCCACTTTAGGAAGCTTTCGAAGGAAAGTAAAATTAGTTTCAATTTGGGGTTGTATCCATTCAATTGAATTGGTCTCATTTTTATTTCCATTAAAGGAATTCGTTTGAAACGGGATCCAATTTTTTCCGTCTTCAGCACCCAATTCAGAGAAACCATCTCGTTTAACATGAACCAGTTCGCCTATAGACAATCCCTTATTAAAACTACCAGCTATTCCTAAATTAATAAGCAATTCATAGTTTTTCTGCTGAAGTCTTTTACTCAGTGAATATGCCGTGGCAACCATCCCAATGCCAGTGTTTAACACCTCATATTGTTGAGCATGCTTAGTTGTTCTAAGAACCGATTTAACCACCTCCTCTTCTACTTGAGAAGCAACAACTAACAAGACCTTAGCCATTACTAGCAACTGGGATTCGTTTTAGAGTTTCTAAAAGAAAGCCCCAATATTTCTGCACAGAACTAATCTGTACTTTTTCATCCGGAGAATGAGCTCCTCTTATGTTGGGGCCAAATGAAACCATATCCATGCTGGGGTAATGTGCTCCAATAATGCCACATTCTAGCCCGGCGTGACATGCCATTACTTTAGCATTGCCATTGAACATTTCTGTATACAATTCTGCCATAATGGATACAATCTCAGATTTCGCTTTTGGCGTCCAACCTGGATAATCCCCATCAACTTGAACCTGACCATCAATGGAGGAAAAAGCTGAACGGATTGCTCTTACCTCATCATCTTTTTCGCTATCTACGGAACTTCGGCACAAACAAAGGCAAGAGAACTTGCCATTCTCTAATTTCACTTGTGCAATGTTATTAGAGGTTTGAACCATACCTGGAACTGTAGAACTCATTTTATAAATTCCATCTGGTGCGGCGTAAATTGCTCGAAGTATTTTTGAGACAAGGTCTGGACTCATTCTTTTCGCAGCTGTATCACAAGTTTCAATTTCTAACTTAACATGTGGATCAGTTACTTCATATTCTGCTTTAATATTGGCTTCAAACCTTTTGCAAATGGAAGAGAAAAGGTCAGCTTGCTTAGAAGAAAAACTAATTTTTGCTAATGACTCTCTTGGAATCGCATTTCTTAAGCCTCCACCTTGAATGGAATGAAGAGACAATTCTAAATTTTGATCCAATTGATACAACAAACGATTCATGAGTTTATTTGCATTTCCTAAACTTTTGATGATGTCCATTCCTGAATGACCACCACTTAGTCCACTCAACTTAATTTGCTTTGTGATTTGACCATCTGGACTAGTTACTTCATTGTATTCCTTTTCAATGGTGATGTTTACACCACCAGCACAACCAATCGTTAGTTCGTCATCATCTTCGGTATCAAGGTTTAATAAGATTTGGCCAGAAAGAAATCCTGGTTGGAGTCCGAATGCACCAGTCATACCAGTTTCTTCATCTATCGTAAACAATGCTTCAATGGTAGGATGTGGAATATCTGTGCTGGTAAGCAATGCCATAATACTTGCAACTCCGATTCCATTGTCGGCGCCAAGAGTTGTCCCATCAGCCTTGATCCAATCTCCATCAATTAGCATCTTTATTCCTTCGCTATTGAAATCGAATACAGTGTCTGCATTTTTTTGATGTACCATATCAAGATGGCTTTGAAGAATCACTTTAACTCGATTCTCCATTCCTGGCGTTGCCGGTTTTTTAATCAATACATTTCCAACTGCATCAACTTCTGTAGGAAAACCAAGAGATTCACCAAATTCTTTTGCGAATGCTATAACGCGTTCTTCTTTCTTAGATGGTCTAGGAACTTCGTTTAATTCTTCAAAGTGTTTCCACAAAGCTTCTGGCTGAATGCCACTCAATACTCTCGTCATAATTTTTTATTTATCATTCAAAATTAAGCCTTATGCTTCATTTGACGAGTAAATCATTTAAATCTTATACAACTAAATAAGGTCCTGAGTGTATATTTGCATAAAAATTGAAGATGGTTTATATAACCCGAAGAGAACGTTTTAGTGCAGCGCACAAATTATCCAATCCAGATTGGAGTGATGAGGAGAATTACCATACATTCGGGAAATGTTCCAACCCAAATTGGCATGGCCACAATTACGTTTTGCATGTGACAGTAAAGGGAGAGCCAGAGCCATCTACTGGTTTTGTTATTGATTTATCAGCACTTGGAGACATCATGAAGTCAGAAGTGATTGAACACATCGATCATAAAAACATCAACTTGGATGTCAGCTTCACAAAAGGAATCATGACTTCTACTGAGAACATTGCAATAGCCATTTGGAATCAATTGGAAAAGCCTGTAAAATTATTGGGTGGCACATTACATTGTGTTAAGCTACAAGAGACTGAAAATAATTATGTAGAATATTACGGATAGCAATATGAAAGAAGAAGAAAACTACATTGAAGGATACGAAAGAAAAGAAGCCTACAATCAAGAAAAAATTGATCGTCTTTCTTCTGCTTATTCTTCAATAATAGATGAACTTGGGGAAGACATTAGTCGAGAGGGATTAGTGAAGACTCCTGAAAGAATTGCCAAAGCAATGCAATTTTTAACCCATGGATATGATTTGGATGGTGCAGAGATATTAAAAGGCGCAATGTTTAAGGAAGATCATAGCCAGATGGTAATAGTTAAAGACATTGAAATTTATTCGATGTGTGAGCACCATATGCTCCCTTTCATTGGCAAAGCTCATGTGGCTTATATCCCCAATGGATGGATAGTAGGATTAAGTAAAATTCCTCGAGTTGTTGATGCTTTTTCAAGAAGACTGCAAGTTCAAGAACGATTAACTGATCAGATTAAGTCGTGTATACAATCTACCTTAAATCCATTAGGAGTTGCTGTAGTGATTGAAGCAAGTCATTTATGCATGCAAATGAGAGGCATTCAAAAACAGAATTCTGTCACCACTACATCTGCCTTTACTGGTGCGTTTGAGAGCGATTCTACACGAAAAGAATTCATACAGTTGCTATCTGCGAAATTGAGTTAATGCCAAAATTGCAGTGAATTACACAAGGTATGATTTATGATTACCTTCGAAAAAATTTATACAAAATGAACATACAAAATATCAACTCAAACAATCAAAATTTTGCTACGGTAGATAGTGGACAATTGGCGAAGACCTATTTATCAAATGTATTCACCTATATGGCCGGAGCTTTAAGTATTACTGGAGTTTTTGCTTATTTATTTGGAAACTCAGAGTCTTTAACCAGCTTGCTTTACAATGTAGAAACAGGCATGAGTCTGTTGGGTTGGATAGTGATGCTAGCCCCACTTGGATTTGTTCTTTTCATGTCCATTTCATTTAACCGTTTGTCGTCATTTACCCTCTTAATGCTTTTCATCGCCTATTCTACGGTAATGGGAATTAGTTTAAGTTTTATCTTTTGGGTTTACACCGCTGGAAGTATTTACAGCACATTTGCCATTACAGCCGCCACATTTGGAGCCATGGCTTTATTAGGATATACCACTAAGCAGGACCTCAGCAAGTTCGGTGCAATTTTAATGATGGCCTTGTTCGGGATCATTATTGCCATGCTAGTGAATTTCTTTATTGGCAGTACAATGATCGATTATATCATCAGCATACTTGGAGTTTTAATTTTTACAGGACTTACAGCCTATGATGTTCAAAAGCTAAAACGAATAGGAGCTGGCGTTGAAATGGGTTCTGAGACTGGGAGTAAACTAGCCATTATGGGAGCTTTGACTTTATACCTTGATTTTGTTAATCTATTTCTATTTTTATTGCGCCTATTTGGCGACAGAAGATAATATTACACTATGAAAGCATATGTTTTTCCTGGGCAAGGAGCCCAATTTATTGGAATGGGTAAAGATCTATATGATCAGCATCCATCTGCAAAAGCGCTTTTTGATAAAGCCAATGAAATTTTAGGTTTCAACATTACCGAAATCATGTTCAATGGCAGCGATGAGGCCTTGAAGCAAACCAAAGTGACTCAACCGGCGATATTTCTTCACTCCGTAATTCTTGCGGCTAGTATGGGAGATGAATTTCAACCAGAAATGGCTGCGGGTCATTCCTTAGGGGAATTTTCTGCATTGGTTGCTTGTGGAGCGATGAAATTTGAAGATGGTCTCCGATTAGTAGCTAAGAGAGCGAATGCGATGCAAAAGGCTTGCGAAATACAATCCTCTACGATGGCGGCCATATTAGGCTTAGAAGATCAGGTTGTTGAAGACATTTGCAAAAAGATTGAAGGAGTTGTGGTTCCTGCCAATTATAATTGCCTAGGTCAATTGGTGATTTCTGGTAGTGTAAAATCCATTGAATTGGCCTGTGAAGCATTAAAAGAAGCTGGTGCAAAAAGAGCATTGATTCTTCCTGTTGGTGGAGCTTTCCACTCGCCTTTAATGGAACCAGCAAAAATTGAACTTGAGGCAGCTATCAAGGAAACTATCATTCAAGAACCGAGGTGCCCAATTTATCAAAATGTTGTTGCCAAACCAGTGATTAATCCAGACGAAATAAAAAAGAATTTGATTGATCAATTAACAGGAGCTGTTAGATGGACTCAAATTATGAATGAAATGCTTTCCGACGGCGCATCAAGCTTTACTGAAGTTGGACCCGGGAAAGTTTTGCAAGGTTTAGTTAAAAAAGTCGACAGAGCAATGGCAACATTAAGTGCAAGCCTTTAAACATGATCTCCTTCCAAAACACCGAAAAGGCATTTCAGAGTAAATCAAAGGCAGAACTTAAAAAAGCCCAATTTGTATTTCAACTGATTGCTCTTCCTTGGTTAAATAAAATTGGTACTGGTTTATTGTCCTTTTCACTAAAAATTGGCTTGCCTGTTAAAGGGATTGTAAAGGCCAGTGTCTTTAACCATTTCTGCGGAGGAGAAACCATTATTGATTGTCAGTCAACTATGGAAAACCTTGCAAAACACAAGGTGCAAACAATTTTAGATTATTCTGTAGAAGGAAAACAAGAGGATAAAGATTTTGATCGCTGTTTATCCATTGCCCTAGAAGCTATGGAGCGCTCAAAAGAAGTTAATTTCATTCCTTTTTGTGTGATCAAATTAACCGGCTTAATTCCTTTTCATTTGCTAGAAAAACAAAGCAGTAAGGCTAAATTAAATGAACAAGAAACTAAGAATTGGATTAAGGGTCTATCTCGAGTAGAGTCGATTGCAGAAGCCGCTGCAAAGTGTAAAACACCCTTGATGATTGATGCCGAAGAAACTTGGATTCAAGATGCCATTGATGAAGTTGCTTTAGAATTGATGAAAAAATACAATAAAGAGTCCTGTATTATCTATAATACTGCTCAAATGTATCGGCATGATCGTTTAGACTATCTCCAAGAACTTTGCAAATTGGCTAAAACAGAAGGCTTCCTAATGGGAATTAAAATAGTTAGAGGTGCCTATATGGAAAAGGAAAGAGAGAGAGCATTGGAAAAAAATTACCCTTCCCCTATTCAGAAAGATAAAGAATCTACTGATAAGGATTATGATGAAGCATTAAAATTTTGCATTAAAGAGAGTGCGATATTTTCAATTTGTGCAGGAACACATAATGAGAAGAGCTCCTTACTATTGACCGAATTGATGCAGCAATTTAACATTAAGGCTGATGATAGTAAATTCTTCTTTGCACAATTGTTAGGCATGAGTGACCACATTAGTTTTAACCTTAGCGATGCTGGTTTTCAAGTTGCTAAATACGTCCCTTTTGGACCAGTAAAAGATGTGATGCCCTATTTGATTCGAAGAGCCAATGAAAATAGCTCAATTGCAGGACAAACAAGTAGAGAATTAAGCTTAATAAAGGAAGAAAGGAAAAGAAGAAAAACAATGCACAGCTCATGAGCACTATTAAGGAAATACAAATAGGATTAAATCAATATGGAAAGGCGCTTCCTTTCATATTGAAGAATAAATTGTCCTACCTTTTCCTTTTCCCTCTTGCACTAAATTTATTGCTTTTCTTTCTAGGGTTTAGTTTGGCTGGAGGTCTAAGTGAAATGGCTATCGATGCTTTGAATGCAAGTTGGCAACCAGAAACATGGACTTTCTGGGGAGCAGAAATTATTGCCGGCACTCTCGGCTTCATCGTCTGGTTCATTCTAAAATTGTTTCTTATTATTTTCTTTGCTTTTGTTGGTGGCTACTTGGTATTGATCATCTTAGCCCCAGTTTTAGGATTTGTTTCTGAGAAAACAGAACAGATAGTAAATGGCAAGGATTTTCCTTTCAACCTAAGCCAATTAATTAAGGACATGATTCGTGGAATATTATTAGCAGTTAGAAACTTTTTTTATGAATTGTTTTTTATTCTATTGTTGTTCCTATTAAGTTTTATTCCCGTCATAGGATTGATTACCGCCCCAATTTTGTTTGTTCTATCCGCCTACTTTTATGGCTTTTCTTTTATTGACTATACCAGTGAAAGGCGAAAAGTTGGTTTAAAAGACAGTGTTCATTATGTAAAAAGACATAAAGGATTAGCAATTGGAAGTGGAAGTGTTTATGCAGGCGTTTTATTAATTCCAATTATAGGTGTGAGTTTGGCAGGTTTTATTGCAATAATAAGTACCGTTGCAGCCACCCTTTCAATAATTGAAATGGAAAAACAAAAGGCTTAATTCCTTTATCATGTCCCATTCCCCAATACGTATTTCTATTGTCTCCTATCTAAACACCATTCCAATGGTTTATGGATTGGAACAAGATTCAAAGTTGAAAGGAAGAATGGAAATCAGCTATGATATTCCATCGGTTTGTGCTCAAAAATTAAAAAACAATGAAATTGATTTAGGCTTGGTTCCTGTGGCCATAATACCAGAAATTGAGCCTCATTTCTTATTGGAAAAACATTGCATCGGTGCATTTAAAAAAGTAGATACTGTCTTGCTTCTTAGTGATGTTCCGTTGAATGAGATAGAACATGTATTTCTCGACTATCAATCTAAGACTTCAGTTAATTTATGCAAATTACTTTTCAAAAATCATTGGAAGCAATCGGTAAATTTTTTGGATGCTAAAAAAGAGTATGAATCCAATATCAAAGGGACAAAAGCAGGAGTAATTATTGGTGATAGAACTTTTACTTTAGAAAGGAATTATCAATATCAATACGATCTTTCAGAGGCCTGGTATGAACATACAGGCTTGCCATTCGTTTTTGCAGCTTGGGTGGCGAATAAGCCACTTGATGAGGACTTTATTTCTAATTTTGAATTGGCTATAAAGTATGGAATTGAACACATTTCTGAAGCCATTTCGGCAAGTGAACAGAAAAAAATTGACTCACTTAGCTTGAGCAATTACCTCAACAATTCCATCGATTATAGATTTGACGAAGCCAAGAAAAAAGCATTGGATCGATTTCTCATGGAATTGAAGAACCTTTAATAAGGATCTACATCAAGAATTACGCGCAAGCTCTTGTACTTTTTTTCTGATTTAAAGGCTTGAATTTCTTTAAGCAGAATCGATTTGCTTTTTTTCAATGAAATACCTTCTTCCAATTTCAATAAGATATTTTGTTGATATAAGTTTCTAATTCTTGCAACCCCTGGTGCCTCTGGACCTAAGATACGATCTCCAAATAAGCTCTTTAATCGATTTCCCAAGTAAATTGCACCTTGTTCATTTAAATTAAGATCTGCATGCTTAAGGCTAATTTGAATCAATCGATAGAATGGTGGATAGTGATAATTTCTTCGATCAATGATTTCATTCTTCATCATGCCTTCGTAATCATTGTTAATTACTTGTTGTATGATTTTATGATCTGGATTATAACTCTGAATCATCACCTTCCCTCTTTCATTCTTTCTCCCCGCTCTTCCTGCCACCTGAGCCATCAATTGAAATGATCTTTCATAGGCTCTAAAATCGGGAAAATGAAGCATATGATCAGCATTTAGCACACCAACCAAAGCAACATGATCGAAATCTAATCCTTTACTCACCATTTGGGTTCCTACTAAAATATCAACCTCCCGATCTTGGAAAGATTGAATGATTTGATGATAGGCTTTTTTAGCTCTGGTAGTATCATGGTCCATTCGTAAGACCTTGGCCTTAGGAAGAATTTCTTTCAACTCTTCCTCTATTTGTTCAGTACCAAAGCCTTTCAATTGCAAATTACTATCTCCACAGGCAGGACATTGAAGTGGCTTTTCTATAGCATAACCACAATAATGGCAATTCAATTCATTTTTAAACTTATGGTAATTCAGACTGACATCACAATTAATGCATTGGGGAGAGTTACCACAAGTTTCACAAATCATAAATGGAGCATATCCTCTCCTATTTTGAAAAAGAATAATCTGTTTTCCAGCATCAATACTCTCTTGCATCGCATCGATTAAATCCTTAGAAAAATTACCATGCATCTCACGCCGCTTATTGGCTCTTTTTATATCGATGCATAAAATCTCTGGCAATTGAATTTCACCGTATCGCTTAAACAGTGAGACATAGGCATATTTACCCGATTTTGCATGACTCATGCTTTCTATCGATGGAGTTGCTGTTCCTAATAGCACCTTCGCACCTTGTTGCATTGCAAGAGCAATACTAGCATCTCTTGCATGGTATCTAGGTGCTGGATCTTGCTGCTTAAAGGTAGGCTCATGCTCTTCATCTACAATGACCAATCCCAGATTTGCAAAGGGTAAAAACAAAGCAGATCGTGCACCAACAATTATTTGGAAAGAATTGGATGTATTTGCTTTCATCACTCTATTCCAAACCTCAACACGTTCATTTTCATTGAATTTGGAATGAAAAACGCCTAATTTTTGGGCGAAGACCACCTGCAAGCGATGAACGATTTGAGTGGTAAGTGCTATTTCAGGTAGCAGCAATAATACTTGCTTACCAAGGTCAATCTGCTCTTGTATTAAATGAATATAAATCTCAGTCTTTCCTGCGGAAGTTACCCCATGAAATAAACAGACTGATTTGGAAAGGAAACCGTTTTGAATTGATTTCAAGGAATTCTTCTGAGCGTCGCTTAAGGTTGGAAGTCCTGATTCCGAATAATTTCCTAATAAACGGTTGGTAGCTACTTTTTTTATACAAACAATTTCTTTCCTTTCCAGTTCCTTTATTTGAGCGGGACTTGCATTCACTAATGCCATCAAGTCCTTTTTTCTAACGGGTCTTTCATTTGAGGTTCCCCAATTGGATTGACTAATTAGGGCCATCAATACAGATAATTGCTTCGGGGCCTTTTCCAATTCATTAAAAACTCTCCCCAGCACTTCTTCTTGTTGAACTGCTGGATGCAGCTCTACATAATCAATCAGTTTTGGTTTGTACCTTGATTTGATTTCTTCTTGTGTGATAACTATTCCAGCATCAATCAAAAGCTTCACTTTTGCGTGAACATACTTTACATTAAGGATTTGAGCAATCTCGCTTAAATCCAATACTTGCCGAATTTCCATGGCCTCAACAAGCAAATAGGCTTCATCACTTATCGACTTAACTTTTTCAGCATAATCAGGATGCAGTACTACTTTTGTTTCACTGGCAAGTCTTAATCCAGATGGTAATGCGGCTAGCATTATTTCGCCCAATTGAGCTAAATAGTATTCGCTTATCCACATCCAAAATTTTAAATGTTTTTGATTGACAATTGGTTCTTCGTCAATAATCTCATGAAAATATTTTGCCAGATGGGTACTGGGTGCTGTTTCAGTAATTCCAGTAATTAATCCGGCATAAAGTTTATTCCCCTTTCCAAATTGAACGATAACCCTTTTTCCGATAGCAATGCTTTCATTGGCTTCATGAGGCACACGATAAGTATATGCTTTTGAAATGGCCAATGGAAGTAGCACGTCTACAAAGTATGTTTTACGATTGCTCATTGGTTCATTCAGTTTGGCTGAGGAATGAAGATTATTCCGTTTCTTTTCTTTTGCTAGTTCTTGATTTTTCTTCTTTTAGCTTGCCTTCAAAGATATCATAACGTCTAAATTGGCATTCCAATTTACCATTCATTACTGGAATCTTTTTGCTTGGTTTTAATCCAAGGTTTTCAAATGAAGTAAAATCCGAAGAAATGATCCAAGCCTGCCAATTGGTGTATTCATGCTTTAGGGTTGAACCAATTTTTGAATAGAAGTCAGGTAATCCTTCCCTCAACTCTAAGCGTTCTCCATAGGGAGGATTCATCACAATAATCCCTGAATCAGAGGGAGCTTTTGCCATGAAGAAATCTTCTTGCTCTAAATTGATGCTTTTCCTCATGTTGGCGGCATTGATATTTACTCGAGTTGCCCTGATGTTGTTTGACTGAACCTCACGGCTAAATATATTAACTTGCAAGGGCTTATAGGCGGCTTGGGCTTCGTTAAGTACTTCCGATAACAGCGCTTGATCATAATCTGACCAATTCTCAAATGCAAAATGAGTTCGAGCAAAATTGGGTGGCACATTGCATGCAAGCAAAGCCGCTTCAATCGCAATGGTTCCTGAACCTGTCATGGGGTCAAGAAAATCACATTCGCCTTTCCAACCGGTTTTCAAAATTAAACCAGCAGCAAGGCATTCATTTATTGGTGCAAAGTGACGTTCTTGTCGGTACCCACGTTTAAACAATGGATCTCCTGAACTATCAATTGATATGTTTACTTGATTGCCTTGAATGTGCAAGTGGAACTTAAGGTCTGGCTGATCTCTTTCTACGTTCGGTCGCTTTTGTCCAACTTTTCTAAATCGGTCTACAATGGCATCCTTTAATTTTAATGCAGCAAATTGCGAATGGGTGAAATCCTCAGAATGAACAGAAAAATCGATAGAAAATGATTTATCAGAAGGAAACAAAGATTCCCATGGAAGCTTTAAAGCCTCTTCATAAAGAGAGTCTGGCCCGGTAGCCTTAAAATGATAAATTGGTTTTAAAATTTTCAAAGCGGTTCTCAACCAAATGTTAGCCTTGTACAATAGCTTTAAGTCACCAGAAAATTGAATGGCCCTTTTCTGTTTTCTTATTCTATTGGCGCCAATATCAATTAGCTCTTGCTCCAATTGATCTTCTAAGTTTTGCATACAAGTTGCCACCAACTCATAATGCCCTTCAGGAAGATGAGAATAATTCACTTTTGCCTCTACTGGAGAAACTTCTTTCTTTTGCTCGCTAATTCGGCTTGGTTTATTTGGAGATTTTTTAGCCTTTTTAATGTTCAGCTTCTTAAAAATATCTTTCCCAGATTGATCTTTCTTATCACTAGAATCTTCCATGCTGTAAACTTAATGATTAGTATCTCGAAAGGTTCTTAAACCGCTTATAATTTCAGACAAAAATCTAAATCATTGCCTATTCATAAAATCTATTCATTGGGGCATTTACTCTTGTGATTTTGTTATTTTTATCGCAATTCGAGAAAAAATTTATGTACTTATCTGCCTTAGACTGGATCATTATTGTTGCCTATTTATGCCTAAGCCTTGCTATTGGGCTTTATTATAGAAAACAAGCTAGTAAAAGTTTAAACGATTTTTTCCTTGGAGGCAGACAGTTGCCTTGGTACCTCGCAGGAATTTCCATGGTGGCAACCACATTTGCAGCAGATACTCCACTTTGGGTGACAGAAAAAATTGCTCAGCATGGTGTTTCAGGAAATTGGCTTTGGTGGAACATGCTCATTGGAGGAATGCTAACCACTTTCTTTTTTGCTCAATTGTGGCGAAGGTCTGAAGTATTAACAGAATTAGAATTTATTGAATTTAGATACAGCGGAAAACCTGCTGCTTTTCTGCGTGGGTTTAAAGCCGTTTATATGGGAATCTTTCTCAACTCGATAGTTATCGGATGGGTAAATGCTGCCCTTGCCTCCATACTAATGGTATTTTTCGATTTGGATGCAGATCAAACCTTTTACATAATAATTGTAGCCATGGTATTGGTAGCTGTTTATGCTGGGCTGTCCGGATTAAAGGGAGTAGTTATTACAGACACCATACAGTTTTTCATTGCCATGGCCGGATGTATCATCTTGGCAATCATTGTGCTTCAATCTGAAAAAGTAGGAGGAATTCAGGGTTTAAAAGAACAACTTCCGGCATGGAGGTTTGACTTCTTTCCAAGCTTTGATTCAGAAAATGCAAATGAATCAATCGGAACATATAGCTTGAGCATTGGTGCATTCTTAAGCTTTGGATTGGTACAATGGTGGGCAAGTTGGTACCCAGGAGCTGAACCAGGTGGAGGCGGTTACATTGCTCAAAGAATGATGAGTGCAAAAGATGAAAAGCATGCAGTTTATGCAACCCTGTTCTTTCAAATAGCACATTATTGCATTCGACCCTGGCCATGGATCATTGTTGGTTTGGCTGCCCTTGTGCTATATCCTGAATTGAGCATAGAAGAATCTAGAAATGGTTTTGTTATGGCCATGAAAGATTATTTACCAAGTGGTTTAAAAGGATTGCTTTTGGTTGCTTTTTTAGCAGCATACATGAGCACTATTTCTACACAATTGAATTGGGGTGCCAGTTACCTCACCAACGATTTGTATAAGCGATTTCTTGAGAAAAAATCTTCAAAAAGAAAAGATCCACAAAAGCATTACATTTTTATGGCTCGAGTATTTACCCTATTAATCATGGTTTTCGCTGTTTTTGCCACCTCTCAAATTAAAAGCATCGATGGTGCTGCAACTTTTTTAATAGAATGTGGGGCAGGATTGGGATTGGTATTAATTTTAAGGTGGTATTGGTGGAGGATTAACGCATGGTCTGAAATTGTAGCAAGCACTGCTCCTTTCCTTGGCTACTTCCTCTCGAATAATATCCTGGAATTAGAACACCCAAATAACTTTTTATTTACTGTTGGTTTTAGCTCAATATGCTGGATTAGCGCAACCTTCATCAGTAAACCAAGCGACTTCAAGATTTTGACCACATTCTATAAGAAGGTTCGGCCCATGGGAGCATGGGGGCCTTTTGCCTTAACAACTAAACATAAAGGGCTTGCTCCACTTTTCTTTTGTTGGGCATCTTCCATCGTGTTGGTCTATTCTTGTCTATTTGCTATTGGTGATTTCATCTTTCAAAATTACATGGACGCACTTGTTTCGAGTGCAATAGCTGTTACTGCTAGTCTTATCCTAAGAAATCAATTGAAAAAAACTTCTCTTTTTGATAAATAGTTATCTTTACGCTTTATGAAAATTCTAAACACTAATAGACCCAACATGTCTAATACAAAACACTTATCAAAATTTCGATTCGTTCTTGGAATATTATGCTCAGCCATTCTCCTAGTTGCAATTTCTTGCGGCGAAGGCAGTCCAGCAGATGCTGAAGGAAATTCAGAACGTGGTTCTGTTGAGCCAAAAGAAAAGAAAGAAAAGAAAAGCAATCTCTTTGAAGTAAGCGGAAAGGTATTTAGTGTACCATCTCCAATTCAAACTGCTTTTTTACTTAAAGAAGCTGGAACTAATTATCAGTCGTCGCTTTTAAATAGTGTTGACAATAAATCTGAATATTTAACTTCATCTGCCAAAGCTCTTAACCTAGGAGTTTATGGAGCTGATTTAGGGTATGCCACTATATTTGATGCTTCTGAAGATGCAATAAATTATATTGCTGTAACAAAATCAATAAGTGCAGAATTGGGAATTAGCAACTTATTTGATGAAAGTATGCTGAAAAGATTTGAAGCCAACATTGGTAATCAAGACTCTCTATTGGTGATGGTATCAGATGCATTTAAAACGACAGATCAATATTTAAAAAACAATAACCAAAATGATTTAAGTGTTCTAATCCTAGCAGGTGGTTGGATAGAAACACTTCATTTTGCAACAAGTTTAGCAGCCGATGCAAATTCTGATGCTGTGAAAAATAGAATTGCAGAACAAAAGATTACCATAAAAAACTTAATCAATTTATTACTTCCATTTAGTGAAGACGAACATGTTTCAGATTTAATGAATCAATTGAATGAATTGAAAGATTTATATTCAGACATCACCTTCACTTATACTTATGTAGAGCCTGAAACAAATGCTGAATCTAAAACAACTGTGATTAAAAGCGAATCTAAAGTTGAAATTAGTGATGAGCAATTGAATCAAATAAGCCAAAAAGTGGCATCAATAAGAAATAGCATTATTTAAGCAATCCCTATGAAAAAGTACCTAATTATCAGCTTTTGTTTGATCAGCACCTTCTGCCTTTCCAATCAAAAAGCAAATGCACAATGTGACACAATAGCAACTATTTGTGGAACAAATTTCAGTCAGGAATACCTTTCTGATGGACAAGAATATCGAGCTTTATTAGTAGATGAGCAAACTGCTGAATTTCACCTTACTTTATACGGTGGTTCAATTTATCGTTTTGGTGCATGTAGCGGAATGGACAATGGAAATCTTAAGTTTAGAGTGTTGGATGAAGAAATGAATGAGCTCTTTTCAAATGCGGATTATGAAATGTCGCCATATTGGGATTTCGACGTTAGTTCAACATTGGATGTTATCGTTGAAGCCAATTTAAATTTAGATAACGTGAGTTCAGGTTGCGCAGTATTACTGGTTGGATTCAAACCCTAAAAAAGCAACATAAAATATTGTCAAAGCAGGAATTTAAAAGTTCCTGCTTTTTTTATTACTTTCATCTCTCATTAATATTCCTCCAATAGTATAATCACCTCAAATGAGTGAAAGAATTCTCAAGGCCTTAATGCAATTGTTTGCCATCATGGCAAATGTTGGCAGGGAAGGCACTAATAATAGGGATTTTGTAAGCCAATTCTTAAATGAACAATTGAACAAAGACTTGGTGAATGAATACCTATTGGTATACGATCGCTATTTTAATGAACAAAATAAAAAAAGAGATGGATTAAAAGCTAGGAAGAGAACTTCCTTGAATTCGGTTAAGATTTTAAAAATCTGCACAGAGATCAATCGGGAGTTAACCCAAAAGCAGAAAGTTTATGTATTGATTCAATTGCTTGAATTCATTTATCAAAACGACAATGACACCACGCAGGCGATTGAATTTATTGAAACTGTTGCCGATTCTTTTAATGTCAACCAGCAGGAGTACAATCCAATTAAAGACTTTGTTCAATTAGGGACAGATGCTTTACCAAAGACAGAAGATCTTTTATTGATTAACAAACACGAAAAGTTAGATGGTGAGCACCATCACATTCGTTCTAATAACCTTAAAGGTCAAATTAGAATCATCCATGTCTCGAGTGTAAAAATGCTCTTTTTAAAATACTTTGGCAATGCTGAATTATTATTAAATGGCCAAATTATTAATCCTGAAAAAACCTATGTGGTTAATCAGGGTTCTTCCATAAGAGGTTCCAAGTTAGATCCTATCTATTATAGCGATATCATCAATCAATTCTTAAGTGATAAAGATGGTGAAAAGACTTCATTTAAGATCGACAACATTACCTATCGTTTTAAAAATGGCAATTTAGGACTACACCCACTCACATTAAATGAAGAATCTGGAAACCTGATTGGAATAATGGGTGCAAGTGGAGCTGGAAAGTCCACTTTGCTTAATGTTTTAAATGGAAACTATCAACCAAGTAAAGGAAGTGTTTCTATTAACAATTTCAACATCCACCTGCCAGAAAACAAGGAACACATTGAAGGGGTAATCGGATACGTTTCTCAGGATGATTTATTAATTGAGGAATTAAGTGTCTTTGAAAACATTTTTTACAATGCAAAATTATGCTTTGGCAACCTTTCTGATTTACAAATTGCCAGACTAACTTTTAAGGTCTTACACAGTTTAGGCTTGTTTGAGATTAAACGTTTAAAAGTTGGAAGCCCTTTAGATAAAACCATCTCTGGTGGACAAAGAAAGCGGGTAAACATTGCTTTGGAGTTGATTCGAGAGCCAGCTATTCTGTTTGTTGATGAACCAACTTCTGGTCTCTCATCTAGAGATTCCGAAAATATCATGGACCTTCTAAAGGAGTTAACACTTAGAGGGAAATTAATTTTTGTTGTTATTCATCAACCCTCTTCAGACATCTTTAAAATGTTTGACAAGTTGATCATTCTTGATACAGGCGGATATTTAATCTACAATGGGAACCCTGTTGATGCTATTGTATACTTCAAACAACAAATGCAACAAGCCAATGCAATTGAGAGTGAATGCATTGAATGTGGAAATGTAAACCCCGAACAGATTTTCAACATCATCGAATCAAAAATACTTGATGAATATGGAAACCAAACCGATAAAAGAAGAATACAACCTAGGGAATGGTACAAAAAGTATAAAGAAAAATTGATGGAGCCTGAGGCAGCTGAGGCTGTTGAGAAAAAGTCTCCAAAAGGGAATCTTAATATCCCAAATCCTTGGAATCAATTTAAAGTTTTCACCACTAGGGATGTCTTATCTAAGCTGACCAATCGTCAATATTTACTAATTAACTTTTTAGAAGCACCCGTATTGGGCTTCATATTGGCATTCATCATCAAATTTTCAAAAGAGATGATAGATGGTGGAGAATATATTTTCAGATTAAATGAGAATTTAACTGCATATATATTCATGAGTGTAATTGTTGCCCTATTCTTAGGTTTAACAGTAAGTGCAGAAGAGATTATTCGAGATAGAAAAATTCTAAAGCGTGAGAAATTCCTTAACCTAAGTAAGGGAAGTTATCTCTTCTCTAAGATTTTCATCATGTTTAGTGTTTCAGCAATACAAATTCTCAGTTTCGTTTTGGTAGGAAATACTATTCTTGAGATAAAAGGAATGTATTTTGAATACTGGCTCGTTCTTTTTTCAGTGGCTTGCTTTGCCAATATGCTTGGATTAAACATCTCTGCTAGTTTCGATTCAGCAGTAACCATCTATATCCTCATTCCTTTCTTAATTATCCCTCAATTGATCTTAAGTGGTGTAATTGTTAAGTTTGATAAATTGAACCCTCAAATAACTGTTCAGAAGAAGGTTCCAATGGCTGGAGAAATCATGGCCTCCAAATGGGCCTTTGAAGCTTTAGCAGTTTATCAATTCAAAAGCAACAAGTTCAACCAAGACTTTTTCTACCTGGACAAAGAAATTAAGGCAATTAATTTTAAGAAAAATTATTGGCTACCAGAACTTAAAGAACGCTCTCATTTTATCAATAGAAGATTGGCTAGTCCAGCTGATTCGAATGAAGTAAATAGTGCTTTCCAATTGTTAAAAAATGAGATTGAGAAAGAAAACTCAAGAAATTCCATTACACAATTTAATGCGCTAGATTCTTTGTCGAAAGTGAATTGGAACCCTAGTTTGCGTGAAAGTTTAACTTCCTATTTGAATGATTTAAATTCTCAATTTATTGAAGATTATAATGAATTGAGTGATGAAAGGGATCAGAAAATCATTTCCTTAAATAAAACGCAAGAGCAAAAAGATGCATTCATAGAAAAGAAAAACATTTACACCAATGAATCTCTAGAGCGTTTGGTAACTAACCAAGATGATTTTGATAAGATTAGTATTTGGAACAATGAAATCATTCAAAGAGTGGATCCTGTTTATAACAGCCCGAGTGGTTTTAGAACGCATTTCTTTGCCCCTTCGAAACGCCTATTTGGAATCAACCTCACCACCTTTTCTGCGAATGTAATGGTCTTATGGATGTTCTCCCTAATATTAGCCATTACCCTCTATTATGATGGATTAAGAAATCTGTTGGAGTGGCTAGGAAATTTATTTAGCAAGAAAAAATAAGAACAAAAAAAAGCCCCAATCTTTCGATTGGGGCTTTTTACATAAACTCTTATTCTTCTACTTCAACCATTTTGAAGGGAATGTTAATGATGGCTTGGTAATCTTCACCAGCTTCTAACATGTCTTCATCATCCTCTTCGTAATGCCATCTGATTTCAACGTCATTTCCATCAGATTTAATTTTTTCAAGCTTCTTAAACACATCTAAAATACATTTAGAAGAACTTGTATTAAAATACTCAAGCACAATATCCACATTGGCTACTCCTGTATATCCATCCAAAGCATCAACTAGAGGCTTGTAAAATTCAATTGAATTTTCAGGAATTGATCTTCCTTGAATTAATAACTTTCCTTCCTCAGGATTAAATTTTATTGTTGGGGTCTTTGGTGTGCCCTCTATCGTTAAATTTTCCATCTTCACTGGGTTTTATTGAGCAACTTTAATTTTTAAGCTGTAAAAAGATAATTCTTCATCCACCTTTAAAAAGGAGAAATCCAATTTCTGTCCTGATTTTCTAGCAATATCGATCATTCCTAATCCACCGCCGCCTTTTTCAGACATCATTCCATTATTAAGTACTTCTTTGTAATGGGACTTTAATTCATCTGGATTAAGAGAGTTGATTTTTGCTAATCGATCTTCTAATTGAGAAGCACTATCGTTTTTAATGTAATTTCCTGTATATATCACATAAGTCTCCTCTTCTTTTCCAACCATAAAAATTACAGTATTATGGTCTGAACCTAAATCTTCACTGGTTTTCTCCATGTGATGATATAAGTTTTGAAGTGCTTCAACAAGAATGTTATATACTTTCTTTTTTATCTTCGACGGTTCGTTCAAACGCTCCATCTTAGATTCCATGATTTGGAGGACCGAAGTCAGCAATTCGGAGGTAACATTACCTTTGAAAGACAACATTACATTGTCATTCTCCATTCGGTTGTAAAAATCAAATATGTTTATGTTCATATTGTTTTGCCTATGGCTTCCTACCAAATCTTGATAAGAACTACGAAATAAATCATTTATCCTGACTAAAACAATTTTTTTACTCTATTTTTAACCCGTTTAGAAAGCTGAATTATTAATTGCAATCCTTTTGCGTTATCAAAAGAAAGAAGATTAAATGGACAATTGGTTCGAAACATGGTTTGACTCCTATCATTACCATTTGCTTTATCAGAATAGGGATTATAGTGAAGCTGAAGCATTTATTAAACTCCTTTTTAAGCACTTAAAGCCTGATCGTAAGAATGCACGAATATTAGATTTAGCCTGTGGAAAAGGCAGGCATTCCATTCAAATAAATGGCTTAGGTTACCAGGTTCAGGGAATAGACTTAAGTGAATCGAGCATTAAGGCAGCTAAAGAATTTGAAAATAGCAATTTGAGTTTTAGCACAGGGGATATGCGTTATTTTAATGGAAACTTGCCTTTTGATTTGGTGCTCAACTTGTTCACAAGTTTTGGCTACTTCAAAGATGATGAGGAGAACCTTTTAGTAATCAAAAACATTTCAAATAATCTAAAGCCTGGAGGAAAATTAGTTTTGGATTATCTCAATTCTAAAATGATAGTATCCCAGTTGCCCCAGAGTGACCAAATCACAAGAGATGGAATACAATTTCATATTGAAAAATTCATTGAGGGAAATTTTATAGTTAAGAAAATCGCCTTTGAAGAACATGGAAAATCTTATTCGTTCAGAGAATTTGTTCGCACGATTGATCTGAGTAATTTTGAAAATTATTTTAAGCAAGCTGGGCTCTGTTTAATTAATACATTTGGAGATTATGACCTTCAGGATTTTGATGAAAATAAATCGCCAAGATTAATACTTATCGCTGAAAAAGCTAATTAATGTTATACATTACTCTCTTCTTGATTGCTCTATTTGGCGCAATAATGGCCTTTAGGTTTGAACAAATAAGCAATAACTTCATTCGAAAAAGTCTTTCTTTTAGTGGCGCTTATTTATTAAGCATTTGTTTTCTTCACTTGCTTCCAGAATTATTCGAGTCTAATACTTCACAATTGGGTCTTTTTGTAATGATCGGCTTCTTTCTGCAATTGACCTTGGATTACTTTTCTGGCGGAATTGAGCACGGTCACATCCATCTTCCAAAAAAACAAAACAACGGATTTCCTATTCTCATTTTTTCTAGCCTTTTCCTTCATGCTTTTCTAGAGGCAATTCCAATGGCAAAGTTTGAAAGCAATCCGGAATTCTTTTCCTTCTTCTTAGGTTTAATTGTCCACAAAGCACCAATTGCCTTTATTTTAGCAAGCTTACTATTGAAATACAAGATCAGTAAAAGCAGACGGTGGCTGACCATTATTTTATTTGCTCTTGCCGCACCAGCTGGTATCTATCTTGGCGAATTAATGGCATTATCAAGCTACTTCCTCTCCATTTCCTTGGCATTGTCTGTTGGAATAATTTTACATCTCTCAACAACAATATTGCTAGAAACGAACGAGGAACACCAAATTGAATGGAGCAAAGTTTTTCCAATGTTGTTAGGTGCTGGTACTGGCCTTTTGAGTTTAATTTTTCATTGATCAAGACCTTTGAAATGGACATAATAAGGCCTAATTTTGTTGCTCAATTTTAAAAAGAAAATAATGAGTGTATTAGTAGGAAAAAAGGCTCCAGCATTTGAGGCAAATGCAGTAGTTAACGGAGGAGAAATAGTATCCAACTTTTCTTTGGATCAATTCATTGGCAAAAGTCACGTGATATTATTCTTTTACCCTAAAGATTTCACATTTGTTTGCCCAACAGAATTGCATGCTTTTCAGGAAAAATTAGATGTTTTCAAATCTAAAGGTGTAGAATTAGTTGCAGTTTCAACAGACACGGAAATGTCTCATTGGGGATGGTTACAAGTTCCTAAAGCAAAAGGTGGAATTGAAGGCGTAAAATACCCGATAGTGGCGGATACAAACAAAACCATCTCTAGTAATTTTGATGTTTTAGTGGGTGAGTACGACTACAATGATGAAGGTGAACTTATTGCAAACGGTGAGTTGATCGCTTATAGAGGATTGTTCTTGATTGATAAAGAAGGAGTAGTTAGACACCAAGTTGTGAATGATTTACCATTAGGAAGAAATGTTGACGAGGCATTAAGAATGGTGGACTCATTGCAGTTTTTCGAGAACAATGGGGAGGTTTGCCCTGCGAATTGGTCTGAAGGAAAATCTGGAATGCAAGCCACACATGATGGTGTTGCTGGTTATTTGTCTGACAACTAACAGAATTAAATTTAAGAAAAGGGGAAAGCCAATGGTTTTCCCCTTTTTTATTGTTCTTTCAATTTAGCTCGCTCCCAATAAACGTCCATTTCTTCTAGGCTAGTGCTTTCAAAATCTTTTCCATTTTCTCGCATTGCCATTTCTAAATACTTAAAGCGATTAATGAATTTTTTATTGGTGCGTTCTAGAGCATCTTCTGGATTAATTCCGATGAAACGAGAATAATTCACCAATGAGAAAAAAACATCCCCTAACTCAGCTTCCACCTTATTCGTTTTTAGTTTCAATTCTTCCTTTAGCTCTTTAATTTCTTCTTCTAACTTCTCTAATACTTGAACAGGCTCTTCCCAATCAAAGCCAACTCCCCTAACCTTATCTTGGATTCGGATGGCTTTTACAAGGGCTGGCAAGGATTTAGGTACACCTTCTAAAACAGACTTGTCCTTATTTCCTTCCGTCAATTTGATTTTTTCCCAATTTGCCTTCACTTCTTCTTCATCCTCAACTTTAAGGTCTCCATATATGTGTGGATGTCTTCTTATCAACTTTTCGCAAATTCCATTTAGCACCTCCTCCATTTTAAAGGCCTTCTTTTCAGCACCAATTTTGGCATAAAACACAAGGTGAAGCATTAAATCACCTAGTTCACTCTTCACTTCATTTAAATCACCTTCTAAAATTGCATCCGATAATTCATAGGTTTCTTCAATGGTCAGATACCTCAAAGTTTCCATGGTTTGCTTTTTATCCCAAGGGCATTTTTCCCTTAAATCATCCATGATATTTAACAAGCGATCAAAGGCTTTCAAAGTCTTTTCCATAATTAATATTGCTTTCTGAAAGCTAAGCATTTTGCCCATTTAAATTGAATATTTTTACAGGCATGAGCTCAAGGCATTCCCTCCTTTTATTTTTCAGCTTACTTGGAATTCTTCAGCCCTCCTTTTCGCAGAATGAAACCGATAAGTTCATTCTCTCTTTTCATCTATCCCCTGGATTTATCATCAACCACAATCCAACCATGTTGCATTTTACTGGACAGCATATTTTGCAACATGAATTTAGTTTTGAGAAAGAAAATGACCAAAGTAAAACCTGGCATGAGCAATATCCTGGAAGCAATTTCGGATTTGCTGTCAGCTTTATGAGTTTAAATACGAAAGTCTTAGGAAATGGTATTGCCATGTTCCCTTACCTCAACTTTCCCATAAAAAAGTCGGAAAAATTTGTTTGGAAACTAAGACTTGCTGCTGGAATTGGTCACATTGATAAGCCATTCGATTGGGAGAAAAATTATAAAAACACAGCAATTGGAAGTCGTTTGAACATCTTCTTTAACATTCAATCTGAATTAGATTATCAAATTCATAAGAAACACCACATTGCCATAGGAAGCAGCTTCTCCCATTTTAGCAACACCTCGTTTCAGCAACCCAATTTGGGAATAAACTTGCTAGGCGCTCATCTGGCATACTCCTATCGATTTAATAAAGAAAGTAAGAGTGGAGATGAAAGAGAGCACAGCATTCCATTTGTCAATCGATATTCCTTTTGGGATGTTTCATTTGGTCTAGGAATAAGTGAAACCTTTCCTGGTATAGAAAAAAAACACCTTTCCGAGAATTTAAGCATTTACAGAATGAAACGGTATTCTAAACGGAGTTCTCTTGGTTTAGGAATTGATGGATATCATAGTCCTGCTCAAAGCGAAATGTTGGAGAGAGATTCGATATTCATTAATAAAGGCTGGGAAAGTAGTCAGTTTGGATTAGGGATTAACCATTTCCTTCACATTGGGAAATTTGCGATGATTAGTAAAGTAGGTTATTACATGAAGACAAAGAACGAAGAGCTTGGTAAGGTATACTCCGGCTTTGGTGGTTATTATCAATTTAATCCAAAATGGGCCTGTTACTTTCTTGCAAAAACACATCAAGCAAAGGCGGAATATTTGCTATTAGGAATTCGATTTCAATTGAGGAATGATGAAAAATAGAACATTGAAATTTCTACTTTTAGGACTACTTTTTACCTTCTCTTGTAAAAAAGAAAACCTTGGCGATTGCTTTAAGTCTACTGGTAAAATAGAAAGTAGAATGCATGTTCTGCCGCCCTTTCACAGTATAGAACTTGAAAATAGAATAAATGCATACCTGAGTTATGGTCAGCAGTCTGTTGAGCTTGAGGCTGGTAAAAATCTACACCAGAACATCGACCTCAGCGTACAGGATGGTGTTTTAAGAATAGCTGATAATAACAAATGCAATTGGGTAAGGGATTATGCCAAACCAATTAATGTGCGGCTAAAAACGACAGACCTTCGGTCCATTCGAATGGGTGGCTCAGGAGAATTTGTTTTTGAAGAAAAAATGAACTTGGATTCCTTGGAGGTGAGTCTATGGGAAGCTAGTGGGGAAATGAGAATTATTGCAGAATTGAATCATCTTAGTATTCTTCAACATACTGGGTCAGCGGATGTCTATTGTGAAGGAAATACATTTTCGCAATTGGCCTATATGAATGGGTCTGGCTTTATCAATTGTACCAATCTAACATCTGAAAGATCTGTGGTTGCCAACCAAAACACAGGTAAAATAATTGTTCAAGCGGCCCATCATCTTGATGCAAGAATTAGTGGTAGCGGTAATATATATTACATTGGTTTCCCGAGTGAGATCATTCTAAAAGATACAGGAAAAGGAGCTTTAATTAAACAATAATTTTTTCAATTGCTTAACTTTGAACACTAATTGATAGTCATGAAACTAATATTATTAAGTATCGCGTTATTGGGTTTAGGTTTTGCTGGAATAGCTGTGAAAATTTTACTCAAAAAAGATGGAAAATTTTCGGGAACATGCGCAAGTAACAATCCAATGCTGAATGAAGAAGGAGAAGCTTGTAGTTTTTGTGGGGCCTTGCCAGATGAACAATGCCAAAAGGACTAGTCAATTTCCTTCAATTTTTCTTTTAGTCCAGGACTAATGTATTCCTGATAATCACCATTAAGATCTTCATGGATTAATAAACCTTTATAGTTAGGGTTAGCTTGCAAAAAAGCTTTAGACTTTTCCAACCCCATTACCATTAGAGCGGTAGCAATAGCATCTGCTTTTGCGCTTGTTTCTGCAATTACCGTTGCACTTAATAATTGATGTTCAACTGGAAACCCCGTTTTAGGATCAATGGTATGCGCATATCTTTTCCCCTCTCTTTCATAAAATTGACGATAATTCCCAGAGGTGGCTAATCCAGCATCACTCAAATTTAGAATGTGCGACAATTCCCTTTCAACAAGATTTTCCTTTGGCAGATCAATTCCGATACTCCATTCCTCTCCTGAAGGACTATTCCCTTTTAACTTTAGCTCTCCTCCTAGTTCTATATAGTAATTCGCTATGTTATATTTCTCTAAAATCAATGCCATCTGATCAACAGAGTAACCTTGCGCAATTGCATTAAAATTTAAACTTGCTCCCTTTTTCAGGTTGAATAAAGAGTCGCCTTTAACTTGAAAATGATGAAATCCTGATAAAGCAAGTAGTGAATCTACTATACTTGAATCCATTTGTTCAAATGCTTTAGCGTAATCAAAACCCCATGCTGAAATTACTGGTCCAAGGCTTGGATCTATCGCACCATCTGTTAATGCGTGCATCTTTTTAGACAATTCAAAGACTTCCAAAAAGAGTGGGTCTAGTTGTATCCCCTGCCCTTTATTAAGCTGAGAAATCTTTGAGCTTGGAAGGTAGGTCGACATGGATTTGTCTATGTTCAGCAAGAGTTCATCAATCTCTGTAATCAACTCTTCTATCTGGTCTCCACGATATTTTATGGTATAAGTGGTTCCTTGGGCCTCTCCCCGAAACATCCTAAATTCCGTTTGATTGCATCCAAAAAGGCCTAGGAAAAGAAGGCAAATTAAGATCAGTTTCATTCGCTTTCTTTATTAAGGATGTCCCAAGTATGATCTCCCATTAATCGAGCTGATGCAATGTATCGCTCATATTTCATCTCCCTTGCCCATTCCTTTGGGCCAATCATAGATAATATCTTTTTTCCTTCAGATTCATACAAATGATAAGTATGTCCAGATAATGGTTTGAAACCCATTTCTGCTCCATAGATTTCTTCAGAAAGTGCAACTCGTGTTTTAAGTTGATTGGCTTGAGAGATCAACAATTCCATTTGGTCATAAATCTGCTTCATTTGTAGATTGGTTTGTTCTACCATCGCAGACATCGCTTGGCCCTTTATTCTATCCTTATCATCTGGAAATATTAGAGCAGATCCAACATTATGAGCATAAGGTAAATTATGAGGATTCTCGGTTATTTTATCCTTATCAATCGGATTGAATTCTCGCTTTTTATCACTCATGCCTGCCAACTTTCTGGTCGAGTGAACACTGGTTTATCCTTATTGCTAAGATCAGCATTGTATCTGTATCCATTAGAATCAAATGCCAAAATATCATCCATTTGATCTATTCTATTCTCAAGAATGAACCTGCTCATCATCCCCCTTGCCTTCTTTGCAAAAAAGGAAAGCACTTTGAATTGCCCGTTCTTTTCATCTAAGAATTGCGGACTAATTATTTCAGCTTTAATTTTCTTTTGATCCACCGCCTTGAAATATTCATTTGAAGCTAGGTTGATTAAAAATGGTGTATCCTGTTTCTCCAAATCTTCGTTTAAATCTTTGCTAATGATGGAAGACCAGAAATCGTACAAGTTTTTTCTTCTTCCGATTTTGATGCTGGTTCCCATTTCCAAACGATAAGCTTCAATAAGGTCTAGTGGCTTTAATAAACCATAAGCTCCTGAAAGGATCCTTAAATGATCTTGTGAGTAATCAATTGATGACCTATCTAAAGAGTTCGCCTCTAAGCCAAGATAAACATCACCTGAGAAAGCAAAAATTGCTTGCTTACTATTCTCATTCAACTCATTTGTGCCTGTCCAATCTTGATATCTTTCTCTGTTTAACTTTACCAATGCTTTGCTGATGCTCATCATTTCTCCAAGTTTCTTACCAGAAACTGTTCTCATTTTCTTAATTACTTTTTGAGATTGGTCTAAATGCAATGGGATGGTGTAGTCATTACAATTAGACTTTTCGAAATTCAAGGATTTTGCTGGCGATAATAAATGAATCATAACTATTAAACAACTTAGGGCTAAAATGGTTTAAAAAAGAAAAGGAAAACTATTGTTTTCCTTTTCTAAATTATTGATTTATTTCGACCACTTTTCAATGTTCTCTTTATTCATTTTCACATAGGGCATGTATTTGGCCTCTTCTGAAAGTTGCATCGATTTCTTTGCAGTTTCAATGGCCATCTTTTTATTGTCCATCGCTTCATAAATCAAAGAAAGTGTGTAAACATTCCAAAATTTCTCATTGGCAGCAACCGACTTCTTTGACCACTCTAAAGCTTTTTCTAACTCAATGTTTTCACTTAAGTAATATCTAGCACTAGAATTATAAGCTCTAAAAGGTTGTTCAATTGCATCCAGTTCTTTTTTGATATTTTCCATTGCCATTTCACGGCTTTTTACTTCAACGGGAATACTCAATCTTGTCTTTTCCCATTCAAAAACCAAAACAGCTGAAGCATTTTTTACTTGATCAAAATAGAACAATAAGCTTTCTCTGTTTTCACAATCATCAGACTTAACAGTAATTACTGCAATGTTTTTCTCTTCATCGTATGATCCTTCTTGAACATTTAAATCAGAATTGAACATGATCTTCCACTCAGATTCTCCTGGAATTGATAGTATTGAATATGTTCCTGCTTCTAGCGCAGCACCGCCAATTGTGGCATCTGTGCTTAAAGTAATTTTAGTTGCAGAATTTGCTCCTGTTCTCCATACTTCTCCATAGGCTTCTAAACCTCCAAAAATAGTTCTGTCTTTAACTCCTGGTCTAGAATACTCTAAAGTAACATCAGTTAATCCTACACGTTGCATTACACTAGCGAAAGGACTAGGTTGTGGTAAATCTTGAGCAATTAAACCAAAAGAAAGGATGCTAAGGCTTAATGCAATAATTGTTTTTTTCTTAATCATTTTTTGTTTTTTTGATGAATTACAAACTTAATCTTCTCCTTTTAAAGTCCAATATTATAAAGCTTAAAATTTGGTCACAAGGTGGACAATCTGTTTTGTTTCAAAAAAGGATTCTGAATAAATATCACTGATCTTATAGAAGGTAGATTTCCCTTTAATTCCTGAAAATTCATTTTTCAAATCTCCGCCTTTAAGAAATAGGTAACCATTTCTAAGTTGGCTTTTAGATTCCTTTGATAGCAGGTGTTTCGTCCAATTCAAAATTTCTTTTGCTGGAGCAACTGCCCTACTCACTATGAAATCAAATTTGCCTTTTTGTTCTTCCATCCGCTTTTGAAATGCAGTAACATTCTTAAGTTCGAGTTCATCAGAAATGGCCTGAACCACTTTAATCTTTTTTGCAATAGAATCTACCAGGGTAAATTCTACTTCGGGAAAAAGTATTGCTAATGGTAAGCCAGGAAACCCTCCTCCTGTTCCAACATCTAAAACTCTAGTTCCAGGCTCAAAGCTGGCAATTTTAGCTAGCGCTAGAGCATGCAAAAGGTGATGGATTTCAATTGATCCATGTCCTTTCTTGAAATTACGTTGATTCTGGAATTCCAATCATGGTAAAGTTCCTCCATTTTGGCAAATTGTTCGAATTGAGTTTTAGAACAATTTGAAAAGTAATGCTTGAGCAGCTCCATTTATATAGACTCTTTACTTTTTCTAATCAGGTTGGCTAACAATGAACGGGATCGGAACAATTGGGCTTTAACTGTGCCCAGAGGCATTGATCTCTTCTCTGCAATTTCTTCATAGGAGAGTTCTTTTAAATAACGCAATTCTACTAAGCTTTTATAGGGTTCGTCTAATTGATCTACCAAAGCACGCATGTGCTTTATTTTCTGCTTTTCAATAATTCGTTCTTCTGGATCTTTTGATTCATTTTTTAATTGAATACCCCAAGAGCTTGAACTATACTCGTTCATTTCTTCATCAATAGAAGTTGTTTTTAGCTTCTTTTTACGAATGAAATCTATGCAATGATTGGTTGCTATTCTAAACAACCATGTTGAAAAAGCATACTGATTGGAATATTGGTCTAATTTTTAAAAGCTTTCTCGAAGGTTTCAATGGCAAGATCTTCTGCATCTGCTTCGTTCCTAACCATTTTTAAAACAAGATAATAAATAGGCTCCCGATACCTTGTCATAATCTCAGAATAAGCAG
>CBDCLY010000018.1:0-48452 GCA_965218715.1 Vicingaceae bacterium
TTAGAATGTATTGCCCTGCAATATAAAACCCAAAAACTGAGCGTTCTGCCAAATTATATGGACTTTGCCAAAAAAACAATTTAGAAACACCTGCAATTACTAAGGGAAAAACAAGAAGAAAATAATTCAAATAGTCAGAAAGAAAGACACCTATTTTATAGGAAGCAGAATCTTGATTGAATTGCTGGTTGTTAGGATTTATTGCTTCCTGATTTGCAATTGGATCAAAACCTATTAAATTTCCGAATAAGATATTGATGAATAAACATAAAACCAAATACCTTACAGGCGCATAATATTGCTTTCGTTTACCATCGAGATATGTTTTTATAAATTCGCCTGGATGAATAAATAACTTTTTTACCGTTTTAGGGAATGGAGTATCTAAACTAAACAAGGTGTCTATTAGTTCTTTAAATATTCCTAAAAATGTGATTCTTTCAACACCTGTTTTTTGGCCACAGTATTTGCAAAATTTTTCGCTACACAACTTTTCACAATTCTTACAAGTGGATTCCATCTTTAATCTATTTTTAACAAAAAAAAGAAAATTCCAACTAGCATTCGCATGAATAGAAAAGAGAACCAATTTCAATACATTGCTTGGGTTTATGATTTCTTAGCAAAATTGGTATTTGGTAATTCTTATTTCAAAGCCCAGCTCTTTTATCTTCCTTATCTTCAGAAAAACAGTCATGTCCTTATCCTTGGTGGGGGGACTGGGGAAATTCTTGAAACATTTAAAACAGTGAAATTTAAGGGTCATATTGATTTTATCGAACCTTCAAATCAGATGCTAAAAAAAGCTAAAAAAAGAAATTTCTCCAAAAGTGATTTTACCATCACCTTTTTACAAGAAAAGGCTTTTGCAAGCAAACTCCCCAAGCAAGATACTATCATTTGCAATTTCTTTTTAGATTTATTTAGTGCAAAGGAATTGGATTTAATTATTACTAGTATCTCAGATCAACTCGAACAAGATGGAAAATTACTAGTTACTGATTTCTCGCCGCCAAATGGGAAATGGAATCAATTCATTTTTAAGGTCATGTTTATTTTCTTAAAAATTACAAGCAATATTTCTAATTCTTCAATTGGAGACATAGAAAAGAGTCTATCAAAGGAGTTTGAACTGAAAGAAATCAAGAGGTATAATAAGCACAATATATTTTCAGCAGTTTTTAATAAACTCTAGGTCTGGAATAATTATTGGAAATGAAATTCTTTTATGCTTAATTTCATCAAAATTTTATATATGAGATCTTTACTTTTTATTATCGGACTAAGTTTATTGAGTACCCCGGGCAATGCCCAATCAGAAATATCTGGGGTTACTCCTGCAAAATCAATCAATATTTCTGGAGAATCCATACAATTTAATGGTGCAGGTTTAAGGGAAAAGTTTTTTCTTGACCTATACGTCGGTTCTCTTTACCTAAGCAACAAAACAAAGGATGCTTCTACCATTATTAATGCAAACGAAACCATGGCCATTACTTTGGATATAGTATCTGGTTTAATTTCTAGCGAAAAGATGATTTCTGCTGTAGACGAAGGATTTATTAAATCTACAGATGGAAACACCGCCCAATTTGAAAAAGAAATTGCTCAATTTAAATCTGCATTTTCTGAGGAAATTACAAAAGGGGATCATTATGTCATTTCTTATTCTAAATCTGACGGAACAAGTGTTTCGAAAAATGGTAAAAAGCTAACTTCAATTGCCGGATATGAGTTTAAAAAAGCCTTGTTCGGAATCTGGTTAGGGAAAGAACCTGCTGATGACGATTTAAAAGAAGGTATGTTAAACGAATAATTACATATTCCTTCTGTACTGTCCACCTACTTCAAATAATGAACTTGTTATTTGTCCCAAGGAACAGGATTTGCTTGCCTCCATCAAGGCTTCAAAAATATTTTCATTCTGAATTGCCGAAAGCTGAATTTTATCCAATTCAGCTTTTGTTTTTTCTTGATTTGCCTGATGTAGGTTATTCAGCATGCTGATTTGATAATCTTTTTCTTCTTTCGTTGCCCGAATAACTTCTCCTGGTCGCACGGTAGGTGAGCCTTTAGAACTCAAAAATGTATTCACACCAATTATTGGGAATTCACCACTATGCTTAAGACCTTCATAATACAAGCTCTCTTCCTGAATTTTGCTTCTTTGATACATGGTTTCCATTGCACCTAGGACCCCACCTCTTTCGGTAATTCGATCAAATTCTAACAATACTGCCTCTTCTACCAAATTGGTTAGCTCTTCAATGATAAATGCACCTTGTAAGGGGTTTTCATTTTTTGCTAGACCTAGTTCTCTATTGATGATCAACTGAATTGCCATTGCTCTTCTAACACTTTCTTCGGTTGGGGTTGTAATGGCTTCATCATATGCATTGGTATGCAAAGAATTACAATTATCATAAATTGCATAAAGTGCTTGCAAGGTAGTTCTGATGTCGTTGAAATCAATCTCTTGCGCATGCAATGACCTCCCAGATGTTTGGATATGGTATTTCAACATTTGTGCTCTAGAATTGGCCCCATATTTTAATTTCATTGCCTTGGCCCATATTCTTCTAGCAACTCTACCAATTACTGCATATTCTGGGTCTATTCCATTGGAAAAGAAAAAGGATAAATTCGGACCAAAATCATCTATTTGCATTCCTCTACTCAAGTAGTACTCAACATAGGTAAATCCATTGGCAAGTGTGAATGCCAATTGGGAAATTGGGTTAGCACCAGCTTCTGCAATATGGTAACCAGAAATGCTAACTGAATAAAAGTTCCTTACTGCATTTTTTATGAAATACTCCTGAACATCTCCCATTAGGCGAAGTGCAAATTCAGTAGAAAAAATACAGGTGTTTTGAGCTTGATCTTCTTTTAAAATATCTGCTTGTACTGTTCCCCTTACCACAGATAAGGTTTCCATTTTAATTCTATTATAATCTTCTGAGGCCAAGACTTGATCACCGGTAACACCTAAAAGCATTAAGCCTAAGCCATTATTCCCTTCAGGCAATTCACCCTGGTACTTCGGTCGATCTATCCCTTTTGACTCATAAATGGAATTAATTTTTGCTTCAACTTCCTTTTCTAAACCATTTTCTTGAATAAATACTTCACACTGTTGATCAATTGCAGCATTCATAAAAAAGCCCAATAACATTGGAGCTGGGCCATTGATGGTCATAGAAACTGAGGTCATGGCATCTGCCAAATTGAATCCTGAATACAGTTTCTTTGCATCATCTAAGCAACATATTGAAACACCAGCATTTCCAATTTTTCCATAAATATCTGGCCGATAATCTGGGTCGTTTCCATAAAGAGTAACTGAGTCAAAAGCAGTAGACAATCTCTTAGCAGGAAGACCTATAGAAACATAATGAAACCTTCTATTTGTTCTTTCTGGTCCGCCTTCGCCAGCAAACATTCTTGTTGGATCTTCACCTTTTCTCTTAAAAGGAAACAGGCCAGCAGTATAAGGAAATTCTCCAGGAACATTTTCCTGTAAGTTCCACTTTAAGACATCACCCCAAGCTGAAAAATTTGGAAGTGCTACTTTGGGAATCTTGCTGTGAGATAAAGATTCAACATGAGTATCCATTTTGATTTCTTTCCCCCTAACCTTGAATATATATTCAGGATTTTTATACCTATTCTTTTTCTCTTCCCAATTTTCGACAATCTTAAAATTCTTAGGATCTAAATCCAACTTGACAGCAGCAATACTTTCGTCTATGCCTTTTAATACTCTATCACGATCTTCAATTTCTAACTTAGCAATGCTTTCTCTACTTTTCTCAAGTGCATAAAGCTTTTGGGCGATCTCTGACTGTTGATCAGCCCATGCGTCATAAGATCTATTATTTTCAGCAATTTCTGATAGGTATCTTGTTCTGCTGGGAGGAATGACAAATATCTTTTCTGACATTTCATCAGTGATTTCCATGTTAGATTTTAGATTTGAACCTGTCTTTTCCGCTAAAGCATTCATAAGACTCAAATACAATTGATTCATTCCAGGATCATTGAACTGAGAGGCGATCGTTCCAAATACTGGTAAATCTCCTTCTGCTGCCTCAAACATTTGATGATTGCGTCTGTATTGTTTCTTAACATCACGTATTGCATCCAAAGAACCTCTTTTATCAAATTTGTTGATCGCAATTAAATCTGCGAAATCGAGCATGTCTATTTTTTCCAATTGAGTTGCTGCTCCAAATTCTGGGGTCATTACATACAAACTTAAATCTGAGTGTTCAGTGATTTCAGTATCGGATTGACCGATACCAGAAGTTTCTAAAATTATTAAATCGTAGTTGGCAGCTTTTAAAATATCTATCGCCTCTTTAACATGTTTTGAAAGTGCTAGATTACTTTGTCTTGTTGCCAAGGAACGCATGTAAACTCGATCATTTTTAATTGCATTCATGCGAATTCTATCGCCTAATAATGCTCCACCTGTTTTTCTTTTTGAAGGATCAACAGATATAATACCAATTGTTTTATCTTTAAAATCGATGAGGAACCTTCGAACCAATTCATCAACTAAAGATGATTTTCCAGCGCCTCCTGTTCCAGTAATTCCTAAAACTGGCACTTCATTCTGAGCAGCCATCTGATGCACTTGATCTAAAATTTTAGCAGATTCTTTTGGAAAATTCTCAGCGCTCGAGATTAACCGTGCGATGGATTTTGAATTCTTTTCTCCTAAAGAATTAATTTCCCCGTTAATGTTCTGACCTGTAGGGAAATCACTTCGCTCTACAAGGTCATTAATCATCCCTTGAAGGCCAAACTCTCTACCATCATCTGGCGAATAGATCCTGGTAATCCCATAGGTTTGCAATTCTTCTATCTCCTCTGGAAGAATAACTCCTCCGCCTCCGCCAAATATTTTGATGTGCTCCGCACCTTGTTCCTTTAAAAGATCATACATGTACTTAAAATACTCTGTATGCCCTCCTTGATAAGAGGTCATTGCAATTGCATTCGCATCTTCTTGTATTGCAGTATTTACTACCTCTTGAACGCTTCTATCATGACCTAAATGAATCACCTCAACCCCAGTTGATTGAATAATCCTTCGCATTACATTAATTGCCGCGTCATGGCCGTCAAACAATGAAGCTGCTGTAACAATTCTTATTTTATTCTTGGGTTGATAAGGGCTAGTCATTTCCATAAAAATTTTCTTTCTCAATGGCAAAATTAAGCATTGAAAATCAGTAATTCTATATAGAAACTTTTAGATAAAGGTGGCCTCAGAAAATGACCTTTTTGCTTATGCTTTCGGAGCCACGAAGGACAGTAACTTTAACCTTGTCTCCTTTTTTGTATAGACTTAAGGCTTTCATATAAGACATCATATCGGTAACCTCTGTTTTGCCCATTTTTACAACTACATCGCCTTTTTCGAAACCTGCCTTTTTAGCTGGTTTATTTTCCGAAACTCCATCAATCCTCATTCCTTCTCCCTGAAATAAATAATCTGGCATTACCCCTAAGGTTACAGTAAACCTAGGTGTTTCAGAGCTATCTTGCTTTGTCTTGGTAAATTCTAATTTCCCTAACTCTTGTGAATTGGCAATGATTGAAAAAATAAAATCACCAATTAGGTCGATGCCTTCAAAATTTATTTTATCAAAAACATCACTGGGCTTGTGGTAATCTTCATGTTGACCAGTAAAGAAATGAAGCACAGGAATTTCTTGAAGATAAAATGAGGTATGATCAGATGGACCCACTCCTGACTCTGAGGTCACCAATTTTAATTGATCAGTATTTGATTCATTTAAAATAGATTCCCAGGAAGGACTAGTTCCCACCCCGTTTATGGCCAGGCCTCTTTTTAACTCTAACCTTCCAACCATGTCCATATTGATCATAAAGCTGACATTCTCCATTTCTATGCTAGGGTTTTTGCAAAAATAATTTGAACCCCATAATCCCTGCTCTTCTCCTGAAAAACCAATAAAAAGAAAATTGAATTCATCCATCTTTTCACTTGACTTCATTCTTTCTGCTAGTTGCAGCATTAGGCCTACACCACTTGCATTGTCATCTGCCCCAAAATGAATCATCTTTTCTTCTCCTGCATATAAAGAGCCAGCCTCACCATATCCTAAGTGGTCATAATGCGCGCCAATTACAACTGTATTTTCCGCTTCATTATCAAGATAACCAACAATGTTTTTTACTATAACTGGACTTGCATTTGAATCTACTCCACCATGTGGATTGCTAGGTTTTTCAAGGCTAAATTCTTGGGTAAATGAATCAGCGTTTGGAGCTGCTTGAAGTCCAATTTCCTCCATTCTTGTTTTAATGTACTCCAGGGCTAAATCTGCACCAAGAGTTCCTGTCTCCCTTCCTTCTAATTCGGGAGAAGAAAGGTATTCAACATCCTTACTTATTTGAGATATATTCGCTTGCTGAGCAAGGCCTGAACAAACAAAGGATAGAAATAAAAAAAGTGAAATTAGGCGATTCATTATTTTTTTTTACAAAGCTAAACAATCCAATTAGGAGAAAACTGAAAAACCTATCTTCGCCCAAAAATTAGCCATGAGAAATTGTTTCGGTTTATTATTTTTCATTTTTGTTGTTGCCTGTAGTAATCCAAAAGCAGAAAAAAATACAGAAAATGAAGTCCAAGAATCATCCAAGGTCAATCACATTAAAGAAGGTGAAACTAACTTTAAGTCTTTAACTCAGCTTTCTTTTGGAGGCGATAACGCAGAGGCATATTGGAGTTTTAATGACCAATACCTCGTATTTCAAGCAAACAATCCGAATTGGGAAATCTCTTGTGATCAAATCTATTATTTCGATTGGAAGAATGAAAATTTAAAAGATAAAATCCCCAAGCAACTGAGCACAGGTTATGGAAGAACAACCTGCTCCTATTTTCTTCCTGGAGATACGAGTATCGTATATGCTTCAACACATTTATCTGACAGTGCATGCCCGCCCACACCCGAAAGAACAAATGGGAAATACGTTTGGCCTATTTATGAAAGTTTCGACATTTTCATTTCCAACTTAGATGGTGATATTATTCAACAAATTACGAATGAGCCCGGATATGATGCTGAGGCTACAGTTTCTCCTTTAGGTGATCGTATGGTGTTTACTTCAATGAGAACCGGAGATTTGGAATTATTTACCTGCAATATAGATGGCAGTGATGTAAAGCAAATTACGGATGAGCTTGGATATGATGGTGGTGCATTTTTCTCTCCAGATGGCAAACAGCTAATTTTCAGGGCGTCTAGACCAACAACCGAAGAAGAGATTACTGAATATAAATCCTTACTTGCAGAAGGATTGGTTCAACCAACAGACATGGAGCTTTTCATTTGCAATAGTGATGGAAGTGAGCTGAGGCAGTTAACCGACCTTGGGAAGGCAAACTGGTGTCCATTTTTTCATCCCTCTGGAGAGCAAGTTATTTTTGCTTCTAATCATGCTTCAGAAAGAGGTTTCCCTTTTAATCTTTATCTAATCAATACCGATGGATCAAATTTGAGACAGGTAACTCATGATGACACTTTTGATGCTTTTCCTGTTTTTTCAAACGATGGAAAAAACTTAGTCTTTTCGTCGAACAGAAACAATGGTGGAACTCGTGAAACGAACCTATTTATGGCAGAGTGGAAAGATTAGAACCCAGTATGTCTGCCTTTCACATGCTCAATAAGAACCCCAACACAACCTGATTCATTGATTTTAAGTTTTCTGGTATTGTTTGATTCGCCTGGAACACTTACTTCAATTATTAAACTCATTGAGCCTTGCGCTGTAAATTCTATTGAGGGAGAATAAGAATCTTCGGCATTGTCGTATAATAACTCTTTTACAATTTTAAATTTTGGTTCATTCGACACAGGAGATGAACTATTGTCACCATAGGATGATGATGAACTTTCTGAGTAGGAGTCATCTGAGTAGGCATCATCAGAATAGGCATCATCGGAGTAATCATCTGAATAATCATCATCCGAATAATCGTCGGAGTAATCATCCTCTGAATAATCGTCTTCTGAAAAAGATTCTTCTTCCTTTACTTCTTCAACCACTTCTTCTACTGCTTCAATTTCCTCTTCTTTGATCAAAACTCTTTCTCTTTCATATATTCTAAACTGAATTTGAGATCCTATCATTTCATCAGCACAAACAGTTACTCTATAATCAAGGCCATTGTATGCTACTAAATGGAAAGAGGAGGTTTGACCTTTTGCCATGATTGCACTTTTCGATTGGCTATCGTATTTCATAGGAAAGCTCTCTTTGTCTACACAATTTTTTCTATGAAAATAATTGCATTCACTTTGCGCCATGCTAACTCCTGCAGTACCTGCTAGAAAAATAATTATTAGGCTAATTTTTTTTATCATTTTAGTTAAGCGTAATTCTATTTCTATATTCATTAACTGCCAATTTTAAGGCATTAAATTGATCCTCATTCATGTGGATTTTAGTCTTTCCTCCCAAAACCATTTTTCCATCACTCTTTGTTTCTTCTGACCTCCCAACTCGCTTTTCTTCCAATGAGGCAAATACCCCTCGTATTGGTTGAAGTGCTTTTAATTCTTCTTTTACTCCAGATTTATCTTCATTCCTCCTTAAGTATGAATAAAGGTTTCCGAAGGTTATTTTCTGGTCGGCAATCCTTTGGACTGTAGTAGAACTTTGATCAAATTCCTTTAATGAATTAATTGTAATGTAAAGACTCTCTGCCCATCCTCCGACCGACATTAAAGACAACTTGCCTCCTTGCTCATTTTGCTCCAAGAAATCCACTGCATCATAATAGGAGTTACCAGCTACGATGGCAAGTGAATCCTTATTTTCTAAATTGCTTTCCATGCGCTCTATCATCTCTTTCGACATTAAATCAGCAATGTCCAATTTAGAACTCATTAATCTAACCGTTTTATACAAGCCTAAAGTTGCCTCTAAATCTTCATAAGCTGCAGCATAGGCCAAATCAGCGGTATAAACCCCAAAATTTAAGGCCATACTATTCGGATTATTGATTTCTTCTAATTTATCTATTGAATTCATCAGTTTATTGTCATAGCTCAGGCCATTATCATTAATAAATCCAAACATTTGATCAGGAGATGGAATTGGATAGTAAGCCTTTTTCTTTCTTTTTTCTAAGGCTTCATTCGCTTCATTCTCTAATTCATTTTTTTCTTTGTTATCCTCATTGTTCATGGAGCCAGGCTCTTCACAGGAAGAAATAAAAGCAACTAGAAATACTAAATAGAAAATCTTTCTCATTCTCATGGTTTATTTTTTAACCTTCTTAATTGGCGGTTGTTGATTGTTTTGAGTCTTCCAACTAAATTATCAATTAACTCTTAACTAATATCCGAAGCCCTAAAATAGTAATAATTCCATTAAGTATTAACAACTCAAAACCAAATTGATAACCATTAAATAGTACCTGAGAATTAGATTGAATCAAATAGCAAACAAGCGGAGAAAGAATACAAACTACTGGCACCATTTTGTCATTTACTGAACGCTTTGAAATCAATCCAAATGCAAATAAACCTAACAAGGGTCCGTAAGTATAACCAGCTGCCTTAAACAAACTGCTAATTACGCTTTCGTCATTAATCAACTTAAACAAGAGAATTACGGCCATAAGAATAAATGAAATTGCAACGTGACTAATTTTTCTGATTTGCGATTGTCTTTCTTTGGAATACTTTTCAATTGACATAAAATCGATACAAACAGAAGTAGTTAAGGCGGTAAGGGCAGAATCTGCACTTGAATAGGCGGCTGCAATTAAACCTAAAATGAAAAAAACAGCAGTTAGACTACCTAAATGATTACTAAGGGCTAAACTTGGAAAGAGTTCATCTCCTAATTCACTAATTGGTACACCCATTTTATCAGAGTACACAAACAACAGAGCACCCAATCCAAGGAAAAACAGGTTAACTATTACTAGAATAAAACTGAAGGATAGCATATTTTTTTGGGCATCTTTAAGGTTTCTACAACTTAAATTTTTCTGCATCATGTCTTGATCTAGCCCAGTCATTACTATGGCAATAAAAACCCCAGAGAAAAATTGTTTAACAAAGAATTTTTGATCGCGCCAGTCTTCTAAAAAAAACACTTTTGAATATTTACTTTCTTTTACTTCTCTCACCAGATCTAACATTCCAAGATCCAATGAATGACCGATTGAATAGATGGCAACACCAACAGCACTAAGCATGAATAAAGTTTGCAGAGAATCTGTCCAAACAATGGTTTTAATGCCTCCTCTGAATGTATACAACCAAATTAAAAGTATGGTGATGAAAACTGTTAGGTAGTATGGAATACCAAACTCATCAAAAACGGCTAATTGTAATACATTGGCTACAAGAAACAATCTAAAAGCAGCACCAATAATTCTAGACAAAAGAAAATAAAATGCCCCTGTTTTATACGACCAATACCCAAATCGTTGTTCCAAATAAGTGTAAATGGATATTAAGTTTAGTCTGTAATACAAAGGAAGTAAGACTGTAACAATAACAAAATAGCCAACTAAATAACCCAATACCATTTGCATGTAGGAAAACTGACTATCAGCTACCCAACCAGGAACCGAAATGAAAGTAACTCCAGACAAAGACGTCCCAATCATTCCAAATGCCACTAAATACCAAGGGGAACTTCGATTGCCAATAAAAAAACTTCCATTATCCGCCTTGTCTGAAGTAAGGAAGCTGATTAGCATGAGCATCAAGAAGTAGGCAAGAATTATTAATAATATGCTAGTTGAACTCACAGTTATCTTTTTTGCGAAATAACAAAATTATGCCCTGACTAGGCCATTATTTGAAAATATTAAATCGAATTAAGGGTTACATTTGTTTTTTAAGGAATTAGTATTGGACGAATTTTCATCAAAGCACCTCAACGAGGCCATTAACCAAATGGCTAAACTTCCAGGAATTGGAAAAAGAACAGCACTTCGTTTTGCTCTTCACTTGCTAAAACAGGACGAGCGAGAAATAGAACTACTTTCTGAATCCATTTTAAAATTAGGCAAGCAAGTAAAATACTGCTCTTCTTGTTTTAATTTATCAGAATTTGAAGTATGTGAAATCTGCAGCAATCCTAAAAGAAATGAACTAGCCCTTTGCATTGTTGAAGACATAAGGGATGTCATGGCTATTGAAAAAACCGGACAATTCGATGGTCTTTATCACGTTTTAGGTGGTCGAATTTCTCCAATGGAAGGAATTGGCCCGATGGATTTAAAAATTCAGGAATTAATAGAGCGTTTAGAAGACCGGCCAGTTAAAGAAATTATTTTGGCTTTAAGCACTACAATGGAAGGAGATACAACCAATTTTTATCTTTACAAAAAGCTTAGTCCTTTTTCAATTAACATCAGTTCAATTGCACGAGGTGTAAGTTTAGGAGATGAATTAGAATATGCCGACGAATTAACTTTAGGACGGTCAATTATCAATAGGATTCCTTACGAACAGATGATGCGAACGAATTAAGAATGAAGTTATCTATTGTTATAGTTAATTACAATGTTCAATTCTTCCTCGAGAATTGTTTAAACTCAGTATACAATGCCCTTCAAAACATTGATGCTGAAGTATTTGTAGTGGACAATAACTCGGTAGATAATTCTATGGAAATGGTAAAAGAAAAATTTCCAGGAGTTATTCGAATAGAAAATAAAATTAATCTCGGTTTTTCTAAAGCAAACAACCAAGCGATTAAAATGGCAAAAGGGCAGTACATATTGCTTTTGAACCCCGATACTGTAGTAGAGGAAAAAACTTTTCAAGTTTGTATCCACTTTTTTGACAATAATGAGAAAGCTGGTGGATTAGGAGTAAAAATGCTTGATGGGAAAGGAAAATTCTTACCTGAATCCAAAAGAGGTTTGCCAACTCCTAAAGTAGCTTTTTATAAGATTTTTGGACTGTCATCGCTTTTTCCAAAGTCGGAGAAATATGGCCAATACCATCTTGGATATTTAGACAAAGATAAAAATCACAAAATTGAAGTTCTCAGTGGAGCATTTATGCTTCTAAGAAAAAATGTTCTAGATACTATTGGGCTTTTAGACGAGGATTTTTTCATGTACGGAGAGGACATCGATCTTTCTTATCGAATCTCAAAGGCAGGCTTTCAAAATTATTACTTAGCCGATACCTCAATAATACATTACAAAGGCGAAAGCACAAAAAAGAGCAGCATTAATTATGTAATTGTCTTTTATAAGGCCATGGTCATATTTGCGAGGAAACATTTTAGCAATAAGAATGCGCAAATTTTTTCAACCCTTATCAACCTTGCAATTTACTTAAGGGCTTCCGTTGCTCTAATTACCCGTACAATAAAACACATTAGCTTACCTGTAATTGATGCAGGCGTAATAATCTATGGGGTATGGAATTTTAAAAATTATTATGAAAATGAAGTCAAATACTCTTCTGGCGGAAGTTATCCTCACGAATTAGATGAATTTGGCATTCCGATTATTACAGGGCTTTTTGTCTTAATCTCTTTTCTTTGGGGATCCTACTTATTGCCAAGTAGATTCTCAAGAATTGTAAAAGCGGTCTTTTCTTCCTCATTGGTAATTCTCCTTTGCTACAGCTTACTTGATGAATCTTATCGCTATTCTAGAGCAATTGTACTTTTTGCGTTGGCATGGGGTATCGTAATGATTCCCTTGCTTAGGTTATTCCTTCACCAAATTGGACTTTTTAAATTGGCTAAAACTGAAAAACAGCGAATTGCAATTGTTGGAAAAGAGGACGAATTAATTAGAATCACGTCCGTTTTAAAAGACACTTTAATTGAACCCGACCTTTGTGCATACATAAAGATTGATGGAGATGGAGACAAAGGTGAAGAAGAAGATTTAAATTTTGTAGGTAAGCTTTCTCAATTGAATGATATTATAGACATTTATTCTATTAATGAGGTTATTTTTTGCTCAAAAAACCTAAGCTCTGAAGAAATTATAATTCAAATGTCTAAGCTTAATTCTGAACTAGTTGATTTCAAAATTGCCCCTCCAGAAAGTTTGTACATTATTGGTAGCAATAGCAATCAATCATCAGGAGAATATTACATCATTGGTGCAAACACCATTATGAAACCAATTAATAAGCAGAACAAACGACTGTTGGATTTCTGCCTATCGATCTGCCTGATTTTTCTAAGTCCATTCTTGCTACTAATTGGCAATTCTCCCAAACCACTCTATCGAAATCTATTCAAAATTCTAATTGGCGACTTTTCCTTTGTTGGAATCGGTGGCGGATTACCTAAAAAGGAACCACAACTTAAAATCAAACATGGAATTTTGGCACCTTCAAACCGGTCAACAAGCAATTTTCCAAGCGAAGAAATTACCGGAAGATTGAACCTGGAATACTGCCGACAATATTCTATGTTTACTGATTTAGAGTTGATTGCAATGAATTTGAAAAGACTCGACAGAAAATAATTTTCTCATCGGATAAAAATTGGAATGGATAGCACCTCGCTATTTTCAAATTCAACTTTAAGGTATCGCATTCCTGAATTTAAGGGAGATAATTTGACATCAGCCTCAAAACCCTTATGACCAATCTTTTCATATTCTAACTTGCCAGATTGAGAGAAAACATAAACTGAAAAATTCAATTGCCCAACATTCCTTATTGCAACTCTAAATTCTCCATTAGAGGGATTAGGATATGCAGCAATCTTCTTTTCTTTTAGCTGAGAAAGCAAATCAACCTGCAAAACTTTAGAGAATTCTGCCTCATCTAATTTTAATCGATAATGATGTTTAGAATAAGAATTCACCTGTTCATCAATCCAAGTATAACTAATTGCTTCAGTTGCATTTCCACAAACAGAAGGGTAAGTATAGACGGTGCTAAATTCACCATTTGGAAATTGCCTTTGAACTTCCAATGCCTGACAGGTGGAGCCAGGGCTCATGGTCCATTTCACAATCACTTCCAATTGCTCAGTTCGTTCTAATTGAAAACTTTGTATTCGAGAACTTTGCCCCAAAAGTGAGAAAGAAAGAATTAAGAAAAGAAATAGGTAAACAAATTTCATAGTTCGTAAACGCTAAATTATTTTATTTCTTGCCATGAATAATTGAAGTCTAAGTATAAGGAGATAATTGTCAGCAAATTGTCATCGAAAAAAGCCTAATTTTGCAAAAGAAATAAAAGAAAAATGGCGGAAATAGAGCTTATCATGCCTAAAATGGGCGAAAGTGTTGCGGAAGCAACAATTACCAAATGGTTAAAATCTGAAGGTGAAAGTGTTGAGGCAGAAGAACCTGTAATAGAGATTGCTACTGATAAGGTTGACTCAGAAATACCAGCACCACAAGATGGAATTTTAAAAAAGATACTTTTCTCTGAAGACGAAGTAGTTCAAGTAGGGCAAGCAATTGCAATTATTGAGATAGAAGGCGAATCAAGTGGATCGACACCAGCTCCAACTGAGCAAAAAGAGCTTGCTCCAAATGTTGAAGAAAACAAGCAAACTCCTGCCCTTGAAAATGTTTCAGGCTCTGACCCATCAAGTTATTCTGAGAGCAAACAATTCTTTTCTCCATTGGTAAAAAGCATTGCTTCTAATGAAGGGATATCACTTTCTGAACTTGAAAAAATAACTGGAAGCGGACTGAAGGGAAGAGTTACTAAAGATGACCTTTTAGCACACATTAATGACAAGTCTTCAACAACTTCAAATGCCCCTGTACCAAAGAAAAGCAGCAATACTCCAAAATCCGCAGGAATAATCATGGAAAATGGTGATGAAATCATTGAGATGGACAGGATGCGCAAGCTTATTTCTGATCACATGGTGATGTCTAAACAAACCTCTGCCCATGTAACGTCATTTGTTGAAGCAGATGTTACCAATATGGTTCTCTGGAGGAACAAAGTGAAATCAGCATTTTTAGCCCAAGAAGGTGAAAAAATTACTTTTACCCCAATTATTATGGAGGCTGTTGCAAAGGCAATTAGAGAACTTCCAATGATAAATGTTTCAGTAAATGGCAACAACATTATTGTTCGAAAAAGAATAAACTTAGGAATGGCAACAGCTCTACCCTCTGGAAATCTAATTGTTCCTGTTATTAAGGATGCTGGCGAGAAAAACCTTGTAGGATTAACCAAATCTGTAAATGATTTAGCCAATAGAGCTCGAAACAACAAACTCCAGCCGGATGAAATCTCAGGTGGAACATTTACCGTAACCAATGTAGGCACCTTTGGAAACGTGATGGGAACCCCCATTATCAATCAACCACAAGTTGCAATTTTGGCGGTTGGTGCGATCAGAAAAAAGCCTGCTGTAATTGAAACGCCTTTTGGAGATACCATTGGAGTTAGACATCAAATGTTCTTGTCTTTATCTTATGACCATCGCGTAGTAGATGGCTCCCTTGGTGGTAGTTTTGTGCAGCGAGTTGCAAAGATTCTTGAGGAATTTGACATGAATCGTGAAATTTAAACGATAAACAATCAATTGTTAGATATTAATTACATTAATTCTCTCATTTATTAGCCTCAATGAGATATATTTGTAATTCAGCGATTTACCCAACTATTATGACAAAGCGATTAATCTGGTGTTTACTTTTTATCCTAAGTTTTGGATACAGTTCATCCTATGCTCAATTAAGTGAGAAAGAGAAATTTATTGAAGCACTGTATCTTATGGATGAGAGCCGTTTCTCGGCTGCCCTTCCAATCCTATTGGAGTTGCATGAAAACGATAAAAACAATGCCAATTTAAATTACAATTTAGGAATTGCATATTTAAATTCTTTCAAAGAAAAAGATAAGGAGAAAGCACTTCCTTATTTAAAAAAGGCAATCGAAAAAACATCTCCAAATTACACGCCTTTTAGCACTAGAGAGAAGAGATCTCCAGTAGATGCCTATTATTATTTAGCACAAACACAGCACAATGATTATCAATTTTTAGAAGCACTTGCTAATTATAACAAATTTGAAACATTCATTAATGACAAGCATCACCTTTGGAATTCTGTTGAAAGAGACAAAAGGATGTCGGTTTATGCTCAACAAGCCATTCTTAACCCGGTAAACATTAATGTGACCAATTTAGGCGATTCGCTAAATGGCTTTTTTCCAGACTTTAGCCCTGTAGTTCGAGTTGATGAATCAGCGATTTATTTTACATCTAGAAGAATTAGAGAAGACAGTTCTAATGCTGGAATATACGATCCAATTGATGGAATGTTATACGAAGACTTATACGTTTCCTTCAAAGATTACAACAGCACTACTTGGGGAAAACCTTACCCTTTAAATATTAACACTAGTGGCCACGAAGCAACGGTTAACTTGTCAATCGATGGGCAAACCCTATACATTTATAAAGACATCAATGGCAACGGGGAACTTTATGAAAGTAATCTTGAGTCAGATTCTGCTGGCTTTGAAACCTGGTCTGAACCAAATAAATTAGGCTCAGACATTAACACCAAAGCATACGAAACCCACGTAACAATAACACCAGACGGGAAGCAATTGTATTTCATTAGTGATCGTGAAGGTGGAATTGGTGGTAAAGACATCTACATTTGTAACCTTCTACCAACAGGAAAATGGGCATTGTCTCAAAATGCAGGTCCTATTTTAAACTCAGAATTTGATGAAGATGGTGTATTCATGCACCCTGATGGCAAAACTTTATACTTTAGTTCTAACGGTCATAATAGTATGGGTGGATACGATATCATGTCGTGTGAACTAACCGATTCTGGGTGGACTTCTCCAAAAAACTTAGGATACCCCATCAATTCAGTTGATGATGATATTTTCTTTGTTACTACACCAGATGGTAAAAGAGCCTATTTCTCTTCATTTAAAGAAGAAGGATATGGAGAAAAAGACATCTACATGCTAGAGCTAATAGATGCTGAAGAAAAGCCAATTACATTGTACCGCGGGGAATTTACTTTTGTAGATAGAAGAGTTCCTCCTTCAGGCGCGAACGTTACCATTATCAATAACAATACTGGAGAAACAGTAGGAAATTATAGCCCAAGACAAAGAGATGGTCAATTTTCAGCCATATTGGAAGCAAATACCAGCTACCACTTTATTTACGAAGCGGATGCCTACCAAGACTACGAAGAGGACATTTATGTGCCAAGTAGCGCCAATTACCAGGAAATTTACAAAGACATTAAGCTTAAACCAGTTCGAGTTGGAGAAGGTTTAACAACCATTGAGCCTGAAAAATTAAAGTTTGCAAATGTTAAAGGTGCTCTTGCCAAGAACGGCCAACCTTTAGCAGGAATAAAAATTCTTTTGATGACAGAGGAAAAAGAGCTTCTCGAGCAAACTGAAACAGATGATTTAGGGGTATTTGATTTTGCGAAACTAAGTCCAAGTAATACTTATTTAATTGAAATAATAGCTGAGGACAAAGACATTCCTATTTTGGGTTACACTGTTGATGTTGTAAATGACCAAGGCGAAACCTTAACATTTGAAAGAATCGATAAAAACACTTTCATCTTTGTTCCGTCGATTCAACCAATAGAATACTATGGTATTCAAGCAAAATCGGTTTCAGGAAAAATCAAAAAAGCAGGAGCTCCACTTGCAGGTTTAAACGTTATTCTTGAAGATGAGAATAAAGAATTAATTCAGCAAGAGGAAACAGATGAATATGGTGCGTTCAATTTTAACAAACTTGATTTAGACAAAAAATACAGAATTGTCTTTGAAGGTGACTTCCCTGAAGATCCCGAAATTATTTTGATGAACGATAGTGGTGAAGAACTTGAATTTATTAAAGTTGCTGAAGGAACTTATGAGTATGTACCAGTTAGACAACCAAAAAAGAAAGTATCTGATATCGCTGGTGCTGTAACTTCAAATGATGCCCCAGTTGCTGCCTTAAAGGTCTTATTGCTAGATAAAGAGAACATCCTTTTAGATACTGCTAGAACAGATAATGTTGGAAAGTTCAACTTCTTTAAATTGAACCTTAACGAATCTTACTCTATCAAATTTGAAGGAAATTATCCACCGGATTTAAGGTTGGTTGTAGCTAATGAAGATATGGACTTATTACTCTTTAGAAAAATTAAAGATGGATTGTATCGATATGACCCATTATTTAATGTTCGATTAGAAAATAAATCTGAAAATGTTCTTAGTAAAACTGAAACGGATAAGGTAGAAGATTTCTCTTATCAGAAATTACATCCAGATGAATATTACAAAATTGTTTATGAGGGTGATTTCCCTGATGATTCAGAAATTGTTCTTACCAATGAAAATGGCGAAGTATTCGCATTTAAGAGAGTAAGGAAAGGCATTTATGAATACATTCCAAAAAAGCCATACAGTTTCCCATCGTTTACAATCGATGTAAGGGACTCAATGGATTTCAAAGAAACATACCCTCGTCCTGAAGAGTTGAAAAATGTAGTGGCCTATTTCCAAAAGTATTTCATTTATAATGCTAAGGACATCAGTGAGTCGAATGAAGAATTTGTTGAGTTTATTTCCAACATTGTAGAATTGGTAGAAATTAGAGGTTATGCAGATATTGTTATCACTTCTAGTGCATCTAAAGTTCCTACAAAAACATGGAAAACAAATTCAATACTTACTAAGAAAAGAGCATACGATACAAAGGCTTTATTGGATAGAATATTTAAAGCGAAAGGCATCAAACCTGAACAGTATAATTTTGTAGACATTAACACGCTTATTACTGGTCCAGAATACAAGGGAGATTACGTTGAGAATAGATCTACCTATGAGAAATATCAGTACGTAAGAATTTTTGTAAAATAATGAAACTTAATCTTAATAAGCCAATTGTTTTCTTTGACTTAGAGTCTACTGGAATTAATGTAGCTAGCGATAGAATAGTCGAAATTTCTATACTAAAACTTCATCCTGACGGTAGAAAGGAAGTGAAGACCAGGAGAGTAAACCCAGGCATTCCTATACCCAAGGAATCTTCTGAAATTCACGGAATTTATGATGAAGATGTAAAGGATGAGCCAAGTTTTAAGGCCATGGCTAAAAGCTTAGCCACATTCATTGGTTCTAGCGATTTAGCAGGTTTTAATTCTAATCGTTTTGATGTTCCTCTTCTTATGGAAGAATTCCTTAGGGCTGGTATCGATTTCGATTTAGAAAATAGAAAATTAGTCGATGTTCAGAACATATTCCATAAGATGGAGCAAAGAACACTTGTGGCGGCTTACCAGTTCTATTGCGGAAAGGATTTAGTTGATGCCCATAGCGCAGAGGCCGACATTAAGGCTACTTATGAGGTCTTAGAAGCTCAAATTGAGAAATACGAGGACTTAGAGAACAATGTTGAGTTCCTTTCTACTTTTTCTACTAGGAATAAAACGGCTGATCTCATGGGAAGAATTATTTATAATGAGGAAGATGTTGAGATATTCAACTTTGGTAAACACAAAGGGAAACCAGTAGCCGAAGTTTTCGAAAAAGAACCTTCATATTATAACTGGATGATGAATGGCGACTTTCCAATGTATACTAAAAAGGTTCTCACAAAAATAAAGCTTAAAGGTATTAATCAATAGTATGAAAATCATCTGCATAGGAAGAAATTATGCCGATCATGCAAAGGAGTTAAATAATCCCATTCCTAAGTCACCTGTTGTTTTTTTAAAACCCGAAACTGCTTTAATTCCAAAAAGACAAGCATTTTTTTATCCCGGCTTCTCAAATGAAATTCATTTCGAGGCAGAATTGGTTTTTAAAATTTGTCGCTTAGGAAAACACATTTCTCAGCGCTTTGCCCATAAATATTACCATGAAGTAAGTGTTGGAATTGATTTCACGGCAAGAGATTTACAATCAGAATTGAAGTCTAAGGGTTTACCTTGGGAAAGAGCGAAAGCATTTGATGGGTCTGCTCCGGTGGGTAATTTTCTAAAAATTGAACAATTAAAATCCTCTGAAAACATCCATTTTCGTTTATTCATTAATGGTGAATTGCGTCAGGAAGGATTTAGTAAAGACATGCTTTTCAATGTTGATCAACTGATCGAAAATGTATCTCAAGTTTTCACTTTAAAGATTGGCGATTTGCTATTTACTGGCACCCCCGAAGGTGTTGGAGAGATAAAGATTGGAGATCACTTAGAGGCCTTCATTGAAGACACTAAGGTTTTAAGCTTAAAAATTAGATAAGTTTAGGTTGGACAGGATTCAACAAATTGGATTCCATACTCTTCCAACTCCTTTAATATTGGCTCGTAAAAATCAGGGTGAATTGGAATGTGGACCCCAGGAAGAGTAATTTTCTTTTCCAACACCAATTTTGCAGCAATTCCAAGGGGCAATCCAACCGTCATGGCCATTGCTGTCTCCTTAGAGTTTTTTCCTTCTATTACCATCGATGAATGCAGCTCCTTTAGGCCTTCATTGGGCATGTCATAAATGAACTTATGCCACATTACTATCATGTCCTTATCATCTGGTTCTAAAGTCCATTTCTGTTCAAGGATGTGTTGAAGAATTTGTCCAGGGCTGGCATTTTCAATTCCAACTTTCGTGTCATCAAAAATTCCAAGCCAGGCTAATTTATCAAATAATGCAATTTCATCATGAGCAAGGTTAAGGTAATGCCTAAATTTTAACTCTACAGAATCTGTAGGGTTGTAACAAAGAAACAAATTAATAAAATCGCGATGACTTAATTCAGCAGAGTTAGGAATAGTATAGGAATCATCTGTGGCCCCTAATTGAACAAATGCATCCCAAGCTCTACAGAAACCTGGCCTTCTCAAAGTTCCTCTAAACATTGTGTCAATGTCTTCTAAACCATATATTGATCGGTATTTTAATGAATCCCTATTGGCATAGCCTTCAAATTTTCCAAATTGTGGTATGTCAATGATTTCTGTTCTTCTAAATAGCTTATGGTAAGGGATGTATTTATAAGTGCCTTCTTGAATAAATTTAACTGCACCTCCTTGTCCTGCTAAAACTACATTCCGAGGGTTCCAAGTGAACTTGTAATTCCATGGATTGTTGTCGCTCGAAGGTGCTACTAAGCCCCCTGTAAAAGTTTCAAATGCCTTTATCTTACCACCTTTCGCTCGTATTTCGTCGATTACCTTTTTTGCAGATAAATGATCAATACCTGGGTCAACACCTATTTCATTAATAAATATTAGCCCTTCCTCTTTTATTCTTGGCTCCAAATCGCGCATCTCTTTAGAAACATAAGAAGCAGTTAACAGATGCTTTTTTTGGTCTAAGCAAACTTCAGCAACAATCGGGTGAAAACGAGCAGGCAACATAGAAACAACAACATCTGCATTTCCTACTATCTCGTTTAAAAAATGTACATTGCTTAGATCAAGTTTTATCAATTCAATATTGCCATAATCCTCAACAAATGTTTCCAATTCATCTAAAACTCGATCTGCGATGCTAAGTGTCCACTCTTTTTCAAGTAATTGTTTTCCCAAATAATGAATTAAACTATAGGTAGACCTACCAGCACCCAACAATAATATCTTCTGCATATCTTAAATTTAGACTCAGACCAAATTAATTGAATCTTGCTTCTCCCAAAAGGAAAATTCGAATATTTTGCTGACTATATTTGAAGAATGAAAAAATGGGTATTGTTGCTTGCTACATTTTTTGGCTTAATTGGAATCATTGCCGGTGCTTTTGGTGCACATGCCTTAAAAGAGATAATTGACACAGAACATTTAAGGGCCTTTGAAACTGGGGTTCGATATCAACTTTTTCATGCCATTGTTCTTTTAATACTTGGATTTCAGAGAGAGATACAAATTAAATGGATAGCTCCATTAATGATTATTGGTCTTATTCTATTTTCAGGGTCAATTTATCTTTTAAGTTGCAAAGCAATTTTAGATTTAACAAATACTCAATTTCTTGGGCCAATTACACCATTGGGTGGCAGTATTCTAATCATTTCATGGGTCCTTCTTTTTCTTCGCATTTATAAACATAAATTTATTGACTAGATGTGTGGTATAAGTGGAATACTGTTAAAGTCTGAGCTAAGAGAAGAACATCGAGCTGCTCTATTATTGTCCTGCAAAAGGTTGATTAAAAGAGGTCCGGATACTGGTGGCCAAGCACATTTCAAAAAAGCGGCATTAGGGCATAGGAGACTTTCAATTATCGATTTAAATGAATCTTCAAATCAACCTTTTACAGACTCGAGTGGACGATATACCCTCGTTTTTAACGGTGAAATTTATAATTATCAATCGATAAAAGCCGAATTGGTCGATCAAGGTATATCGTTTAAAACCAATAGCGATACCGAAGTTCTTTTAGCCTCATACATCCATTTTGGCATTTCGTTCTTAAACAAGCTGAATGGCTTCTTTGCCTTTGCCATATTTGATTCTGAAAAAAACGAAACCATTCTGGCTAGGGATCGCTTTGGAATTAAACCCCTACTCTATTATAAAGACGATGAACAATTGGTGTTTGCTTCTGAAATGAAGGCCTTGCTTGAGTTTCGTATTCCTAGAGAAATCGATAACAACTCGCTATACACCTACCTTCAGTTAAATTATATTCCAGAACCACACTCTGTAATTAAGGATGTTAAAAAATTAAGCCCTGGGCATTATCTAAAAATCGATTCTGGATTAAAGGTTCAAAAAATTCCATTTTTTCACTTCAATTTTGGCGAACATCAATCAGACATTTTTACAGGATCATATGACGAGGCCCAAAAGCAATTGCTGCATTTGTTAAAAGAATCTGTAAATGAGAGACTAGTTGCTGATGTTCCTTTAGGCACCTTTTTAAGCGGAGGAATTGATTCCTCCTTAATTACTGCTTTAGCAGCACAAGACACTAAAAATCTATCCACCTTTTCAATAGGATTTGCAGATGAGCCTCTTTTTGATGAAACCAACTACGCCTTGGCTGTATCAAAAATGCATAAAACAAATCATCATGTTTTTAAACTAAGTAATCAGGATTTGTTGGGAAGTTTAGATGAAACTCTAGATTACATTGATGAACCTTTCGCCGATTCATCTGCCTTGGCGGTAAACTTACTTAGTAAAGAAACTGCTAAACATGTTAAGGTAAGCTTGTCTGGAGATGGAGCAGATGAGATTTTTTCTGGGTATCACAAACACATGGGAGAGTATTTGTTTCGAAACCAAGGAGCAAAAGAACATTTAGTTAGTTGTTTAAAACCGCTATGGGAAGCCCTTCCAAAATCTAGAAATAGTAAAGCTGGTAACTTGTTCAGGAAGCTAGATAAGTTTGCACAAGGAGCACAATTCAGTGAAAAAGAAAGGTATTGGAGATGGGCGAGTTTGATGCAAGAAGCAGAAGCCTCTAATTTCATGTTGAAACAAGCAAATGCAGGTGTTCATCAAACAAGAAAAGCCAATGTTTTAAAAAACTTGGGGGAAGGAAAAGGATTTGACGCTGTGCTTGCGACGGATGTCCAATTGGTTTTACTTGGAGATATGTTAAGGAAGGTGGATCTAATGTCGATGTCTCATAGCCTAGAGGTTAGGACTCCATTTTTAGATCATCGAGTTGTTAATTTTGCATTTAGCCTGCCTACTTCCATGAAGATTAATCGAAATATGAAAAAAAGAATACTTCAAGATGCTGCCAGGCCTCTTTTGCCAGAGGAGTTATACCAACGTCCGAAGCAAGGTTTTGAAGTGCCTTTACTAAAGTGGTTTAGAACAGACCTTAAAGATAAAATTCACAAAGATTTGCTTTCAGAAAATTTTATCAGGGAACAAAACCTTTTTAATGCTAACTCCGTAAACCATCTGTTGCAAAAATTAGCATCTACTAATCCAGGGGATGCTCCAGCTAATGTTTGGGCCCTTATGGTATTCAATTCATGGTGGAAAAGGTATATTGCTTAATTTTAGCGACGAGCAATAATAAAAGATAGACGAAAGCGAAATGCCCAAGGTATTAAGAATTATTAATCGATTTAATTTAGGAGGTCCAACTTTTAATGCGGCCTTGTTAACTAAATACATGTCACCAGATTATGAAACTATATTAATTGGTGGAAAGGAACAAGAGTCGGAAGAAAGCTCCAATTTCATTTTAGAAAATCTCGGAATTACATCAGTTTTAATTGATGAAATGCAGCGAGATATTGGGCTAAAGAATGATCGATATGCCTACAAGAAAATTAAAAAAATAATTCAAGAATTCAAGCCTGACATTATTCACACCCATGCTTCTAAAGCAGGTGCAATAGGGAGAACAGCTGGAATTGCCTACGGTAAGGCGAAAATGGTTCATACCTTTCACGGGCATGTCTTTCACTCTTATTTCGGAAAAGTAAAAACCAATGTTTATAAAAACATTGAAAGGGCTTTAGCTTTAAAAACTGACAAAATTATTGCGATAAGTGAAATACAGAAACAAGAACTGAGTAAAGAGTTTAAAATTTGTCCAGAGAATAAAATCGAGGTCATCCCATTGGGCTTCGAGCTGGATAAATTTAATACCAATCTCGAAAAAAAGCGAAAAGATTTTAGGAGTAAATATAACCTCGATGAGGATGAATTGGCTATTGGCATCATTGGTCGATTAGTTCCAATTAAGAATCATAAATTATTTATCGACTCTATTCATCAATTGAAACAAAAGACCAATAAAAGGATTAGAGCTTTTATTGTTGGTGATGGTGATGAAAGAGAAAACTTAAAGTCCTATTGTAAAGAAATTGGCCTAGACTGCATGAATGGTGAATTTACAGGGATAGAGAAACCGTCCTTGCATTTCACCTCCTGGATTAAAGAAGTTGATGTTGTGAATGCAGGAATGGACATTATTGCTTTAAGTTCTTTAAATGAAGGGACACCTGTTAGCTTAATAGAAGCACAAGCTGCAAATAAACCAATAGTTAGCACTAGAGTTGGAGGAGTTGCCAATATTGTAAAAGAAAATGAAACCGCCTTGTTGGCAGCAAATAATGACTTGGATCAATTCACTAAACAACTTCATCAACTTACCGAAGATGATCAGCTAAGAAAAAGCTTAAGCGAAAATGGTTGGGATTTTGTAAATCAAAAATTTCACTACTCCCGCCTCGTTGATGATATGAAATCATTATATCAATCCTTGCTTGCAGACTAATCCTTAATCTGCAAAACCTCTCCTTTATTTTAATAGATTTGCAACATGATAAAGATTGATAAGATAGGTCTAATAATTCTTGGGATAACAGGAGTTATGTTATTCTTTAGCTCCTGTGCTCCGCTTAATCCAAGCATCATGTTTAAAACCCCAAAAGGTTATGCATATGATCAACCCACAGATTCGGCCCAAATTGAATATAGAATTGCAGCAAACGATGTTATTAGTTTTCGTCTATTTACTAATAATGGATTTAAGTTGGTCAACATTTCAGCAGCAAATAACATTCAAATTCAAAACTTAAATACGGGAATTGATTACTTGGTAGAATATGATGGTAAAATAAACCTACCAATAATTGGTCGTGTTGAAATTAAGGGCCTTACTCTTAGGGAAGCAGAATTCCTACTTGAGTCGAAATATCAAGAAGTTTATATCGACCCGTTTATTTTATTGAACATCGCTAACAGAAGGGTTACTATTTTCCCAGGGAATGGTGGAAATGGCAGAGTAATCCCTCTTGAAAATAACAATGTAACTCTATTGGAAGCCTTAGCGCAGGCTGGTGGAATTACTGAAACTGGAAGAGCAAAACGAGTTAAGTTAATTCGAGGAGATTTAAATGACCCGCAAGTTTTTCTAATTGACCTTTCAACCATTCAAGGGGTTTCTAAAGGAAACATTATTCTTCAAGCGAACGACATTATTTATGTAGAACCCGTTGGAGTTACTAGAAGGCAAGTTCTTTCTGAACTTTCGCCCATCTTAAGTTTCTTAACGAGCTTAATTACTCTATATATAATAATTGATCGAGTAGAAAACTAGCAGGTGTATAATCAACAAATAGAACAGAACGAGATTGAAAATCTTAATCGTTATAAAGAACGATTAAACAACCTCAACAATGAGTTTGACATTGGCTTGTTCATTTATATTTTTAAAAAGAATTTTCTTTGGGTTCTTCTTACCTTAGGAATAATCATTCTTAGTGCATTCTTGTACCTTCGGTATACAGCTCCTGTTTATAATTCAACAGCTACAATTCAAATTGAAAAATCAAATAAAGCCAACTGGTTCTTAGAGGTAGAGGATTATTACGAGACCAATGACATCTCTTCTGAGATAGAGCTATTAAAATCGAAAGTAATTGCCAGAAGAGCAGCTACCCAATTGCCATTAAAAGTTGGCTACTTTGCTGAAGGGCAATTTCTTACCAATGAAATTTATACGGTATCGCCATTTGATGTTGCTGTTCTTCAAAAAGACTCTTCTTTAGGAAATTATAAAATAAACATTGCCTTCACCAATAAATCAAGCGGTGAAATTTCGTGGCAAAAAGGTGAAAAACTAGTAAAGAAGGCCATTTATTTTGGCGATCCTGTTGAAGTGCCTGGAGCAATTATAAAAATCTCGTTGAATGATTATGAGCTCATAAAAAGAGAAACTACGGACGTAAATCCCATCAATTACTTTTTTGTTTTAAATAACCAAGATCAAGTTACTGCTGAAATTGGGAAGAACCTAGAGGTTAATCTTTTAAACCCGAATGCAAAAACGGTTTCCATTAGTTATGATGATAATAATCGATTAAAAGCAAGAGACATTGTAAAGCAAGTAATTAAAGAATTTAAAGGATATAATGTAGAAAAGAAAAAACAGAGCTCGAGCCAAATTTTGCAATTCCTTAATGAGCAAATTGCCAGCGTTTATGAAAAGCAAAAGAGCTCAGAACAGCTGATACAGCAATTTAAGCGAGAAAACTTTTTGCCAGACATTGAAGAATACTCTAGCATAATGATAGACCGTATGAGTCAACTAGATGAAACATTAGTTGAGCTTGAAATACAATATTCGATTCTTCTAGAAATCCAAAGGCAAATTGATACAGAAGGTGATAAAATTGACGTTTATCGATTGCTTCCAATCCTTATTAGCACCAATTATGAAGGCAATTTATCTGTACTGATCACTGGCCTTAATGATTTATTATTAGAAAGGCAGAAGATGGGGTTTTCCAATAAAGCTGGAAGCGACCCCATGGATGAAATTGATTATCAAATTAACATTCAGAAAAATCTAATCATTAGTAGCATTAATTCAATTTTAGTCAACCTTAATGATAGAAGAGAAAACATTAGAACCAAGATAGAATCATTAGAGAAGGAATTTGTGAATGTTCCCGAACAAGAGGTAGAACTTGTTAGATTAAGAAGAACCTATGATATCAATGAGAAATTCTATTCCCTTTTAATTGAGAAAAAAACAGAGTATGCAATTTCACAAGAAGGTTTTGTTTCTGATTTAACTGTTTTAGAAAACGCAACTTCGTCCATCATTCCTATTTCACCTAACAAAAAATTCGTTTTTATCGGATTCGCATTGGCTGGAATCATTTTAAGCTTGCTAATTGTTACTCTTAAATACTTAGTTCACAATCAAATTACCTCCATCAACGAAATTGTAAAATATGCAAGATCAAATGTGAGTGTTCTTGGAATTGTGCCTAAATACAAAAAAGACATCCCAGTTTCTCAATTGATTGTCAATTTAAACCCCAAATCTCTTATAGCAGAATCTTTTAGATCAATTAGGACCAATTTGCAATTCATTACTTCTAAACCTGGCCCTAAACTAATGGCCGTAACTTCTACGGTTTCTGGAGAAGGAAAAACTTTTATTGCCATCAACCTAGGAGGCATCATTGCTTTTAGTGGAAAGCGTGTAATTATTTTGGATTTGGACATGAGGAAACCTAAAATTCACCTTGGTTTTGATGTCCAGAACACTAAAGGAATGAGCACCTTGCTAATTAACAAAGACATTGTTGAGAATTGCATTAATAACTCCAAGCAAGAAAATTTAGATTTTATTACTGCGGGGCCGGTTCCTCCAAATCCATCAGAATTAATAATCAATGGGGAACTTGAGAAAATTCTTGAGCACCTGAAAAAATCCTATGACTTAATAATTGTGGATAATCCACCAGTAGGATTGGTTACAGACGGTGTAGAGGTAATTCGTAAGGCAGATTACCCCATTTACATCTTCAGGTCCGAATATTCAAGGAAGAATTTCATTCAGAGCATAGACCGACTGGTTCATGAAAATGAAGTAAAAAATCTTTCTGTAGTATTGAATGGTGTAGATTCTAAGAAAAGGGGCTATGGCTACGGTTATGGATACGGATATGGCTACGGTTACGGATACGGATATGGCTACGGTTATGGCTACGGATATGGCTACGGTTACGGATATTATGACGAAAGTGATAAAGAAGTGCCATTCTGGAAAAGACCATTTCAAAAGAAAAAATAATGGAGTTTGAAAAATTACCAATAGAGGGTTTGTTTTTAATCAAACCCAATGTGTTTAATGACCCTAGAGGAACCTTTTTTGAATCCTATAATGAGCATAAATGGGGAGAAAATTTACCAATTCTTCATTTTAAACAAGACAATGTATCAAGCTCTAAAAAAGGAGTGCTTAGGGGATTGCATTTCCAAGCTCCACCATACGATCAAGGAAAACTTGTTCAAGTATTGAAGGGTTCAGTGCTTGATGTAGCAGTTGATATTAGAAAAAATTCGCCAAGCTATGGCCAATATTATTCGATAGAATTAAACGAAAGAAATCGGCTGCAATTTTACATTCCGCCTGGCTTTGCACATGGTTTTTTAAGCCTAGAAGATGACACAATATTTCATTATAAATGCACCAATCCATACCACAAAGAAAGTGAAGGGTCAATTTTGTGGAATGACCCAAACCTGAATATTGATTGGGGTGTAAAAGACGCTAATGTTTCCGAAAAAGACAAAATAGCTCCTTTGTTTAGTCAATTTAAAAATCCATTTTAAGATGGGAGATTTCTTTTTAGTCAAAGTCATTTTTGTTTTTCTATCTGGGTTTATTTTTAGCATTCTGATCAATAAACTGTTTTTAAAATTTTCTAAAAATCTGGGAATTAGAAACATAGATGACCAGGTTATACGCTGGAATACAACGAGCAAGCCTGCTCTTGGCGGAATTTCATTCTTTATCATCTTTTTATTCCAACTCAGTATATACCCAATTTTGTTCCCAGAAGGCAATTACGAATTCGATCTTAAGCTAATCGGTATTGTTGGTGCTTCTACACTAGGATTTCTAATTGGCTTGGCAGATGATGCCTACAATACGAATCCAAGCTTAAAATCTCTTGCTCAAGCTTTGTGTGCTATACTGCTCATCTCAACAGGAACTTATATCCATTTATTCGATGTTTTTTGGCTGGATAGCCTCATCACCTTCATTTGGGTTGTTGGCCTAATGAATTCAATAAACATGCTAGACAATATGGATGCGGTTACAACTGTGGCCTCCATTTTTGCCTTATTGAGCATGTTCTTGGTGGTCTTATTTCAATCTGATTTTAGCGCAGTTTATTTTGTATTGCTATTGGGTTTAATGGCAGCCTTACTTGGATTTTTATTCTTCAATTGGCATCCTTCCAAAATGTACATGGGCGATACTGGGAGCCAATTTCTAGGTGTTATTTTAGCGGCGCTTTCCATTCATTTTCTATGGAATTACTCCAACGATTCTGAAATAAATTTATCGAGACAAATCATACTGCCTGTTTTAGCATTTCTGGTTCCTCTTTGTGATACCACTTCAGTGGTAATCAATAGAATATCCAAAGGAAAATCTCCATTTGTAGGTGGAAAAGATCATACTACACATCACCTTTCTTACCTTGGACTATCTGATCAATCGGTTGCCTTCATTCTTGCAGGAATCGGTTTAATATCTGCCCTTCTATTACTTATTGCGCTTTCTTTAAAAGAATGGGTGCATTTGTTTACAATTCTTTTTTCACTGTACATTTTATCCGTGTTTCTATCCTTATTTTTAATCACACGATTATCAAAACCTAATAAACAATCGGATGATACAAAAAAGGACAAAACTACTCCCTAGTCTTCTCGTTTTGCCATTCGCAATCTTAGGATTGTTGGCATTATTTATTTCAAGCAATTCTTTAGAAAATGAAGATAAATTGCATACTGCATCCATTCAAGAGAATTACCAAATATTTAGTTTGAGTGTTCCTGAGGTCATGTCATTTGCAGATATGGCAGTCCCATTAAAAGAACCTGAAGTAGCTGAACGCCTAGATCGTGAACTTCATGCCAATACCTACTTTCACTCCAATACTATCCTTTATTTTAAAAGAGCAAATAGATGGTTTCCTGTTATCGAACCTATTCTTGAAAAGAATGGGATCCCAGATGACTTTAAGTACTTGGCTTTAATAGAAAGTGGGCTTCAAAATGTTGTTTCGCCGGCTGGTGCAACAGGTTTCTGGCAATTTCTGAAAAAAACTGGGCAAGAATACGGTTTGGAAATTAACGATGAAGTAGATGAAAGATATCACTTGGAAAAAGCCACCGAAGCAGCTTGCAAATACCTCAATGATGCTTATGAAAAGTATGAAGATTGGGCATTAGTTGCTGCATCCTATAACACAGGGATGGGCCGAATAAGTAGAGCTTTAGAACGACAAAAAACTGACAATTATTACGACCTTTTGTTGAATAATGAAACTGGTAGGTATGTATTTAGAATTGTTGCAGTAAAAGAAATTTTTATGAATCCAGAGGATTATGGATTCCAAATTAGAAGTAAAGACCTCTATGAGCCCCTTAATTTTAAAGAGGTCCAATTAGATTCAAGCATCACCGATTTTGCTGGTTTTGCCAAAGAAAATCAAATTAGCTATAAAATTCTGAAGTATTTTAATCCTTGGCTAAGACAAACCTATCTAAAGAATCCTTCAAAGAAGAAATACGCATTAAAAATACCAAGTGACCCAGAATACTTACTTGACCCTCAATAAGCTTAACTAAATGAGTCAGCAAGTTCTTTCGGTTGAAGGAGCAAGAGTCCACAACCTAAAAAACATAAACATCTCCATTCCTCGAGATCAACTGGTAGTGATTACCGGCTTAAGTGGAAGTGGAAAATCTTCTTTGGCTTTTGATACCATATATGCGGAGGGGCAAAGAAGGTATATCGAAAGTTTTGCGGCTTATGCTAGACAGTTTTTAGGAAATCTTGAACGTCCTGATGTAGACAAAATAGATGGACTAAGCCCAGTAATTGCGATCGAGCAAAAAACCGTAAGCAAAAACCCTAGATCCACCGTTGGAACAATCACTGAAATTTATGATTTCTTACGGCTGCTTTTTGCAAAAACTGCTACTGCGTATTCTTCCGAAACCGGAGAAGAAATGGTGCAATACAATGATAAAGAAATTGAGGCTATCATTATTAATCAGTTTCTAGAAAAAAACATCACCATTCTTTCTCCAATAATAAAAGCAAGAAAAGGGCACTATAAAGAACTTTTTAAGTCTTTGGCAAAAAAAGGTTTTCTAAGAGTTCAGGTAGATGGAGAAATCAAAGAGATAGAAAGAAACATGCAATTGGATCGTTACAAAACGCATGACATAAATCTTGTCGTAGATCGATTGCTAGTAAATGAAAAAAATAAAAGCCGTCTAAGGAATGGAATTGAAACGGCCATGAAACAAGCTAAAGGTGTATTGATGGTTTTGGAAGAAGGTCAGCCTGAAACCAAAGCAAGGTACTTTAGCAGAAACCTAATGTGCCCAACTAGCGGGATTTCATATGATCTACCTGCGCCAAATTCATTTTCTTTCAATTCACCCTATGGGGCTTGCCCAAAGTGCAATGGATTGGGTGAGATTTCCAAAATAAACATTGATAAAATAATTCCAGATCGAAAAAAATCTATCAAGGATGGAGGAATTAGTCCACTTGGGAAATACCAAAAAAAATGGATTTTTAAACAGGTAGAAATATTACTCAACTACCATTCTATTGATTTAGGAATTGCCATTGATAAAATTAGCGATACTGTATTAAGTGAATTATTGTATGGAACAAACTCTAGTTTACTGATTGAAGACAAAGAAGCCAAGTTCAATTTTGATTTTGAAGGAATCATTGCTTTTATAGAAAGACAGTTTGAAGAGAACCCTTCCCCACAAATGTCGAAATGGGCAATTCAATTCATGAACAAAGCCAATTGCCCAACTTGCAAGGGCACTCGACTTAAATTGCAGACAAATTTCTTTAAAATTGGAAACAAAAGCATCGCAGATTTGGCCAGTTTAGACATCGCTAAACTTGCTACCTGGCTTAAAGACTCAGATCAATATTTTAATGAGCGTAAAAAAATTATTGCAAGTGAAATTCTAAAGGAAATAAATTCAAGAATTGGCTTCCTAATGGAAGTTGGTTTAGAGTACCTCTCATTGAATAGAAGTACAGGGAGTTTATCTGGAGGTGAGGCACAAAGAATAAGGTTAGCCACACAAATTGGATCACAACTAGTAGGAGTTTTATACATTTTGGATGAACCAAGTATTGGTTTGCATCAAAGAGACAATCACAGACTGATTAAAGCCTTAAAAGACCTAAGAGACATCGGTAATTCTATTATCGTTGTTGAACACGATAAAGACATTATGCTTGCAGCAGATCACCTCATTGATATTGGACCTTTTGCTGGGGTTCATGGAGGCGAAATAGTTAACCAGGGCACACCTCAATCCTTAATAAAACAGAATACCCTTACTGGAAAGTATCTCAATGGCTCTTTGCAAATTGAAATACCTAAGAAAAGACGGAAAGGAAGTGGAGATTTCATTGAGCTAAAAGGTGCCGAAGGGCATAATTTAAAAAACGTAAATGCCAAATTTCCACTTGGGAAATTAATCTGTGTTACTGGAGTATCGGGTAGTGGAAAATCTAGTTTAATAGATCATACACTCTACCCTATTTTAAATAAACACTTGTTTAGGTCTAAAAAAACTCCTTTGCCCTATAAAAAAATATCGGGCTTAGAACACATCGACAAGGTAATCGAAATCGACCAGGCTCCAATTGGAAGAACACCAAGATCAAATCCAGCAACTTATACTGGCGTGTTTAGCGATATTCGAAATTTGTATAGTCAGTTGCCAGAAGCGAAAATCAGAGGATACAAACCAGGCCGATTTTCTTTTAACGTGAAAGGCGGAAGATGCGAAACTTGCAGAGGAGCTGGCCTTCAAACCATAGAGATGAATTTCTTACCCGATGTTTATGTGAAATGCCATGAATGTCAAGGGAAGAGGTACAATAGAGAGACACTGGAAGTAAGGTATAAAAGCAAATCAATTAGTGATGTATTGAACATGACCATTAATGAAGCAAGCACTTTCTTTGAACACCAACCTTATATTTTGCAAAAAATAAAAACCTTAAATGAAGTTGGATTAGGATACGTTCATTTAGGTCAAGCTTCAACCACTTTGTCGGGCGGGGAGGCACAGCGTGTAAAACTCGCAAGTGAGTTGGCTAAAAGACAAACTGGTAAAACCTTTTACATATTAGATGAACCAACCACAGGACTGCATTTTGAGGACATAAGAATACTACTCCAAGTACTTAATCGTTTAGTTGATGCTGGAAATACGATGTTAATCATTGAACACAATTTAGACATCATTAAAGTGGCAGATTATATTATAGACATGGGTCCAGAGGGAGGAGAAAAAGGCGGGCAAGTTTTGGCAAGCGGTTTCACCAGAATCTGTAGCTAAAAAAGGAAAAGGCGCAACGGCCGAATATTTATCAATAGAATTGGAAAATGGCAAAAGAAAATGAGAAGAAAATAAGGGATAAGTTCAGCATTAAAGACTGGAACGAGGTAAAAAGCAATGATTCTTGGGCAATATTCAAGATTATGTCAGAATTTGTGACTGGATTTGAAACCCTGTCAAAGATTTGGACCATGCGTATCAATTTTTGGCTCAGCAAGAACTCCTAGTGATCATCCGAATTACGCCATCGCAGATGAACTGGCGTTTCAGATTTGTAAAAAAGGGTATGGAATTATTACAGGTGGTGGACCAGGAATTATGGAGGCTGCAAACAAAGGAGCCCATAGAGCAGGGGGTAAATCGGTTGGCTTAAACATCGATCTGCCTTTTGAACAAAACCACAATCCTTACATTGATCAAGATAAGTCTCTCGAGTTTGATTATTTCTTCGTTCGAAAAGTCATGTTTGTCAAGTATGCCCAGGGATTTGTAGTATTACCAGGTGGTTTTGGCACATTGGACGAATTTTTCGAATCCGTTACACTGATTCAAACTCAAAAAATTGGAAAATTTCCAATAGTACTTTATGGGAAATCATTTTGGTCAGGTCTTATTGATTGGATAAAAGATACCATGATAGCATCTCATCAAAATGCTAGCGAGTCAGACTTGGACATCTTTTTTGTTGCAGATTCTATTGATGAAGCAGTTGACCATATTGATCATTTTTACAACCAATATTTACTTAAGCCTAACTTTTAGAATCTAGAATATGCCGCCTTAGCAAGCTTAAAGCAGCTAACGAAGCCCTTGTAATGTTTCTTTCTCGATGTTTTTCAAATAGAAGTTTTTTGGCTTCAACACCTCCTTGATGCGCCATAGCAATCCAAACGGTGCCAACTGGCTTTTCTTCACTTCCTCCTGTTGGACCAGCAATTCCAGATGTAGCTAAAGCAAAATCGCTATTGAAATTTTTCAAAGCCCCTAGCGCCATTTGTTTCACTACCTCTTCACTTACTGCTCCAAATTCATGCAAAGAATCTGAGCTCACAGATAAATGCCGCTGTTTTACCTCATTGTGATAAGCAACAATTCCACCTAAAAAGTAAGCTGAACTTCCTTCACAACTGGTAAGCAGTCTGGAGATGTTCCCTCCAGTGCAACTCTCTGCACAAACTAAGGTTTTCTTCTTTTCAAGCAACAAATTTCCAATCACTTGCTCCAGTTGGATGTTATCTTCGCCAAAACAATATGAAGGGATTAGTTCTTTTAATTGCCTTGCTTCATCAATAAGCAATGCTTCAAGTTTACTTTTGGAATTGCCAGCAATGCTTAAGCGAACTTTAACGATTCCTGGAGAAGGCAGATAAGCCACTTTAACTCCTTTTTTTATGGTGGATTTTTCCCAGTCTTTAATTATTTCTACCAAAAAAGATTCTCCAATTCCTTCTGTCATTATCGTTTTGTGAAATACTCCACCTAAACTAAATTTTGTCTTTAATCGGGGAATAACTTCTGTCTCCATTATACCTTTCATCTCGTAGGGAACACCTGGCATACTAACAAAAACCACATCCTTTCGCTCAAACCACATTCCACTTGCAGTTCCTAGAAGGTTGTTGAGTACGGTACAATTTTCTGGCAAATCTGCTTGTCGAATGTTGCTTTCCAACATTTTCCTTCCACGCATTTCGAAATAGGTGACAATTTTCTCTAAAGCCTCTTTGTTTCGAACCAGTTTGGTTTGAAAATATTCACTTAAAACTTCCTTAGTAATGTCATCTTGAGTTGGGCCCAATCCTCCAGTTATTAAAACGATGTTCGACCTAGAAGAAGCCAGATCCAAGGCAGAAATTATTGACTCCTTTTCGTCTTTAATGGACTGAATATTAGCAACTTCAACACCAATCTGGTTAAGGTTTTTTCCCATCCAGGCAGAATTGGTATCAATGGTTTGCCCTATTAGAATTTCATCACCAATGGTAATCAGTTCAGCTATGTGCATGCTTACTATTAAACGTAAAATGGACGATAACCACCTGCCAAATCATCCTGAGAGAAACCTTTAATGGTTCCAATTGGTGTTACACTTAAAACTGGAATCCTTGATTGATTAATTATTCTCTGAGCGTGAGGTCCTACGAAAAGGCCTGTACTTGCCTCCTGTTCAGTCATAATGATCAACAAATCAGCTCCAATGGCTTGTGAAAAGTTATTCGTCATTTCTGCTATATCATCCCCATAAATCACTTTAGAGTCAAAAGGAATATTTTCAGCACTTAAAATGTCTTCAATTTGCTTCATTTTCAACTTAAATATGGCCTCTTCTTCCTCATGGTCTTCTGTAATTAGACCAGCCAAATACACTTTGGCATCATACATTTTTGCCATAGCAATGGTCTCTGTAACCTTGTCACGAGTATGTGCTGTGCTATCAATAGGCAAAGCGATTTTCTCAATTCTTTCATGCTTGCTATTCTCTTGGATAGTTAAAACTGGGCAAGTAGCCGCAGTAACCACTCGGTATGCCTGGCTGCCAATAAAAAATTCTTCAACGCCACTTAATCCATGAGTTCCCATAACAATAATGTCACAATTCTTATCAGACGCAGATCCTACAATTTCTTTTGCTACACTCCCATCACGAATTTCTGTTTGATATTCTATATTAAAAGGAGCAATGTTTTTTTCTGCAATTTCATTTAAATGATGCCCTATTTCATCTTTAAAATTACTTGTGTTGACCACTTCATTCAGACTAGGCAATACAGTTGTTCTAGGATTAACAATGTGTAAAAGATGAATGTTGGCCTTAAACTTTTGAGCCAATTCTGTGGCTGCTTGAAGTGCCTTCATAGAGGATCCAGAAAAATCAAGTGGAACGAGTATATTGCTGATGTTAAAGCTATGTTTCATAATGCTAATTTTTTAGAAAGTTATTCAATTTCGGTCGCATGAAAAAGAAATTAACAAGAAACAATTCAGATATTTAACCTTCTTAAATGCGCGAAAATGATTGCTCCATCAGAATTAATTCTAAATCAGGATAAATCCATTTATCACCTGAAACTTAAACCAGAACATCTGGCAAATAAAGTAATTATTGCAGGTGACCCTGGAAGGATAGCAAAGATTTCATCTTATTTCGACCAAATAGATCACATTATTGAAAACAGGGAGTTTGTCACACATACGGGTTGGTATAAAGGCACAAGAATTACTGCTTTAGCCACTGGAATTGGGACTGATAATATTGACATCGTGCTTAATGAATTGGATGCTTTAATCAACGTTGACTTAGAAAACAGAGTCATCAAAGACCAATTGACTTCACTTGAAATTGTACGGATTGGAACTTGTGGATCCATCCAAGAAAACATCCTAGCAGATGATGTTATTGTTTCTTCGCATGCCTTAGGTTTAGATGGCTTACTTCAATTCTACCCTTATGAAATGAAAGGAAATGTGGCCCATATTTTTGAAGAAATTATTAAACAAGTTGAGGGTGAAAAATGGTTGAATCAAGCGTATTTGGCTAAAGGGTCTGAGGGTTTAATAGAGAAAATTGGTCATGGGTTTCATCGTGGAATTACCATCACCGCGTCTGGATTTTATGGACCACAAGGCCGATCCATTAGAATTCCATCGAAGCGTGACGACCAGAATGAGCGCTTTAGAGACTTCAAATTTGATGAACATCAATTGTTAAACTACGAAATGGAAACCTCAGCACTTTATGGTCTAAGCGAGTTAATGGGACATAATGCTTGCACCGTTTGTGCGGTTGTTGCAAACAGGTACGCCAATTCTTTCAGTAAAGACTATAATGTCACAATTTCTAAACTGATTAAAACAGTTCTTGATCGATTAGTTTAGGCAATCAACAATTTGGCGTTCAAAACTAGCCGAAGAAAAATATTTCCATTTTCAATAAAACTTAATTTTGATAATGGATGGACGATACAACCAAAATTAAAGCACTGATTCAATTGCTAGATGATCCAGATGAAGCAATTTTTCAAGAAGTGAGCAATGCCATACTAGGAATTGGAGAAACAATTGTTCCACAACTTGAAGTAGAATGGGAAGCTTGTTTTAATGGAATCGTTCAACAAAGGATAGAAGAATTAATCCACCTCATTCAAGTTCAAGAAATTGAAAAGGGCCTGATTGCATGGAAACAGGACGAAAATAGATCACTTTTGAATGGTGCTTTATTGCTTGCCAAATACCAATACTCTGATATTGATTTAGAAAAGATCAATGAGTTTGTAGATCAATTGACTCAAGACTGCTGGTTGGAAATTAATTCCAACCTTACCTCATTAGAGAAAGTTCAGGTCATTAATAAAGTGTTTTTCGACATCTATGGCTTTGAAGGAAACAAAAAGAATTTTCACTCTGCCAGAAATTCTTTCTTAAATCATGTAATTGAGACCAAGAAAGGAAGTCCAATTAGTCTATCCATACTTTATATCGAGCTAGCAAAACGTTTAAAAATCCCTATCTATGGTGTTAATTTACCAGAACATTTTATTCTAGCATACACGCAACTTCCAATTGAATACATTGAAGATTTAAATCATGAAGCCATTCAATTCTATCTCAATCTATTCAACCAAGGCGCAATATTTGAAAAATCAGATATTGATCAATTTCTACTTGAGTTAAAGATCGAACCAAAAGATAAATTTTATCTTCCTTGTTCAGATATAGAAATCATTAAACGACTTATCCAAAATTTAATAAGGGCATTTCAAAAAGATGGATATAAGGACAAAGAACTTGAATTGACCAAATTACTTTCTGTTCTTGAAGAAGAATAATCAAGAAAGAATTTTGATACTAAAACCTTATCTTGCCTCTTAAACAATAATCATGCACGAAAGCACTAACTCTCCTCTTTTTACTAATGATGCCACAGTTCTTGGCATTCTTCTGTTTGTATTAGCTATCGTATTCTATACATCGAGTTCTAAAAATCCAAAATGGCTTAAATTTTACAAAGTTATCCCTTCCCTTCTATTGTGCTATTTTCTTCCTTCTCTGCTTAATTCTATGGGAATCATCTCAGGAGAAGAATCATCTTTGTACTTTGTTGCATCGCGATATTTACTCCCGAGTAGCTTAGTTTTGCTATGCCTAAGTATCGATTTGAAGGGAATCATGCGACTTGGACCAAAAGCGATCATCATGTTCCTTTCGGGTACATTAGGCATCATCATAGGCGGACCAGTAGCCATCCTTGCCGTTTCTGCCTTTGCTCCTGAAATATTTGGAGGAAGCGGCCCGGATGAAGTTTGGAGAGGATTGGCAACCGTTGCTGGTAGTTGGATAGGCGGAGGTGCAAACCAAACCGCAATGAAAGAAATATATGGTTCATCGGATCAGCTTTTTTCTGCCATGATTACTGTTGATGTAATTGTGGCTAATATTTGGATGGCCTTCTTACTGGTTGGAGCAGGAATGTCAAGTAAAATTGATTCATGGTTTAAAGCAGATTCAAGTGCAATTGAAGAGGTTAAGGAAGGGATACAAGCTTATAGAAATAGCATTTCAAGAACGGCTAGCTTAACCGATATCATGATAATTTGTGCAATTGGTTTTGGAGGAACCGCACTAGCCCACTTTGGATCAGATATAATTACTCCTTTTATGGAAACAAAAAAGGAATGGCTAAGCGAATATCGATTAACATCTATGGCCAGTGCGTTCTTTTGGATTGTAGTTATAGCTACCTTAACTGGCCTAGTACTTTCTTTTACAAAATTTAAAAAGTATGAAGGTGCTGGAGCATCGAAGTTTGGAAGCGCTTTCTTATACATTTTAGTAGCAACCATTGGAATGAAAATGGATATTCTAGCCATTTTCAACAATCTAGGATTGTTTTTAGTAGGCATTATTTGGATGTTGGTTCATGTCATCATTTTATTACTCGTCGCAAAATTGATAAAGGCACCATTCTTCTTTGTTGCCGTTGGGAGTCAAGCTAATGTTGGTGGAGCTGCATCTGCCCCTATTGTAGCCTCAGCTTTTAGCCCTGCTTTAGCACCAGTAGGAGTGCTACTTGCCGTATTTGGTTATGCAGTTGGAACCTTTGGTGCAATTATCTGCGCACAAGTCATGCAAATCGTATCTCAATAGAAAAATATGAATTATAAAGAAGCAATGTTTAAAGATCAAGAATTAAAAGGAAAAACAATTCTTGTAACAGGAGGTGGAACAGGCCTCGGCAAATCAATGAGTGAATACTTTCTCTCCCTTGGTGCAAACATTATCATTGCCAGCAGAAAGTTAGAAGTTTTGCAAAATACTGCAGATGAATTAATGGCAAAACATGATGGCGAAGTTCTAGCTTTAGCTTGTGATGTAAGAAAGCCATTAGAAGTTGAAGAAATGCTACAGACTGGTATTGAAAAGTTTGGAAACATTGATATTTTGGTAAACAATGCTGCCGGAAATTTTATTAGTCCAACCGAGCGCTTATCACCTAAAGCATTTGATATCATTGTTGATATAGTCTTAAAAGGGAGCTACAATTGCTCACTGCTGCTTGGAAAGCATTGGATCAAAAACAAACATGCCGGAACTATGTTGAACATTGTAACTACTTATAGCTGGACTGGGTCTGGTTATGTAGTTCCATCTGCAATAGCAAAAGCTGGAGTGCTTAGTCTTACTCGTTCTTTGGCTGCCGAATGGGCAAAATACAACATTAGAACAAATGCGATTGCACCTGGACCCTTTCCTACTCAAGGAGCTTTTAGTAGATTGTTTCCAGAAGCATTAAGAGATCAATTAGACCCATTGAAAAGAATACCTTTGAAACGGTATGGTGATCATCAAGAGTTGGCCAACTTAGCTGCCTACCTTGTTTCTGATTTCAGTGCTTACGTAAATGGTGAAGTTGTTACCATTGATGGAGGAGAATGGTTATACAATGCTGGAGAATTTACTGGTTTTGATGCAATTCCAAAAGAAATGTGGGACCAGATAGAAAAGGCTACTAGAAGAAAATAGTGCTAAAAAAAGCCGGCTCACAGACAAAATCTGCGAACCGGCTACTACCAAACAAAACAACTAACACTTTAGAAATTTGATACTATAACGCTCTCATTAATGAGATTGTTGATGCAGTCTTCTTAAAACTTGTTAATTTAAAATGCCAGATACACTATTTTCCTTCGGGCTTCTTTGTTTTACTTCTTTTCTGACATTAATGAATCCATTGGGCACTATGCCTGTATTCATGAGCATGACAAATGCCTTAAGTAATCAAGAAAGAAAAAAAACTGCAAAGAAAGCAACCATTGTTGCCTTCATAACTTTGGTTTTGTTTGCTTTCTCTGGGCAATTGTTGTTTACCTTTTTTGGCATTTCCGTTCATAGCTTTCGCATAGTTGGAGGCATTATCTTTTTTATGATGGGCTACGATATGCTGCAAGCACGACTCGTAAAAGTAAAGATGAGTGAAGAAACGGCTAGAAGGGAATATGCCTCAGATATTTCTATCACTCCACTTGCCATTCCTATGATATGTGGTCCTGGAGCCATCACCAACGCAATTGTTTTGATGGAAGACGCAACAAGTTTTAAATACCAAGCAATACTGATAGGATGCATGGCAATTGTCTGTTTATTAACCTTTTTAGTCCTTTGGAGTGCAGGGAAAGTCAGCAAATGGCTTGGCGAAACAGGGAATAAAATAATGATGAGGTTAATGGGTTTAATTGTTATGGTGATTGCAGTTGAATTTTTCTTCAGTGGTTTAATTCCAATCTTATCAGGCAAACTTTAAATGATGAAATGGTTTTTAAAAATTTCATTAGGTCTTCTGCTATTGATTTTTTGTTTCCTTCTCTTTCATTACCAATCTGTAATTTATGGAATAAGACAACTGAAGGGTCAACTCTCCATAATTACCAATTCAATTCCTATAGATGACGTATTAAGTCAAAAGGAACTTCCAGATTCTCTAAGAAACAAGCTCCTCCTGATCAATGACATTAAATCCTTTGCAGAAAATGATTTAGGGCTACTCCCGAGTGATAATTACTCGAGTTTTTATGATGAAAAAGACCAGACCAGTTTGTGGATGTTAACTGCAAGCCCAAGCTTTAAAATTGAAGCCTATCAATGGGAGTTTCCAATCCTTGGAACCTTTTCCTATAAAGGGTATTTCAATCATCAATTAGGGCTAGAAAATCAGAAAGAATTAGATCATAAAGGATTTGACACTCAATTAAAACCAGTAAGTGCATGGTCTACTTTAGGTTGGTTCAATGATCCTATATTAAGTTCAATGCTTAATCGTTCAGAAGGGGCTCTTGCCGACATAATTATCCATGAGCTTTGCCACCATAGTATTTATGTAAAAAACAACATTAGCTATAATGAGAACCTTGCCAATTTCATTGGAGAAAAAGGAGCAATTGCATTTCTAAAACAAACCTATGGAGAAGAAAGCAGTGAGTTATCAAAGCATCTAAAATCAATGGAAAAACAAAAGATATTTTCGAAATTTATGCTGGAAGCCAGTCAAGAAATGCACAATTTCTATATAGAATTAGAAGCGGTAGTTGATGCCAATGAAAAGCAGGCTCAAAAGGAAAAAAAGCTGAACGAGATAAAATATAGCTTAGTAGAATTGAATTACTTTTCTGACTCAGCTACGGCAATGAAGCGATTGAAGAAGTTTGAGCTTAACAATGCGAGTTTCACAGGATTTAAAACATACTCCGAAAAACAGTTATCATTTGAGGAGGAGTTTAAAGAGCACTTTCATTCTTCTTTAAAAGATTTCATAAAGCATCAGCTGAAAACCCACGGAAAAAATTAAATTTATTCAATGAACAAACAATCAACAGAATCAAGTTCTAAGTATGACAACTTAGAAAAGATGCCAATAGAAGACCTGCTAAATGGCATGAACAAAGAGGATAAAATTGTTCCTTATGCTGTTGAGAAAGCCATACCTGCAATTGGCCAATTGGTTCCATTAATAGCGCAAAGGCTATTGGATGGTGGGAGACTGTTTTACATAGGAGCAGGAACTAGTGGTCGTTTAGGTATTTTAGATGCTTCTGAATGCCCACCTACATTTGGTGTTAGTTTTGATTTAGTAATTGGATTAATAGCAGGAGGTGACCAAGCCATTCGTAAAGCGGTAGAATTTGCTGAAGATGATAAGAATCAAGCTTGGGAAGAATTGAAAAAATTTAATGTTTCAAAATCTGATGTAGTAATAGGAATAGCAGCTTCAGGAACTACTCCATACGTAATTGGAGGAATGGAAAAATGCTTAGAAAATGAGGTGTTAACCGCAGGAATAAGCTGCAATGAGAATAGTCCACTTTCACAACTAGTAGATCATCCAATTGAAGCAATTGTTGGTCCTGAATTTATTACCGGAAGCACCAGAATGAAAGCCGGAACCGCTCAGAAATTAATACTAAACATGATTTCAACTGCTGTAATGGTGAAGCTTGGAAGAGTAAAAGGAAACAAGATGGTTGATATGCAATTGAGTAACAACAAATTGGTAAAAAGAGGTATTCAAATGCTAATGGATGAATTACAGATTAGCTATGAGGAAGCTAGAAAATTATTAGAACAACATGGAAGTGTTAGAAATGTCATTGATAATTACTAAAGCTAACTATGCACCTAATTGAACCTTTTTATCTATGGAGAGATTTTTACATAGCTTCAGAAGACCCAAAATCTCCTTTCTTTGAAAGAACCTATAGCGAGTTTGAATTTACACATGCCATTTATGATCATCTGATCCATCCTCAATGGGATGATATAGAATCTCCGACCTTATTCATAAAAATTTTAATGGCCGATTATGATCAATCATATGCGGTAATAGAACTGCTAGGAGAGTGGAATGATTTATTGCACAATGACGTGATGTTTTTGAAAAGAAACATATTGGAAGAGTTGATGGAAGAAGGCATCAATCACTTTATTCTTATTGGCGAGAATGTGCTCAATTTTCACACTTCTGATGACTCCTATTACGAAGAATGGTTTGATGAAGTTGAAGAGGGTTGGATTTGCTTTCTCAATTTTAGAGAGCATGTTCTAGCAGACATTCAACAGGCCAACATTGACTATTATTTACTTTTAGGCGGACAATTGAATGCCTTGAATTGGAGAAATTATCAACCTTCTCAATTGTTTCGAAAAGTGGCAACTATGGTTCAAGCAAGACTAGGAAGTGCTTAAACTTAGCATTCGCAAGATTCATTTGGATCTGTAATTGAAATTAGTTTTACTTTTTCTTCAAATTCACACACCTCCCAAACTAAATTCAATTGAGTATCAGAATATTCCGATTTAGATTCTAGAAAATAAATTGGACAGGGTTCTTTTCTGGTATTGCTTTCAGAATAGTTAATGTCGGCCAAATCTAAAATTTCTGGCAATTTACTTTTATCGATATCTAAACATTCCAATTGGCAAATGGCCATTGGACTAATCATTTGTTCTGAACTATCTATCGTTATTAAAATGCGACCTGAAGGAGTCCAAGAAGTTAAATCTCTATCACCAAAAAAAATAAAAACCAAGACCAGTCCTAATCCTACACCTACTAAGTACGTTCTTAAACGTTTCCAAAAAGTCATATTAAATAGCCGCTAATAATAAATCTAAATCTTTTGAAGGAAGCTTAAAATGCTCTCCTAAATATTTGTTGGTAAGCATCCCTTTGTACAAATAAATTCCTGAGCGAATGGAAAGCACATTTTTTATGCTTTTATCAACTCCTCCCCCTTCTGCCAAATCCAATAGAACAGGAGCAAAAATATTGCTTAAAGCGTAGGAAGCTGTTCTAGCAACACGAGCAGCAATGTTTGGAACACAATAATGGGTTACTCCATGCAATTGATAGGTTGGTTCACTATGGTTGGTTACTCTAGAGGTTTCAAAGCATCCACCTTGATCAATACTTACATCAACAATTACAGATCCTTCTTCCATCTGTTTCACTAGATGTTCTCCTACAATTACTGGTGACCTTCCAGATTCTGATCGAATTGCACCTATTGCAACATCGGCATTTTTCAAGGCCGATTCCATTACCTTTGGTTGAATCGTTGAAGTGAAAATTCGAGCTCCTATTCCTTCCTGTAACCTTCTTAATTTGGAGGTGTTATTACTAAAAACTTTAACTGAAGCACCTAAGCCCAAAGCTGCCCTAGCAGCAAACTCAGCTACTGCTCCTGCCCCAAATATGACCACTTCCGTTGGCTTTACACCAGATATCCCTCCCATCATTAATCCTTGGCCACCATTCATGTTACTAAGGTATTCTGCAGCAATTAGAATGGAAGTATTTCCAGCAATTTCACTCATTGCTCTAATCACTGGTAGGTGTCCTGTATTGTCTTTGATAAAGTCGTAAGCAATGGCAGTGACCTTCTTGCTTATCAATTTTTCAAGAAAATTTTTGGGTTGAACTGGCAACTGTAATGCAGAAATTAAGGTTTGCCCTGTTCCCATGAGATCAATTTCTTCATGAGACATGGGCTCTACTTTTAATATAATGTCTGATTTAAAAACTGCATTTCTATCGTAACTTATCTCTGCCCCAGCTTCACTATAATCATGATCAGAAAAATTGGCTTTCTCACCGGCTTTCGATTCAATCAACACTCTATGTCCATTGTTACATAAGAGTTCAACATCCTGAGGAACAAGAGGAACACGCCTTTCTTGTAAAGAGGTTTCTTTAGGTACACCAATAAAAAGTGAACTATTCTTTTTATCTATTGCCTTCATTTCCTCTAAAGGCAACATTTTGGTCGCAGATCGCGCCAGGGATTTTACTACATCATCACTCATCATGCTGGATTACAAATACTTGTTTTTATTGATCGTAAAGCTGATTCTTGTTGCATTTCAATTTTAATAAATGGCTTTTCTAAAATGGACTCAATTAATTGAGGCCACTCAATAAAGCAAAGAGAACCGCTATCTAGGTATTCTTCAATCCCCATATCAAGCGCTTCGTTTAAATCTTTAATTCTAAACAAATCAAAATGATAGATCAAACGACCATCTTCCATTTCATATTCATTTACCAAAGAATAGGTTGGTGAATTAACCACTTCCTTTACCTTCAGCAATTTACAAATATTTTTGATTAAGCTAGTCTTACCAGCACCCATTTCGCCATAGAAAAGAACATGAGGATTGTTTTCTAAGTTCTCAATTACCTGTTCAGAGATATTAGATAACTCTTCTTCTTTTTCAATTTCAAAATGCATCCTATTTTCCAGACTTTGGCGAAAGATGAACAATTGGAATCATCATTTCCTCCAGAGAAATTCCTCCATGTTGAAAGGTGTTCTTGTAATAATTTACATAATGATTGTAATTGTTTGGATAGGCAAAAAAGGAATCATGTTTTGCAAAAACAAAGGATTGACTAACATTCACTTTTGGAAGAAATGCGTCTTTTGGGTCTTTGATGTGAAAAACATCATCTTCTTCAAACGTTAGGTTTTTTCCTTGTTTATACCTCAAATTTGTATTCACATTCTTGTCGCCAACAATTCGGCTAGGTTCTTTCACTTGGATTGATCCATGATCTGTTGTAATAATTACCTTACCACCTCTCTTAGCGATAACTTCCAAGGCTTCTTTAAATGGAGAATGGTCGAACCATGATAAGGTTAGTGAGCGATATGCAGATTCATCTTCAGCAAGCTCCTTAATGATATTGGTATCGGTTCTCGCGTGAGAAAGCATGTCAATAAAATTATAAACGATCACATTGAAAGGGTTTTTCATTTGGTTAGGTAGATCACTCACCACCTTCCTTCCAAAACTAGGGTTAAGCACTTTGTGATAAGCGAACTTTTGAGAATAACCCAAGCGTTTCAATTGAGATTCTAACAGCGCCTTTTCATGTAGATTTTTTCCTCCCTCGTCTTCATCATTGGACCAAAGTTGTGGAAACATTTTTTCTATTTCCAAGGGCAATAGTCCAGCAAAAAGAGCATTCCTTGCATATTGGGTGGTGGTTGGTAGTATGCTTAAATAACTTTCTTCCTTATCTACCCAAAAAATCTCTTCAATTTGGGGTTTTAATAGTTTCCATTGATCCAATCTTAAATTATCCAGGACAATTAAGAATGTTGAACCCTCTTTTGAAATGTGAGGAAAAATCTTATTCTTAAAAATGGTTTGAGACATTTCAGGAGCGTCTTCTGATTCTGTCTTCATCCAATCTATATAATTATTTTCGATAAAGGTTGAAAAAAGTGAATTTGCCTCTTTCTTCTGAGTCTCTAAGATTTCTTTCAATCCATCATCTCCAGATTTATCCAATTCTAGTTCCCAATAAACCAACTTCTCGTATACTTCAGACCAATCTTCAAAGCTCATTTGATGATGCAAGCTCATCCCAATATTTCTAAAATCTTGCTGATAACCAATGTTTGTTTTTTCACTTACCAAACGGTCTTGGTCGATGTGTTTTTTTATGCTGAGTAGAATTTGATGTGGGTTGACAGGTTTTATCAAATAATCAGATATCTTCGCTCCAATAGCTTCTTCCATTATCGACTCTTCCTCACTCTTTGTAATCATAATCACAGGTAGTGAAGGGCTGGCAGATTTTATTTTACTAAGGGTTTCAAGTCCACTTAATCCAGGCATATTTTCATCCAAAAAGACCAAATCAAATCGCTGTTCGGTAATTAACTCTAAAGCTTCAAGCCCAGAATTTGCAGAGACTACTTCATAGCCTTTAGATTTCAAGAAAATGAGATGAGGCTTTAGCAATTCAATCTCATCATCTGCCCATAGTATTCTTATATTCGTCATTCAATTAAATTTATTAAAGCTCAGCCTAGATCAAACGTTTTCTAGAATGAGAGGTTAAAATTAGCGATTAGGACTTGGAAAAATTAAATTATAATAAGAAGAAGATTTTTAACGACCCTCTTTATGGGTTTATTTCATTGCCATTTGATATTCTATTTGATTTAATCGAGCACCCTTATTTTCAGCGCCTAAGAAGAATAAAGCAATTAGGCCTTACTCATTTAGTATATCCAGGTGCTCATCACACCCGTTTTCATCATGCTATTGGTGCTATGTTTCTAACCACTAAAGCCATCGAGGTGATTAGAAGTAAAGGTCATGAAATAAGTGAAGAAGAAGCTGAAGCTACTGCAATAGGAATTCTCTTGCATGACATTGGACATGGCCCATTTTCACATGCTCTTGAATATAGTATTGTGCCTAACATCACACATGAGGAGGTTTCAAGCTTGTTTATGCAATCCTTAAATGAAGAGTTTGAAGGAAAATTAAGCTTGGCAATTGAGATTTTCAATAACAACTACAAAAAGGAGTTTCTTCATCAGTTAATTTCCAGTCAGTTAGACATGGACAGGCTTGATTATCTTAAAAGAGATAGCTTTTTTACTGGGGTTTCTGAAGGAGTGATCAATGCTGATAGAATCATTAGCATGCTGAATGTAAAAGATGGGCAACTTTGTGTAGAAGCAAAAGGAATATACTCCATAGAGAAATTCATTATCGCCAGGCGTCTAATGTATTGGCAAGTATACCTTCA